>CAYNJC010000020.1:0-79506 GCA_964397565.1 uncultured bacterium
GCACGGGATTCTGGATTTTAGGCGGCAGTTCCATTAGAGCGCCAGTGCTTCGGTGATCCGGTCGTTCAGTTGCGTGGCGACGGCCTCGCGGGCGCGTTCGATGGCGCTGACGATGGCGTTGGCGCGCGAGTTGCCATGCGCGCAAATGCAGACCCCGGCGACGCCCAGCAACGGCGCGCCACCCAGCTTGGCGGCATCAAAACGCCGGCCAATGCGCCAGACCACCGGCTTTAACAGCCAGCGCTGCACCGCGCGCAGCAGGCCGCCGCGCGCCGTGTGGCGCTCGAACAGCAGGCTTATGCCGTGGGCCATGCCTTCCATGACTTTGAGGGCGACATTGCCCACAAAGCCGTCACAGACAATCACATCAACCTTACCGGAAAACAAATCTTGTCCCTCAACGTTACCATAAAAATGCAGCCGGCTCTCGCGTAGCAATTTGAATGCGTCACGCGTGACGGCATTGCCCTTGGCGTCTTCCTCGCCAATCGAGAGCAGGCCGACGACCGGATGTGTCCGTTGCAGAATGTAATGCGCGTAGCACGCGCCCATCTGCGCAAACTGCAGCAGATGCGTCGGTTTACAGTTGACCGTCGCACCAGCATCAATCAAGACCGTGGCGCCAAGCGGGCCGGGCACCAGCGCGGCGATGGCCGGCCGGTCGATGCCGGGCAGCGTGCGCCACTCGAGCGCGGCCGCAGTGGCGGCGGCGCCGGTATGGCCGGCGGTGACGACGGCGTCAGCTTCGCCGGTATGTGCCAGACGCATGCAGACCGCCACCGAGCAATCGCGCTTGCGGCGCAGGGCAGCGGCGGGCGCCTCGTGCATGGCGATCACCTCGGGCGCATGCACGACGCGCAACGGCAGTGTCGTCGCGTGCAAGTCGCGCAACACCGCGTCGATCTGGGCGGCGTCACCGACCAACGTCAACTGGACGCCGGGCCGATCCTTGTGCGCATAGGCGACGGCGCCGGCCACGATCTCTCGTGGCGCGTAGTCACCGCCCATTGCGTCAAGCGCGATTCGCATGCGCGGTGCCGCTGGCCGAGTGGCTACTCAGCATCCTGACGCACCACCACCACTTGCCGGCCTTTGTAATAGCCGCACGCCGTGCAGGCGCGATGCGGCAGCGTGGGTGCGCCACAGTTTTTGCAGGCGACGCTGGCCATCGCAGTCACAGTGTAGTGCGTGCGTCGTTTCGCGCCACGCGTTCTCGAATGCCGTCGTTTCGGATTTGGCATAGCTAGTCACTTCGTCCATAGTAAAAGAAAACCCCGTCTCGCACGAGGGGCCGCGGCATCATGGTTCATTGCTCATGAAGCGCCATAGTATAGCAAAAGCGAGCGGGAATGTCAAAAGCAACGGCGATCGTGCGGCAATTCCGCTGTTGGCCGCGAGATTTGCGTGCGGGGGTGGAAAGTGCTACAATAGGCGCCAATGCCGTTATCGTGCGCCCAGCGGTATGCTGGCGCTCTCTCAACCATGAGGAACCAATGAGTGCACACGACCACCCCGCCGCCGGCGTTGTCTGTCCAAGTTGCGGGCGCTTTGTCGGCGCGCATGATCGCTGCCCATTCTGTGGGACGGGCATGCAGAAACGCATTCCGATGAGCATCATGCGCTATGCCGCGCTGCTGGTGGCGCTGGTAGGCATGGTCTGCCTGCATTTGATGGCGATGTACCGTGACGTGCCGAGCACGACTATCGGCGCCATCTCGCCGACCATGAACTACGCCTACAAGAGCGTGACCGGGCGCGCGACGCAGGCCCCTCGTTTTTATGAGGAAAACGGCAAAGTGACCGGCGTGCAATTGACGATTGCGGATGACAGCGGCGAGCTGCGTGTGCGCGGCTTCAAGCCGGTGGCCGAGGCCTTGCGGCAGCGCGGTGTGCAGATTCGCAAGGGCGACAAGATCAAGGTGGCCGGCACGTTGCGGGTCATTGAGGACAATGTCAGCATGATGCTGCAAGTGCCGGAGCATCTGGAAGTGCTGGACAGCGTGGCGCCGACCGTGGTGGCCTTCAACGAGCTGGGCGGCATGGGCGAAGGCACGCTGGTCACGGTGCGCGGGATCATCAATCGCATTGAGCTACCGCGCTCGGAACGCGCGCCGTACAATATCGTGATGAGTGACGGGACCGGTGATGGCCGGGTCGTTGCCTGGCGCAATGTCTTTGAAGCGATCGGCGATGAAGCGCGCTTGCAGCGCGGCGCGACCATCGAGGTGCGCGCGAATGTCTCGCAATTCCGTGGTGAGCCACAACTGCAACTGGGCGATGCGCGCGACGTGCTGGTGGTTGCGGATGCCTCGCAGACAGATGCCACGCAAGCGGATGCCGCCGGCGAAACACCCGCCACGCCCACGCTGGCGCTGAGCGAACTGGGCTCCGACCACGTGGGTAAAAATGTGCAGATCAAGGGGATTGTGCGCACCGTGCGCGCGCCGGGCGAAGGGACGCGCGCGCCGTACATGGTGACGCTCGACGACCATGGCACGGAAATGACGATGGTATTTTGGAGCAGCACCTATGCGCAGTTGGCCGATGCGGCGGCACTGTGCGCCGGTGCATCAATCAAGGCGACGGTCGCCGTCA
The DNA here is from genome assembly GCA_964397565.1 of uncultured bacterium. Lineage (GTDB taxonomy): Bacteria > Auribacterota > UBA3054 > UBA3054 > JAPLST01 > JAPLST01. The sequence goes on from CAYNJC010000020.1 coordinate 2,596, forward strand.
GTGAATATCGCGGCAAGCTGCAATTGACATTGAAAGATGCGGCCAATATTGAAATTGGCAAGGCCGAGCGCGCGGCGCCGGCCGCACAACCCAAAGCGCCGGCCGCCACGCCAACCAAAACAAAGCCGCCGGCCGCCACGCCAGCCAAAACAAAGCCGCCGGCCGCCACGCCCACACCGTCCACGTCTGTCCTGACGCCGACCGCCGCGGCCGCGCTGGACGATGGCGCGCAAGCGGTGGTGAGCGGCATGGTCAAGAATGTGCGACTGGCCCCGGCCGGTTCGCGCGCGCCGTACTCCATCTACCTTGTGGGCGACAAGGCGGACGTGCCGCTGGTCTGCTGGGCGGACACGTACGAGGCGATCCCGAGCGACCAACGCCCGGGCGTGAATTCGGCGATACAAGCCACCGTTACGGTTGCCAGTTATAAAGGCGTCAAGCAGTTGAAATTGATGAACGCCACGGATTTTGTCCTGCTGGCACGCGGGATGATCACGACCGTCAGCGAACCGGCGGGGAAGCCGAAGTTGCAGGCGGGCGGCGGTGACGTGAGTGTGCGCGAGGCGCTGACGAAGCAGGCCAACACGGCCGTGCGCGTCAAGGCCAAGGTCAAATCTGTGATTCCGCCTCCCAGTGAGCGCGCACCGTATCGCATCATTCTTGAGGACGGCGGCAAAGAATTGACGGTGGTGATGTGGTCGCAGGCGTTTGCGCAGATTCCGCCTGACCAACGGCCGGAACCGGGCAAGATGGTGTGCGCCGAAGGGCTGATCGTCGAGTTCAAAGGCGCCAAGCAAGTGCGGGTCAATGGTCCCACCCAATTACGCCTGGTCAAATAGGGGGGTGGCATGGTTGCCCTGATGCTGAAAGTGGTGCTGTCGTCGTGCGCGGGCACGCTGGTTTCGGCGGTGATTGGCTGGCTGCCGGCGTTGCACGTGTACAATGTGGCGATGCTGTTCATTGTGTTTCACCAACAGGTGGAAAAAACGGCGATCGGCAATGACCCATATGTGATCATGCCGTTCATGATGGGCCTGATCGTGGGCTGGACGATTCTGAACACGGTGCCGACGATTTTCCTCGGCGCGCCGGATGAAAGCGCCGTGCTGATGGTCTTCCCCACCCAGAAATACCTGATGCAGGGCCGTGGCTACGAAGCCACGATGTTGAGCGCGCTGGGCGCCTTGGGCGGGATTGGCTGTCTGCTGCTGGTCGCGCCGCTGCTGAGCAAAACGTTGTCCGTCGCGCGGGCCGTGATGGGTCCGCATTATTTCTGGATCCTGATGCTGATCCTGGCCTACATGGTCTTGTCCGAGTTTCCCAAGGGCGGTGACCGTGGGCCGACCCGCCTGGCGCGCTTCTGGGACGCTTGGAAATCACTGCTGGCAGGCATTTTGACCCTGCTGCTGGCCGGCTGGCTGGGCTTCATCTTGATGCGCAAAGCGCCGATCAACACCACCTTTGAATTCTCCAACATCATGCCGGCGTTTGTCGGACTGTTCGGCATTCCGTGGGTCATTCAGAATATCATGTCGGGCACCGAAGTGCCGGAGCAGCACATTCCCAAATCGGTGGACTGCACCGGCTTCATTGCGTTTCGCGGGATCACCGGCGGCTTTCTCGGCGGCTTCTTTGCGGCCTACATGCCGATCATCACCGGCGGCATTGGCGGCTTGCTGGCCGGCCATGCCACCGCGCAAAATGACGAGCGCGCCTTCATTATTTCGCAGGGCGCCTCGAAGCTAGTGTATTATGTCGGCGCGTTTCTGCTGCTGTTTGTGCCGCTGGCCGGCATTGCGCGCGGCGGCTTGGCCAATATGCTGCGCACCAGCTATGTGCCGCACGGCGAAAAGGATTTCTTGATGATTCTGGCGGCCATGGCGATTGCAGCCGCGCTGGCGTTTTTCATGTTGGGCCTGGTGGTGCGCCTCACGATCTGGTTGATCAAGCGCGTGGATTACCGGCTGCTTTCGTGGTTGACGCTGGCGATCATGACCACCCTTGTCTTTGCGATCACCGGCTGGGGCGGTTTGCTGATCATGCTGGTCAGCACGGGTATTGGCATGATCCCGATCGTGTATTATTCGCGGCGCAGCAACTGCATGGGGGTGTTGCTGATACCCGTAGCCTTGGACATGGCCGGCTATGGCCCGGCGATCGCTCGTTTTATGGGACTGCAATGAAGGGCTTCACCCATTTTATCTCGGCCACGGCGCTGGCGTCGTGCGTGCCCGGTGCGACGGCGTATGCGGTCGAGCACACCTCCTACATTATTGTGCTGGGCGGCGTCTTTGGCATCTTGCCGGACACGCTGGATTTCAAATTGAACAAGTTTCTGCACAAGTACGATGTGATGCATGAGCCGGCCGCGGAGCCCGACCCGGACGAGATTGCCGCGACGATTGCGCGCGCGATCGAGCGCGCCGCGGCGGAGCAGCGCCAAGTCAATCTACATACCCACACGATCAAACTGGGCGCGGATCTCTGGCGCCAGTACTCGATTGTGATGGATCACACGCGCCGAGAGGTGGTCGTCAAGATCGGGCCAATCGTCAACACCGGCAAAGTGCCGCAAGCGGGGAGCGAGTATCGTGGCAAGACTGTCGGGCGCGCCAAAGTCGCGTGTGCGTTTCAACAGACCTATCAAACCGAGACGCACGTTTCGATTTTCAGCGGGCCGAGTTTCGGCTTCATCCCGAAGCAGGGCGTGGTGGAAGTGCACTTCATTCCGTGGCATCGCTCATGGAGTCACAGCCTGACGCTGGCGGCGCTGTGCGGCGCGGTGGTGTGGGGCATCGTGGCGCTGTGGTATGGCACGTGGCTGTATCCTGGCTGGATGTTTGGCGCGGTGGTTGCACTCGGGATGGCGACGCATATTATTGAAGACCAGTTCGGGCATTTGGGCAGTAATCTGTTTTTTCCGTTTACGAAGGAACGTTCACGCGGCACGAAGAGCATGCACTCCGGCGACGCCATGCCGAATTTCCTGACGGTCTGGCTGTCGGTCGCGCTGCTGTTCTGGAATATGTATCGTGCGCACAGCGCGGTCCAATATCCGGTGCACATTAGCGCGCTGTCCTACTTTTTATATGTGGTGGCAATCCCGACCGCGCTGCTGCTGATGGGCAGTGCGCTGATGAACGCGTCCGCGTCAGCAGCGGTGGTGACCGCGCCGGCAGGGGCCGCGCAGGCAGAAACCGAAGATGAAGAGGATGAGGCGGGCTGAGGCCGGCGGATTCGAGATTGAACGATGAACGATGAACGATGAACGCACGCAACTACACCACCATGTTGCAGACGGCGCTGGCCGAGGCGCGCGCGGGCATGGCTGAGGGCGGCATTCCGATTGGCGCGGCCCTGTTCGACGCGCAGGGCCTCTTGTTGGGGCGCGGCCACAATCGGCGCGTGCAACAGGGCGATCCGTCCTTGCATGCCGAGACCGATGCGTTCAGAAATGCCGGCCGGCGGCGCACGTATCGCGATACGATCATGGTCAGCACGCTGGCGCCGTGCTATTATTGCAGCGGCTTGGTCGTGCAATTTCGGATTGGCACCGTAGTGGCGGGCGAGTCGCTGAATTTCGCGGGCGGGCTCGACTGGTTGCGCGAACGGGGCGTGACGGTCGTTGATCTGCGGAATCAGGAGTGCATCGAGCTGCTGCGCGATTTTATCGCCGCGCAGCCGGCGCTGTGGAACGAAGATATCGGTGACGAGTGAACACCCGCCCGCAGCGCAGGCAGGAGGCGAACGACATCGCGCTATTTCCTTCATGGTGAGTGAACCGTCATGAGCACGCCGGAACAGGTAGGGCGCGCAGGCCCATGCGCGCCGGAACAGGTAGGGCGCGCAGGCCCGGGTGCGCCGGAACAGGTAGGGCGCGCAGGCCCATGCGCGCCGGAACAGGTAGGGCGCGCAGGCCCGGGTGCGCCGGAACAGGTAGGGCGCGCAGGCCCATGCGCGCCGGAACAGGTAGGGCGCGCAGGCCCGGGTGCGCCGGAACAGGTAGGGCGCGCAGGCCCATGCGCGCCGGAACAGCACGGCGGTCAGGGCCTGACCGCCCTACCGCAGCGTAAGTGTCTTCCACATAGTATTCCCAGTTGGGTTGACGGACCTTCGGTTTTCTTCATTACCGTATGCGCATATCCACGCGGTCACAATCACTTGTGCCATGATGATGTTGCCACATCACTTTGGGATTCAATGCGGTTTCGTCATTGCCAGGGAACTTGGTGGCTTTATTTCGTTCTTTTCATGCCCGACCATGTTCATGCACTTATTGGGTTTCCGTCCGATGTGGGCATGACCAAAGCGATAATGGATTGGAAACACTATACGAGCAGGATGCTTGGGTTAGACTGGCAACGTGATTTTTTTGACCATCGCTTGCGTAACCACGAGGCATTCGATGAGAAGGCCATGTACATTCGCACGAATCCAGTCCGGGCGGGATTGGTCAGCAATCCTGACGCATGGCAGTATGCATGGGGCTACGCTGCAGATGGTAGTTTCCGAAGGCCATATGAAAACACTGGTGAATCCGCACCGGTAGGGTGCGCAGGCCTGCAGCACGGCGGTCAGGGCCTGGCCGCCCTGCCGCGAGACCACGGTCATGGGTAAACTGCAGTCAACAACTGCTGTGCCGCTGGCGCAGGCGCGGGTCATTATCGTATTGCATTATTATGCCACCGGTCCCGGGCAGGAATTGCATGCATGGCTGGCGGCCGGCCGGGCGCGTGAGAGTGTGTTGCTTGAACATCCGTTTCCGTTCAGCAATCGTCGCGATGCGGTCTGTGAGCGCCGCTGCATCGCGGGCGCTGCGCAGCGCGTCTGCTATCCGCGCCGGGTGCGCTTTGCGCCGCTGCGCTATCTGCTGGACTTTTGGCGCACCGTGCGGGTCGTGCTCGGCCTGCCGGGGCGTTATGATGTGTATGTCGGCAACGGCTGCTTTGACACGTTGCCCGGCTTGCTTCTGCGCCGGTTGGGGAAAGTGCGCCAGGTGGTGATGTACTCGATCGATTATGTGCCGGACGCGTATGGCACGCTGATCGGGCGCGTCTATCGGGTGCTCGACCGGTTCTGCTGTTATCATTGCGACGCGCTGTGGAATCTGGCGCGGACGCGCATGATGGATGGCCGCGTCCGCGACGGTGTGCGGCGCGAACGATGTGCGCCGCAGGTGTGGGTGCCGCATGGCACGCATGCCGATGCATGCGCCGCCCATCTGCCGGCCGTGGCGCAGCCCTGCCGGATCGCATTTTTTGGACATGTCAAAGAAAGTTCGGGCGTGCAGTTGTTTCTGGAGATCATGCCGCAGCTGCGCGCTGAGTATCCGGCGCTGACATTGGATGTGATCGGCGGCGGCGCGTTCCTTGAGGAATTGCGGCGCCACGTCGTGGCGGCGGGCGTGCAGGACGCGGTCGTCTTTCATGGCTTTGTCGAAGAGCATGCCGCGGCGGAACGCCTGCTGATGCAGTGCGGCATAGGCGTAGCGTTGTACCGGCGCGGTGCCGGTGATTACTCGGAATTCGGCGACCCGGGCAAGCCGAAAGTATACTTGGCGTGCGGCCTGCCGGTCATCATTGGCGATGTGCCGGAAGTGGCGGCGCTGATCCAGGAACGGCGTGCGGGCGTGGTGGTGCGCTATGACGCGCAGGATGTCGCCGCTGCAGTGCGGATCATTGTAAACGAGTATGCAACCTATCGCGCCAATGCCCTGGCGCTGGCGCGCGAATTCACCTGGGATCGCGTGTTCACACGGGCGTGGCGTGAAACCATGGAAGCCAATGGCATTTGTTCTTGAGAATGTCCAGGTAGTGACGCACGACAACGCGACCCGGACTGCCCGCCTGGCGATTGCTGACGGCGTGGTGCGCGCGTGGGATGAGGCATGTCCAAGTGATTGGCCGAAAGAAGACGGCCACGGGTTGTTGCTGTTGCCGGGGGTGATTGATCCGCATGTGCATTTTGATGATCCGGGCTACACCCGTCGTGAAGATTTTCCGCATGGCACGCGCGCGGCAGTTGCCGGCGGTGTGACGACTGTCTGCGACATGCCGGACACGTGTGTGCCGCCGGTGACGACGGCGGCGGCACTGACGGCGAAGTGTGCCGCCGTGGCAGGCCGCGCGTATTGCGACTACGCGTTCTGGGGCGGCGTCTCGGCCCGCGCGCTGGAGAATCCGGCGTGGCGTGAGGAAATGACGGCCTTGTGGCGCGCCGGTGTGATCGCGTTCAAAACGTATGCCTTGTCGGGCATGGACACGTTTCCCCATCTGACGTACGCGCAGTATCGCGAGGTGCTGCAGCATGCGGCCAAACTTGGCGCGCTGGTCGGGGTGCACGCCGAGGATGCGGCGTTGGTGGCGGCAGGCATGGCGGCGGCGGTGCGGCCGGCGACGGATCCGCGCGCGTATGCGGCGGCGCGACCGGTGGCGGCGGAAGTCGAGGCGATCCGGCGCGTCGGCGAACTGGCCGGCGAACTGGGCGCGCGGCTGCACATCGTGCATGTGTCCTCCGGCTCGGGCGCGGCGGAGATTGCGCGGTTGCAGCGCCAGGGCGCCGACATCAGCGCGGAGACGTGCCCGCAGTATCTTGCATTTTGCAGTAATGACCTTGCGCGCTTGGGCGCTGTGCTCAAATGCGCGCCGCCGGTGCGCAGCGAGGACGAACGGCGCGCGCTGTGGTCGCACGTCGGCAACACCATCAGTATCCTTGCCAGCGATCATGCGCCGTGTACGCCGGCCGAAAAAGAGACCACGGACATTTTCAACGCATATGCCGGCATGCCCGGCGTCGAAGTGCTGTTGCCCTTCGCGCTGACGTATGGCTATCAGGCCGGGCGCCTAACGCTGCAGGCGCTCGCGAGTCTGCTGGGAGGCGCGGCGGCAGCGCGGTATGGTTTGGCCTACCGCAAGACCGGCCTGCACGTCGGAGGTGACGCGGATTTTGTGCTGGTGGATATCGAGCGTACATGGACTGTTGCCGGCGCAGACCTGCATTCAAAAGGCCGCTTGACACCCTTCGAGGGCGTGCCCCTGCTCGGCGCCGTCGTGCAGACGTTTGTGCGCGGCATCTGCACGGCGCCAGGCGATCCGCCGGCGCCGGCGCGCGGTGTCTTTCTGCGGGCGCAGCATTGACATGCCGCTCCCACGCACCTGAAGCAGCGCGGCTAGTGCCTGGCGCGTATTGTAAACGTACGACAGTGAAGTTTCGCGCGGCGCAAGAATTTATGAAGCAGCCAAGGGCCGTGGGGAATGACGAGTGTCGAACAAGGAACGAAGAATCAAGAAGGAAAAAGTGTAGCGACAACAGCAATGGCAGCGGCAGGCAAGGACATGTCCGCTCACCTCAGCGCCGCCATCGATGCACGATGCACGATGAACAGTCTTGCCCGTTAGGCAGTGGTCAGCATCTGCAGGCCGAGCTGCGTCAGCGCGGCGGCGTCGGCTGCGCTGGGCGCTTCGGCGTAGAAGCGCACGACCGGCTCGGTGCCGCTGAAGCGCAACAGCAGCCAGGCGTCATTCTCGCACTCAAACTTGATCCCGTCGAAATCCTTGATGCGCACGACACGGTGGCCAAGCAATTCCTTGGGAGGCGCGGCGCTGATGCGTTGCAGAAATGAGGCTTTCTGCGCGGGCGTGTAGTGCGCGTCAATGCGGTCATAGCGCAGCGTGCCGAACTGGCGATCCAGATAGTCCATGGCGGCGCCGGCATTGGCGAAACCGAGCCCGGTCAAGGCTTCGAGAAAGAGCAGGCCACCCAAAATCCCGTCGCGTTCCGGAATGTGTTTTTGAATGCCAAGGCCGCCGCTTTCCTCGGTGCCGATCAGCGCCGCGCCCGAAACCAGATAGGGGACAATGTTCTTGAAGCCGACCGGCTGCTCGTGCACGGTCAAGCCATATTCGCGCGCAAAGCGGTCAACCACCACCGAGCAGGACAGAGTCTTGACCATGTCGCCGCGCCAGCCGCGGTTCTTCAACAGATGCAGCGCCAGCAACACCGCGATCTTGGGCGTGATGATGTACTCGCCGCGATTGTCGAGCGCGGCCAGCCGGTCGGCGTCGCCGTCGGTGACCAAGGCCACATCGGCGTGCGCCTGCTGCACGGCCGCGACCGTGGCCGCCATGTTTTTTGGCACGGGTTCGGGCGCGATGCCGTTAAAGGATGGATTACGTTCGGCCCGAATGGTGGTGACCGTGTGGGCGGTGCCGGCCAGCAATGTCTCGATATGGCGCGCGCCAACGCCGTACATTGAATCCACGACCACAGCATAGTGCGCGCGGGCCAGCACGTCATAGTTGATGAACGATCGCACCCAGTCGAAATACGGCGGGGCAATCGCCAGGTCCAGCAGCAACGCGGGGTCGGCGTTGTGGAGGGCCGTCGTCGCCACCGGCGATGTGCCGATGTTTGCCTCAAACAGCCGGGTGATGGCGGGATCGGCCGAGGCGCCCTGTGGTGTCTTGAATTTAATGCCGCTGTACTCGGGCGGATTGTGACTGGCGGTGATCATGACGCCGCCGTCGAGTTTGTGGTGAAAGGCGGCGAACGAAATGGCCGGTGTAGGCAGCGGCTCGGTGGCGAGCGCGACGGGGATGCGATTGCCGAGCATGACCTCGGCGACCAGCCGCGCGAAGTGTTCGCCTTGAAAACGATTGTCATAGCCAATGACGATACCGCGCGGCGCGCGCGATTGGGACCGCACATACTCCGCGATGGCCTGCGCGACCAGGCGGACATTGTCAAAGGTGAAGGTGTCGGCGATCACGCCACGCCAACCATCGGTGCCAAACGTAAGTGCAGGTGCGGAAGACATTAGCAGACGCAGTGGAGGTTATGCAGGCGTGCGATGCGCGCGGCCATGTCGGCGTGACCAAACAAGTGGGTGCCGGCCACAAAGACATTTGCGCCCTGGGCGGCACAGCGTGCGGCGGTTTGATCGTCAATGCCGCCGTCCACCTCGAGGTTGAGCGCGGGCGCCGCTGTCCGCGCGGCGTCGCGCACAGCCCGGATTTTCGGCAACATGGCGGGCATGAACGCCTGGCCGCCAAAGCCGGGCTCGACGGTCATGATCAAAACCATGGCGCAGAGCTGCAGATGCGGCAGGAGCGTGGTGACGGGCGTGGCCGGCTTGAGCACCAGGCCGGCGCGCGCGCCGCGGGCGACAATGTCGTGCAGGACGGCCGGCACGCTGGCCGTGCCATCGTGAAAGCACGGTGACTCGACGTGCAGGGTGACCAGGTCGGCGCCGGCCTCGATGAACCGCGCGGCATAGATGTCCGGGCGATCAATCATCAAGTGCACATCGAACGGCAGCCGTGTGCATGCGCGCAATTTCGCCACCAGCGGCGGCCCGAGCGTCAGGTTCGGCACAAAATGGCCGTCCATGACATCCAGGTGGATGTAGTCGGCGCCGGCCGTTTCAGCCCGCTGAATTTCATCGGCCAAGTGGCCGAAATCGGCGGCCAAGAGCGAGGGAGCAACCAAGGACGTCATTGGACTACTTTGGCGCAACGATGAAAAAGATGAGATACAGAAACACAAGCATGCTCAGCACGACCAGGCCGATCATGATTGCTGGCGCGACCAGCGCTTCCACCAGCGACATGTCCTTGAACTCTTTGCCGCAGCGCGGGCAGCGGTAGCGTTGATTGATGACGACGCCACCGGGCGAGAAGATGCGCAACAGAAACTGCGTCAGTGACGAATGGTGGGGTGGCCTGGCCGGCGCGATAATCTGCATCGTGCTGTGCCTTTCGCAGTGCGGGCAGCGCAGGTCGGCATGGACGGGTGAGCCGGCGGCCGGCGCGGGTGCCAGGGTGGACGGATGCAGTGGTTGTTGGTGTGCGTCAGACATACGAGATCACAGCCGTGGAAAACAGTGACAACAAGGGGGCAACACAAGCATCAAACACTGGCGCGGTGGCGGTGTAGGGCACGCAGCCGAGCAGGGGCACGGCGGCGCATTCAGACAGCAGCGCGGGGTTACTGGACAGCGGCTCGCGCTCCGTCTGCGGTTCGGTATCATTGAAGATGACGCCCTGCAGGGGCAGGCCGGCCTCGCGGCAGGCATTGACGGTGAGCCAGGTGTGATTAAGCGTGCCCAAGGTGCGGCGCGCGACCAGCACCAGCGCCGCGCCGCAGTCCGCGCAAAAATCACGAAACGTATACATGCGGTCGGCGCTGCGGCAGAGCGGCACCATCAGCCCGCCAATCCCTTCGACCACGACCACATCGTGCTGGTGCCGCAGCAGGTCGAACGAGCGCATGACCTCGGCGATGTCGATTGTGACACCGGCCAACGCGGCGGCGCGATAGGGCGCCAACGGCAACGGCAAAAAAACAGGATTGATCACGTCGAGCGCGGCGGTGCTGTGCGCGGCGCGCTGCAAGGCCAGCACATCATCACGCGTGCCGGTGCAGAACGGCTTGAAGACACCGACATCCAGGCCGCGCCGGTGCAGCGCGGCTGCCACGCCGCAGGCAACGTAGGTCTTGCCGACGCCCGTGTCCGTGCCGGTGATGATCAGGGCATTCACGTTAGAGGTTACAGGGTTCAGGGTTCAGGGTTCAGGGCAGAAGCAGATGGATTTGCCACGAAGCCACGAAGACACGAAGAAGAAGCAGCGACAGAAATGACGTTCTTGGTTGCATGCTGCGGCGGCACAATAACAAATGCCAGATTCTGCGATTTCTTCGTGCCTTGGTGTCTTCGTGGCCATAGTATCTGTCATGCAAGGTTCAGCCGCGCCGGCCAAAGCGCCGTTCAAGTTCATCATACGGGATGACAATCATGGTGGGCCGCCCATGCGGACACGTCCACGGCGTGGCCGTCGTCCGCAAGCGATCCACCAGGGCCTGCAGTTCCGGCAACGACAACGGCTGGTTGAAGGTGACACTGCCTTTGCAGACAAGCAGCAGGAGCATGCGGCGGTGCAGCTCTTCGACCCGCGCGGCGCGCCCGAGTTCCAGCAATTCAGCGGCGACGTCACTCAGCAGCGACGCCACATCGGCGACATTGACAAACGCGGGCAGCGCGTCAATCTTGAAGGTATCCGGGCCGAACTCCTCAATGGAAAACCCCATGGCCCGCAGCGCGTCCAGCTGTTCGTGCAGCACGGCCGCGTGCATGGCGGAGACTTGCGCGGTGGCCGGCAATAACAACGTCTGCTGCGCAACACTGCGCGTCGCCATGGCAGCAGTGACATCGTCAAAGCCGACCCGCTCGTGCGCGGCGTGCTGGTCAATCAGCACGATGCCATTGCGCGCGCCGGCAATTTCGGCGACGATATATTTGTTGCCGGCCTGGCCGATCACGCGCAGCGTATCCGCCGCGGCCGGTGCCGGTGCCGCGGCGCCCGCCGTTGCGCCCGCCGCGGGTTGTGCTGGCGCCGGCGCCGCATCGGGCGCGCGGCCGTACAGTGTTTTCCACTCATCAATGGATAACTTGCGCGACCACGGCGCGGCCAGCACCGGCGGCGTGCTCAGCCGCGTGGCGTCGGGCGTAGCCGCAGTGCCCGTCGCGGTGGTGTTGCGCGCTCCCACGCCGACGCGCGGCATTGTCGCGTGCGCCTGCAGACAGGCCATGATCGCATTGCTGATAGCGCTTTGGACCGCGTACTCATTGCCAAAGCGCACTTCCAGTTTGGCCGGATGCATATTGACATCCACCGAGTGCGGCGGCACCTCCACAAAGAGAAACGCATAGGGATAAGCGTCGGCAGTCAAGAGCGTGCCGTAGGCGCGCTTGATCAGCGCGGCCAGCCAGGCGCACCGCACCGGGCGTCGATTGACATACAGGAACAATTCCTGACGCGAGAGCACCGCGCGTGACCAAGACGAGCAGAAGCCACGCACCGTGAAGGGCTCGGCCTGATACTCAATCGGCAGCAGGTCGTTGACCAGTTCGCGGCCGCGCACGTGGCTCAGGCGCGTGCGCAGCGCATCGGCGAACGGCGTCGTGGCTGGCTGTGGTGGCACGTCATACTGGATCGTGTTTTCGAGCAGATACTTGAAGCCGACGTGCGGATGCGCCAGCATGACGGCGTGCACGACGCGCGCGATATGACTGATCTCGGTCGCGGTTGTCTTCAGGAACTTGGCACGTGCCGGCACGCAATAGAAGAGGGTCCGCACGGCAACGGTCGTGCCGGGCGCGCGGGCAGCGTCGCTGACCTGCACATTGTGGCCGCCATCAATCGTGATACGGGTGGCGTGGGCCGCGTTGGCTTGGCAGGTCAACAGCTCAAAATGGGCGACTGAGGCGATACTGGGCAACGCTTCGCCGCGAAAGCCGAGCGTCGTGATGGCGTCAATATCATCGACCGTGTGAATCTTGCTGGTGGCGTGGCGCTGGATGGCGAGTTCGGCATCGGCGCGGCCCATGCCGACGCCGTCGTCGCTGACGCGCATGAGCGTGCGGCCGCCGCCTTCAATTTCGATGGTGATGCGCGTCGCGCCGGCATCCAGCGCGTTTTCAACCAGCTCTTTCACCACCGACGCCGGCCGGTCCACCACTTCACCGGCGGCAATTTTGTTGGCCACATCGGGCGGCAAAATCATCACGTGCGCACCACGCCGCACCGACTGTGTCGCAACGCCACTCACCCCCGGCTCACTCTTGTACGGCGGTGATGGCGCTGACCGTCACAATATCGTCCACCGAACAGCCGCGGCTGAGGTCATTGACCGGCTTGGCGCAGCCTTGCAGCAGCGGGCCGAACGCCATCGCCTTGGCCAGCCGCTCGGTGAGCTTGTAGCAGATATTGCCGGCATTCAGGTCGGGGAAAATCAAGACATTGGCGCGGCCGGCAACCGGGCTGCCGGGCGCCTTCTTGGCGCCGATGGCGGGCACCAGCGCGGCGTCCGATTGCAGCTCGCCATCCACCAACAACTGTGGTGCGCGTTGCTTGACCAGTGCGGTGGCGGCAATGACCTTGTCGGCGATCGGATCATGCGCGCTGCCTTTGGTTGAGAACGCCAGCATGGCGACAATCGGCTCGACCCCGATCAGCGTCCGGCACGAATCGGCCGAGATGATCGCAATATCGGCCAACTGTTCGGCGGTCGGATTCGGCACGACCCCGCAGTCGGCGTAGATCAGCATGCCGTCCGCGCCGTACGGGCAGTCCGGCACGACCATCAGGAAGCAGCTTGAGAGGGTTTTGATGCCCGGCTTGGTGCCAAGGCAGTAGAGCGCGGAGCGGATCGTGTTGGCCGTCGGATTGTCCGCGCCGGCGACATAGCCGTACGCCAGTCCTGCGCGCACGAGCAGTGCGGCGACGTACAAATAATCCTGCAACAATTTCTGCGCGGCGTCGGGCGTCATGCCCTTGTGCTTGCGCAAGGCGGTGAGTTTTTCGACGAAGCCATACTGGGCGCAGACCGCGGCGGGATCAATGATCGGGACGCCGTCGATGTTCGCGCCACACTCGCGCGCCAAGGCGGCAATGGCATCCGGCTTGCCGACCAGCGCGACCTCGGTGAAGCCCTCGCGGACGATGATCTCGGCGGCCAACAAGGTGCGTTTGTCCCAGCTTTCCGGCAGCAGAATTTTGCGGTGCGCCGCCCGCGCCCGGGCTTTGATTTCCGCGACAATATTCCGCATCGGCACTTCCTCGCACGTGGTTAATAGTTGCTTGCGCACTCATTATAGCACAAGCCGCCACGCCACGCAATCAATTGAGTTGCCTCGTGTGAAATGTTTCTGAACGGGAGGCGGTTGCCTCACGTAAGCATATCTCTGAAACAGTACCATCACGTCAGCCAGGTACAACCTGAAACACGTGATTTACACGATATGGTATAGTAGTAGCGTTACCGCATGCGCCGGTCAAAGTCGCTATGCGGATGTACGCCTAGCATAAGCAGCAGACGAGGCCTGTTGAACAAAAGCAACCAACACATAGTGCGCATGCTTTTAACGGTGACGCTGGGGATGCTGGCGTTGGTTGGCAGCACGAGAGCAGCAACGCTGACGTCCGCGCCTGCGGCATGGCGTGCGCGGGCCGATCAAGCCTCCTGCTTGTGCGACGAAGGGCATCCCGCGCAGGCCTTGTCCTTGCTGGATGCAGATGGCATGACGCCGACCTGCTTGCCGCTGCGCGCATGCCAATCGCGGGCGCTGGCGGAGCTGGGCTTGTTGTCGCAGTCATTGAGCAACGATTTGTGGATTCTCTTGCACGTTGATGACGCCGGCGTGCGCGATGCAGCCGACCATGTGGCGGCATCCCAAGCGGCATTGCGCTTGCAGCGGCACGACTTGGCGCTGACGCAGCTTCAGAAAGCGCTGCGCTGCGGCGGCGCGAGCGGCGAGGTATATGCCGCGGCCGGCGATTTGTATCTGGCGGTGAACGACGCCGCCCGCGCCGAACAATACTATGACAAAGCGCACGCGTGCGGCGACAGGTCTGCGCATGTGCTGTATCAACGATGCAAGATGCTGACCGACGATGTGGCGCTTGCGGCGGCGCTTGCGGCACTGGTCAGCAATGTGCCGGCATATTTCCCGGCCCAGTGTGCGCGCATTCAGGCCGCATGTGTGCAGGAACGCTACGATGACGCGGCGGCGCTGCTGGCGACGTGTGTGACGACGCATCCGGACAATGTGACGCTGCAGTCGCTGCGCATCTTGCTGGCCGAGGCGACCGGTGCGACCGGCGATGCGGCCCGGCTGGCCGACGAGTTGCATGCGCGCGCGCCGGAGTGGAGCGATGATTTGACGTTGCGCGGCGAGCTATGGCACAGCCGCCGGCAATTTGCGCGCGCGGCCGCCTATGCCAGCATGGCCTGCGCGCGCCGGCCGGACGATGCCAACGCAATGTTTCTTCTGGCGCGTTGCGACTTGGCGCAGGGCGCGTCAAGCCGCGCACGCGCAATGCTGGACGGGTTGCTGCGGCAAAATCCCTATCATCGCACCGCGTTTAATTTTCTGGGTGCATTGGAGTACATCGATCGCACCTTTGTCAGCATGACAACCGCGCATGCAATCGTACGGCTGCACCCACGCGATGCGCAGGTGATCGGCGACGAAGTGACCAACCTGGTCGAGCAGTATTGGTGCACCTACGTGCCCAAATATGCCGTGCAGCCGGCCACACCCTTGCGGATCGAGCTCATGAATCGTCAGGCGGATTTTGCGGCGCGCACGGTTGGTGTGCCGACGTTGGGCGCGCTCGGCGTGTGTTTTGGCGGCTACCTCGCGATGGTCTCGCCGCAGGCGACCGCCGACAGTGCCAACTGGGAGCAAACCTTGCGGCATGAATTCATTCATGTGCTGACCTTGCAGGCCTCGGGCATGGGCATTCAGCGCTGGTTTACCGAGGGCTTGTCGGTCGCCGAGGAAGATGGCACGCTGGGGGAGCGCGACAAGGCGCTGCGGGCGCTGTTGACCAGCACCGGCTTTGTCAGTTTCACAACGTTTGATGGCGCCTTCAGCGGGCCCCAGGTTGTCGGCGCATATCAGCTCGCGGGGCACGCAGTACGATTTCTCGTTGCGCAGTATGGTTGGACCGGCGTGTGCGCCGCGGTGAACGCGTACGCCGATGCGCCGTTCGATCGAACCTTGCCGGCGCGCGCCTTGGGCACAACGACCCAGGCGCTGGATGCCGCGTTCTGCAGTTTCATTCAGACCCAGCTCATGCCACGCTTGGCCCTGCTACTCGGGACGAACGGCGCTCCCACCGCGGTTCAGGCGACAAATGCCGTGCGCACCTTGGTCGCGGCCGCGGATATGCATGTGGATGACTTCGCCCTGCAGTTGCGCGCGGCGCAGGCCTGCGGCACGAACGACTTGTTCGCGGCCGCGCGCCTGTACCGCCGCGCCTATCACATAAATCCTTATCAGACGCAAGTGTACGAGGCATGGCTCAAGGTGCTGCGGCAGCAAGGACAACTCGATGCCGCGTTACACATGAGCACGATTTTCACCATGGCCGCGCCGCACGACTGGCACGCGCATCTGCAACACGCCGAGGCGCTGGTTGCGGTGGGGCGCACGAATGATGCGTGCCGCGCGCTGGCGGAAGCGGTATATTTTGCGCCGGACGAACCGGCCGTCAAGGCCTTGGCACAACGTTTGCCTAGCATGAAGTAATTCACACACGGAGAGACGGATGAGCACAAATGAGTGGACGCCGGCGCGGGTCGCAACGCACTGCGCGCGGGTGTATGCCGAGATGAGCAAAGTGATTGCCGGGCAGGAAACGGTTATTGAACACATCATGATCGGCTTGCTGTGCCGCGGGCATTTATTGGTGATCGGCTTGCCGGGCTTGGCCAAGACGCTGATTGCAAAAACCTTTGCGGGCTGCACGCACCTGGCCTTCTCGCGCATTCAATTCACGCCCGACATGATGCCGTCGGACATCACCGGCGTTGAGATTCTTGAAGAGGATGTCAGCACCGGCCGGCGTGTGCCGCGCTTCATGGCTGGCCCGATTTTCGCCAATATTATTTTGGCCGACGAAATCAATCGCACGCCGCCGCGCACGCAGGCAGCCATGCTGCAAGTCATGCAGGAAAACGAGGTCACGATCAACCGGCGCACGCTGGCAGTTGAACAGCCGTTCCTGGTGATTGCGACGCAAAATCCGATCGAGCAGGAAGGCACGTATCCGCTGCCGGAAGCGCAGTTGGACCGCTTCATGATGAAGCTCGAGATTACCTATCCCGCGCGGGCCGACGAGTTGCGCATGGTGCGTGAAACCACGTCGCCGGGCGCGGCGACGGTGACGCCGGTGTTGACCAAGGAAGACATCGCCGCGTTGCAGGAGATGACCCGCGCCGTGCCGGTGGCGGACGACATGTACGAGCTGGCGCTACGAATGGTGCGCGCGACGCGGCCGGATACGCCGGACGCGGTCGAGATGGCGCGCAAGTATGTGCGCTGGGGCGCGAGCCCGCGCGCCTGCCAATATCTCATTCTGGCGGCCAAGGCGCGCGCGTTGATGCGTGGTAATGCCTGCGTTGCGCGCGAAGACATCGCCGCGGTGGCGCCGCCGGTCCTGTCACATCGCATCCTGTTGAACTATCAAGCCAAAGCCGAAGACATTCTGGTGGATGCGGTCGTCGCAGACATCATTACGCACTGCGCACGCTGACCGGCCACGCAGCGGGTGTCATGGCAACGACTGCGCATTTGAATTTTGCCGCATTGGCGCGCATCAGTGATGTGGGCCTGCGCGCGCACATTATGGTGCACAGTTATTTCGCCGGCATGCATCCCAGCCCGCGCTATGGGCGCAACGCCGAATTTGCGTCGTATGCCGCGTATCGCCCGGGTGATGATCTGCGCGACATTGACTGGCGCGCCTGGGCGCGCAGCGACGAATATTTCATCAAACGCTACGACGCCGACTGCACCCTCAACAGCTACATCGTGCTGGACATCAGCGGTTCGATGTGTCATGCGGGCGAGAACACGGTCAAGATGTGCATGAGCGTGACGGTCAGCGCCGCGCTGGCGCTGCTGATGCTGCGGCAGCATGATGCGTTTGGCTTGTTGACGTTTGCGAACGACATTGTGTGCGATGTGCCGCCGCGCGCGCATGAGCGGCAGTTCACGCGCGTGCTGGCGGCACTGGCGAGTGCACAGACCGGCGGCGCGTCGCGCTTCGCGCCGCTGGGGCCGGCGCTTGAACAGCGGCTGAAGCGCAAATCGCTGATTGTGTTGATTTCAGACCTCACGGGCGATTGCGCGGAGATCGAAGAATTGTTTGAACGCGTGCGGTTTTACGGCCATGAGCTGTTGTGCCTGCGCCCGCTGGCGGTCGAAGAAGTGCAATTTTCCTATCACGGGCGGGTGGTCCTGGTTGATGCCGAAACGGGTGAGCGCCAGATGGTGCATGCGCGCGAGGTGCGCGCGGCGTACCAGGAAAATCTGCGCGCGCACGGCGAACAGTTGCTGCGCTGCGCGGCGCGCCATGCGGTCGACCTCGAGACCTTCACGGCTCACGATGTCAGCATCAAGCCGCTGGCCGCGTATCTCGTCAAGCGGAAGATGGCGCCATGATCGGCTGGCTGTATCCTGCCTTCCTGAGTGCGCTGGCGGCGCTGGCCGTGCCGGTCATCTTGCATTTGATCAAGCGGCGGCCGACGGTCGTGATGGTCCCATCGTTGCGGTTTGTGCCGCGCGGATTTCGCGCGTATCAGCGGCGGCTGCGGCTGCATGAATATCTGTTGCTGGCCTTGCGCTTGTTGTTGCTGGCGGCGTTGGTTGCCGCGTTTGCCCATCCATTTGTGCGGACACGGATGGCGGGCACGGCGTGGCAGGCCGATAGCACGGTGATCTTATTGGACGTCTCGCTCAGCATGCAGGCGCGTGGGCCGGATGGCGCGGCCGTCTGGCCGGCCGTCATGCGGGATGTGCGCGCGCGGGTGCAGGCGCTGCCTGCCGGACATGCGTGGCGGGTGGTTGCGTATGCCGACGGTGTTTGCGCCACGCTGCAGGCGACGGACAATTGGCAGCGCGTGTTGCATGAATGGGAGACAAGTTTCCCAACCTACGGCGGCACCGACTATAACGCCGCTTGGCGCGCGGCACGCGATGCTCTGGCCGACCAGCATGGCAACAGTCATGTGGTCTGGTACACTGACCTGCAAAAGAGTGCGCTGGCGGCGCTGGCGGCGCAACAACTGCCGTCCACCTGCCATGTTGAAATTGTGCCGTGCACGCCGGGCGCCGTCAACCAACGGATTGCGTTTGTGGATGCGGCGCGGGTCACGGATCTTGGCGTAACAGCGCGGGTCGCCTGCGTGGTGAGCGGCGGTGTGAACGAAAACGATCTGCAAGTGTACGTGGATGACCTGCGCGTGCCGACCCGCGTCGAGCAGTGCGCGCCCGGCATGGCCGGCACGCACGTGCTGACGCTGCCGGTAATGCGCAGCGGGGTGCATGTCGTGCGTGCAATCCTGCGGGCGGACGACGCATACGCCGCCGACAATCAGGACAGCATGCTGGTGTACGCCGCACCGGCGTGGCGCGTTCTGCTGGTCAGCAGCACGCCGATAAGTAACACGCTTAAGGCGAAAACCTTGTACATTGAGACCGCCGTGCAACAGCTTGTGCCGGGCAGCGAATGGCATGCGACCCACGCGACAATCAAGCCGGAACAGCTTGCCAAACAAAATTTGCGCGCCACGCGGGTGATTGTGCTGGTGGATGTCGCGCGGCTGCCGGACGATGCCGTGCGTGTGCTGGCCGATTTTGTGCGCGCCGGCGGCAGCCTGTTGGTTTTCTGCGGCGAGCACACGGATATTGCATGGCATAATGCGACCCTGGCGCGCCGGGGGCTGCTGCCCGCGCAACTGATCTATGCGACCGCCCGCGCCCGCGCCGGCAACTATACGTGCATCGGCATTGAGCAGTGGCATACCAACCATCCGGCGCTGCGCTGGTGTACGGGCGCAGCGGCCGACGATCTGCGGGCCGTACCGTTTTATCGCGTCATGCGCACGCTGCCGGCGACCAATGCCGAAATCATTGCGACCTTTGATAATGGCGATGCGTATCTCGCCGCCGCGCGGCTGGGTAGTGGCACGGTCGCGCTAATGACCTGCACAGCTGATCGCGAGTGGACCGCGTTCCCACGCAGCCGCCTGTATCTGCCCTTCATGCGCGAAATGATGCGCTGGCTGGCGCAGGAGCCGGACATGGCAGACGCCGTGCGCACAGCGCAGATTGTTGTGCGGGATGCGCGCGCCGAACAGGTTCGGCCCGGTATCGTGCTGCGCTCAACTGTGCCGTTGGCCGCCATCAAAAACGTGCCGGATGCACGCGAGTGTGCCTGCGAGCAGGGCTTGCCGAGTGCGGCCCAGGCAAAGCTCGGTGTGCGTGACGATGCTTTTGTCGTAAGCACCACCACGCGGCGTGAAGGGAAGAATGATTGCATTGAATCATGGTTGATCGCCGCGGTATTTTTGCTTGCGGCGCTTGAGGGGTTATATGCCAACGCGGTCAGCTATGTCTGAAATCACGGCCATCATGACCCGTGCCGATGTGCAACACCGCTATCATGCGATCCGGCGCCGGCAAGGCGCGGTGTGGCTGATAACCGTGCTGCTGTCGTTGCTGGGCGCGTGGGGTGCGGCCCTGCTGGCGGCGGCGGTAGTGGATTATCTGCTGCTGCCGGCGGTGACATTGCGCTGCACGCTTGCCGGCGTGGTGTATGCCGGTGGCGTGCTGGTGGCCGGTTTGGTGGCCGTACTCGAGTGGCAGCGACGCATGACGCGGCGCGTGCTGGTGGCGCGCGTCGAGACGCGCTTGCCGCATCTGCGGCATGGCCTGGCCACGGTGTTGGACCGCGCCGGCACAACGCATGCAGTCGAGGCGCGCATGGTGGATGAACTGGCGCAGCGCGTCGGCACGGCCATGGCGGCCACGCCCGTGCGCGCAGTCGTGACGGCACGCCCGCTGATCTTTCCCGTGCTGGCGCTGACACTCGTGCTGGCGGCGGTGCTGCTGTGGTGTCTGCGCGTGCCATTTGGCGGCCTGTCCCTGCGCCATATTGCGGCGCCGACGGCGGTGTGCCCGTACACGTGCATAATGGATCTTGCGCCGGCGACGGCCTTGATCAAGGGTTCGAACATGGTGTTTGTTGCGCGGGTCGAAGGCCGGGATTGCGCGCACGCCGTCGCGCATCTGACATTTGACGGCCATGTGCGCCAGACGGTGCGCGTGGCGCTGAGCAATCATACGGCGCGCCTGACATTGGCCGGCATTGAAAAGCCGTTTCACTATTGGCTGACGGCCAATGACGGGGCGACCGCGCCGCGTACCGTCACGGTGGTCGGCATCCCTTGCCTGACAGCGGCGTATGCGACCGTGCAATGGCCGGCGTACACAGGGCGCGGCTGCACGCGCGAAACATGGACCGAGCTGGCGGTGCTGCCCGGCAGCGCGGTCACCGTGTGCTGGTGGTTTGCGGCCGCCGTGACGAATGTACACCTGATGCGCGCCGATGGCGCGCCGTACGCGCTGACCGGCGACGGCGCGCAATGGCAGGTCGGACTGACCGCCACGACCAGTGTGGAATATGTTCTGCAGGCGTGCGATGCGCAAACGCCGGCCGGTGTGCTCGAGCAACGCTTCACGGTGCAGGTGCATCCGGACGCGCCGCCCACGATAGTCATTCGCCAGCCGTTGCGTGATGTCATTGTGCCGGAAGATTACGGCTTCACGATCGAAGCTGCGCTTGACGATGATGTCGGCATTCGCGACGCCACGCTGGTGTACCAGATCAACGATCGCCCACCGCTGCGCATTCCGCTGCAGCGCCGTGCGGATCAGCCGCGCATGCTGGTCGTGACGCAGCGCTTCAATATGGCGGACGTGACCGTGCGCAGCACCGACATCATCGCGTGGTACATTGCCGCGCAAGACGTGCGGCCGGGCGCGCCGGAGGAGGGCCGCTCGCGCCTGATGTTTGCGGAAGTCTTGCCACCGACCTACGCCGGCATGCCCTTGCCCAAAGCGAGCGGCCCGTCCATGCTCAATCCGTTCCCGCGCTTGATCCGCATTCAAAAGCAGGTCGTGGCCGACAGCTTCACGATTGTGACCCAGACCAACGCGCCGGATGCCACCCGCGCGGCGCGCGCCGACCTCGCCCAGCGCGAGCAGCTTATGAGCGACGCATGCACAGAGTTGCGGGCCGTGTTTATTGCCAAAGGCACCAACGCGGGCGCCGCGCTCACAACAATGACGCAACACCAAGTTGCGGTTGCCTTACAACAATTGACCCATGATTTTAGTCTCGCCGCCAGCAATTACACGGACAACTGCCTGGCGCTGGCGCATGGGCGCGCCCAGCGCATTCTCACATTCATGCTGCGGTTCAAGATGAGCGAGGAGAGCAGCAGCACGGGCACGCCGGATGAACTGCGCATCCTGCAGGCCTTGCGCCTGGCGGAACGTGCGGCGTCAAAGAAGATTGAAGATGAACGGCAACGCCGCCTGGCGCGCTTGGGCGATCTCGAAGAGCAACTCGATGAACTGCAAAAACTGCAACGACAGATTGCCAATGAGATGAGCGACCAATCCGAACAAGGCGAGAGTGGCGAGTCGGATAAGCAAGGCGAAGAAGGCCAGAAAGGGAAACAAGGCAAAGGCCAGAAAGGCCAGCAGGGTCAGCAAGGCCAGCAAGGCCAGCAGGGCAAGCAAGGCGCGAACTCAGCCGCCGCGCGCCTGGCGGGCGATGCCGCGCAACAGGCCGGGCGGATGGGCGCATCCGCGGAGCAGACGCGCGCCGCATTTGAGGGCGTGCGGGATGCGCTTGCACGGGTGAGCCAATTGCTCGCCGACGGCAAGGCTGACGAAGCGCGCGCGGCATTGCAGGAAGTGCTGGCGCAGACGGCGGCGGCGGAACGCACCCTCATGCAGGAACACACGCGCGAGTTGGGCGAAGGTCTTGGCGCGCTCGGGCAGCAATTGGCAATGTTGGGCGAGTATCAGGACGCCGTGCGTGCGCAGACCGCACAGCTTCGGTCCAATCAGGACACTGCCGTGGCGCACGGCGGGCAGCGCACGGCGCAGGCGTGGTGGGACGAGGTGGCGCAGCAAGCCAATGCGCTGTCTGGCTTGGCGTCCAGCGGCTTGCCGGCGCAGGAAGAGGCGTTGACCCGCATCACCCGCGCCCTGAGCGAATACCCCGTGGCCGAGAACATGCGCGCGGCCCTGGCATCCTTGCAGGCGCGGCGGCCTGGTGATGCCGTGCCGGCACAAGTGCGCGCGGTGTCCAATATCGTCGGCTTGGCCGAACTGGCGCATCAGCTGCAACGCGCGTTGCAGCCGGATCCATTGCAGCAGATGGATGCCATGGCGCGCGCGCTGGAGGCACTGGCACACCAGCAGCACGCATTGGCGCAACGCCTAGCGGCCGGTCAACCATTGCCAGACGCGTATGAGCGCCGGCACTTGGCGGGCAAGCAACAGCAAGTATTACGGCAATTACAGGCCGCGTTGGCCGCGTCTGCAGAGTCCGGTGGCGAGGGATTTCAGGCCGGCATGGGCAATGCCATTCTCGCGGCGCAGGCCGCGCTCGGCACTCTCGAAGGCACGCACCAAAACGCCGCCGTTGGCGCGCAGGCCGCCTTGGTTGAAAAACGCATTCGCGCGGCGCGCACCGCCCTGATCGCCGCGTTGCAGCAAAGCGCGGTCGAGCGCCTGACCCGTGTGCGCGCGGAGGCGCTCGCGTGGGCAACACAAATAGCCTCGAACGCCATGCCGGCCGTGTTTGATCAGGAATTGACCACACTGCGGGCCGCGCTGGCCGATGAAGATGTGGCCGTGCGTCTGGCGCTGGCGGCGCAACGCTGGCAGAGCAGGCGGGCCACCATGCCGCATGTCGCCTTGCTCCGGCTGGCGGACGAGTGCGCGCGGGCCTGTGCCGTGATTGAGCAACCCCACGTCGCCCGCGTCGAGAATTTCATGGTCGCCGCCCTGCAGGAAAGGCGTGCGGATGCGCGCATCGCGCAGACCAGTGCCGCCGCCGAAGCCGCCGTGGATAGCGTGCTGGACACGCAACATGTGCAGCGCATTGTGCACATGCTTGGCGCGCCACTGACCAGTGACGCGGCCCAGCAACAGCAACTGCGCGCGGAATTGCGCGCGCTCGAACCGCTGGCCGAAGCCTGGCTGCGCGTGCTAGTGAAACAGCAACGCGAACTGTTGAAGACCGATGAGGAATGTCCGCCGCGCTTCCGCGACGCAGTCAATGAGTATTTCAAAGTTCTTTCCTATAAGTAAATGATGCAATCGTTCCTGACATCCGCGCACTGGCTCACCAGCATCCCGCACTGGCTGTTTGCCGTAGCGGTGCTGGTCATGGCGCTGGCGCTGGCGCGCTCGCTGCGCTGGCAGATTCACGAAGTGCCGCTGGTACCGCGCTGTTTCATCATTGCCCTGCGCGTGTTGATTTTGCTGACGCTACTGGTGTGTGCGCTGCGTCCGTCCTTGCCGAATGTGCTGGATCAGCGGGCGCAGGGCGCGCCGTGCCTGTATCTGTTTCGCGATGTCTCGCACAGCATGACGCGCGCGGATCGCGGCATGGGGCCCGTCACGCGCATCAACGTTTGTGACGCGGCAGCCGAGGCCATTGTGCGCGCGGCGCCCGGCTACGACATCAAGACAATCTGGTTCGATACTGGCGCGCGCTCCGCGCCAGCTGCGAATCTGCCCGCGCCACCGGCCGCACTGGCTGCGACCGACCTGACGTATCCGCTCACAAGTCTGCGCAGCATGCCGATACTGCCGCATTCCCAGGCCGTGCTGTTCTCGGACGGATGTCACACGGCCAACAACGAAGTGCATGCCGCGCTGGCGGAGTACTCGGCGGCCGGCGCCGTGCCGCTGCACACCGTCTGTGTGCCGCCGGGCACACCCGTGCCGCGTGCCGCGCTGACGGCCGTGACCATGCCGGCGCACGCATGGCAAGGCGAACGCGTCATGATTGCCGCCCAAGTCGCACTGCGCGATCTCGCCCGTGATGCGACCATCGAATTGCTCATGGACGGCAATAGCATTGCGCGCCGTGCGCTGGCGTGTACCGCGGCACAACAGCGCGTGACGTTCACTACTACGCCCGCCCGCCACGGCCTGCGTGTCTACACGTTGCGCGTCACGTCACCCGAACCAAACGTCGATCTGCGCGCTGCCACCGCTGCGTGCGCGCTGCAGGTCTCGCGCCGCACGTATCGCGTGCTGTACCTCGAGGGCACGGATAGGAACGGCTACACCGGCGAACCGGTGTATAATAATGTGCCAAATGCGCTTAAAGAAGCGGACGATATTGCGTGTGATACCCTGGTTGATCCTGACATGATGAATTCGCCCATACAGGTGAAAGAACCAACCGTGGATGACCCGCGCAGCGGTTATCCATTGACGCTCGAAGGCCTGGCGCGCTATGATGTGATTATCAACAGTGACATTTCTTTGTCGCGCTTCAGCCAGGCGCAGGTTGACAATACCGCGCGCTTTGTCGAGGAGTTGGGCGGCGGCTATGTCATGATTGGCGGTGAACATGCCTTTGGCCGCGGCGGCTGGGACGAAACGCGCATTGATCGGATTTCGCCGGTGGATATGGGCGATGAGCGCTACATGGACGGCCCGTTCGTCTGGGAATTCACGACCGAAGGGGAGCGGCATCCGATCTTGCAGATTGATCGCGATCCCCAGAAAAACAAGGCCATCCTGCGTACCATGCCGCCGTTTTACGGCTACAACTCCAGTGTGCGCCTCAAGCCCAATGCCGTGTTGCTGGCGACGCATCCGCGCCGAACCATCGCCGCCGGCGGCAACATGCCGATGCTGGCCGTCCAGGAGATGGGCCGCGGCCGCTGCATGGCCTTCCTCACCGACACCACCTTCTTGTGGGGTATGGATTTCGAAAAACACTGGGGCGAACCGCGCGACGCCGACGTCAATGCGCGCGATAACCGCTATTACAAGAAATACTGGCAAAACGCCGTGCGCTGGCTTGGGCATAATGCACTGCGGCACTATTACGAAACCCGCTTCATCACGACCGACAAGACGTTGTACGACATCGGCGACGTCGCAACAATTGAGTACAATGACCCGGGTGCCTTCGCCGGCGAGAAATTACCGCGTGTGACGCTGACGGCCAGCACCGCCGACGGCACGCAGGCAACAATGACAATGCAGCCGGACGCGGCGCGCGCGCTGTTTGCCTGCACTCTGGCGTTGAGCAGCACCGGTCGCGTCGAACTGGTTGCGCGCCGGCTCGATGACCGCAGCGCCACCGCGAGCGTGCCGCTGTTTGTGCGCCCGGTCACGCGCGAGTTGTTCGAGATCGCGCCCAATGAAAAGTTGCTGGCCGCCATCGCGCGCGCATGCCACGGCCAGGCGGTCATGTGCGGCGAAACGCTGACACTGCCCGCGCCACCGGCGGCTGGCGAACGACAAACAAAGGCGGACGACCTGCGTGATGTCTGGATCACACCGTGGCTGCTGGCGGCACTGCTCGTGCTTTTCACCGCTGAGTGGATAGTGCGCCGCACCGTCGGCATGGCGTGATGACAAGCACCGACATCTCTGGAGACCCCCACGACCTTGCATCGTGGGTGAAGAAGATTGAGATCAAGGCCGCGCGTCGCGCGTTTCTCTCAATCTTTGCTCCCATCCCGCCATCGGCGCATGCGCGTCAACGTAACAAGAACATCTGTCCTGAAATTCCGCTATAAGAACGGGAGCCGCCGGCGTAGAGCGCGCAGACAGGTAGGGCGGTCAGGCCCTTGACCGCCGCGGTCGTTGTTGCGCCATGGTAGCACCGGCGTGCGCGCGCATGCAGCAACGGCGGTCAGGGCCTGACCGCCCTACCTCAGCCTCCGGCCACGCACGCGCAGGACCCACAACAGATTTGGCTACGTCAGGTTCGCATTTTCCCCTCTAGCGGAATTTCAGGAACATCTGTTGTAGAAGCGGCTTCCAGCCGCTTAAGTTGACGCGCATGCGCCATCGGCGGGATCGGTGGGGAGCTTCTGCAGACCCCCACGACCTCGCGTCGTGGTTGAAGAAGATTGAGCCAACGCCCGCGCAGCAACATATATTAATATTTCTTCCCGTCCTGCCGTTGGCGGGACCGCAGGGAGGATTAATCGTAAATTTGGTATTATGAACTCTATGAGAATTACTCGAGCTTGGTTTCTTGCGCTGCTTACCGGCTGCATGCTGGGCACGGCGTCTGCACATGCTGACATGACGCTCACCGGCGGCGTTGTGGATGCATTGACCGAGCGGCCGATCGCCGGCGCGCGGGTCTGTGTCATGGGCGAGATGCGCGGCGTGGCGCAGCATGCCATCACGACGACCGACGCCGCCGGCGCGTTTGTAGCGCCGCTTCCAGCGGCTATCTGCGCTAACGCCGGTGAAACCGGCGCCACATGTGGAGCCGCTTCCAGCGGCTATCTCGGCGTGCGTGTCGGCATCAGCGCGGCGCGCTATCAGCCGGTGTTGCTGGCCGCCACATCCGCAGTGATGCAGGCACGCTTGCTGCGTGCGCGAACGTATGCGGTGCGTGGGATTGTCACGGATGCGTCGAACACGCCGGTGTGCAATGCGCACATCGCGTTGATTGCCGACGACAAAGAATGGCGTGCCACATGCCGTGCCTGTGACGTCTGGACCGACGCCGCCGGCACGTTCGAGATTGCGCATGTGCCGGTGAACGCCGGCCCGCTGGCGTTGCAAGTGCAGGCGCCGGGCTTTGTCACCGCCGGCGGCACGGCGCTGCGGGTCAACCCGGAAGATGGCGATGCGTTTTTCACCGTGCGCCTGAATCGTGGCTGCCACGTGGTTGGCCAAGTGACCTGGGACAATGGCGAGAAAGCCACCAATGCACGCGTCTGGGTGCGCGCCGTCAAGCCCGAGGAAGTTGAGATCGACAGCACAATTTTGACGTATGCGCCATTCGAGCCGATTGATGGCTGCGTTGCCTACACCGACCGCACGGGTGCGTTCGACATAGCTACTGTTCCATACGGCGTGCGGTGCACGGTGCATGCGGACGCGCCCGGTGGCATGCCCGATCTGCAAGTGCCCGATGCGACCGAGAATCAGAACAGCAGTGCGGCCATGGACTTGTGCCTCACGCGCGGTGATGCCTGGCTGGCGCTGACGCTGACCAATGCCGCCAATACCAGAATCACCAACGCAGTTGTCCAGATGGTACTACAGCATGTGAATTCCGGGGGTGGCACATATTTTGTCATATCCTCCATCGTATTGCCTGACCAACGCTTGCTGTTTGGGCCGCTGCCGGCCGCGCGCATGCAATCCATCGAGGTCAACGCGCCTGGCTATGCGCAATTCTATGACCGGCTGGCCCTCGCGCCCGGCGCGACTTCGCAGATGACCATTGCGCTGCTGCCGGTGCCCATCCGCTATGTGCAGGTGCTGGACATTGACAGTCTGTGCCCCGTGACCAATGCGACCGTCGAACTGGTTCGGCTCGGGACGCGGGTAGACCGCAACGGTTTTGTCTG
The DNA here is from genome assembly GCA_964397565.1 of uncultured bacterium. Taxonomy (GTDB): domain Bacteria; phylum Auribacterota; class UBA3054; order UBA3054; family JAPLST01; genus JAPLST01. The sequence continues at coordinate 30,595 of CAYNJC010000020.1, forward strand.
TCTGACCATGCCGTCATCGCGCGCAGTGACCGTTACGGCGCCCGGTTATGCGCGTGTTCATGAAAGCGTTGATATTGCGGAGCCACCTTGTACCAATATTGTCTGGCTGGCCAGGCCGTTCGATCTGACGGTGTTTGTTATGAATGCCGTCGGCACGCCGGTAACCAACTCGCGCGTCGAACTAGCCACCGCCGGCTTGCCGATGCCACATCGATTCAGCCAGTGGTCGCTGATCGAGGACCTTTCGTCGAATGGTGTGGCGGGATTCCGCAATGTGCCAATGTACTCATCGAACTTCCTGGTCACGGTGCGCAACAACCAATGGTTTCCGTTGCGAAGCCAAACGATCAAGATTTCCGCACCGGAAAGTTGCGCAATGGGCATTTTCTGTCCGCCGCTGTGCCGGTTTTCGATTGCCATGACCACTGACCCGTCTAACGCGGTTGCTTCTTTGGAAGGCAGGCTTAACGATGCTGCGTACAGCATGATCTACTTTGGCGCACGCGATCAGAACAAGCCATCTACCACCAATTTCATCTGGCATTCTGATTGGATGCCCATCGGCACATATACATTTCGCCTGAGATTGGCGAGCGGCGTGCGCATCTATACCAATGTGACCGTGTCACTTTCCACCAGCAATCTGCACTTGTTTGCGACTGCGGACGAGGTCACCCGGCTGCGCATCATCCTGCGACCTGCCACCACGAATAACGATATCCGCTCCGTGCCGGTATCTGTCCGAAAAGAAAATGCAGACCCGGGTGTTTTGGAGGCATCGTATGATGTCTGCTTCACGAATGGCGCGTATGTCTATGCCTGTCCCGAACCGGATGATCGTTACCATATTAAGGTTGACTTGGTAACCACCGCGCTGGTGTACAACAGCGTGTCTGCTCGCAACGGGCCGCTCTCTGTGGATCTGCCACCGCTCTACACGTTGCGCGGCACAGTGGCCTGCCCGGATCGCACCAACACCCAGAGTCACATTGTCTGTTTGGGAAAGCCCTCTAACTGCCGCGGCGACTATTTTGCCATTGGAAACGTTGCCGCAGGGGTGTTGCCCGTGACGATCGGGGTCGCCGGTCACAGCGCGACCACGTTTCCGGTCACGATCACCGATCAGGATGTGGAGCTTGGCACGATCCGCTTGACCGCCACCGGCGCGTCGGTCATCACCGGCCGCATGCTTGGCGGCACCGGGCAGCACCGCAAAATTTACTGGTGTAACGGATTGGATTTTCAGCGCAATGTCATTGCGCTGGCTGATGACGGCACCTTCCGCACACCGCCACTGACGCGTGGATCACTTGTCGCGCTTACACTGTTTGATCGCGACGGCAATGCGACGAACATTGCGCAAGTCCTTCTGACCAACGACGTTATCGATCTCGGCGACCTGCGCGTCGAGTGACCGCCGGCACCTTCGCTTGCCGGGCATACTCTTTGGAATAGCAGCTATCTGAACAGCGCCGGTAGACCTGGCGCCACAGCGCAGTCTTGCTTATTTCTTGCCACGCCGCTGTACCTGGGTCCGGTATTCAGCGCATTTGTCGGCCGCCATGGCTGTGGCACTGTGCGGACCGAGCAGGCCTTCCGTGCGCAAGCGCTCGGCGGTTGCATGTGCGTTATCCAGCATTGCAGCCAAGGCTGCATCCAGCGGCAGGTGCTTGACTTCCTGATACACCGCGTCTTTCCACTGCCACACTTCACGCAGGGCTTTCGGAACCTGTTCTTCAGTCTTCTTCATATTCAACCTCCAAAGGCGAGACAAGTCGCAAGGGCCGTGTATAGCCCTGTTCAAGATTCACACTGGCAAACTGCGCTTCTTTGCGCACATTAGCCAAATGCTTGAAATTCCATGAAAGGATAATGTCCATTTCGCATATAACGGCATAGGCCACGTGGAGCGCATCGGCAATTTTCGCGGCGGGCACAATGCCACATGCCATATAGCGCCCCGCTAAGCACTTCACGTCAGTTCTTGTGTCTATAGGTAGTATCGTCACATGCTGCGCGGTCAGCAATTGCAGCATTGCGTCGCGGCGCACACGGTCGGGCGTGCGTTCCAGCTCATCCAGCACGATTTCAGACACAAAGAGTTCGTAGCGCGATGCGTAACGTTCGAAGAAATCGCGCGTGATGCGCATCAACTCCGGTGTTTCGTCCGCAAACACGAAATTGATCACTGACGTGTCAAGATATATGCGCAGTTTTTTCATTAACGTATATTTCATTATAGCAATTTTACTGTTTGCAAGGTGCAGCGCACAGTCGCGTAGTGCGCCTGCTTTTGCTATACTGTTGCCGTAACGCAGACTATGCAACCTTGCTATCATGTATTATAGACCGCTCATTCGATTTTGTTTGATGCTGCTGCTTGCCGGTTGCGTGCTGGGCAGCGCGCCTGCACGTGCTGACATGGCGCTCACCGGCAGTGTGGTGGATGCATTGACCGAGCGGCCGATCGCCGGCGCGCGGGTCTGTGTCATGGGCGAGATGCGCGGCGTGGCGCAGCATGCCATCACGACGACCGACGCCGCCGGCGCGTTTGTAGCGCCGCTTCCAGCGGCTATCTGCGCTAACGCCGGTGAAACCGGCGCCACATGTGGAGCCGCTTCCAGCGGTTATCTCGGTGTGCGTGTCGGCATCAGCGCGGCGCGCTATCAGCCGGTGTTGCTCGCGCTCACATCCGCAGTGATGCAGGCGCGCTTGCTGCGTGCGCGAACGTATGCGGTGCGCGGCATTGTCACGGATGCGTCGAACGCGCCCGTCCACAATGTGCAGGTCGCGTTGATTGCCGACGACCAAGAATGGCGTGCCACGTGCCGTGCCGGTGACGTCTGGACCGATGCGGCTGGCACATTCGAGGTCGCGCACGTGCCTATGAACGCTGGCCCGCTGTCCTTGCGGGTGCAGGCGCCGGGCTACACCATTGCCGGTGGCAAGGCACTGCGGGTCAATCCAGAAGACGGCGACGCGTTTTTCACCGTGCGCCTCGGTCGCGGCTGCCGCGTGTCTGGCCAGGTGACCTGGGACAATGGCGAATATGCCACCAATGCGCGCGTGTGGGTGCGTGCCCTCAAACCGGAGGAAGTCGAGATCAACAATGAGTTGCTAACGAGCGTGCCGTTTGAGCCGATTGACGGGTGCATTGCCTTCACCGACAACGATGGTACGTTCGAAATCGACAATGTTCCGCCCGGTGTGCGTTGTACGGTGCATGCGGATGCGCCCGGCGGCATGTCCGACATGCAAGGGCCGTTTACGCCGGTGGATGTGCACAACAGCAAGGACGTGCCGTTGCGTCTTTCGCGCGGCGCGGCCTGGCTGGCGCTGACACTGACCGATGCCGCCAATACACGCATCACCAACGCGGTTGTGAACATGCTGAAGATGACGGACGAGCACAGTGGAAACTTCTCCATCATGCCGTCCACGCTGCTGCCGGATCAGCGCGTGCTGTTTGGGCCGATGCCTGCCACCCGCATGAGAAGCATGATCATCGCGGCGCCCTTGTGCGCGGAGTATCAAGGTGAACTGGCGCTGGAGCCTGGTGCGACGTCGCACATGACCATTGCGCTGTTGCCGGTGCCGACGCGCTATCTGTGCGCGCGTGATGTGGACACGCAGCACGCGCTGACCAATGCCACGTTTGCCGGACCGCAGCAGGTGACCGTGGACCGCGATGGGGTCGCACGTGTGCCGCTGGCACGGTCATGCAGTGTGAACGCGAATGCGCCTGGTTACGCGCCCGCCGCAATCTATCTCAATCCTGAAGATCTGGAGTTGACCAACACGGTTTGGCTAGCCAAGCCGTTCGATCTGACCGTGTATGTCTACAACGCCGACGGCACCACGGCGACTGTCGGGCAGGTTGAATTGAACTGTACCGCGCCGGACGTGAACTACCACAACAACACCAAGCAGTTTGGCAAGATGATCGGCCTCGGGGCGAGTGGCGTCGTCCACTTTCGCACCGTGCCATGCTATGCATCGAATGCCACGCTGCGCTTGCGCAGCAATGCGAGTTACTTACAGCTTGCCAGCCTGGCTGTGGGAAACATTCAGGCGGGCACGCAGCGCATCGTGGCCATGACCAATCCACCGCTGTGCCGCTTCACCGTGACCATCATTACCGGCGCAAGCAATCAGGTGCAGACGGTGGCATGCATGGTCAAGGAAGCGACCCAAAACTCATGGTCAGGGCATGAACTGCGCCGCATTACGCAGACAAGCACCTTCTCAGTCTGGCTGATGGACGTGGCGCCCACCGGCACGCACATGTTCACGATAAGGTTTGGCAATGGCACGAGCATGCGTACGAATGTCACCGTCGCGCTCGCCACACGCGACATTCGGCTTGCGCCGCAATTCAAAACGTTCGTCCCTTTGCGCGTGATTCTTCGTCGGAACGGCAAGCCTGTCACGGCCAATGATGTGAATGTCTATGCGCTCAGCCAGGACAAGCGCGAGTACTGCAGCGGCACGCGCACGGCCAATGGCGAGTACGTGTGTAATGATGTGGACCCGGACACCCGCTACGATGTGCATGTGGGATTGGCAACGACCTCGATTGTGTGCACAGCCATTGCGCCGCGCACCGCGCCATGGTATGTGGACGTGCCACCATTGTACACCGTGCGTGGCGTGGCCGAGTGCCCGGCCCAGCCAGGAATGCGGATAACCATCTATGCTGGTGGAAGTTCGCGCGGCTATCCTGCCGGTCGCTTCAGTATAGCGAATGTGCCACCCGGGACGTTTCCGGTGACGGTGGGCGTCGCCGGTCACAGCGCGACGACCTTTCCCGTCACGGTCACCGATCACGATCTGGATCTGGGCACGATCCGCTTGACTGCCACTGGGTCGTCCATCATCACCGGGCGCATCCTCGGCGGCAGCGACAAACAGCGCCGCGTACTATGGCAAAACGGATTGGATGTTGCTGGAACTATGACTGCCGTGGCGGCGGATGGCACCTTCCGCACGCCGCCGCTAACCCGCGGCGCACCCGTAGCGCTGATGCTGGTGACGGGTGCTAATAGCTGGACGAACTTCGGGAAGATTCTGCTGACCAACGAGGTCATGGATCTTGGCGATGTGCGCATCGAGTGAGCGCCGGCACATAGAACACAACGGCTGCCAAGGAGTCTCCGACTCCCATGATCCGTTCGCGGCGAACGAAGTGCCACAAAACCATGCGCGCCGAAGGGTTGTTCGCAACCCAACGGGAGTATGAAACTTCCACCACGAAGCGCCAACCGGCTCGTCCCGCGGATCGAGTTGCCGGATCTGTGTGCCTGCGCGCTTGACGTGCACGCGCCGGATCGCTACAATAGCCGCATTGGTTTCAGGCATTATCATGTATCAAGGAGCCGCGTATGAAGCAGTTTTTTCCGACGGTCAAGCAGATCCGTTATGAAGGGCCGGAGTCCGACAATCCGCTTGCCTTTCGACACTATAATCCCGACCAGACCATCTTGGGCAAGAGCATGGCCGAGCATCTGCGCTTCGCCGTCTGCTATTGGCACACCTTCAAAGGCGCCGGCGCCGATATGTTCGGCGCGCCAACAATCGTGCGCGACTATGCCACCGCCAAGAATCCCCTGCGCGCGGCCGAAGTAACCCTGCGCGCCGCGTTCGAGTTTTTCACCAAGGTGGGCGTGAATTACTGGTGCTTTCACGATCGCGACATCGCGCCGGAAGGCGCCACGTTGGCCGAGACCAATGCGCGCTTGGATAAAATAGTGGACGTGGCCGAGAAGCTGCAGAACGACACCGGCGTCGGCTTGCTGTGGGGCACCACCAACGCCTTCTCGCATCCGCGCTTCATGGCCGGCGCGGCGACCAACCCGTCGCCGGCGGTCTTTGCCTATGCCGCCAGCCAGGTGAAAAAGGCGATGGAAATCACGCAGCGGCTGAACGGCCAGGGCTATGTCTTTTGGGGCGGGCGCGAGGGCTATGACACGCTGCTCAACACGGATATGAAGCGCGAATTGCAGCACATGGCGCGCTTCTTCCACATGGCGGTCGAATACAAGAAAGCACTGGGCTTCAGCGGCGCGTTGTATATCGAGCCCAAGCCGAAAGAACCGACGGCGCATCAGTATGATTTTGATGCCGCCACGACCTACGCGTTCCTGCAACAGCATGGCCTCAAGAAGGAAATCAAATTCAACATTGAAGCCAATCATGCGACGCTGGCCGGCCATTCGTTCCATCATGAACTGGCCTACGCCATTGCGCATGACCTGCTCGGCTCGGTGGATGCCAATCGCGGCGATTTGCTGCTGGGCTGGGACACGGACCAATTCCCGACCAATATTTACGAGACCACCCTGGCGATGTACCAGATTATCAAAGCCGGCGGTTTCACGACTGGCGGCTTGAACTTCGACGCGCATGTGCGCCGGCAGTCCATTGCGGTGGAAGACCTGTTCTACGCCCACATTGGCGCCATGGACGCGTTCGCGCGCGGATTGAAGAACGCCGCCCGCCTGATCAATGACGGCGTCCTTGACACCTGCATCGCGCAGCGGTATGTCGGCTGGGATGATGAGCTGGGCGCCGCCATCGAGCGCGGCGCCATGTCGTTTGACAAACTCGAAGCGTACACGCACGAGCACGGCGAACCGGCCTTGCAGAGCGGCCGCCAGGAACTGCTCGAAAATATCCTGAACCAGTATATTTGAATTCGTTCGCCACGAACGAATGTATTGCATGAGACGGCACACTGTGCGCTAGTGCCATTGTTGACTGTGCTGTTCACCGGATGAGATACTGTTATGCATAAGTCCAACAGAACTGGATCGGCCGTTGCGGGCGTCGCGCTCATAACGGTCCTGGCCGTTTTGACCATTTTGGGATTGCTGGCGGCCGCGTTTGCGATTTTCACCACGACCGACACAATGACCAGTCGCACCAGTGTTGCGCGCGTCACGGCCGACATGATGTGTGCGGCCGGCTTGAACCATGCCCTGTCGGCGCTGTGGGCCGACAGCATGGAGCAGCCGGCCTGGGATGACCCGCAAGAAAATTGGCGCCAGACCTTCATGCCCGTGTCGCATTCAGCGGATGATGCCGCCGACATTGACGGCCTGCCCGGGCTGAACCCGAACGAAGCGAAGGAAGATGGCCGTTGGGTGTACGTGACCGGCGCGAACGGCAAGATTGTCGGCCGCTATGCCGTCCAGCTTGACGATGAGTGCAGCAAGATCAACATCAACACGGCCGCGGCGATTGGCGCGCGCGGGCAGAACATGGGCGTGGGACCGTTTGAGTTGCTGTTGAGTGACGGGCGCGGGCGCGGGTTGCCGCTCTCGCTGGCGTATTGCATCAATGCGCTCAAGTATCGTTACGGGCGTGATCTCGCGCCGGGCAAGCGCGGCGCGGATGACAACCTGACCGAGTCCACCTACGGCAATGACGAAATTGACAATGATGCCGACGGCGTTGTGGACGAATTGGGCGAAGGCATTGACGAGCCCGAGGAGTATTCGAGTGTGCGCCCGGTCTGGGATGACCGCGTGTTTTCCTCGGCGGACGAGCTGCTGGACAAATGCGACACGGGCGGGCACGTGACGTCCGCGACCGGGCGACGCATGCTGCAGCGCTATGCCACGATCTACGGCCGCAGCCGCGAGACGTTTTACGACGAACGCGCGCACACGTGGCGCCGGCAGGTCAATCTGAATGTTGCCGCGCGCGATCAGATGCGCAGCCTGATGAATCGTGCCAATGCGGACACGCGCTTTGAGAGCAGCAGCCGCAACATGTCGATTCTAGTCGCCAACGTGATGGACTATCGCGACGAGAACAACGTCTTGACAACGGCCGGCAGCGAATACGGCGTCGAGGCCGTCTGCTTCAATGAAGTGATGGCTTACGACAGCAGTTTCTTTCAGGAAACAGACTACGGTGGCTGGGGTGACATGACGGTGCTCAGCTTCAACAGATTTTACGGCGCGGACAAGTGGGGCGGTGGCATGAACTCGCTCAACCGCTGGAGAGTGGGCACGGTCACCGTGCTGGGCGGTGAGCTATACAACGTGGAACTAGTGCCGCCGCAGCGCAAAGGCCCCTATTACAATGAGTTCATTGAATGTGAAACTTCGATTGGCGGTTGGCCCGCAAACTTGTGGCGCGGCGGCAAGAACGGCAAACCCGGCTCGGCGTGGATCGGCAAGGGGGCCGCTGCGGTGGAATATGAAGTTGACTCCAATCCGGCCGGCAGAAAGGAAGTGGTTGTGCGGGTGCGTCCCAATCAAGTGAACGTCTTGACCAACGCGGACATCAAGACGATCTGCCTGTTGAACGGCTGGCAACAGCACGGGGCGATGTTCTGCGATCAGCCGGAGAACACCGAAATGTTCTGTTTTCAGGTGCCCAATCCGAGTTTCCCGGCGATTGACGCCTGGGGCGACATGTTCAAGCTGGACTACAAGTCGAAACGCTACTATTACAAAGCGATCAACGCTAATCATTGCTTCGCCTACCTCGGCCCGTCGCGCATCCGTGAAATGGACATGGATGGCGACCCCAGCAGCTACAGCGTTGAGGAGGAGTTGAAAGCCAAGGATGGCACCTACCGGCTGCAATATGAATATAAGAAAGGCCAGTCCGTGCGCCAGACACGCCTGGGCTACATTCCGGTGGTGCTGACCTCGTCCGCGCGCTGCCGCACCAGCGATCCAGCACTGCCGCAGAACTACTGCAATTTCAGCGATTCCATGTATTTTATCCGCCCGGACGTGGTCGAGTTAATCAACATATCCGATCGCCCGATTAGCTTGCGCAATTGGCGGGTGGTGGTCAATACCGGGATCGAGGCCAACCAGCTGGCGGTGATTGATATGGCGCGCTATTACAAACGTGGCAAGGGCCAGTATGACGATCCCAACCCCTGCATTCCGCCCAACGGCTACTTCTATCTGACCAACAACCGCGAATTATTTGGAGTGGACTATTGTGACGGCAATCACGAGTACGGCAACAATATGAAAGAGCAGAATCCCGTCTTTGAATTGCCGGATCGCGAGTGGGGTATTTCCTACAACATCACCCGCGTGGCGGACAATGGGAATGTGTACGTTGATGGTGCGAATTGGCAGAAAGACCAGATGATGGGCGAAATGGTTGAATATGAAGTGGATCGCAAATCCACGGCGCAACGCGATGTGCCCAATGGCCAGATGAAAATTGTCTTCGGCAACGGCCGCAATTATGTGCTCGTCAGTCATCCCCTCGACAGCGGGTTGAAGGCGGGTGATCGCATTCGCCTGCGCGGCTTGCCGCGGCAGGGCGGCTTTGTTTCATTCACGCTGCGCGATGAATACGGACAAGTCACTGCGCGTACCACGGAATACGGCTCGCTCACGCTGAAGGAAATCGGCAGCTCCACCGAAAAATTCGACCCGACCCACTATACTTGGGTCAAATCGCCGCAGCCGACGATCAGCGGCGATCCGCTCAAGTCGCGCAACAATGCGCTGAAGATGGGCACGCAGGTGCCGGCGCATGTCAAGGACAATCGCTTTGTCTCCGTCGGTGAGATCCAGAACGTGCGCAAAGCATCCGACTGGGAAAACATCGGCATGAGTGGCCGCGGCAAGGCGTCGGTTGCCACGCTCAAGGCGATTGCCAAATATTTCACGGTCGCCGGCATTCGCCTCGATCCAGAAGAGCAGGGCGCGCACCGCCGCGGCTGGAAGCCGGCCTTTGGCACCGCCGAGACGCGCGGCGTTGGCAATACCTTCCGCACCAGCTGCGCGTGGGAACCGGGCATTTGGGGCGGGCAAACCTTGCGGATCATGTCCGGCCCGCTCAATGGCGAAAAATATTTCATCACCAACAGCACGCAGAGAGGCCTGACGGTTGCGGGCTATTCCACCCAGGGCGACAAGCTACTGCAGGTTGTGCCGGGTGACCGCTTCAGTGTCGGGCCAGGCTACTCCACGCCGATGTTCTACTGCCGCCAGAATGGCGAGGCGGGGGTGTGGGAATGGCAGAACAAAGGCATCGAGCCGATGTCCTATGGCCTTTACCTCGCGGGCTTGAGTGACGCGATCAACACGACCGAGTTTCTCGAGGAAAATCACAATGCCGATCTGCGCGTCGAAGTCTTCAATTTCAACACGGAGACGTTCGAGCAAGTGCCGCTGGCACGGGACAACTACAGCGTTTCTGCGGCGGATGATGTCTATCACATGGTGCGCAGCCGTACACGCCTGCAATATGACAAGGGCGACAATGTGTACTGCGGCATGGTGCACCCCGAGCACATATCTGCCAACGGTGGCATCCGTGTGCGCATCACGCCCAGTGGCTTGGGCGACAAGCTGGGCAGTGGCTTCGCCTGGTTTGATTATGCCGTGTTGACGCCCGGCGGCACGTTAGGCAAGCTCAACATCAATACGGCCTCGGAACGTGTCCTGGCCGCCATGCCGCGCATCACGCCGGAACTGGCACGCAACATTGCCCGCGGGATGGACGCCGTCGGCCGCCCGACATTGAAGCCCTTCCGGAACATCACCGACATTCTAGACGTGCGCGGCATGACGCCGGATGTGTTCAGTGCCGTGGCCAATCTGATCACAACCCGCAGTGACCAATTCCGCGTCCAAGTCGTCGCGCAGGCCTTGGAATGCAGCGCGCCCGACGGCAGCTATGATCCGCAGCGTGGTGATCGGGTGATCGCCCAAACCCACAATGATATGGTTGTTGATCGCGGTCAGTTGACGGACGACAATCCCGCCAACAACGCCTTCGTGTTCCTGCCCAGCAAGTAAGCGCACCCACCCGCACACGGCGAACCGGCCTTGCCAAACGGCCGCCAGGAACTGCGCTAAAACACTCTGCGCCAGCGCTTGAATGAAACGGCATATTGTGGTATACTATAAGAAGTAAGAACAGGTTGTTCACCGGATGAGATATTGTTATGCATAAGTCCAACAGAACTGGATCGGCCGTCGCGGGCGTCGCGCTCATAACGGTCTTGGCCGTCTTGACCATTTTGGGATTGCTGGCGGCCGCGTTTGCGATTTTTACCACGACCGACACGATGACCAGCCGCACCAGTGTTGCGCGCGTCACCGCCGACATGATGTGTGCGGCCGGCTTGAACCATGCCCTGTCGGCGCTGTGGGCCGACAGCATGGAGCAGCCGGCCTGGGATGACCCGCAAGAAAATTGGCGCCAGACCTTCATGCCCGTGTCGCATTTGGCGGATGATGCCACCGACATTGACGGCATTGCCGGGCTGAGCCCGAACGAGGCGAAGGAAGATGGCCGTTGGGTGTACGTGACCAGCGCGAACGGCAAGATTGTCGGCCGCTATGCCGTCCAGCTTGACGATGAATGCAGCAAGGTCAACATCAATGCGGCCGCGGCGATTGGCGAGCACGGGCAGAACATGGGCGTGGGGCCGTTTGAGCTGCTGTTGAGCGACGGGCGCGGGCGCGGGCTGCCGCTCTCGCTGGCGTATTGCATCAATGCGCTCAAGTATCGTTACGGGCGTGATCTCGCGCCGGGCAAGCGCGGCGCGGATGACAACCTGACCGAGTCCACCTACGGCAATGACGAAATTGACAATGATGCCGACGGCGTTGTGGACGAATTGGGCGAAGGCATTGACGAGCCCGAGGAGTACTCGAGCGTGCGCCCGGTCTGGGATGACCGCGTGTTCTCCTCGGTGGACGAGCTGCTGGACAAATGCGACACGGGCGGGCGCGTGACGTCCACGACCGGGCGGCGCATGCTGCGGCGCTATGCCACGATCTACGGCCGCAGCCGCGAGATGTTTTATGACGAGCGCGCGCGCGCGTGGCGCCGGCAGGTCAACCTGAATGTTGCCTCGCGTGACCAGATCCGCCGCGTGATGAATCGCGCCAATGCGGACACGCGCTTTGAGAACAGCAGCCGCAACATGTCGATTCTGGTCGCCAACGTGATGGACTATCGCGACGAGAACAACGTCTTGACAACGGCCGGCGGCGAATACGGCGTCGAGGCCGTCTGCTTCAATGAAATCATGGCCAATGACGGCGGCTATGTCCATGAAACCGACTGGCAGGGCTGGAATAGCGAAAGTGACTGGGACGCTGAATCGTTCGTGCCCTGCTACAACTATTTCTACAACAATCGTGCCCGGCTGAATCGTTTCCGCGTGAGAACGCTGTCGCACAGCGGTGATAACGCCGACATAAGTTTGACGACCCCGCAGCGCACCACCAAATTCATGAATGAGTTCCTGGCGTGTGACAGCTCCTGGACGGCGAATTTCTGGAATGGAGCGCGGGCGGTACTCTACCTCGGCACCGTGATGGGGGCGACCGGCAACTTCAAGGTGGTTTCCTCGGCGGCCGGCAGCGGCCGGCGCTTTTCGGTCGTGGCCGACAATCAAGTCGCGCGCAATTTTCTGACCAACAACTTCGCCAACCTGTCGGACATCACGGTCGAGATTGGCAATTCCTGGCAGCATGGGCCGGCGTGGTGGTGCACACAACCCGAGCAGAGCGAAGAGTGGTTCTTTCCGCTGCCGCAGAACCGCCGCCACTTCTATTATCGCGTGTATGTGGCCAGCATGTGTTTCAACCCGGCCGATGGCTGGTTTGGGAATGCCGGCAATCTGAAAACAGAGTTGAAAAAAATGGATATGGACGGCGACTCCGGCGTGTACTCGGAGACCGATGAAGAGCAGCTGAAATATGTCCTGCAAGACGGCAAGGCCCAACGCGCCAATGGCGCCGGCTACATTGGCGTCATGTGCACCTCGGCACGCACGTGTCGCGCGAACTCGCAGTATTACAGTTTCAACAATTCGGTCATCTTTCGCCGCCCGGATATTGTCGAGCTGATCAACATATCTGAACGCGCCATCAGTCTCTGCAATTGGAAGGTGGTGGTCAACACCGGGCGCGATGCAAATGTGTTGTCGACGATTGACACGGTGCTGCGCTTCAGCGCGCGCACGAGCGGCGCCTACTACGACCCCAATCCGCGCATTGAGGCCAATGGCTATTTTTACATTACCAACAACCGCGAGATCTTCGACATTGACCATGCCAGCGGCGACGGCAATTATGGCGGCAACCGGCAGGAGAGCATTCCGGTGTATGAACTGCCGGAGAAGAGCTGGGGTATTCAATATAACATCACGTCGGTCAAGGGCCGCGATGTGACCGTCGAAGGCGCGTCCTGGCGGCCGGATCAGCTCAAGGGCGAACTGGTCGAATACATCTCGGATCGCACGCTGGCCAAACAAAATTCGCCCAATGGCGAAGTGAAAACCGTCGAGAGCAGTCGCCGTACCTCCCTGACGGTGACCGGTGATGCGGAAGGCTATGGCCTGCGCGCGGGCGACCAACTGCTGGTGCTGGGTCTGCCGCGCCAGGGCGGTTTTGTTTCGTTCACGCTCAAGAACGAATACGGGCAAGTCACGGCGCGCACGACCGAATATGGGTCGCTCGATGAAAATGAATATTCCTCGTCCTCCGAGAAATATGATCCGACCCACTACACCTGGGTGAAGTCGAACCGGCCGACGATCAGCGGCAATCCGCGCGATGCGCGCAACCATACGATGCCGACCGGCAGCTATGTCCCGGCCCATGTCAAGGACAATCGCTTCGTCTCCGTCGGTGAATTGCAGAATGTGCGCAAAGCCGCGGACTGGGAGAATATTGGCATGGACGGGCGCGGCAAGCCGACCACCCGCACCTTGCAGGCGATTGCCAAGTATTTCACGGTCTCCGGCATTCGCCTCGATCCCGAAGAACAGGGCGCGCACATCAGCGGCTGGAAACCGGCCTTTGGCGCCGCCCAGACGCGCGGCATTGGCAATACCTTTGGCACCAGCTGCGCGTGGGAACCGGGCATCTGGGGCGGGCAAACCTTGCGGATCATGTCCGGCCCGCTCAATGGCGAGAGATATTACATCACCAACAGCACGCAGAGTGGCCTGACCATCGCGGGCTACTCGGCCCAGCATGAAAAACTGCTGCAGGTCGTGCCGGGTGATCGCTTCAGCGTCGGGCCAGGCTACTCCACGCCGATGTTTTACTGCCGCCAAAATGGCGAGGCCGGCATCTGGGAGTGGCAGAATAAAGACCTCGAGCCAATGTCGTACGGCTTGTATCTGTCGGGCTTGAGTGACTCGATCAACACGACCGAATTTCTTGAGGAGAACCACAATGCCGAGCTGCGCATTGAGGTCTTTAATTTCCAGACGGAAGCATTTGAACAGGTGCCCTTGGCGCGCGATGACTACACCACCGCGGCCGCAGATGATGTCTATCAAATGGTGCGCAGCCGCACGCGCCTGCAATATGACAAAACCGATAATGTCTATTGCGGCATGATTCATCCGGAACACATTTCCGCCAACGGCGGCATCCGCTTGCGGATTACCCCCAGTAGTTTGAACGACAAAATGGGCAGTGGCTTTGCCTGGTTTGATTACGCCGTCTTGACACCCGGCAGCGCCTTCGGCAAGATCAACATCAATACGGCTTCGGAACGCATCCTGGGCGCGATCAATGGTGTCACACCGGCCGTCGCGGCTAACATTGCCCAGGGCATGGACAGAGTTGGCCGGCCAGCCTTGAAGCCCTACAAGAACATCACCGATGTGCTGGACGTGCGCGGCGTGACGCCGGCAATGTTCACTGTCATGGCCAATCTGATCACGACGCGCAGCGACCAGTTCCGCGTCCAAGTCGTCGCGCAGGCCTTGGATTGCAGCGCGCCCGACGGCATCTATGATCCGCAGCGTGGTGATCGGGTGATCGCCCAAACCCACAATGATGTGGTTGTTGATCGCGGCCAGTTGACGGACGACAATCCCGCCAACAACGGCTTCGTGTTCCTGCCCAGCAAGTAGCGTGGGCTTTCCCGTCTCTGCTGCTATAAAAATGAATTGCCGCAATTCATTTTGCACAAAATGGTTTTGCCGCAAAACCATTTTTCTCTGAACCCCGAATCCCGCCTGTGACGGAACTCCAAGCAGCCCTGAACCCTGAATCCCGCCGTTGGCGGGACTCCAAGCAGCCCTGAACCCTGAACCCAAGAGTGCTGCGCCCATTTGACGGGAACAGCGCGGCAGAGTACAATAGCAGCGTGAGCACCCGCGCCCAACGAGCGTTCAGCAGCATGCGTCGCAGCGCCACCCGCCGCTTGCGGCGGACGCAGACCCGCATTGGCTTGTATGCCTTCGGCATCTCCGTGGCGGTGCATGCTATTGTCTTGTGCGGCTTTTCCGTGCGCCACAGCGCGCGGCGGGAACAGCCGCCGCCCCAAACGCTGCTGTGGCTCACCCAGCCGCAACCGGCCGGGATCGAACCCGGCGTGCTGGCAACCTTGCTGCGGCCGATCGGCGCTGACGTGACGGTGCCAGTGGTGCCCGCGACGCCGGCCTGGATCGCGACGGTGCTGGATCAGCCGCTGCCGCGCGCGGCAGCCTATGCGCAAGACCGGCCGTCGGCACCCGCCGCCGGCGCGCGGGCCGTGCCGGCCGCCGCGCTGTTGTGGCAGGTGGTCGCCGACGGCACCTTGGCGCCAACCCTCCTGAAGGCATGGCAGCGACAGGGCCTGCAGCTCGCCCCGTCGGACGCAACCGCGGCCGGGCCCTGTGATGTCTATGTCATGATTGACTATCCCAGTTTCGCGCGCCACGTCCTCTTGACCCGCAGTTCCGGCAATGCCCAGCATGACGCCATGGTGCTGCGCGCTCTGCACACTCTGCCATTGCCGATTCCGCCAGCGGTGCGGACCACCGTGACACCCATGGGCTTGGCGAGCTATTCGGCACGCGTGCGCGTGTCGTGCACCGCGCAGGAGTGATATGCCGGTCAACGTGGCAACCTTTATTGGTGTGTGCGTCATGCTGCCGCTGGCAGCATTGCTGGGCGTCTGGCTGTATGAGGAATACTGGTTCCGCCGCCGCACGTTTGTACCCACGACAAGGGTCATGGTGCAATGCGATATTTGTTTGCATCAGTTCTTTTGTGAAAGAGATGTACGCCTGCCCCGCTGCCCGCAATGCGGCAATCTGATACGAGACACGCACGCCTAAGTTAACGTGGGTGCGCCCTCCGCATCGCGAATCTGCACGCTGCGCCTTAATATGTTTTGATGCAAAAGAAAATTAGCGAAGAAGAGATTAACATTGAACGTTCAACATCGAACATTGAACATCGAACGGAAGACGGGAAACCACCGTCGTGCGGCCGTGGGCCGCTCTATAAATTATCGCGCGGCGCGAGAATGTAAAAGACACGAAAGCCGCACTGGTGATCGGTGCGGCGGTGGAAAGTAGCAGGTACCTGAACCCTGAATCCCGCCTGTGGCGGGACTCCGAGCAGCCCTGAACCCTGAATCCCGAATCCTGGCAGAGCTCAGGCAGCCTGGCGCGCGGCGCGCCGCAGGCGCATGAAGGTCCGGCACGACAACAGCAGCAGCAGCAGCGCCAGGCAGAGCAGCAGCAGACTGACGCCGGCCAGCACGCCGGTGGTCAGCAGGACGTTGGGTGCGCCGTGCGCACTGCCGCTCCAAGCCTGCGCCAAGATGCGTGATTTCTCAAAGCACAAGGTGCACAGCGCCGCGACCGTGACGGCAAACATGAAGATCATCGGAATGAACGCCATCCACAGTGGCTTGCGCGCGGCGGCCAGCCATAAGGTCAGTGCCGCCAGCGTCAGCGCCGCCAACAATTGGTTGGCCGCGCCGAAGACGGGCCAGATCACCTTCCATTGGTCGCTGACGGCCAGGGCGGCGGCGGCAATGACACATACACCGGTCGTGCTGTAGCGGTCTGGCTGGCGCACGCGCCCATCCCGGCCGCGGCGCGCGAATAATTCCTGCACACAGAAACGGCACAGCCGCGTTGAGGTATCCAGGGTGGTCAGGGCAAAGGCCGAGACGGCCAAGGCGCCAAACGTCGTGCCCAGACTTTCGCGAATGCCCAGGGCCGCGACGCTCGCGCCGATGCCGCGCGCGAAGACATTGATCGGCCCGCTGGTTTGCAGCGCGGCAGTGTAGTCGGCCGTGCTGAGGCGCGCGGCGGCAATCAAGGCCACGATCGCCAGCACGCCCTCGATGAGCATCGCGCCCGCGCCGATCGGCAACGCGTCACTCTCTTTGTCAAGTTGCTTGGACGAGGTACCGGACGCCACCAAGGAATGAAACCCGGAAATGGCGCCGCAGGCCACGGTGACAAACAAGAGCGGGAACAGCGGGCCCACGCCGGCCGGTGCAAACGTGGTGAAAGCGGGAATCTGCAGGGGCGGTTGTGTCACAAACACGCCCGCGACGCCGAGGCCGATCAGGGCATACAGGAGGAACGAGCTGAGATAGTCGCGCGGCTGCAGCAGAATCCAGACGGGCGTCACCGAAGCAATGAAACTGTAGGCCAACAAGAGCAGCACCCAGAACGTCTGGGGCGCAATCCGGCACGCCATGCCTGGTATCGGCACACCGCCGGCCGGCAGCGCCAGCGGAAATTGGACGCCGGCCCACACACTCAGCGCCAGCAACGGCACGAACAGCCAGGTGACGCGCGCAAACGAAAAGCCGCAGCGGTAGACGAGAATGCCAAAGGCAATCGCCAGCGCCATGTAGAGCAATGACGACATGACGGTCGCCGGGCTTTCGACAAAGGTGGTGGCGACGACCGCGGCAAACACGGCGATGACCAGCACCAGACTGAACACGCAGAATAAGAGAAACAGCGTCTTGCCCAGCGTGCCCAAGTGTTGCTGAATGACTTCCCCGATCGAGCGGCCGTCGTGGCGCACGGAGGCGATCAAGGCCATGAAATCATGCGCGGCGCCAAAGAACACCGCGCCGACAATGATCCAGAGCGCGACCGGCGCCCAGCCGTACGCGGCGGCGGCAATCGGGCCGACGATCGGCCCGGCGCCGGCAATTGACGAAAAGTGATGGCCGAGCAGCACCGGCATCTTTGCCGCGCAATAGTCCACGCCATCCGGGCGCGTGTGAGCCGGCGTGGGATGGCTGTCGCTGACATCCAACACGCGCGCAATCCAGCGCAGGTATATGCGATACGCGCACACAAAGACAACGATGCAGATCAGCAAAAGCAGGGCGCTATTCATAGTATGGCTAGTATAGCAAAAAGTTGCTCGCCGCAAACGAAGTACTGCAAAACCATTCCCGGCGAATGGTGTTTACTAATGAATGCGCTTACTAGGTGTCATGCCAATTGTGGCCGCGGGCGCTGACCGCGGTTGCAGAAGCCGCCCTCACCGCGGGCGGCTACAAGGACGCGGCAAAGTAGAAAGCGCATTCATTAGTATCAGCAACACGGCGCACGCCGCTGATTGCTGAACCGAAAGTCCCGCCGTTGGCGGGATCCACGCCGCTGAACACTGAAAACTACTGGCCATAGGCCACGCGCTCCACGCGGGGCATGCAACTATTGGCTTGGCTATGCGGCGATCCCGTCATTGGCGTAGATCACCAATCGCTCAACTCTGACGATTGAAAGTGCAAAACAACGTCACTCGATTGTCACCATCACTTCGTTGCGGCGCATGAACGGCGGCGTCCAGGGCGGATTGTAGAATGCCTCCTGCGGCCCGGAGAGCGCCCGCTTGCCGTCGCGCGCCAGATACGCCCGCAATGCGGCGGCCTGCGCCTGCATGACCGCCTCCGTCGCCTTGCCCGAAAAGGAGATGACCGCAGCCTTGTGCCGTGGCACCTCGCGCAGCGTGACCTTGGCGCTGCGCGGTTCAGGCAGATCCCCAAGCTTCGATCCGGGCGGCATCACGAATGCCACGATATGTTGGCCATCGGCCGCCTGGTTCAGCACCGGCGCCGTCATCGGGATCACTTGGCCTGCCGTGTGGAGCACCGGCGCCGTCATCGGCACCTTTGTCGCGCGCGAATTATTGCCGGTAATGTATTGGAACAACTCGCCAAACCCCGCGCTCAGCGAGTGGTCGTGGCTGCCTGCCTGCACCGTTTCCGCCACGATGAAGCCGTCATACTGGCGCACTTCGTAGCCGGCCTTTTTTTCCACGACCGTGTAATCCGGCGTGGCAACGTTCCGTGTCGGCAGGTAGCCGGCGAGCATCCATGCCGCAAGCAGAAGTGCGGGTAGGATGACGGCGATGGCAATGATGATGGTCATGATCTTCGTTCTGGTTCTCATGATTGATTATACACAATCGACATTTCTGGAGAAGTTTGCAGTCTGCCGTTTTCGATTTTCAGTTGCAGACACTGGCGCACCGATCACCGAATACTGATCGCTGTTGCTTGGCGCTGCTCCAATTCCTGCCAGAGCGCATAGGCGGATTCGAGTTCGCGCGGGATCTGGGCGGCACGCGCGCTGAGCCGGCGTAGCTCGTCGGGTGCCGCCTTGAAGAAGTCGGGCGCGGCCATCTGCTGGTGCACCGCCGCCAGTTCCGCATCCAAGCGCTCGATACGGCTAGGCAACGCGGCCAACTCCTGCCGCAACGTGAAGCGTGACATGCGCGGTGGCGCGGGCGCGGGTGGCGCGGGCGCGGGCGGCACGGGCGCGGGCGGCACGGCAGCCACGGCTGCTTCCGGCGCCGACCGTTGGCGCAACCAGTCGTCGTACCCGCCGACATAGTCGGTCACGCGCCCGTCGCCCTCGAAGACCAGCGTGTCGGACACGACGTTGTTGACAAACTCGCGGTCGTGACTGACGAGCAGGATGGTGCCGGTGTACTCGACCAGCAGATCCTCCAGCAGTTCCAGCGTTTCGGCATCGAGGTCATTGGTCGGCTCGTCCAGTACCAGCAGATTGGATGGCCGGGTGAACAACCGGGCGAGCAGCAGGCGGTTGCGCTCGCCGCCCGACAAGACGCGCACCTTGGTGCGCGCGCGCTCGGCCGAGAAAAGAAAATCCTCCAGATAACCAATGATATGGCGGGGACGGCCGGCGACCATGACATAGGCGTTGGTGCCGGCTACGTTTTCCGCCACGGTCAGTTCGTCGTTGAGTGTCTCGCGCTGCTGGTCGAAATAGGCGATCTCAAGCTTTGTGCCGTGCGTCACCGTGCCGGCCTGCGGTGTCAATTGTCCGAGCAGCAGCTTGAGCAGCGTGGTCTTGCCGCAACCGTTGGGACCCATCAGACCAATCTTGTCGCCGCGGAAAATGGTGGT
This sequence comes from uncultured bacterium, assembly GCA_964397565.1. Classification (GTDB taxonomy): domain Bacteria; phylum Auribacterota; class UBA3054; order UBA3054; family JAPLST01; genus JAPLST01. The sequence goes on from CAYNJC010000020.1 coordinate 50,743, forward strand.
GCTGAAGTCGGCCACCAGGGGTGCATCGCCCCAGCCAAACGTGACGCCTTCGGCGGTGATGACCTTGCGGCCGCTCAGCTCGGCCGACTGGATCTGCATGACAACCTTGCCCGTTTCCTCGCGGCGCTGGCGGCGTTGCGTGCGCAGTTCCAGCAACGCCCGCACACGGCCCTCATTGCGCGTGCGCCGCGCCTTGACGCCCTGGCGGATCCAGGTCTCTTCCTGGGCCAGCTTCTTGTCAAAGAGCGCGTTCTGCTTCTCCTCAATCTCGCGCTGCGCCTGGCGCAGTTGCAGATAGCGGTCGTAGCCATAGGCCCAACTGGTGAGATGGCCGCGATCCAGCTCGACAATCCGGGTGGCGAGTCGGCGCAGGAATGCACGGTCGTGGGTGACAAACAGCAGCGCGCCCGGATAGCGCAAGAGGAAACCTTCGAGCCATTCGATGGCGGGCAGATCGAGATGATTGGTCGGCTCGTCCAACAGCAGCACCTCGGGCTCGTGCACCAGCGCCCGGGCCAGCAGCGTCCGCCGCTTCTGTCCGCCCGACAGCGCGCTGAACAACGCGGTCGGATCCAAGCCCAGGCGGGTAATGATCGTGCGAGCGCGCTGGGCGACTTCCCACTCGTGCAGATGGTCGTCCACGCGACCGTGGACAATATCCAACACGCTGCCCGGCAGATCGCGCGGCACCGACTGCGGCAGCACGCCAACGCGCAGGCCGGCCTGGATCGCGATACTGCCATTGTCCGGCTGCTCTGCTCCTTCGATGAGGCGGAGCAGAGTGGATTTGCCCTCGCCGTTCCGCCCGACCAGCGCAGTGCGTTCGCCTGCGTCGAGCTGCAGCGAAACCGCGTTTAACAGCAACGGACCGCCGTAGCTGATCGAGACATTCTGTAGATTAACCAGTGCCATAAGGGAGAGTGTAACGCAGCCGGTAGCCTGAGGACCGCACCCGGCTGTGCGGCGATGGTAGCATATACCGCGCGAAAAGTCAAAGCAGAAAGTCTCGCACAAGGGCACAGAGCCACCTGTCGGCCGTCCGTACGCCACGCGCTCCGCGTGGGACATGCAGTTGCCGACTCACTAATGAGTGCGCTTACTTGGTGTCATGCCAATTGTAGCCGCAGGCGCCTGCTTGGAGCTGGCTTGGCTAGTCCCGCCATCGGCGTGGATCCCGCCAACGGCGTGGATGACCGCGGTTGCAGAAGCCGCCCTCACCGCGGGCGGCTACAAGGACGTGGCCGCGGGCGCTGACCGCGGTTGCAGAAGCCGCCCTCACCGCGGGCGGCTACAATGACACTGCAAATCAGTAGCGGGCTAAGGCAACTACCAGGCCCCTCATCGGCGGTGATCCGCCATCGGCGGGATCAACCAACCATGCCTGGCCCCCGTCTGCTCGTGACTGAAGCGTCAGGCCGAATCTGCTGCTTCACTGCTTAACCGGCGGAATTGGCGCGGCGACCAGCTCGCTCTCCATGGATGTCTCACCCAGGGACGAAACGGCGTACCGTTCCGTCTGCGCATAGAAGTCGTTGTCCATTGGCCGCTGCGTCAGGTCCAGCACGTACGCGTGCGTGTCGGGATTGAGCGTGGCCACAGCGAACCAGGGCCGGTCATCCAAGCCCATGCACCCGACACGGCGATAGACGCGGTAGCCGATGACGCGGTCTAAGAATTGTTGCTCGCGGACTTTTGGCGGTGCATCCCAAGTGACTTTGACGTGACTGGCATCCACTTGTGTGAACTTGACGTTTACGGGCGCAAGCGGCGAACTGGTCGAGCGGTAGGGCGTCTTCACGACCGTCGTGTACGTGTCCGTCTGACCTCTGAACCAAGCGACGTTGAAATTGTACAGCTCCAGCCAGTAGTAGCAGGGATTGTCGAACTTGGTTACCTTCATGAGCATTTGATCGCGCGGGCCGACGCAGTCAATGTTCCCGAACGGATTGGGCTTGCGCTCGAACCCGTTCAGCGTTATGACTTCTCTGACCGGACGGTTGGGCAGGCGCAGCAACCCGTTCTGGTCGGTTAGGCCAACCATAACCGGATCCTTGGACTGGTCGCCGCCGCCGGCCAATTCGTTGACCGCGTACACCGTGACGCCGTGGTCCTCGGTGGGCGTACTGTTGGTATCCACGGTGACCGCGCGCTGGTAGATTTCCACCTTGGCAGCGGGTACGGGCAGACCGTTCACGTCCACGACCTTGACGAAATTCTCGTCCGGGACCGCGAACAAGTAGTCCCCATAATAGCCTCTGGGCTTGTCCCAACTCTGGTTCCAATAGCCGGCATCGGGCTCGGCCCAGGGGAAGGGACCGTGCCAGTGCTGCATCGTCTGCGGATGGCTCATCAAGTGGCAGACCATCTCGCCGTTGTCGGCCCAGACGTGGTCCTTCACACCAGAGTTGTCCTGGGCGTACCAGTCTGGTATGCCGAGCTGGTGCCCCAGCTCGTGCGGCAGCGACCACTCGGTCGAGTAGCGCGCGCCGTCCCACATCGGCCAGTTGTTCTCGATCTCCTCCTTGGAGTCGGTCCAGGTCCACATGCCCTGCATATAGCCAAAGCCGTCGGGTGCGGTGCACAGCTTGACGGCCTTGTCGCCGTTCGGGTCATCGCAGTAGATAATCCGGTCAAGGCGGACACGCGCCTTGACGCCATCCGGGCAGGACGGGAAAACAGTTGCCTGAAAAAGCGTGTTCATCAAGTCAACGTGCCAGCGGTAGTAGTCCTCAAAACAAAACGTTCCGCAGGCATTCCGCTTGGTGTGCCAGGTGCGGTTCTTGTTGATGACGAAGGTGAAGCCCCAACCCCACAGCGGGTCGCTGACGGCATTGTTAATCGTGGCGATCTCGGGCTGCACGGTCGTGATCTTGAACGTGACCGTGTGCTGGCCGGCCTGCCACTTCCACTTGAGTGGGAACTTGGCCCATTCCAGCTCTTTCAGTTTCTGGCTGCATGCGCCTTTGGCAACCTCGTGCCCGTCAATCAGCCAGACGTAGGCGAAGGGTTTTGCAGTTGCGAAACCGACGTTCCGGACATTGGCCATGAGGGTGAGCTCGTCGCCGGGATTGTAGTGAAGCTTGACGTTCTTGACGACGTCTGCGGGCTTCATGCGGTTGCCCTCGTCGCCGAGGTCGCGAAGCGGTGTGGCCGCGCCTTTGATGACAGGTGTGCCCAAGGCATCGTAGTTGATTTGCCAGTGGAGCCCGGCGAGTTTGGGGGTCAGTTCGATAAAAGCGACGGTAAGGTCGGGCAGGTTGGGGTGCGCGTCCCAGGCAGCCGCACGCTCTTGCTGGAAGGGCTCCACTATCTGGCTGCGCGGGATGATCTTCATTGTGGGCGTGCCTACATCGGCCATGTTCTCCCAGACGAGCAAGCGAATGCCCTCATCGCGGATGAAGCAATTGCTGAGGATTGTTCCATTCTTGAGCCGCAGCACATCGGCGCGCACGCCCGATACTGACAGCAGCACAACCGCTGCAAGCGCAGCCGAAAACAGCCAGGTTCTACGTTGCATGTTTTTCTCCAAGTGCCATTTAATACCATTTGCTGCTCTGCACCGCCACCGGTTGCCCGGCCACGGTCTTAGGTTACCAACGCTGCGATAAATATAGCAAATTCTTTCCGCTATTGCAATGGGCTCTTGAAGCCGAGATTTTCGATCTGCCAATGGCCGTCGTAGCGTGCCACAAACGCGGCGATCCCGCCCTCGGCGTGGATACGCCACGCGCTCCGCGCGGGGCAGGCAGAGACAGACTTATCTCTCACGGAGGCACAAAGACACGAAGACTGGTCAGCGGTAATCGGTATTCAGTGATCGGTATTCGGTGATAGCACGGCCGGAACGGCACCCACGATAAACACAGTAACGCCGCACCTTAATTTATTTCGCTGCGAAAGAAATTACCGCGAAGGGAACGCCGATCTCCAGATCGGCTGAAGGTACGCGCGATCACCTGATCGCGGCTTCTGTTGGAATGCTCCGCGCGGGACAGGCAGAGACAGACTTATCTCTCACGGAGGCACAAAGACACGAAGTTGCAAGCCATCTCCAAATGCGTTCGCAGAACGAATTTGCGGGCACCATCGATCACGCCTGCGGCCGGAATCATCTGCAAATGACGCAATTTGTCGTTTGTGGCTTGACGTGGCACCGGCGTGGTTTGCATTCCGCCGCACAATATTTACCGCGAAAGAACGCAAAGACCACACAGAACGCTGGCTTGGCCAGCTACGGCACCTGTATGTTCCATGCCGCCACAGGCGCGTCAATCGCCCAAATCTGTCGATTGAAGTTGCTAAACGCGCGGCAGGTGTGCCGCACATCTGCGTTCATATGTAGCTCTGGCACCAAGTCGAAAACTGCAAACTCCATGCCTGACCCCACTCTGGTGCAAAACAGCACTTCAGCATCAGCGTTTCTTGACAGAATTTACATGATTTCACATGATCGGAATGAACATGCCCGCCAGCCATCATGCACAATCATGTCAATCCTGTCAACAAATCTCCTCGCCTTCGCGCCATGTGGCCTGCCGTTGCTACCACGGAGGCCACGTGCGCCGCGAAGGGAGCGCCAATCTCCTGATCGGCTGAAGCTACGCGCGATCTCCTGATCGCGGCCTCTGGCGGAAGGCGCCGCGCGGGGCAGGCCGAGACAGACTTATCTCTCAGGGAGACACAAAGACACGAAGCAGTTTCGGGATACTGGTTGCTGGATGCTGCACCGAAAACTGGAAACTGAAAACTGGAAACTGCAAACTGCTGCCCCGCTAACTTGGTTAGCTAAGGCAACTGCCAGTCCCGCCAGCGGCGGCGATCCCGCCATCGGCGTGGATACGCCACGCGCTCCGCGCGGGGCATGCAGCTGGCTTGGCCAGATAAGGCACCAGCCACCTAAATTTGTTTGCATGAACAAATTTATGAACAGATTAACTAAGATCGTCAACCGCCCAAATCTGTTGCTGACAACATCTGTCAAAGATCAAGGGTCAAGGGTCAAAGGCAAAGGGTCAAGGTACAGAACGGCCACGTCATGCGTGGTCCCGCCAATGGCGGGATCACTAGTCAATTACTGAACCCCGTTCTGCCCATGCTACATTATGCGCATTCAGAATGATCGGGTGCCGTCTTCGGGTGAAAGGGGCCAAAGCCTTTCGCGTCGTATGCGTTTGGCCATGGTGTACTGACAGACACCGAATTTGGCACACGTCAATGCCGCCACAACGTCAATGACCTCGTCGCTGGCCAGTTGGTTCTTGCTGAAGCGAAGTATGTTGGCCGGAATATCGCGGCGAAGAACACGGGTAAGTTCCGCAATTGGAACAAGCAATCTCCCGGCAAACTCATCGGCCTGCAGTTCGAACCACTCAAAAGCTTCCTTGTCAATGTCAAGTTGGAAATTCACCCAATCGTCTATCGAATTAAAGGCTGGCTGCAGATTTGGGTGCAGGTAGAGATGACCAAGCTCGTGAGCAACAGAGAATCTGACGCGGTTCTGTTGACGGCGATCCATGAAATATGCTTCATCGACAAGAATAGCATGCTCGTTCCTTAGGAGCAGTGCATCTGTGTTGCCATCATCACGGAGATTCCTCTGGGGGCGAATCTCGATCTTCAAGTCGAACTCGACGGCCTCAAGAATCTTTACTGGGACTGATTGATCGTTGAACTTGGAGCGCAGTTGGTCCGCTCTGTTTCGAATCGTCTCGAATCTGATTCTTGGTGCGACGACCTTCATTCGGCAGTCTCACTGTCTCGGATCAGCTCCGCCAGTTTTCTCAATTCGCCTGGCGTATGCTTGTCGCCACGCACCGAGCGGAAGAAGATGGGAAGTTTTGCCACCAGTTGCTTATCCTTAATGATGTCTGCGGGGATCTCGTGCCGAGCTATGAAGGCGTTGTCTCTGAGAGCGATTGCCTCTGTGGTGTTCTTCGCGTAGTCGAGTGCGCGCCGAATCTTGTCTATGATGGACAGGTCTTTGGGCGGTGACGCGATGCCCCGCTCGACCTTGCTCCAGTTGCTTGGATCAAGACCACATTTCTCGCATAACTCCCTGAGGCCAAGCCGCATATGTGCCCTGCGCTTTTTGACCATCTCTGCGAACGGGTTCATTTGCCAACTCCCTTAATTGTTATAGCTAGGTGGGTCACCAAAATTTAGTCAGGCTTTCTGGTATAATGCTACCAAGTGTGGTAACATTATACCACACTTTGCGTAAAAAGTCAAGACGCATCAGCCTCAAGTGAGATTTCCTCTCGACGACAGCACACGCACAAGAAGCAATCCATCTACGGACGACAGCCACTACCCGCGCTTGGCACGTGAATTTGACCGCGGATTCCGGCACACGGCCCGGATGAACACAGCGCACAATCGATCCCGCCTGCGGCCGGGATCATCTGCAAATGACACTTTTTGTCGTTTGTGGCTTGACGTGGCACCGGCGTGGTTTGCATTCCGCCGCACAATATTTACCGCGAAAGAACGCAAAGACCACACAGAACGCTGGCTTGGCCAGCTACGGCACCTATATGTTCCATGTCGTTCTGCGCAGATCGTCAACCGCCCAAATCTGGCGATTGAAGTTGTTAAACTGGCGGCAGATGTGCCGCAGATCTGCGCTCATATCTGGCTCTGGCACCAAGTCGAAAACTGCAAACTCCATGCCTGACCCGGCTGGCCCTTGTACGTCACGCGCTCCGCGCGGGGCAGGCCGAGACAGAGTTATCTCTCAGGGAGACACAAAGACACGAAGCAGTTTCGGGATACTGGTTGCTGGATGCTGCACCGAAAACTGGAAACTGAAAACTGGAAACTGCAAACTGCTGCCCCGCTAACTTGGTTAGCTAAGGCAACTGCCAGTCCCGCCAGCGGCGGCGATCCCGCCATCGGCGTGGATACGCCACGCGCTCCGCGCGGGGCATGCTGCCGGCTTGGCCAGCTAAGGCACCAGCCACCTAAATTTGTTTGCATGAACAAATTTACTAAGATCGTCAACCGCCCAAATCTGTCGCCGACAACATCGGTCAAAAGTCAAAGGTCAAAGGTCAAGGGTCAAGGTACAGAGCGGCCACGTCATGCGTGGTCCCGCCAACGGCGGGATCAACTATCAATGCATGACCCTACTCTGGACCTTTCCCCTCGCTATATTCAACGGGAACTGTACTCACGGACACTTCTCATCTGAAGTGCCGAATGTGCCACACTGCCGGCTTAGACGATGATCCAATGGTGTAGGCTTCATCAGAGTCCCGTATATCGCCACCAGTTTCCCGGATACAGCTTTGTGTTATATAAGCTGCAGCCATTATGGCATGTTCTTTCAATAATTGCCGGGGTTTCTTCAACTCACCCCAAACTGCGCCAGCAAGCCTGTGAGCGTCATGTTCTCTGCGAGCACGTCGTGTGGTATCAGGAGATATTTCCACGGTTTGCCTTTGTAGGTCTTCGCGTGGTCGGTCGCCTGCTTGCACCACTTCACCGCCGCGTCCTTTTTGGCGACGACCGCCGCGTCGCTCATCTCATTCTTCGCCTTCGGTTCCAGCATGTAGATGGCGGCGTCCGTTTCGGCCACGAAGTCCGGCTGGTATTCGAGGTGGTCGGCGCCGGATTTGTAGTAAATCTGGAACTGGCCTTTGGCGGGCTTGAACCACTTCGCCGCCTCGCGTTCCAAAATTACGGCGAGCTTGCGTTCGGCGTCTGATTGGAACTTCTCCTCCTGGTAAAGGCATCGCTTGAACCCGCCGAAGAGATACTTCGCCATGTTGCTCTTGTCGGCGGGTGTTTGGCGGTAATCGAGGACGGGCTCGGTGGCCGACGCGGTGTAGGCTCTCTGTTTCAACTCGGAGAAGCCCTTGCTGATCTTCACCTCGTAGCCGGTCGCCTTTTCCCAGTAATGCTCCTGCATCTGGACGTGGACGAAGCGGGCAATGTCGCGTTGGTAGCAACTCAGCACCTTGCTCGTCTCGTGCTCGTCCGGCAGATAGCTGCGCAGATGCTTCACCACCTGGCCAGCCAGATCGTAAAGCAGGTCCGCGTGTGCGTCGTAAGAAACATCGTCGAAATCAACGAGGCCGCTCACGACGTAATCTTCGAGCCGCGATTCCTGAATGCCGGCCCTGCCCATGGCGATCACATCCACCTGATCCGTGCGCAGATGCTTGGCCCAAAGCTCCTCCGACACCGGCGGATAGTTGAGCGTGTCCAGCTTGAGCGTGAACGGATTATAACCCGATTGCACCTTGCCGGTGGGCACAACCAGAATGCGCGGAATGTCAATGGTCTGCTGAATCACCAACTCCGTAGTCTTTGCCACAATGGCCGCGAGGTCGGGCTTGGCCGTCACCCCTTCGATTTCTAGCTGCGACGGGCGATACTGGGCAACGACTTCGTTCAGTACCAGCGCTTGCACGTCGGTATTCGTCAGGTAAGAGACGCTGGGCAGCATCTGCGGCTGGTTTTCCAACGTGCGGATCACCTGATAGGCAATCTGCGCCACCTGCTGCTCTTCCGGCGTTGTGAAAACGGGCGGCTCGGCGGCTTTGGGAACCAGTGTGCTCGTGGTCGTCTGCTCGGGCTGCAAACCCAGTTTGCTCGCCAGTTGCGACTGCGAGACGACCGTCACCGTTTTCTCGCCCAACTGCTCCGGCTCCATAATCACGTGCTGCAACCGGATTGGCGAGCCGGGTTTCTTCGCTTCGTCCACGATCTCCTGAAACTTGTCGTGCGCGATAATGTTCAGGCGGTCCACCGTGTTAACGCCGGTGCGCTTGCCGTAGGGCAGGCGCAGGCCGCGCCCGATGGATTGCTCGATCAGGATGCGTGCATTGGCCGCGCGCAGTGGGACAATGGTGTAGAGGTTCGTCACGTCCCAGCCTTCCTTGAGCATGTTGACGTGGATGACTATCTCGGTCGGCTCGTCGGTGTGCTCGACCTTGAGCAACCGCTCGACCATCTCATCCTCTTCCGCGCCGGTCTTGCTGGAATCCACCTGGATGACCTTGGTCTTGTAGCGCCCCTCGAAGAACGCGTCCGACTGGATCAAATCAATCAATTTTTTCGCGTGCGTCGTGTCGCGTGCGATCACGAGGACAAACGGCTTCACGATCTCTTTGCTGCTTTCGCGCGCATAGGTTTCCAGTTCGACTTTCACCTGTTCGTGCAAGCGGACGCCGTCCTGGAGCTTCATCAACTCGATGGCCTCCGCCGTCATCCCGGCCGATTTGAAATCCTTGCGCGTGACGACGGCTGGCTCCTTGACGAATCCATCCGCCATCGCTCTGCCGAGTGGATAGTCGAGGATGACGTTCTTAAACGGCAGCGCGCCCTTCGCCGTTTCCACGAACGGTGTCGCCGTGAGTTCCAAACCGATGACCGGCTTCAATTCGTTGATCGCCCGCACACCGGCACTGGCGCGGTAGCGGTGCGACTCGTCCATAATCAGCACGAGGTCGGGCAGTGCAGCGAGATACTCGAAGTAACTCTCGCCGATATACTCCGTGAGCCGCTTGATGCGCGGCGATTTTCCGCCGCGCACTTCGGAGTTGATCTTCGAGATGTTGAAAATGTTCACCTTGCAGCGCCGCACCTGCTCGAACAGTGTGCCTGCTTTCGCCTCGTAATTGTCGCCGGTGATAATTTCCGGCGCAGCCGTGGCAAACTCCGCAATGCCCTTGAAGACATACTTCGGCGTGTTCGGCGTGAAGTCCGCAATGAGCTTGTTGTAAATCGTCAGATTCGGGGCCATCACGAAGAAATTGTTGAGGCCGTGCGCCAGATGCAGGTAACTGATGAAGGCGCCCATCAGCCGCGTCTTGCCCACGCCGGTGGCGAGCGCGAAACACAGTGACGGAAACTCACGCTCAAAGTCGGTCACGGTCGGAAACTCGGCGCGGATCACCGCCAATGCGGCGGCGCTGTCGGCGCCCTTCCTGGGCGGGACGATTTCCGTGATACGGTCGAGTATCTCCAGTGCGCGGCGCTGCGGCGGACGCAGACTCAGGCGGCCGGCAATTGCGTTAACGTGGCGGTTCATCCTATTTCTCAAGCTCAGCCTTTTCAAATAGTTAAGTAACCCAGTTGTTTTCAAGGCGCCTAATCGAATCAAGAAATTTCATATCTCACCTTCCGAGCCTCTAAATTAATCATAGATTTCCATAGTTCTGTTTTGGCAAAGTACAATGAACTATAGATTTCTGTGGTTCTGTTTCCGGATCTCTCCGTCGTTGCTCATGGAAACCTCGTGATCCCTGAAAATATTCAGATACCTACGGAAAATAAAGACCCGGTTGCGCTTAAACCCGCTTATTTCTGCCAGCACATTCAGTTTCACCAGTGCGGCGATCAGTTCACGTGCCGGGTTGGTGTTGATTTCAAGAACCTTTTCCGTATGCGCAATGCTGATTGCCGGATTTCCATAAAGATGCCGGATCAGTCTCTGCGCTTTTTCTGCCCGGCGTCCCAGTGAAAACACGGCTGAATCCAGTTCACTCCGCAATGACAATATCTTTTCAAACGTGCGTCTGCCGTTGGTTGCCGTCGCCATCACGGCCTGCAGGAAAAAACGGCACCAGTGGCCGATATCGTGCGAGGTCCGCACCCGCGTCAACGCGTCATAATACTGGCTCCGGTGTTTCTCAAGATGGGCTGAAAGATAAAGCGCCGGCTTATCCAGCAGGCCGTTGCTGATCAAGTAGAGCGGAATCAGGAGCCGACCAATACGCCCGTTGCCGTCTTGGAACGGGTGAATGGTCTCAAACTGGTAATGGCTGATGGCCGCCCGGATCAAGTGGGGAACCTGAATGTGTCGATTGTGCCAGAACGCTTCCATATCCGAGAGCAGAGCCGGCATATCCTCATGGTGCGGCGGAACAAAGGCCGCATCGGATGGGGACGATCCACCGATCCAGTTTTGGCTTTTACGAAACTCGCCCGGAGACTTGTGTTCACCCCGGCTGCCGCTCAGCAAAGTGGCATGGGTATCGCGCAACAGCCGCAGTGAGAGCGGCAGCGTTGCCAGCGTCTTGACGGCGGCGTTCATGGCCGTAACATAGTTCTGCACTTCCTGCCAATCATCCCGCTTTTCCGGCGGAATGTCATCTTCGGAAAGCACGTCGTCTTCAATTTCCGTCTTTGTGCCTTCAATCCGGCTCGACGTATTGGCTTCCTTGCGGATGTGCATTTGGATGAAAAGATCCACATCGGGAACAATCCGGGTGTAGGCATTCAGTTCGCCAAGTGCCCGGGTCGCATTCTCCAGCAGCACATTCAGGCGCGGATCGTCCCAGCTCCACTCATGGTTCACCAAGGCCGGCAAGAAACTCTTGTATTGATATTGCTGCCGCCAAACGCCGGATTTAAACTCTTCGAATTTCATGGCGTGTCTTCCTGCAACAGCTCCATCTGCCCCGGCTTGGCCGGTGCCTTGGGCAGGTTCTCCACTTTGAGGCTGTAATCGTCATGGCCCCACTCGCAGCGCGAAAGCACCTGCTTGGGAATTTTCTTCAACGTCAGATTCGGATAGCGCTCCGTGCCGCCCTTGGAGACGCGGAAAGCGGCGCACAGCACGAGCAAAGTGCGCTCCGGCCCCACCTCGTCGCTCAATTGCGCGAGTTGCTCCGCGCTCAGGTGCTGGGTGGTTACGTAAATAAAATCGCGCTCGGTGGAATGACCGTGCTGCCAATAGACCGTGTCGCTCGGCGCATAATTGAAACCTTCCAGTTTGCAGGCAGCCTCGGCCAGCATGGCGGCGTTGAATTCCTGGCTGATGACCCACTGGCCCCACTTGTCTTTTTCCAGCAGCGAGGGCGCGAGTTTGTAATAACGAAATCCGCCGCCGCCTTTCCAGTTTACTGCTTCCGTGATGCCGCCGGCGTCCGCGCCATCAATCACCTTCTGAAGTCGGGGGATGATGTGCGTGTGACAATGCTCACCCAACTCCACCATGATCCACCGACGCCCCATCTTGTGCGCCACGGCCCCCGTCGTGCCGGAGCCCGCGAAGGAATCGAGAACCCAGTCGCCGGAGCTTGTGGAGATGTGTAATACAACTTGAAGGAGTTTTTCTGGTTTAGGCGTGCTGAAAGAGTTACCGGGAAACAGCGCCATAGATTCTTTCTTGGCGTCTTGGTTGTGGCCCGCAAGCGTGTGCTTCCAGAGGGACATCGGCATCATGCCTTGATTAATCTCGGAAAGGAAATTTTTGAGGGCTGGAACAGAATTCTTTCCCGAAACTCCCCACCAGATGCATTCTTGCTTTTCTTTCTGTTCATGCACTTCTTTCGACATCGCCCAGACGCGAGTTTTCTTCGGCCAAATTTCCTCGCCGGTGTTTGGCTGTCGTATTGGGTAAAACAGATTGGGGCGTTCCTCGGCACTATACCTGCATGTGTAATCCATCGCCTTCCATGGCCCGCGTGGGTCGTTGTCGGGATTTTTGTATCGCCCTTGTTGGTCATCAGTAAGCGGGAGCAGATTTCGTTGGAACGCCGGGCTCTTTCGATAACACAGAATATGGTCGTGTATGTATCCGAATTCCTTCGTGTCAGGAGGAGGCGAGTAGCGTTTTTCCCAAGCGATGTCACAGAGGAAATTCGATCTGCCAAAAACCTCGTCGCACATCACCTTGCAGTAGTGCGCTTCGTTGTCATCAAGATTGATCCATAGCGAACCGTCGTCTGCTAGGAGACTTCGCAGAACGGCCAAACGGTCACGGATCATGGAAAGCCAAATGGAATGTTCGAGACCATCATCGTAGTGGGTGAACGCGCTGCCGGTGTTGTAAGGCGGGTCAATGTAGATACACTTGATTTTGCCGGCGAACTCCTGTTCGAGCGCTTTGAGGGCGAGGAGATTGTCGCCGAAGATGAGGCGGTTATCGAAGAGGTCGTTGTCCGTGACGCGATGCGCGGCATGATGCCACTTCTCCGGTTCTTCGAGCAAGATGCGCGGTTCGAGCCGGGGCCGCACATCCTTGCCGATCCAGGTCAGCTCGAGTTTTGGTTTATGATTCGCCATGCCTATTTCCCAGTAAACTCGTAGATGATGCGTCTTTTCCAGTTGTGTGCATCATTCGATTCATTGTCAACAACCTCCCACCAGTCGCAATGTCTGTTTCACAAATCCATGTAGCTCATCTCCGGATATGGTTTCGGATTCGGCGTGTGAGTTCTGATCATGATGATATTTCTTGGAGTAGTCGTTTATCGCTTCGATCTCAGAAAGGTCCGCTTTTGCGTGGAACAAACCGTCGGTGTCGCTGGCATTCCGTATCTTGTTGATGAACTCCCCAAGCCATTCGTTGTCCGAGAAGTTACCGGGGAAATGCACGCGAAGCAGTCCCTCAATGAAAGGCCGGATAGCACGGACCACGTCCAATGGCGCTCCCTTGCGCTCACGGTAATAATCGAGTAGCGCGGAATAGTTCTTGATATAGGTCGATTGAGTCTCGGCTTCGATGTCCCATTCCCCAATCATTGTGTTATCACCGGTACGGCACAGTTGAAGAACCTTGATGTCGGCGGGAACATAGTCTTCCCACAGGAGTTTCAGAAAATGCGGGTCATGGGATAGAACAATGACCTGCTGCGCCCTGCTTGAGAGACCCCTAATAAGTTGTTGCGTACAAGTTTGACGAAAGCGGTCAAGACTGGTAAATGGATCATCGAGGACGACAATCTTATCGCCGATACGCGCATCTTGTTTCATCGCGGCCAAGAAGAATGCCAAGGCAAGTGCACTTCGATCACCCGAACTCAGAGTTGTCTTGAAGCATGGAGTACCGGATGGCGTTCTGTCGTCACCAAGGTCAACGGACTTGTCGTTTATCTGGATCTGGAATTGCGAACTGGGAGATCCGCCGCGATAACTGTGTTGCGTATTGATGATTCGAAAGCCGGTGTTGAATTGATCCAAGTAGTCGTTAATCGCTCTCTCATAAGTCGTGAGAATATTATGACAATACTGGTCGAGTTGTTGCTTGGCCGCTTCCTTCTGTCGTTCAAGATTAGTCTTGGCTGTCAGCGCGTCTTGATATTCCTTGCACGCCTGAACTACCACTAGATCAAGGCGCTTCTTCTTTGCTTCCAAATCGGCAAGTTCTCTTTTCAGCACATCGATGTCTCCTCCTTGCCGGGCTGCTGTCTTCTGCTCACTTATGAGAGCATTGCGCGCGTCAACTGTGGTGTTGTAGGCCTGGAGTGATTCTTGCAGAGCCATCACCGCATTGCGCGCGGATTGGAAGTCGGCACCGGGTGAAACGGATTCCGTAGGGGCCTGTTGTTTTCTCTGTGCCAATGCCAACGCAACGTTGCAGAGCGTTGCGTATTTTGCGCGAACATCATCAAACGCGAAATCGGGCAAGGCCATTTCGACGAACTGCTTCCAGAACTCGACGAGCGTCGAATTGTTCGAAAGCGTCTGTTGAGTCGCGCTGAGTATAGATTCCCCAATCGTGCTTGTGATGCGCTGGCTAAGTTGCGCCACTTCGTGCTTCAGCGCTTTGTAGGCGGTGTTGAAGTGTGAACGGTAGGCGGCAATAAAATCGTTAGCATGTATGCCTTGCTCGCAGAAGGGGCATTTGTCGTTCGCTACAAAGCCCACCCCTTGGGAAAGCCATATTTCGCCCTGATTTCCCATATTGTGAGCGGCAATATGCTGTCGAACGCGGACTTCGGCATCGGCGGTTATGTCCGCAAGTTTCTTGGCAAGGATTGTGAGGAAATCGGGCGGAAACGCGGGCAAGGTGATCCTCGTGAGCAAACCTTTGGTCTGAATTTCCGTCGCTTTTGCCAAGGTGCGCTGGCGATTGGCTATCTCGGAGGTCTTTTGCTGAATCTTGTTCTCAATGTCTGAGACTGGCTGCCATGCCAGATAGGCGTCAAGTGTCACCCCGTTTGGAAGTGTGCTCGATGCGCCATCTTTCTTCGTTCGGATGTCGGTGCTGGCATCGCGGACCTTGCCATCCAGCACCTCAATTTGCATGGCGAGTTGAACCCCTTGCGTGCCCACGATGACGCGGTAGAGATTCTTCTTGTGGTCATGGTCCACATAATCCCCAGCATACACATTATTGTGGATAAACACAGAATCGAATATCTCAATGTCCGGATGAATGGCCGTCCAAGCGTTGTTTCCGAAGGTAACAGTATTTCCGCCAATTCGTATCTGCACAGATGCCTGGGTAGTCGCGCCGAGAGTCTTTCGCTCCGATATAAACTCGTGCTGACCGGTCTGAAGCGAACGGAGAATTGCGCAAAGGGTCGTCTTGCCGCGCCCGTTTTCGGCGAAAAGCAAGGTTAGTTTACGAAAAGTCACGTCGCCGCGTGGTGTACAATCCAGAAAGCGTCCAATGTTCTTTATACTAATGAATTTCTCAATCATGACTCAGACTTATCTCCTTCGCCCAGCGCCTTCATCTCCAATCCTTCAATCTCCTGCAAGGTCTTGCCTGCGATTGCCTGCATATCGCCATACATCTCAACGGTGGCTTGCATGACGCGCTCGATCTGCTCGGCGCACATCTCGCTGTCCTTCGCGACACTTTGTCGCGAGAAGTGTCGCGAGAGGCAAGGTGACGGAGGAAGAGGTTCCGCCTCGCGACAGCGTGTCGTGAGAAGTGTCGCGATCATGGCTTTTGCACCTTGTATTTCGTAGATGAGCTCGCGCCGACCTTGTGAAGCAATCCCAATTCAACAAACCTCTTGAGGTGGCGCTGCGCTTTTCGGGAATCGAATCGCATGTGCTCGGCATACTCATTCCGCGAAACAGATGTTTTGGTGGATAGGAACTCCCAGCTTCTCTTCTCGTCATCGTTCAAGGCGCGCTGCAGCTCGCAATGCAATGCCGCGACCGCCGCCTTTGTATGCCGGTAGATCGTCAGGTTAAGATAGATTCCATCAAAGGCATATTTCGGCAATGGTAGCCCATACTTGCTGGCAGCTTCTCCCAGCGTCTTCATCCCTAAACCGCGGCCTTCCACCAACTTTGTCCCACCGAAACCGAACTGCAGCTTCGGATTCCGGTTGTACATCGGTGCGGTGAAGGCCTGCATCTGTTCTACGGTGACGGATTGCCTCATCACCGCGATGGCTTTCACCATAATTTTGCGCGGGTCGAACTTAGGCTTGGCGCGCATGGCTTGCATTCTCTCTTTTGAGTTTCATTTCCCGGCACCTTCTTCCAGGGCTTTAATTTCGAGTCCTTCAATCTCCTGCAAGGTCTTGCCGGCGATGCCCTGCATATCGCCATACATCCCAACGGTGGCTTGCATGACCCGCTCAATCTGTTCGTCGCGTTTGGCCCACTGCTTGGTTATGGCCTTCTTTTCCTTATCGAGGTCTTCCTTCATGCTTGAGAAGGCCTCAACGATGGCCTGAACACGCAGACGGAAGCGAGGGCCGGTCAGATATGAGTAAACCATTTCCATTTTCGTCTGCTGGCCTTCGGAAGCCTGACGCGCCATAGACAATTCTATTAAAGATTGGCGCAGCATGATCGCAACCGGGATGGCGACCCTTGGATGGATGACCCAAACTCCATCTACCAAATCGAACGACTCGACCTCTTTGGGAAGGGCTTGCGTGACCAACACAGAAATCTCCGCTTTGGCGGCCCGCTGGTCGTCGCGCAGTTTCGCAAGCCAACCGTCGCTCCAGTTCTTGGTGCGCTTGGACTCCCAGAGGATTGTGCCACAGGTTTGACCGAGTGGCCCGTGAATGCGCTGGAGCGCGTCGCCGCCGTGTTCACCCTTGGGCACGGGCTCAATCGTGTCGCGCGGGAACTTGGCCCGAAGTAGTGATTCCAGTTCCAGTTCCTGAACCTCTCCCTGCAACTGCTGCGAACCCTGCTCGGCCCGTCGCTTTAGATCCTCAATTTGTTTCTGCATTGAGGTGATTGTCTGTTCTTTCTCAGCAACCTTTAATTTCAATTCGTCCTCGGCCTCCTTGCGCGCCTGTACGCGGGTTGCGTTCAGGCCTTGTTGAATTCGCTTTTCAACAGTCAGGTCGAGTTCGCGCTTGGCGTCATCTAGTTCCCGCTGTTTCTTGATTATTTCCGCCTGTGCTTTCTGCGCCTCCGCGAGTTTTTCGTCACGGACTTTCAGAACTTCCTGGAGATCCGCGATCTCCTTGGTCTTCTGGTCAAGGTCGGTGGATAGCGCGAGTTTGGCCTTCTTTGATTCCTCTGCGGCAATCTTGACCCGCTCCTGTTTCAATTTCTCGGCGACTTGGTCGTCGAGCGTCTCCCGGGCCTTCGCGATGTCTGCCTCGCGTTCGCGCAGAGCGGTCTCGCGCTTGGCCATGTCGGCGTCCTTTTGCGTCAGACGTTTCTCATAGTCGCGACGGATTGACTCGACAAGCGGTGCCGCCAAAGATTCCGTGAGCTTGATCTTGGTCCCGCATTTTGGGCAAATGATGGTCGGTTCGGTGGCGCTCATGACGTCACGTCCAAATGCCCGCGTTTGTCGGGGCCAACGCGACGAAGCCGTCCAGCGGCCTTCAACATGGCCATCTGCTTCTTGACGGCACGCGATGTCAATCCCAGGATGGCGGCAATGTCTTTTGCGCTGGCTGTTTCGCGTTTGATGAGTAGACTCAGGATCTTCTCTGAACTTTTCTCCGCACTCAGCCGCGCCCCTTTTGGCTCCTCCCGCCGGGTACCGGCCACGTTCACTCGGAAGATGACCACGGCCGAAGGGCCTACTTCCGCGAACTCCGGCGGACGGATGCCTGCCGCGCGGAACTGATCAGCGGCGTCCCAGAGTCGGCGTTCCGCAACGTCTGTGTCGGCATTGTTCCCTTTCTGTGCAATCCACTGCATGGCATACCTGCGTGTTCTTAATGAATGGAATTATAGCAAAAGCTGCCTGCATTGGCAATGTGCGTTGATGGGTCATGCCTCGATGCGGCGGTAGCCTTCGGCGTTGCGGTCGAAGACCTCGATCAGGTGCAGCAGTTTGTCGGGTGCCGGCATTGCTTTATGACCTTTGATGACAATGTACAGAGAAAGTATAGCCAGACGCGGCGGAAAAGGCAAGGACGCCGGGCGCGCCAGGCGTGTTCTCATTCAATCTCATTCACCCACGATCCCGCCGGCGGCGGGATCGTGGGTGTCTCTGCAATCTCCCTGCGGCGTCCTCGCCGTACCGCCGGCGGCGGGATCGTGGGGGTCTCTGCAATCTCCCTGCGGCGTCCTCGCCGTACCGTCAGCGGCGGGACGGCTGGAAGCCACTTCTACGGGAATTTCTTTCGCAACGAAACAAAGTAAGGTGCAGCGCCGGTCTTCTTCGTGTCCTTCGTGACCTTCGTGGTGAGATGTGCTGTGACTGCGACAAGCCAACGAGCCGAGACGGCTCGTCTACGACAAGCGTTGCACGTCACGGTCTTCATTGCTTCGGCGCCGGCAGGGTTTCGACTAGTTCGCTTTCGAGGCCCGCCTCGCCAATGCTGGAAACGGCAAAGCGGTTGGCCTTCGAGAACCAATAACAGTCTTCAACCATGGAGGCCTTGAGGTCCACGGTGCACTCGAACGTTTCGGGGTTCAAAGTAGCGACGGGCTGCCAGGGGCGTTCATTGAGTCCGTCGCTGGAGATGCGGCGATAGACGCGGTAGCCGATGGCGCGATCGAGGTACTGGCGTTCGCGCTTGACGGGTGGGGCCGACCACGTCACCGTGACATGGTTCTCGTCCGCCTGCACCGCCTTGACGTTGGCCGGCGGCAGCGGCGAGCTGGTTGAGCCGTACGGCGTTTTGTAGGTAAACTCGAGCCGGTCTTTCTGCCCGCGGAACCAGGCGACGCCCACGTCGTAAATCTCGATCCAGTACCAGCAGGGCCGATTGTACTTGGTTACTTGCACGAGCATGTCGCCGCGCTCGCCGCAGACGTTGATGTTGCCAAACGGATTGGGCTGGCGGTGGAAGCCGTTGAGCGTGCGCACTTCCTTGACCGGGCGGTTGGGCAGGCGCAGGAGGCCGCTCGCGTCCGTGGTGCCGACGATCACAGGGTCTTTCGACACCGGCTTGCTCCAGTCGCCGTCCTCGATCACGGGAAAGTATTTGACGCCGTGGTCTTCGCCGGGCGGCTGGTCTTTGGCTACTGCGCAGCCGCGCTGGAAAATCTCGATCTTGGCGTCGGGCACGGCCTGGCCGTTGACGTCCGTAATGCGCAGAAAAATCTCGCGCGGGATCGCGAAATAGTAGTCGCCAAAATAGCCGCGCGGCTTGTCCCACGTCATGTTGAAATAGCCCGCGTCCACTTCGGAGAAAATGTTGTCGCCGTGCCAGTGCATCATTGTGCCCGGATGGGTCATGAAGTGCGAGATCTGGTCGCCGTTGTCCGGCATGCTATGCCCGTCGGGTTGCGAGGGCTCGCGGCTGTAATCGAGGAAATACCAGTCGGTCAGGCCGAGTTGGTGGCCGAGTTCGTGGGGCAGCGACCATTCGGTGGTGTCGCGCGCGTTGGCCTCCGGTATTTTCCCGACCGGGCCCCAGGACCAGGCGCCCTGGCAATAGGAAATGCCGTCCGGCGAAGTCAGGTTGCGCTCTTTCTCAACATCGTCGGCATAGACAATGCGGTCGAGCCGGACGCGGGCCTTGATCCCCTCCGGCGCTGCCGGGAAGATCGAGGCTTGGAACAGCGTGTTCATCACGTCCACGTGCCAGCGATAGTAATCCTCAAAGGAGAACGTGCCGACGGACGTGCGGATCTGATGCCAGGCCGCCACGCAGCTCTTGTCCGCGATGAAAACATAGCCCCAGGCCCACAGCGGGTCCGTGCCGGAGTTGTTGTTGATCGATATCTCCTTTTGATCGGTAATCACCTTGAAGGTCACATGATGGCAACCGGCCTGCCACTTCCACGGCAAGGCGAAGGTGGTTTCCTCCATTTCACCGAGGACCTTGGCGCACGTGCCGTCCGCGACCTTCTGCTTGTCGATCAACCATTCGTACTGGAAGGGCGCGGCGGGCTTGAAGCCCACGTTCTTGACGTGGGCGGTCAGGGCAATAGTCTCGCCGGGCTGATAGGCGAGGCGGAGCGGTGCCGCGACGACTTCGGGCTCGAGCGCGGCGCGTTCACCGATGTTCGACAGCGCGGCCGCACCACCCAGCACCGGCCGGCCGAAAGTGTCATACTGTACCACGCCGTGCAGGCCGGCCAGCTTCGGGTTCATTTCAATGAAGGTGACGGATAAGTCGGGCAGCGGGACGTGTGCGTCCCAGGAAGCGTCGCGCAGCCGCTGCAGGTTCTTCACGCGGCTCGCCGGAAGTACTTTGGCGGGACCGCCCACCGCGTCCAGCGAATCCCAGACCAGCAGGCGGATGCCTTCGCTGCGCGCAAAGACGCCGCTTTGCACCGTGCCGTCGGTGAGCGTCAGAATATCTGCGCGGAGCGGAAGCGCCAGGAGCAGACTGTAGAAGAACGCGAGGGTTGTGTTGCGAGTGGCGAGCGCGGCGGTCATTCCGGACTCCGGGGTTGAGATGTTAGGCGGCGCAGCGGACAAGCAGTCGGCAACGTCGCGCTGGCATTTTATCACAAGGCCGCCCGGAAGTCAAAACCATGTTATAGACACTCTGAAATTCCGATATAAGCAAATGCCCTAATATGGCGTGATGATGCGGCAGCGTCTGGCTGTAGGAACTTGAGTCCCGCCATAGGCGCGGATCAGGGACGTTGAGTGTGAGCGCGGCTCGGAGCGCCGCGACCATCCGCGCCGATGGCGGGACTGGCCAAAGACCAGCAGGTAAGCGCGGCAGTGTCTGGCAAATTCGGGTGGCATGTCCTTAATAGCGGAATTTCAGAGCAGGCACAGCGCCAGTTTTACTTTGTGGATGTGGCTATGCTATAATCACTGCGTTTGGACATGACTACAATGCACATACTATCACTCAACGGTGCGTGGCACGTGCGCCGATGCGGCACGTCGAACACGTATGCCGCGCGTGTGCCGGGCTGCGTGCATGAGGATTTGCTGCGCGCTGGCGCAATTGCGGATCCCTATTTCCGCGACAATGAAGTCAAGCAGCAGTGGATCGGCGCGGCAGACTGGGAGTACACGCGTACGTTTGACGTACCGGCGCCGCTGCTGGCCTGCGCGCGTGTGCTGCTCGAGTGCGACGGGTTGGACACGTTTGCGACCATCACGCTCAACGGGCGGCAGATCGCGCGCACAGACAATATGTTCCGCACTTGGCGCGTCGATGTGAAAAGTGCCGTGCGCGCAGGCCGCAACACGATTGCGATACGCTTTGCCAGCGTGCTGCCGTACATGCGCCAGCGCGAGCGACAGCGCTCGATGAAAGGTGTGCACAATGCTGCGCATGAATCGTATGGCCGCGCCTACGTGCGCAAGATGCAATGCGATTTTGGCTGGGACTGGGGCCCGGTGTTGGTGACCTGCGGCATCTTCCGCGCGCTGCGCGTGGTGGCCTATGACATTGCGCGACTCGACGATGTGCTGGTGCAACAAGAGCACGCGCGCGGCGCGGTGACACTGGCCGTGCGCGCGACGGTGGCGACCGCGCGCCGGACGGCAGACCTGCAGGCGCACGTGTGCGTGCGGCAAGGCCGCCGGGTAGTGGCCGAAGCGACCGTGCCAGTCGCGCGCGGCGTGGCGCACGCCCGGCTGCGCATTGCGGAACCGGCACTGTGGTGGCCGCGCGGGCTGGGCGCGCAACCGTTATACACCGTCACGGTCGAGCTGCACGCTGCGCACGGCGCGGCGCTGGATGCGTGGGCGCGCAAGATTGGTTTGCGCACGTTGCGTGTGCGGTGCAAGCACGACAAATGGGGCGAATCGTTTTACTTCGAGGCCAACGGTGTACCCTTTTTCGCCAAAGGCGCGAACTGGATTCCGGCCGATGCAATCTATACCCGCGTGTCGCGCGAGCACTACCGCATGCTGCTGCGCAGCGCCGTGGACGCCAACATGAACATGCTGCGCGTCTGGGGCGGCGGTTATTATGAAGATGACGCGTTTTACGAATTGTGCGATCAACTGGGCCTGTGCGTCTGGCAGGACTGCATGTTTGCCTGCAGTAAGTATCCGTACGAAGATCGTGCGTTTGTCGAAAACGTGCGTGCGGAACTGGCGGACAATGTGCGCCGTCTGCGGCATCACGCGTGTCTCGCCCTGTGGTGCGGCAACAACGAGTTGGAGTATGATTGGATTGGCTTGGGCAAGGATGAAGTGTCACACTACCGGCGCTTCTTTGATGTGCTGGTGCCGCGCGTGATTGCGCGGCAGGATCCGCAACGGGATTACTGGCCTGGCAGTCCGCACACGCCCGGCGCGCACCGCAAGCAACCCGACGAACCGACGCGCGGCGACGCCCATCTGTGGAGTGTCTGGCACGGGCGTCAACCGTTTGAATGGTATCGCACGGCCCATCACCGCTTTGTCAGCGAATTTGGTTTTCAGAGTTTTCCGGAGCCGGCGACGGTTGCCGCATTCACCCAGCCGGGCGATCGCGCGGTCAACTCGCGCATCATGGATTTGCACCAGCGCTCGCAGATTGGCAATGCGGCCATCATGCAATACATGCTGGATTGGTTCGCCATGCCACTCGGCTTTGAAAATGCCGCCTGGCTGAGCCAGATTCAACAAGGGCTCGCCATCAAATACGCGGTTGAGCATTGGCGGCGGCTGGTGCCGCGCTGCATGGGCGCGCTGTACTGGCAACTCAACGATTGCTGGCCGGTCGCAAGTTGGGCCTCGATTGATTTCCACGGGCGCTGGAAGGCGCTGCAGTACATGGCCCGCAAGTTCTTCGCGCCGGTGCTGGTCTCGGGCATTGAGAACGCGGCCGACGGCACGGTGGCCGTGCATGTCAGCAACGATCAGCGCAGCGCGCTGCGTGCCACGCTGGCCTGGCGCGTCACCAGCGTGGCCGGTGCGACGCTGGACGAAGGACGCATGCCCATCACGACGCCGCCCGGCGCGGCCCGCCAAGTGACAATCCTCAACCTAAAACGGCTGGTTGACAAACATGGTAGCGATGCACTGCTCGTGTGGCTGCATGTGCGGAAGGGGACGAGCGTGCTGGCGGAGAATCTGGTGCATTTCGAGCGCCCGCGCCACCTATGCTTGTGCAATCCGCGCCTGACGGTTACCACGCAGCAGGTCGGGCCGCAGGCGTTTGACGTAACAATTGGCGCGCGGCATCCGGCGTTGTGGGTCTGGCTTGAGGTCGGCGATCTCGCCGCGCGCGTTACGGATAGCTTCTTCTGCATGCCACGGCACGAGCAGGTGTGCGTGCGCATCACCGTTGCCACCCCGTTGCGGCTGGCTGAATTCCGCCGGCATCTGCGGGTGCGCAGCATTTGGGATACGTGTGAGCATGCCTCTGTTCGTTAAAATCTGCGGGATCACGTCGGTGGACGACGCGCATGCGGCGCTGGATTGCGGCGTCGATGCGCTCGGCTTGAATTTCTACGCGCCGTCGCCGCGCTGTGTTGCCGTGGCGCGCGCAACCGAAATTACGAACGCGATCGGCACACGGGCGCTAAAAGTCGGCGTGTTTGTCAATGCAAGCTATGAAGAAATTACGGCGATTGACGCGGCGGTCGGCCTGGATTTGATTCAACTGCATGGTGACGAGCCCGCCAAACTGTGCGCGCGCTGGCCGGGCCGCGTCATCAAAGCGTGTCGTCTTCAAACGACAAAAAATGTCGATTGTCTGGCCGACTATGCGGGCGTACGCATGCTGTTGCTGGATGCGGCGGTGGGCGGTGCGTACGGCGGCACGGGTGTGCGCGCCGATTGGCAGCTGGCACGCACGGCGAAACGGCATGGCGTGCCGGTGCTGCTGGCCGGCGGCCTGACGCCGGAAAATGTGGCGGACGCGGTGCGAGTGGTCGCGCCGTTTGGCGTGGATACGGCCAGCGGTGTGGAAAGCGCGCCGGGTCGCAAGGACGCGAGCAAGATGCAAGCATTTGTTGCAGCAGCGCGGGCGGCGGGCGATGCCTGCGTTTGAGGTGCTGGACTGGGGCCTGCGGCCGTATCGCGCGGCGCAGGCGGCGATGACGGCGCTGCTGCACGAGCGCATCGCCGGCAGCCGCGCGGACACCCTGGTTCTGGTTGAACATCCACCCGTCTTGACCATTGGCCGGCAGGGGAGTCGCGCCAATATTCTGGTGGCCGACGAGGTGCTGCAACAGCGCGGCATCGCAGTGCTCGAGGTCGAGCGCGGCGGCGATATTACCTTTCACGGGCCGGGCCAGTTGGTTGCCTACCCGATTTTCCATTTGCCGCCCGGGCACCGAAATGTGAAAGCATTTCTGCACCTGATCGAAGGCGTCATCGTGACGGTCTGCCGCCAGTGTGGCGCGCCGGCCTGCACGATTGCGGGGCTGACCGGCGTGTGGATCGGCGCGGGCGATGTCGGCGAACAACGCGCGGCGTGGGGCGGTGAGAAAAAAGTCGCCTCACTGGGTCTGGCGTTCAAGGCCTGGACCAGCTATCACGGCGTGGCGTTGAATGTCAATTGCGATCTGACGCCGTTTGCCTTCATCAATCTATGTGGATTGAAAGGCAAGCAGGCGATCAACCTGAATGACGCGACGCCGCAGCCCGTGGCGATGGCGCGCGTCAAGACCATGTTCGTCGAAACATTTCACCAAGTCTGGAAGAGCGCATGACCGCCGCGGGCGAACAGTTTGAGAAATTGTTAGAAATCATGGCGCAATTGCGCGGGCCGCAGGGCTGTCCGTGGGACAAGGAACAGACGCACACCTCGATTTGTCCGGCATTTCTCGAAGAGCTGCATGAGTTCATCGAGGCGGTCGAGGACGGCGATGTCGAGGCGATGCGCGAAGAGCTGGGCGACTTGTGTTTGCACATTGCGTTTCAGGCGCAAGTGGCCCAAGAACACAGTGAATTCGGCATGGCGGATGCGCTCGCGAGCATCAATGAAAAACTGGTGCGCCGCCATCCGCATGTCTTCGGCACACAGCAGCTCGCCACGCCGGAAGCCGTCTTGCACAATTGGGAACAGATTAAACAAACAGAGAAGAAACACGGTGCGCGCACCTCGGTGGTTGACGGCATTCCACGCCATTTGCCGGCGTTGAGCAAAGCGCACAAGCTGCAGAAGAAAGTGCGCAAAGTCGGGTTTGACTGGGAAAACATTGCGGATGTGCTCGCCAAGGTGGATGAGGAGGTGGCGGAATTGCGCGCGGCGCTGGCCAGTGGCGCAGAGGAGCACGTTCGCGAGGAAATTGGCGACGTGTTGTTCTCGATTGTGAATGTCGCGCGCTTTGTCGATGTGGATGCCGAGCGCGCGCTGCAGCAGACGGTGCGCAAGTTCATGCGCCGCTTTCGCGCGCTGGAAGCAGTCTTTGCGGCGCGCGGCGCGAAGCTGGAAGCCGCAACGCTAGCGGAACTGGACACAGTTTGGAACGAAGTCAAGCAGCGCGAGCGGACGGCGTTGCAGCACGAGTGATCAGTAATCAGTGATCAGTAATCAGTAATCAGTGGTGGAAGAGAGCTGGCTTTGCCAGTCCCGTCCCGCTACAGGCGTGGAGCGCGGATGGGAGCGGCCTCCGCGCCGCGAATCTGCATTTGCAGCATTCGCCGGGTGGCACCGGCTCCCACATTGCATACGCTGCATTCGCCGCACGGAGGCGGCTCCCACATTCTTTGCAGCAGATCGCCGGATGGCACCGGCTCTCACTTTGCAGCACCATAAATTCGTTCGCCGCGAACGAATTTCATCAAAACGGCGCGGAGTAATTTACCACTTTGCCTTGGCCTTCGAGAAGACGTTGAACTTGGCCTTGCCGACGACCGGTACCTGGCGCAAGACCGTCATGCGCGTGCCGATCTGAATCCAGACGGGCACGGTGGCGTTCAAGACGGGAAGTTCTTCGTTGACCATGCCGTATTGCGCCATGTGCAGGCGCAAGTCGGCATTCTTGATTGTGCAACTGAACTTGAGCGTGCCTTTGGCCAGCCGATTGACTTGAATCTTGGTGTAGCGCGTGCCCAGTTTTTGGATGAACAGGTTCTTCTTGTTGAGCTTGGCTTTGAAGGGCAGGCCGGCATCGCAGAGCACGAAGCCAACGCGGCAGGCCGCCAAATCGTTGCTCGTCAAGGTGAACTCTGCGGGCGCCTCAAACATGGCGCGCAGCGTAATGCTGCTCTTGCGCGTTTTGGTGGATTTCTGGCTGACCATGATCGTGAGCATGTTCTTTTTGGGGATGAAGCGCAATTCTCGATCAACCGCCACAATCGGCATGACGACCTGGGCGGCGAGCGTCCGGTTGGTCGCGTCACGCGCAAGCACCGTGACCGGATGCATGCCGGCGGTGGCGACCGCGCCGGTCAGTCCGCCAGACAGGTCAAGCAGCGCACCCAGGGTGCTGCAGTCGCCATTGATGTCTTCCCAGGTGACGAGCGGCAGGCCGTTGGTTTGCGCAAACTGATACGCCAGCGGCGCGTTGGCCAGCACGGCCGGCAGATCATACGAGAGCACGCGCAACTTCGCGCCGGTATCGGTGACGTAGCGGTTAATGTTGCCAGCGACGGTAGCGGAGGCGACACCGGCGGCATTGAGCGCGCGCACCGTGAAAGGCAAGGGCAGACTCTGGCCGAGATCCAGCGGGATGCCCGCGATAATGCCGGCACGTGAGACCGCAACGCCTTCCGGTACAGCCATGGGGGAGAAACGCCAATCAAGCGGATCGGTTGGGCCATCCGGCGCGGCCATATAAAAGTATGGCTGGTATGCATACATGTCGGGCGTGCTGATGGCGCGGATGCCAGGGGCTGGCAGCGTGGTGGCGACAATGGTGCACATCGTCGTGGCGACGCCACCGCCGTCGGTGACGAAGAAGAAGATATTACTGAACATGCCGTCGGCGGGCGGGGTCCAGGCAAACAAACGTTGGACCGGGTTGAAGCTCGCACCGACGGGCAGATTCGCAGCCCAGTACGTCATAATCGCCGGTTCGGCCGGTGACGTGGCAAGAACATTGAATGCCAGCGGCACGCCAACGAGCGCATGGCGGACGCCGAGCGGGTCAAACACTGGCGCATTCATTCCGCCGTCACCGACACCCGGCCCGGTGCAATTGATCAGTACGGCATCAACACTGGCATTGCCTTCGTCATCAAATGCATAAATGGCGATCGGATTATCGCCTTCATACAGCCAGATTTGCGCCTGCCAAGTAGTGGCGCCGAGCCAAGCAGGCTGGATCGTGATCTTCGAGCGACCGTTGCGCAAGGCGAGCCGCGCGACCTGGGTGGCGTCGGTGGCAATGCCTTGAACAACGACTTGCGCGGCGGGGGTGGAGAACGGTTCGGCATGCGAGGTGATGTGCACGAACGGTGGATTGGTCTGCGAGTTGGGCGCGGCCAGCAGCCAGGGGAAGAACACGCCAAAACCGTTGGTAGAAACAGTCTCATTGCCATAGGCGCCGAAAGGATAAGGGCCATCCGGCGCATCCCACCAGCAAAAACGGACATCCGCGCTGCCGGTTGCGTCCAGAGCCAACGAGGTCATATAGGGCGCATTGTTGTTGATGAACTGGCTCTGCCGCAGGCGGATTGAGGAATACGATTGGACCGACACGCCGCGGTTGACCATGCCGTGAAAGAGGACGCCGACGCCGTCCAGCATGGTGTGATCCGTCAGCGCAAAGCCATTCTGCAGGTGGATGAACTGCACCTCCGTCAGCGACAACACGGCGTTGGATGCGGCATGGCCGAGCGCGCGCGTGAAGGTGGTTGAGGAGATGCTGCCGGTTGAGCCGGGCAGCCAGGTGATACCGGGCCAGGGATTGATGCCGTAGAAATTGGTCCACAGAACCGGTGCGGCGGGCGTGCCGTCGCACTGCAGCATGCCGCCGGCAGCGATGGTGACGCTACCCGGCACAAAGTCGTTGAGTGCCACAAACGAGCCCGGTGCGACCGTCATGCGGGCGTTGGTGATCACGACGGCGGCAAGGTGCAGGCGCTCACCCGGTCCGGGTGCGAGCGCGAGGTCGTGTGCGAACGTGCCCTCGATCCAGATGCCGGGGCGCGTGGCACCGAGCACACTGTTGCCGGACGAGTGCCAGACGGTCGGCTGCGCGGTGTCGCCATACAAGGCAATGCCGGCATAGAAGCCATAGCCCGGTGCGGTGCTGGTAACGACATTGTCGACAAACGTGATCACCCCGCCGCGCATCGCGACGCTGTCGCCCTGCGGGCGTGTCACGACAGTATTGGTCATCAACACGGCCGCCCCTTCGGCGTAGAGAACAGCATTGGAAGTCAGTGGCGGCGGAAGCTGATTGCCGCCGCCGTTGTCGAGCCGGCATGCCGAGAGCCTGCACGTGCTGCCGGGCAATGCGTAAATCTGTCCCCATTTCTGATTGCTGTCTGCGCCGGTGAACAACGTACCCGCTGCCTGTAGTGTACCGGCCACAGTGAGCGCGGCGGTGACCGTGCTGAAGCGCACGGTCGATGCCGGCGCAAACTGAAGAGTCACCCCCGGGGCGACAAGCACCACGCCGTTGACGATGTGCTCACCGGCCGGCAGGGATGTGTCGACGGTAATGGTGCCCGACAAGGTGTCTGACCGGAGCAGCACGGCATGCAACAAGAATACGAGCGCAAGTGAAAAAGCAACGCGGTGACACATATTGCCTCCTTGTTAAAAGGAAAGTATCGCAGCTAACAAGGAAAGTCTATCACTTTGGCGACCGCTTGTCAAGGCGTGGCCAGTGGCCTGTTGCAAGCAAATAGAAATGACAGGGTTTACGTTATTTAGAAATGACAGGGTT
>CAYNJC010000021.1:0-75108 GCA_964397565.1 uncultured bacterium
TCAGCGCCCGCGGCCACAATTGGCATGACACCTAGTAAGCGCATTCATTAGTAACCATGATGAAGAACACACTCCTCAGCCCGACCGCTGTACTTTGCTTTGCTCTCTTGGTTCACGTGTCAGGTGCATCTGGTATGAGCAATTCAGTTCCCACTGAATACGTGCTGCCTCCATGGGGGAATGGTGCACCAGAGTTGGTGATCACACTCCAAGGAAAATGGGAACAGAAGACAAACAAAGGACCGGATTTTAACCTTCATTGGCTTTCATCTCCCTTGCTGGGTGGATCGCTCGGAGTCTATGTGGGACGTCATCCACAGAAGATCGAGACAGCCACAGCCACAACAAGAACCAACTTGGTGGTCGGCAGCAAACAAGTAGTGTTCTTTGTCACTCTCTCCAAAGACGGACAGCACGCAGAGGCAATTGTCGATGACTTCTTCAAAGGATTCACCGGTTTGGGTGTTTCGAGCCTAAGGTTGCATGTCACGATCAATGGAAACAGACGGGAGTTCATAGATAGTGTCCGTCTAGCATTGAAGACTCTGAAGCTAAGACAAGTCGCCAACAAGGTGCCTGAGAATACTGGCACTAACGCGCCAAGCTATCAGCCCTGACGTTGGCCGCGGTTGATTCACGGGCATGTTTCTGGTACAATGCAAGCATGAGAACCTACACCGCGGTGACCGAAAAATGTGTGGACACGGGTTTGTACGTAGGGTACGTTCCGGGTGTCCCATGTGCCCATTCGCAAGCTGCGACGCTCGATGAACTGTCGGCGAACTTGCGCGAAGTGCTTGAGCTGATTGCGGAGGAAGGCGAACCGCAGCCAGAGAGGCATTTCATGGGTACACACACACTTACGATCGGCATGCAGATGGTCGTGGGACGACGGTACCCGTGCATCTTGGCCGTGACATCTCACCGATTCTCCTGCGCAAGATCGCCGCAGACATCGGCCTGACGGCTGATGAACTTCTGCACCATGAATAGATAAGGAGTCCAACCAGCGACTGGAGCGCTCGGCGTGGCCGCTGTTCAGCCTTGACGCTATGCGTAAGACAAGGAATTCGGCATGGTCATAGAGAAACGCATTCCATTAGTGAAAGACATCTTGGACAATTACTCATGCGAACGATCCATACCATGGTAGCAGTCAATCTGGTGGCAGCCAGTTGGATGCTGGCGCCAGGCGCCCACGGGGCGGACATTCGTCTGGCCAATGGCATCCGTCTCCACTACGAAACATGCGGGGGCGGGGGCATACCGGTGGTGTTGGTGCATGGCTATGGCATGTCGTCTGAAGTGTGGAAAAAAGCTCTGCCACTCTTCCCGCCTGAATACCGCTGCTTGGCGGTGGACCTGCGTGGGTTTGGCCGCTCGGCTAAACCGAAGAGCGGCTACAGTTGCGCCGTGTTGGCGGATGATATCGCCGCGTTTATGGACGCCATGGGCATATCCAATGCCGTGCTGATCGGCCACTCCTTCGGCGGCCTCGTGCTCCAGCATTTTGCCGCGCGTCATCCCGCGCGTGTCACGGCAATGGTATTGGCTAACACCTTCGCCGCCAGCCTGCCGCCCAAGGGCCTCTCCCCCGCCGTGGAGCAGCGCATTCAGGGTTACGGCTCTGCCGCGCAGAGCCGCGCGATTTTTGCCGCCGCCATACCGCGCTACTTCGATGCTACCAATGTGACGACGCAGGATATCGAACGTTTCATTGCCGTCGGACTGCAAGCGGGAAATCCGGCACTGCGGGAGACCTTGAAGGCCAACTACACCACGCCGGCCATACCGGCCCCGCAACTCGCGGCCGTGCGGGCGCCGGTCTTGATTCTCGTCACCACCCACGATCCCTTTGGCACTTTCGACCAGGCCAGCGCCATGAGTGATGCCCTGCCGAACAGTCGCATTCAGGTACTAACGCGCTGTGGTCACAGCCCGATGTGGGAAAAGCCCGCGGCATTCGCCGGGACCGTTGCGGAGTTTATCAAGGCATCCGGTCTGAAGGAGCATTCGAGTCAAGCAATGTCTACTAACATAGCAAGTAATTTCCCAGCACTGTAAACGGCAAGTGCCCCGGCACATATATTTTCGCATTGTGGTTAGTGACGACTGGGCGCGCGGAGACCTGAATCGTCCGTTCGGCGTGATGGTGGGCTTCGTCACACTCAAGATTGCGGGTAGCGTCATCTTGGATCACAAGCCGGTCGCATTGAATCCATCCGCAGTCGCGCTTCTGCGCACGCTGGACGGCAAGCATCTGGCGACAACTGCCGAACGAGAATACAGTGCCACTTGGCCACTGTTCTTCTGCTTCGGCTCGTTGTGGAATCGCTGCGGCGTTGTTTCCGACTTCACCGTGGAGCACGACGGCGACGAGGCGGTGTTCAGTGGGTTCCTGCGCTGCAAGGTTGAACCGCACACGGTTCTGCGTGCCCCATGGCGAAATTGGGTTGTCACCGTGAATCGCTTTGGTGGTTTCGTGTTGCGCCGATCCCCAATTATGAAATCAGGCGTCCGCCGCCGGTATCAAAAGCGCTACACTGTGCTGCGGAACGACCTGAAGGCTCTCCTTGCGCACGCCCGCCATGCAGCGCGTCGTCTACCCGCGCGTTCGACCCAACGCTCACGAGTGTCACGGCCCGTGCTGTGAGAACACATGGTGACGTTTCTCAATAGCATGAAATCCGCATCAGGCACCCAGCACTGAAGGAATGCCTGCCCAAGATAGGCGCCGATAGCGCACTGCTCCTGCGCGCCGCGACCGGGGATTCATAGGAAGTCCGCACGCCGTTGACTGGATTTGCATCTTGCGTCACGCCGGACAGCATTTGCGCCCATGGTGCAGTTTTGGTATACTTTATTCCGGCAAGCGGTGCGGCGTTTGCAGTTTGGTTGCACTCAGCCAGAATCATAGCAGAGGAATCGAAATGACACAGCCCATACAAGTACAGTACGAGAACAAGGTTTTCAAGCCATTGACGCGCGTGCGTGGCATTCGCGAGCACCAGACAGCGTGGATGGTACTTTGCGCACCCAAAAGCACGCGCGCGTTACGTACCACGGCAGGCACGTTAAATGCCCGCGAAGCGCAAGCCATGCAAGCCGTTATTGATAAGGAGTTCGAACACATTGAAGGCGAATGGTAATCTAGCCGTGGACAGCAACGCGGTAATCGCCTACTGGTCGGGCGATGCGCGCGCCTGCGCCATTGTTGATGGTGCGACGATACTGTTTCTGCCCGCAATTGTCCTTGGCGAACTCATATATGGCGCCTGCAACAGCGTGCGACGAACCGAAAACGAGCGAACGGTCCGTTTGTTCGCCGACCATTGTTCTGTTCTCCCAGTGGACGGCGCGGTTGCAGAGCAGTACGCCCGCATCCGCGTGTCTTTGAAGAAGAAGGGCAAGCCAACGCCAGAAAACGACATTTGGATATCTGCGATTTGCGCCCACTATGGCGTCCCGCTGATGACAAATGATGCGCATTTCGCGCAAGTTGATCTGGTCAAGATCGTCGACTGGGAAGATACTATTCAGACATAGCGGCACCAAACATAATCGGCAAAACCGGTCCGGCTCTGCCAGAAAGCCAGCACTTTGCCAACAAGCGACAAGGAGAATCAAGAATGGGTATTGCAGCAATAGTCATCGGCATTATAGCACTGCTCTTTGCCGTTGGTGGTGACCTGTATATTCTTGCGTGCGTGCCGGCCTTGGCGGGCCTCGTACTGGGCACAATTGATGTGGTGTGGAAAAGCAGGAAACAGGTTGCCAAAACGCCCGGCGTCGCCGGCATCGTGATTAACGCGCTTGTCCTACTGCTCTTGGTACTGTCTCCAGGATATGCCCGCGTTAGGACCGAAGAGATGGTCAAGGGTATGAAGTCAAAGGATAACCTGAAACAGCTGTACTTGTTGCTGAGCATCTATCAAGTGCATTACGGCAGTTATCCAAGCCTGCAATCAAATGCGACAACCAGTCTACGCAGCGGTGGCGTCAAGGACTTGTATCCGCTGTGGAAATCCGGCGTGATGAAGAAGGAGGCATTGAAGTTGTTGCAGCCCCCCGGCATCGCCATGGTGCCGTTCTCGGTCAAACCAGCCATCCAAGAATTTGACAAGGTGCATATTGGCTATTCGTACAACTCGACAGTGAAACCGGGCGATTCCAGCAATCCGCCGCTCATGGCGGAGCGCGGTGTCAGCGATGGACGCTTGGATAACTCGGAGAAACCCGTTTTCAAGAATGGCGCGCATGTCTTGTTTAGCGATGGCATGGTTGAGTTCATTCCAGCTGTAAAGGGCCAATTGTCGACCTGCGACGTCAGCGTCGCACAGTGGGACAGCTTGCAGGACTGAGGCGAATCGGCTGGAAGCCGCTTCTACACTTTTACAGCGACCAGTACGAGAAATCCACCTGCGGCTGCATCAGCCATTGCTTGTAGCGCGCAATCGTCTTGCTCACCACCCAGCGCTGCACCGTCCGCGCCACCTGCCATTCCTGCTCGACCAGCGCCATCAATTCGCGATGATAAAAGCCGTTCAGGGTGCAGAACAATTGCGTGCGCCCGTGCTGTTGTGCAATTCGCCCAGCGCCGTCCAGCGCATCCAGCAGCGCACCGCTCCCCAGCCCGCGCACCACACTGCCGGCACTGACAAAGGCCGTCGTCGTTGCCCCACCCTGCTTGCGCGCCGCCAGTTCGATCACCGCCACGCCATAGTCGCCCTCGTCGCCGCGCAGCCGCAGCAATTTCCCCAACTGGGCCTGTTCGAGTTCCGCGCCATACGCGCCGACATTGCATTGGTCTTCCCAAACGACATTTTTTGTCGATTGTGCAACGCGGGCAGTGTCGTTTGTCGCCGCCAGCGTGCGGCGCAGGACAAAGACCGGCTCGACTACCTGCAATCCGCCGCGGATCAACACTAGATCGTGCTGATGCGCATCGTGCGCCGCATGCATGAGACACGTGGCGTGGCGCGTGCCCAGCGCGTCGACCGCCTGGCGCAGCAAAGCCGCAAGCTGGGTGTCCGCCTCCGCGCCCGGCTGGGCCAGCAATAAGGTTATGACACCAATTGGCCCGGCGGCGTGGGTGCAGCAACCGGCGCGCAGTGCGCCGGCCTGGGTGATGACAAAACAGCCTTCCGGATTGCGTGCCAATGCGAGGCGCACAAACTCAGGATTGCGCGCCTCTTGAACGCCGGCCGCCGCCGCGTCCAGCGCCACCAGCACCGGCACATCTGCCGCGACCATGTCACGCATTTCTCCGTTCACCCGGCCGGCTCCTGAAACAGTGCGGTCACTGCGGCCGGCAGACGGCACGGCTTGCCCTGCACCGTCGTGCTGACATGCCAGGTGTAGCCGCGCGCCAGCAGCGTCTCGCCGCGCATGATTTCACAGGTCATCTGAATGCGGATGCCCTGCACGGCGGTCACGCGCGCGATGATGACCACCTCGTCGTCATAGCGCGCTGGCTTGAGGTATTCACAGTGCGCCTCGATTACCGGCAACATGACGCCGGTGCGTTCGAGTTCGAGATATGGCAGATTGCATTGGCGCAGCAATTCATTGCGGCCGCGCTCGAAGTATTCGAGATAGCGGGCGTAATAGACAACCCCCATCTGGTCCACATCGGCATAGGGCACGCGGTAGACCGTGCGATTCTCATGCATGGCGGCGCCGGGTGTGGGCTAGAACGGAATATCGTCTTCAGGCACCGGCTGGGCCGGCGCGTGCGCGGCTTGTTCTGGCGCGGCACTGTCGCCCGGGCCACCGCCAGCTTGCGGCCGCGGCTGACTCTGCGAGACGTACAAAATGTAATCCGGCTCGCGACTGCCTTCGGTCTTGAAGCCGTTGAGAAAGATCATCACGCGCGTGCCGGCGTTGAGATTGCCGCTCAGATATTTTTGGCCGCGCTTGTTGACGCCTTCCCACAAGCCCATGACGCGGATCAATCCGCTTTTACTGCTGTCGCCTTTGTTGCTCTCTTGCGAGCTACTGGTGTCAAGCATTGTTGGCCTCCTTACGAAACCGCTGGTTAATCAAGGTCAATTGCGACAGCCAGTTCGTCGCAATCAGGATATTTGTGACAGCGCAGGCAATCGCTCCAGACTTTGTGGGGCAAGGCCTCTTTGTCCAAATCATGAAAGCCGAGTTTGTGGAAAAACGCCGGCACATAGGTCAAGGCGAAGACGCGCGGAATGCCCAGCGCGCGGGCATCCACGAGGCACTGTTCGACAAGTGCCCGGCCGACGCCGTGGTTGCGCTGATCCGCGCGCACGGTCAGCGAGCGCACTTCGGCCAGGTCGTTCCAGACAATGTGCAGCGCGCAACAGCCAAGCAACGTGCCGGCCGCCGTGTCCCGCGCAATCAGAAAATCACGCAGACATTCGTACAGGTCGCTCAGCGCGCGCGGCAGCATTTGGCCCTCCTCGGCCGCGGCGCGGATCAGGTCGTACATGGCCTTGACGTCCGCCGGTTTCGCTCTGACAAGTTCCAGCGCCATCCTCGTCATGCCTGCAACAGTTGGGCGCTGCTCGAGACGGTGTGCAGCCGGCCATTGGACAGTTGAACGGCCAGCGCGCCGGTGTCATTGACATCGCAGACGCAGGCCGCCTGCCAGTCGTCGCCGCAGCGCACCCGGACGCGCGCCGGCTTGTGCCAGCAGCGGCGGTAGCCGGCCAGCAGCACGGCGGCATCGGCCGACATGCACGCATCCCAGGCAATCAAAAGTTGTTCCAAGATGTGCCGGCGCTCCCCTGTAATGCCGGTCTCCGCGCGCATGCTGGTCCACACCGCATCGTCCGTGCCGGTCTGGCGCGCCACCGGCCAATTGAGGTTGAGCCCGATCCCGATAATCGTCGTGGTCTGCACTTGCTCGACCAGCATGCCGGCGATCTTTGCGCCGTCAACCAGCACATCGTTCGGCCACTTGCACTGCGCATTCAGATGGTGCTCCTGCAGCACGCGGCAGACGGCGATCCCCGCGCCCAGACTGACCAACTCGGCCGCGGCCAAGGCGCCGGTGGGTATCCGGATGCTGCACAACAAATTCGCACCCGGCGGTGATTCCCAGCGACGCCCCTGTTGCCCGCGCCCGGCGGTTTGTTCATCGGCCACCACGACCACGCGCGGCTCGTCCGCTGCCGCGCCGCGCACGACATCGTTGGTCGAGCCAACACAATCGTAGCATTGCACGCGCCAGGTCCCGATCCGCAGATCATCCAGAAGACGGTTCATCGCCCGCCGTCCTTGGCGGCGATGACATCCAGCGCAATGTCCACGGCTGGCGCGCTGTGCGTCAAGGCGCCGATCGAAATACGATCCACGCCGGTCTGCGCCACCGCGCCCACATTCGC
This sequence comes from uncultured bacterium, assembly GCA_964397565.1. Lineage (GTDB taxonomy): Bacteria > Auribacterota > UBA3054 > UBA3054 > JAPLST01 > JAPLST01. The sequence continues at coordinate 7,359 of CAYNJC010000021.1, forward strand.
CAAGGTGACGCCGCCGGTCGCTTCGGTCGGCACGCGGCCCTTGCAGAACTGCACCACCGCGCGCATTGTATCCGGCGCCATGTTGTCCAGCATAATCAAGTCCACTCCGGCATCCAGCAGGGCGCGCGCGCTGGCGACATCCTCGGCCTCGGCCGCAATTGGCGTCTGCGGACACGCCTGGCGTGCCTGCGCCACCAGCGTGCGCGCATCCAGGGTGGTCAACAGCCAGTGATTGTCTTTCAGCATGATCATGTCGCCAAGATGCATCCGATGATTGTGTCCGCCACCGCAGCGCACGGCATACTTTTCGAGCAGACGCAGGCCCGGCGTCGTCTTGCGCGTGTCAACAATTACGCACGCCGTGTCCGCAACGGCCTCCACAAAGGCGCGCGTCAACGTGGCCACACCACACAAACGCTGGAGCATGTTCAGCAGCGTGCGTTCAACCGCCAGCACTGCGTGCGCCGCGCCGTTCATGCGCGCCAACGGTGTGCCGGCAGCCACCTGCGCGCCATCCTGCACCAGCGTGTCACACTGCACGGACGCGTCCACTATCTGCACTGCCAACGCTATCAGCGGCATGCCCGCCACCACCAGCGCCTGGCGCGCGTTGACCACGGCCTGACAGGTCGTGCGCGCCGCAATGCTGACGCGGGTGGTGATATCATCATCCGCATGATCCTCGGCCAGCGCCGCGCAGACAAGCTGCCGCGCGGCGGCGGCAAGGTCAGCCGTCCATGCCGGCGCGCTCATTGCCATAGTTCCGGTGCGTGCGATGTGCTATTCCAGATATTTCAGGAAGCGCTCGCGCAGTTGGTCATCCGGATGATTTTTCAGCATTTGCACGCGCGGGTCCTGGGCCAAGCGGCGGACAGTCTTCTCGCGATCAAGCTTGATGGCCTTGTCGATGCACGCAAAGGCCGCGTCCATGTTGTTGCCCGCCATGCGCGCCACCGCCAGATCAAGCCAGGCGCTCCAGTCGTCCGGCCGCACCTGCGTGACGCGTTCAAACAGGCGCGTCATCCGACCCAAATCCTGACGTTGACTGAACACCGCCAGCAGATATTGATGCACTTCGGCATTGGTCAAGCCCGGCGCGGTGAGCAAGGTATCGTAGATGCTGTCGGCCGCGGCGCGATTGCCGCGTTGTTCGTACATCTGCGACATTTGCAGGTAATCCATCCAGGTGACGTTGGTGCCCGCCTGCACGCGCTGCTGCAAGTCCAGCAAACTGCGATTGCTGTCGCGCTGGTCGCGGATCACCTTGATCATGCCGTCAACGCGATCGTTGAGCGGGTCTTTGGTCTTGTATTCTTCGGCCAAGGTCAAGGCGTCGTCAAAGCGGCCCAAGCGCACATACATGCTGGCCAGGCGCATGTAGGCTTCCGCCGATTTCGGATACAGCCAGAGTGCCTGGCGATAAGCCCCCTCCGCTTCCGGCCACATCTGATGGAACTCATACACGCCCGCGGACGCCGAACGCGCTTTCGAGAACGACTTCTGGGCCGGCTCATCGGCTTCGAATTCGCCCGGCCGGATCACAATCCGCCCGCGTTCTTGCGCAAAATACAACGTCTTGCCCGCCTTGCACCAGTCATAGACCGCCGTCAGATATTCCCGCGACGGCAGTGTCCGCGGCATGTCGCCGATCGAGACCGAGGCGCTGGTCGCGCGCGCCCAGCACTGCGACACGGCCACGTCGCACGGCGCATCCGGCTGCGCTTTCAGCATCGTTTTCAGTTCGCGCCAATAGAGCGCGACGACGTCGTCATACTTAATCACGCCGCCCGCGGTAAACATGTTCGTCAAGCTAGCCCAATAGGCAAAATCACGCGCCACCTTGTCGGGCGTCAGCGTCACCTTGTCCTTGTTCAGTTTCATGATCAAGCCGGCCGGCTCGAGGTAGGGATACATCCACGGAATGACATAGCTTTCCTCGACATAGAAGGCATGCGTATTGATGTTCTCTTTCCAGATCATCTCGGCCAGAATGCCGTTCAGGCGCATCACGCCGCTGACGCCGCCGACGCTGATCTTGCCGCCGACAATCTGCACGTCTTCTTCGATCGGCTCGCCCTTCTTCTTGCGATCCTCGACATCCTTGATGTAAATCTGGAAGGCGCGCTCGAAATCCTGTTGCGAGGGAATGTAAATCGTGCCCAGCTTGGGATCGCGCCCGCCCTGCTCCTGGCGCAGCGGGTCTTCACGCTCGGCGCCCACCCAGCGCAGCAGTCGCCGCACCCACGGCCAGACCGTTTGCGGCTTGCAATAGCGGTCGCGCAAGACGTTCATGTAGGTCGCGTCGGCCAACCCGTTCTGGGTGATCAGCCAGATGTCGCCGCGGAATTCATTGCAGCCGATCAGATATTCGGGCACAAAGCGGCCGGGATCCGTGCCGCCGAAAAAGACCGTGCCCGGCTCGCACACTTTCAGCATCTCAATGCCAAAGACGTAGCCGAAATATTTCGTGCGCAAGTTCATTTCGCGCCAGTTCTCGATCGCCGAAATGGCCGGCGTGGTCGCCAGCAGCAGCGCAATCAAAATACTGGCGGCATAACTCATCTGCGTGTTCATCACGCCGATGATCACCAACAAGCCGACCAGCACGAACACGCCGCCAAATATGAAATAAAACGGCATGCGCATGTGTTCCGGCACCGACACGCTGTGGGCCACAAAGGCCATGGTCTTGGTCATGCCGGTCGCGGCGATTTCGGCTGCGCAGCCGATAAAGACCGTGCCATAGAGCGCCAACGCAACGCCGATCAGCAGGGCCGGCACGCGCCAGGTCGCCCCGGCTTTGCGCGCCAGCGGGAACAGCGCCGCGGCCGTCACCATCATGCCGTAGCCCACCAGCAGCCCGAGGCCGGCATGCCCCATGATGAAGAACACCCGGTTGATGTATTGCGAGGTGATGTCCATCTTCGGGTTCATCAGGAAGACCATCCCGACACCGCACGCCACAAACGTGATGATCGTGTAAATGAGCCAGTCCCGCACGCGCGTGCGCTGCCAGTTGATCACCAACGCCACCAGGCTGATGACGGCAAAAATCAAGACCAAGGGATATTGATCCCAGGTGTCTTTCAGATACAACCAGGTTTGATTCAGGAAATAGTCGAGCGGGCGCATGAACGAGGGCTTCTCATACTGCCCGCGCAAAATTGAATGCCAGAACCCTTCGACCGTGCGCGGCCGGCCCCAGTTCATCTGCGGATTCGTGACCGACGACAGCGGCAGGTAGAAATACACCGCCAGCCCGGCGAAGAACCAGCTCGCGATCTTCACCCATTCGGTCGAATTGAAAAACTTCTTGTTGACGTAGTACGCCACCGCCAGATAGATCAGGAACAGCCCGACAAAACAAGTGTAGAAATTCACCAGCGATCCGCTAAACGGCAGCATGCGCAAGTCCGGAATGCCGAAATGCCCGAAGTATTGCTGGGCGTTGAACGCCATCTGCGTGAAAATCAGCAGCACAATCGCATTCGCCGCGATATTCAGAAACTCTTCCATCGAGCGGCGCGTCGCAAATGTCAACCACGCGAAGCTGAAGATCATCACCACGATCGTTTGATGCACCGTGATGCCCAGCGCGAAGAAGAAGGCTGCCAGATACAGGGCGATCCGCCGCTGCGGGTTGAACATGAACACCAGTGAGAGCGTGACGACCAGCACCATGAAAAAGGCGTTCATCGAATACACTTCGGCAATGGTGGATTGCGACCACGTGCCGGGCGTATACGCGAACAGCACGCCGGCCGTGATCGCGCACAGCGAGTTCACCAGCCGCGGCGTGGTCAAACCAAAGCGTTCGAAGATCGGCAGGAGATGATGCGCGCGCAGATCCTCTTCCTGTTCGCTGAAAAAGAAATCGCCCGTCTTGGCCAATACCAACGCAATCATGCCGGCCGCCAAGGCGCCGCAGACGGCCGACATCAGATTGACCCGATAGGCCACATCGCCCAGCGGCAAGAACGTGAAGAGCTTGCCAAGCATGGCCCACGCCGGATAGCCCGGCGGATGCGGCACGCCCAGCCGAAAGGCGCCCGTGATCAGCTCACCGGAATCCTCCAAACCGACCGTCGGCTGCAAGGTGAAGACATAGGTCGTCAGCGAGGTCGCAAAAGCGATGAAGCCGGCCAGCCAGTTGACCGGATGAAACCAGGCCCACAGTGACGGTTGCGCTACGACCGGCGTGGCCGCCGGTGTGAATGTCGGCGCCACAACGGCGCGCTTGACGGACGGTTGTTGCATATGTACTACTCCCTTGCGTTAAGATAAGATATTGTAGGAAACTCGGCTGGCGCTGTCAAACGGCACAGCCACAAGCCCAGCCGAGGCTGCTGCAAGCACCCCCGGCGACGCCTACATTTGAAGTAGTTTAGCATGTTTCACGCCATTGACATACGTTGTTTGATTGCAGTTGTTTACGAATCTGAACGGGCGGTTATATCAGTCATTGCGCCATTTCTGACTGTCATTCTGACCGGCGCTAGTGACCGGCGGCCCGCGTGCGCCGCCCCGCCTGGCTTTCAGCAAAGAGCAGGTATTGTTCGACGAGATTGTTCAGCGCGGCCAACTCATCTTCGCCCAAGTAGTTTTTTGTGCTGGTGACAGCATGCTGGCGAATTTTGGCGCCGCACCAGCTGGTGAGGCTCATGTTTGGTTTGCCGCTGTCAGCGCGGGCATGAATGATCTCTGCTGCCGTGTGGCCGTTTTTGACGGTCTGGAAGAACTCGATGCTGACGTCCTGGGTGGGGGCGTAATCAATGCTGGTGGTGTAGATATCGGTGATTCTCTGGTAGCAGCGCCGTTCGGAGGTGCGGATGTCTTGAATCCGGCGGAGCAACTCGTCAGAATAGTCAAAGGGATGATCGGGATTCTTCAGGCGTTCATCGTCAAGGACAAAGCCTTTGACAATGAATTCGCGGAGTTTCTGCGTGGCCCAGATGCGAAAGCGGGTGGCAACGGCGCTTTTGACGCGCTAGCCGACGGAGATAACGGCGTCGCGGTTGTAATGCGTCTATCGGCTGGACACGCCCTACACTAGGGCTTCTTGAAATGGTGGGCGCTACTGGAGTTGAACCAGTGACCTCTACCGTGTGAAGGTAACGCTCTAACCAACTGAGCCAAGCGCCCACGCAATTGCATTTGGTGCGGGGCATCCACCACTCTGCCAGTGTAGCAAAAGCCGGCCAGAAATGCAACTTCATTTTGTGGTGGACATTTCTCCGCCATTTGTATATAATGTTTGCTAGACAACATTGCAGGTATAAATCTTGCGACAGGAGCATGTATGCGGATTGCCGTTGGCGCGGATCACGCTGGTTTTGATCTCAAAGAGGAAATTCGTCTCGAACTGGAAAAGCACGGCTACACCATCAGCGATTGTGGCTGTACCAGCAAGGACTCGACGGATTACCCGGACTACGCCCACCGCGTGGCTCGCGCCGTTACCGACGGCGCGGCTGATCGCGGTGTCCTGGTCTGCAGCACTGGCCTAGGCATGTCCATGGCCGCCAATCGGCATGCCGGTGCGCGCGCCGCGCTATGCCACAACTGTGACAGCGCCTATTTTGCGCGCACCCACAATGACGCCAACATTGTCGCCTTCGGCGCGCGCTACACCACCTTTCTCGACGCGCGCGCGATCCTGCAGGTGTTTCTCGGCTCGCATTTCAGCGCGTCTGAACGTCATGCGCGCCGCATCTCGAAAATTGACGCCTGCGGCGAGACGCTATGAACAGCGAAGGCGCACACATGGGTGAAATGATTGTGACCTGGCTCCTGCTGACGGTCCGGGTCGGTTTTCTGGTGGCGATTCTCACGTATGGCTTTATCGAGTATCGGCGCTGGAGCAAGAAAAACAAGCGGCATGAATAAGCATTGCGGCGGACGAACACGACCATGAGCACGATCAACGACATTGTCGCGGCGGAACGCACGGCCACCAGTGCGTTGGCTGCGGCGGAAGCAGCCGCCGCCGAACTGCGCGCGCAAGGATTGGCCGATGCGGCGGTCATACGCGCGCAAGCGCGCGAGCAGGCGGCCGCCGTGCGCGCCAACGCCGCGCAGGAAACCAGCGCGCGCAGTGCCGCCGCGGATGCCGCCAGTACGCACGCCACGGCCCAGCGCCTGGCCGAACGGCAGACGTGCTTCAACCAGCATGCCGAGGCCGCCGCCGCGTGGCTGGTCGAGCAGATCATCAACGGCGACGTCTAACGCCGCGCGCGCCCCGTCACGATGCTTTTTTCCTTTTGTGAATATCCGGCGGCCACGACACGCACGCGCAGTCTCAAAGCACGCCTGCTTCAGCCGGCCGACTGGCAGGCACTCGGCACGACCGCCAATTTGGCTGCCGCACTGGCGTATCTAGGCACGACCGGCTATCAAGCCGCCCTGGGCGCGGCCGCCAGCCAGGCAACGGCGCTGCCCTCCTTGCGTACCATCGAACATGCATTGCACAGCGCGCTGATCGGCGACATGATCAATATCAGCCGGTTTGTCCACGGCGCGGCGTTCAGTCTGCTGGCATGTCTGACGCAACGCTATGAGCTCGTCAACGTCATCACCCAATTGCGTCGTCTGAGCCAGCCGGAACGGCACGCACATCATCTGGTGACCGAGCCGTATCAGCTGGGCATGCTGGCGCTGACGTCGTCCGCGGCCTGGGGCGCCTGCAACACCTTGAACGACCTTGGGCGGATGCTCGAACAAACCTACCTGCGCAATGAATTCCGGCTCGGGTTGGCCAGTTTTGGTGAGAGTCATGATCTGCTGCGCTTCGAAAGCGCGCTGGATGCAGCCTATCTGCATGAGCTGCTGGCACGGCTGGACGCCGTCAGCGACACCTGCCATCCGCAGATGCGCAAAATCGTCGGATCGGTCTTGGATGAATTGACCCTGACGGGCATGGCACGCTTTCGCTTCGCGCACGGGCTCGAGGCCGCCGCGGTCTATTCGCTGCTGCCCCTGCATGGCTGCGGCCGACTGGGCGAGCGCCAATTCTGGGAACTGGCCAAGGCACGCACGGAAGACGAACTGTGCCGTGCGCTGCAGGCGCTGCCTGGCTGGCAAACGCTGGCGGGCGCAACCTTGCGCGACGTGGTGCTGCAACTGCGGCGCGCGCGCCAGGCCACCTGCCGCGCCGTCTTTTTGCGCGCGACCCCGCTCAGTATCGCGCCCACCGTCGCCTATTTCTTCATGAAAGAGCAGGAGATCATGGATCTGATTTGCACGTTGCAGATGAAACGCTTCAGCATCCCCTTCGCGGCGGAGCGCCTGGTGCGCGCCGCCGCATGAACCTTGACTGGCAAAGTGCCAAGGTAGCAGGTGACAAGTAGCCAAGTGAAAACGACTGCTGTTCGAATAGACGTAAATTATTTCGCCGCGAAAGAATTTAATGTTCACGCCTGAACGCATGAGTTTGCTGCAGATCGTCGTGCTGGACGACGATCTGATCACCGTCTGTGCCGCGCTGGCGCGCCAGAAAGTGCTGCACTTGGTGGATCGCGCGGTGGTTGCGCCCGCCTTGCGCGAAGGCACCCCGGCCTTTTTCTCGCACGCGCATGCCGCCTTCGAGACTCTCCTAACCCAGCTGGACGGCACCCTTGACTGGCTCGAAGATCAACTGCCTGATTTCCCCGATTGCAGTTTGCACCCGCCCATCACGCTGGATCCGCCGCGCGCGCTTGAAGAGCTGACGCCCCAGTACACCGAATGCGCCGAACAACTCGCTCAACTGCGCGGCGCGCATGACCGCACCCACACCGAGATCACGCGCCTGACGCGCATCACCGATGTTCTGCAAAGCTTTGAGAGCGCCGGTGTGACGTATCAGCAACTGAACGGCTTCCGCTATTTCGCGTTTCTGGCGGGCACGATGCCGCTACGCTATGTGCACGCCTTGCGCGCAAGTTTGCAGCAAGTGCCGTATCATCTTGAAATGCGCCGGCTCGGCGAGCAGGATAGCAGCGTCATTGTGCTGTGTCCCAAAGACATGGCCAGCTCGGTGCGCAACGCACTGCGCAGCGTCTACTTCAACGAGATCGCTATTCCTGACGAATTTCAAGGCGACGCGCGTCAGGCGTTGGATGACATCGAAGTGCGGCTCTGGACCCTGCGCGAGGAATTGGCGCAGGTCACCGGCAGGTTGCGCAGCGCTTCCATCGCCGCCGCGCCGCGCGTCGTCGCCTGGCGCAAAGCCGTGCGCGGCAACCTCAAGCTGCTCGAGGCGATGCAGTTGTTCGGCAAAACGGCACGCACGACCTTTATCAACGGCTGGGCGCCGCGGCGCGATGCGGCGCGGATCGTGGCCGGCCTGCAACAGCTGCTGCACGAGCGCGTCTTGGTGGAGTTGGCCGAGCCGGAAACAATTGACAGCATAGCCTATGAACTGGTGCATCGCCGCGCCGTGCGCGTCCCCACCAAATTCCGCCATCCGTTTTTCCTCAAGGCGTTCGAGGGCTTGGTCACCACCTACGGCATGCCGGAGTACGACGGAATTGATCCCACCTTTTTCGTGGCGGTCACCTTTCTGATCATGTTCGGCATGATGTTTGGCGATGTCGGCCAGGGCGCGGGCTTGATCGTGATCGGCCTGCTCATGGCGCGCGCGCGCAGCCTGCCGAAAATCAGGCCGGCCGGCATGTTGCTGATGGCCACCGGCGCCAGCGCCGTTGTCTTTGGTTTCCTGTTCGGCTCGGTTTTTGGTTTTGAAATCTTGCCGGCCCTCTGGATCTCGCCGATGAAGCATGTGCCAACCATGCTGGTCACCGCCATCCTGTTGGGCATCAGCATTCTGTCGCTCGGCATCATTTTGAATGTTATTCAGGCAGTCGCGCGCAAAGACTTGAAGGAAGCCTGGTTTGGCCAATGGGGCTTGATCAGCGGCATGTTCTATTGGATGGCCCTCGGCATTTTTTACCTGACGGTCGTGCGCAATGTTGATATTCCGGTCGTGCCGGCCCTGCTGGTGCTGTTCATTCCGATTGTGCTGGTCGTGGTCGGTGATTATTTCTATGCGCGCCTGTTCGGCGACCAGACCGGCCCCGCGCCTGCGCCCGACGCGCCCGATGGCACCGGCGAACACTCGCTCGCCGAATTGCTCTTCAAGCCGGTCGAGATTACGCTCAATTTCGCCACCCACACGATTTCGTTTGTGCGTGTCGGCGCGTTTGGCTTGAATCACGCCTCGCTGATGATGGTGGTGTTTATCCTGGCCAAAATGGGCGGCGAGTTCAGCGGGCCGGACGCAACGTTTGCCACCAAGACCTCGTACATCATCGCCGTCGTCACCGGCAATATTTTCGTGATGTTGATGGAGGGCATGGTGGTCTTCATTCAATGTCTGCGCCTTGAATACTACGAATTTTTCTCAAAGTTTTTTGCGGGCGATGGCATCCGCTATCAACCGCTTGAAGTGGAAGAATGAACTCACAACCCTTGGAGCCCCCAATGACAAAGCGTCTCTTCGTTAGCAGTTTAGTTTCAAAGGCCCTGATGCTGGCCATGAGCGTCTGCCTCTTCTGGTTTGGCATCATGCTGGTCACGACCCCGGTCCAAGCCCAGACAGCCGAGGCGCAGGTGACAACCCAGACGGCCGCGCAGGCGGGCGCGCTCGGCATGAAGTACTTGTCCGCAGCGCTGGCGGTCGGCATCGGTTCGGTGGCAGCCGGCATTGCGGTCGCCATGGTCGGCTCGGCCGCGATGGGCGCGGTCGCGGAACGGCCGGAGCTGATGGGCCGCTCGCTGATCTATGTCGGCTTGGCCGAAGGCATCGCGATTTACGGCGTCGTCGTCGCCATCATGATCTTGATGGGCTGAGCGCCCAGCCGCCATGGCTTGTTTTCTGTTTTCCGTTCTCGGTGGTCCGTTGCAGCCACTGACGCACCGGCCACCGACCACCGCCGCGCCCGTTGTGCCTGTGTGGCCGGCATTGCTGCAACGCGGGATGACGCGATGACCATGCGCGTTGTGGGTGATGTTGTTACCGTCCGTGGCTGGGGTTTTGCCGGCATCGATGGCACGGTCGCCGAGACGCCGGAACAGGCGGCCCACGCGATTCGCGCCTACTTGGCTCAGCCCGACATCGGGGTCGTGCTGGTCGCGCAATCGCTGGCGGACCAGCTCGGCGGCGCCTTCGATGCTTACAAGTTGCGCCGCACCATGCCCTTGGTGCTTAACATTCCCGACAGCACCGGCGCCGGCATGCGCGGCGACGATATTCAAGCGTTGATGCAATCCGCCCTCGGACTGCACCTGTAACCCATCGAGCATTACGCTGATGATCAACCAGATCTTTGCGGACATTGCCAGCAGCAGCGACAAGGAAGCGCAACAATTGGTCGTGCGCGCCACCCGGGTGGCCGAGCGCGAACGCGAGCACGCGCGCGCCGATGCCGCGCAGTTGCTGGCGGCCGCGCAGGCCGCCGCCCAGCATGACGCGGCGCTGCAGGAAGAGCGCGCCGGCGCGCGCCGCGCCGCCGATGCCCGCCGCACCGAACTCACCCAGCGCGACCAGTTTGTCAACGACATTCTGGCCAAGGCACAGGCACGCTTTGCCACGCTGCCACGTGATGAACGCTACACTACCTGGCTGCGCAAGCTCGTGCAGCGCGGCCTGCAGCAGATCGGCGCGGCGCACGTCGTGCTTGCCTGCAACGCCCGCGATGCAGCCGTCGTGCGCACGCTGCTGACCGCCGGCACGATGACCGTGGCCGAACAGCCCGCACCCATCGTCGCCGGCGTCATTTTGCACAGTGCCGACGGGCGCGTCACCCTCGATTGCTCGGCCGATGCCTTGCTTGACCAAGCGCGCGATGATTCGCGCGACGACATTCTTAACCAACTTCACCTGCCCGAATAAAATGCGTTATTGGACGCTTGCGGATGGATACACCCATGCAGAACCCTCTCGCTAAAGTCACGCGCATTAACGGGCCGGCTGTCTTCGCCTCCGGCACCAGCGCCATGCGCATCGGCGACCAAGTCTTGGTCGGCGACCAGAATTTGATGGGCGAAATTATCAGGCAGGATGGCGATGTCGCCACGATTCAGGTCTACGAGGACACCACCGGCCTGCAACCGGGCGCGCCGGTCGTCGGCACCGGCCGGCAATTGTCGGTCGAACTCGGCCCCGGCTTGCTGCGCAGCATTTACGACGGCATCCAACGCCCGCTCGATAAAATCTATGCCATCTCGAAAACCTTCATTGCGCGCGGCATTGTCGTGCCCAGTCTGGATCGCGCCACGCGCTGGCATTTTGTCCCGACGCGCAAGGTCGGCGACGCGCTCGGCCCCAACAGCATTCTCGGCACGGTCAAGGAAACCGAGCTGATCGAGCACCGCATCCTTGTCCCGCCGGATGTGGCCGGCACCCTCAGTGCACTCGTCGCGGAAGGCGAGTATACGCTTGACCAGGTCATCGGATCCGTCAGCACCGCCGCGGGCGAAATGCCCCTGCGCATGTTCCACGCCTGGCCGGTGCGCAAGCCGCGCCCGGTCTTCGATCGCCTTGAACCGAATATTCCGCTCTTCACCGGCCAGCGGGTGATTGATTTCTTCTTCCCCATCGCGCGCGGCGGCGCGGCCGCCATCCCCGGCGGCTTCGGCACCGGCAAAACAGTGACCCAACACCAACTCGCCAAATGGAGCGATGCCAGTGTCATTATCTACATCGGCTGCGGCGAGCGCGGCAATGAAATGACGCAGGTGCTGCAAGAGTTTCCTGAATTGAAAGACCCGCGCACCGGCCGGCCGTTGATGGATCGCACCGTGCTGATCGCCAACACCTCGAACATGCCGGTCACCGCCCGCGAAGCCAGTATTTACACGGGCATTACCATCGCCGAGTACTACCGCGACATGGGCTATCATGTGGCGGTCATGGCCGATTCGACCTCGCGCTGGGCCGAAGCCTTGCGCGAGATCGGCGGGCGCCTCGAGGAAATGCCGGCGGAAGAAGGTTATCCCGCCTACCTCGCCAGCCGTCTTGCCGAATTTTACGAGCGCGCCGGCCGCGCCCGCATTGGTAATGCCGACGACCGGCGCGAAGGTTCGGTGAGCGTCGTCGGCGCAGTCTCGCCCCAAGGCGGCGATTTTTCGGAGCCGGTCACACAGCACACGCGCCGCTTCGTCCGCTGCTTCTGGGCGCTCGACAAGGCGCTTGCCGCCGCGCGCCATTTTCCCTCGATCAACTGGAACGATTCTTACAGCGAATATACCGGCGACGTCACGCCCTGGTGGCAGACGGTCAGCAAAGAATTTGACTATCGCACGCTGCGCGAGCGCGCCATGGCCTTGCTGCAGGAGGAGAACAAGCTGCAGCAGATCGTCAAGCTGGTCGGGCCGGACGCCTTGCCCGATCGGCAGCGCCTGGTGCTCGTCACCGCGCGCCTGCTCAAGGACGGCTTCCTGCAACAAAACGCCTTCAACGCCAACGACGTCTATTGCACGCCCGAAAAACAATTGCGCATGATGGATGTCATTTTGTATTTCCACGAGCGCGCCGGCAAGATGATTGAAGAAGGCGTGCCGTGTGTGCGCATGACCGACCTCGACGTGCTCTCGCACATCATCCGCATGAAGACCGACATTGCCTGCGCCGACGCGGCCGACATCTCAAAGCTGAAAGACGAGATTGACTACGTGCTGCAGGGCCTCAAGCGCTAGCACGGACAAACCTGCCCGCCGTTTCCGGTATTCGGTATGCAGTGTTCGGCATTCAGGACGTGGCCGCGCAACGGCATTCCGTGCATGCCTGGTTTGTCCCGCCACTGCCGCAACTCTTGCCACGCAGACATACTAATGAATGCGCTTTCTACTTTGCAGCGTCCTTGTAGCCGCCCGCGGTGAGGGCGGCTTCTGCAGCCGCGGTCAGCGCCCGCGGCCACAATTGGCATGACACCTAGTAAGCGCATGCATTAGCAACAGGCTGCTTGGAATCCCGCCGTTGGCGGGGCTCCAAGCAGCCCTGAACCCCCTCGTGATCTCGCCGCGAGAGCATTTATTGTATACTGTTTGCAATGAGCCCGGCCCCCACCAACACGCATGACCGTGCCCCGCGCACACAGAGCCCGGCCGTGGCCGCGCTCACGCGCCATTTTGGATTCCGTACCTTTCTCGACGGCCAGGAACGCGCGGTACGCGCGATTCTCGAGGGCAGCGACACCCTCATTGTCATGCCCACCGGCGGCGGCAAATCGCTGTGCTACCAGTTGCCCGCCATGGTGCTCGAAGGCCTTACCATCGTCGTCTCGCCCTTGATTGCCCTGATGAAAGACCAGGTGGATGGCCTGACCGCCAAGGGCGTGCCGGCAACCTTTATCAATTCTGCGCTGGACGCGCGCGAAATTGACCGGCGCATCGAGCGCATGCGGCGCGGTGACTATCGCTTGGTGTACATTGCGCCCGAGCGTTTCAAGAGCGCGCGCTTTGTGCAGGCGCTCGCGCCGCTGTCCGTGGCGCTGTTCGCGGTGGACGAAGCGCATTGCATTTCGCAATGGGGGCACGATTTCCGTCCGGATTATTTGCGCCTCAAAGCGGTCCTGGCGCAGCTGGGCCAGCCTCAGGTCGCGGCGCTCACGGCCACTGCCACGCCGGAAGTGCGCGACGACATTCTGGTGCAACTTGGGCTCGGTGTGGATGGCCGGAACGCGCCGCAGGTGCTGGTGTCGGGCTTTGCGCGCGGGAATCTGACGCTGGTCGTCTCACGCGTTAGAACTGCCGCAGAAAAGCTCGCCCGCATCAGTGCGGCCGCCGCCGCGGTGGGCAGCGGCATTGTCTACTGCGCCACACGCAAGAACGTCGAGCGGGTGGCCCAGTCGCTCCGCAACGCCGGCGTGCGCTGCATCGCGTATCATGCCGGCATGACGGATGAGCAGCGCAGCGCCGCCCAGGATGCCTTCATGCGCGGCGACATTCCCCTGGCGGTTGCCACCAACGCGCTCGGCATGGGCGTGGATCGCGCGGATGTCCGCTGCGTCATCCACCATGACATTCCCGGCAGTGTCGAGGCCTACTACCAGGAAGCCGGCCGTGCCGGCCGCGATGGCGAACCGGCGTGGTGCGAGCTGCTCTACAACTATGCCGACGTGCGCACCCAGGAGTTTTTCGTGGCCGGCGCCAATCCGGGCCGCGCGGATATTGCGCGGGTGTATGCGACCCTGCAGTTTTTGTGCGCCAATGGTTCGATTGAAATGCCGATCACGCGGATTGCGGAGCTGATCGGCAAGACGTGCAACTCCATGGCGGTGGGCGGCGCGCTGCATGTGCTTGAAAAAGCCGGCGCGATTCAGCGCGAGTACGCCCAGGGCAGCCGCACGCACACCACCCACCTGGTCACACCGGTGCAGCCGCTGGCTGCCTTGGCCATTGATTTTGACCGTCTCGAGGCCAAGCGCCGCCGCGATGATGAAAAACTTAGACGCATGATTTCTTACGCCGAGCACAATGGCTGCCGGCATGGGTTCATCCTCAATTACTTTGGTGACCTTGATGCGCCCGAACATTGCGCCACCTGCGACTATTGCCTTGCCCACCGCCAGTCCGCCGCACGCTTGCCCACCGAAGACGAGCAGCTCGCCGTGCGCAAGGCACTTAGCTGCATCGCGCGGCTCGACGGCTGTTATGGCCGCGGCCGTATCGCGCAGGTGCTGGTTGGCTCGCGCGCCAAGGAGGTGCTCGACGCCGGCCTCGATCAACTGACCACCTACGCCTTGCTGGCCGATGAAGGCAGCGAGTACGTCTGGGAACTGCTCGACGCGCTGATCGCCGCCAGCTGCATTGCCGTCAGCACAGGCAAGTATCCAACCTTGTCACTGACGCCCCTCGGCCACGACGTGATGCACGCCCGCAGCGATCTGGCGCTGGCCTTGCCGGACGCGCCGCGCGCGCGGCCGGCACGGGTGCGTGACCGCCGGGCGGCAGGCCACACCGCTGCGCCCACCGAAGATGCGGACAGCACCACGCTGCTGCACGCCCTGCGCGCCTGGCGGCGCGATGAAGCGGCCGCGCGCGGCGTGCCAGCCTTCCACATTTATACTGAGAACACCTTGCACGAACTCGCCCTGCACAAGCCACAGACGAATCTTGCGTTGCTGAACATACGCGGCATTGGGCCCGCAAAAGCCCGCCAGTTCGGCGCGGCAACAGTGGAGATCATCCGCGCCAAATGCTCTCGCGGCGAGAGCATTTAAGGATTCAGGGCTGCTTGGAGTCCCGCCAACGGCGGGATTCAGGGTTCAGGTACTTGCCACCTGCTGCTTGGAGTCCCGGCAGCGGCGGGATCACTCGCTACCTACTACCGATGTACCGATCACTGATTACTGATCACTGATCACAAGTTCTGCCTTCGTGGCTTCGGTACTGCGTGGCGACAATTGCTGCTGTGGCGGGTCAAACCAAGCATACGCGGAACGCCGTTCCGCGGCTACGTGCTGAATACTGCTTACCGAACACCGAATGCCCAACACCGCTTACTGACTCAACACCGGTGCCCCGACCGGCACCAAGTACAGAATGCGTGTGTCTTTGGGCACCTGCAGCAGCGTCGCTGCTGCCTGTTCGTCGAACGCGCCCACCGCCACCGTGCCCAAGCCAAGCTCGACCGCTTTCAACATCACATTTTGGGTCGCGTGCCCCATTTCCATGTGGATGTACATCAGGCCGCGCTCGCCGTAGCGCTTGGTGGTGCGCTCGCACACGGCGCCAAATATAACAATTGCCGGCGCGTACGCCACACAGGGTTGGCCCAGTGCCGCCACGCCCAGCGCGCGCCGCACGTCGTTTGTTTGCAGCTGCGTCAGCGTGTGCTTGGCCGGCTTGTAGTGGAACACGCCGCGCTCGTTGGCGACATACAGTTCCAGCGGGTAGAGCGCGCCGGCCGAGGGCGCCGCACGCAAGCCATGCGGTGAGGTGATGCCCTGCGCGGCCCACAGCAGCGCGCCTAGCTTGTCGAGTGGCACGGGCTCTTTGGTAAATTCGCGCACCGAGCGCCGTTTGAGGATGAGCTTTGTCAGCGGGCTGGCCGCATGATCGGCAGGCATGGGCAAAGGAAGTTCCATGGCAGTATTGGTAGCAGCAATGACGGCCGCCGCGGCCACGGCAAGACTCCAAATAATCTTGCGCATTTTAGGAGAGGCGTTGTTTGAAATCTTGATAGGTAAAATTGCGCACGATTTCAATGGCACCGTTGTCGTGTTCGAGCGCGAGCGCGGGATGCCGCACGCCGTTGAACATCGTCGTTTTCACAAATGAATAGTGCGCCATATCGAGAAAGACCAGGCGGTCGCCCGGCCGCAGTGGCTGGGCAAACGAATAATCGCCGATCACATCGCCGGCGAGACAGGTCAGCCCGCCCAGCCGATACGTGTGCGCACGTTCGCCCGGCGCGCCCGCGCCGACGATCTCTGGCCGATACGGCATTTCGAGCACATCCGGCATGTGCGCCGAAGCCGATGTGTCCAGAATCGCGAGCGGCATCGCATTGTAGGTCACATCCAGCACGGATGCCACCAGCACGCCAGCGTTCAGCGCGACGGCCTCGCCCGGCTCAAGATATAGTTCCTGTGTGCCGTAGCGCGTGCGGAACTGTTCGATGCAGCGGCAGAGCAACTCCACATCATAGTCGGCGCGCGTGATGTGATGTCCACCGCCAAAATTGATCCACGCCATGCGTGGAATGAGGTCGCCGAATTTCCCCTCGAACGCCTGCAGCGTGCGCTGCAACGCATCGGCGTTTTGCTCGCACAAGGCATGAAAATGCAGGCCGCTGATGCCGTCCAGCGCGGCTTCGTCGAGCTGCGCGCGCACGACGCCCAGCCGTGAGCACGGCCCGCACGGACTGTACTGCGGCACCGGCGCCTCGGAATGCTCGGGATTGACGCGCAAACCGCAGGCAATCTGGCGCGGCACACGCGCGCGGTGGCGCTGCCATTGCGCGCACGAATTGAACACCAGGTGATCGGCAACACCGATCAATTCATCAATGTCGTGGTCCGAGTAGGCCGGCGCGAAGACATGTACTTCGCCGCCGAATTCATCGCGACCGAGGCGGGCTTCAAACGGGCCGCTCGCGCAGACGCCATCCAGATACTGGCGCAGCAATGGAAATGTGCGCCACATCGCGAAGGCTTTCAGGGCCAGCAGGATTTTGCAGCCCGTGCGCGCGCGCACCGTGGCCAGCGTCGCGCAATTGCGGCGCAGCGCGGCCTCCTGCACGACAAAGCAGGGGGTGGGCAGACTATGATACGGGTTGGCGGTCAACGATGAACGATGAACAATGAACGATGAACAATAAACGCAGCGCTCACAGCAGCACTTCCGTCCACGGCAGGCCGTGCTGTGCCAAATCGCGCATGAATGGTTGCGGATCAAACTCTTCGGTGTTCCACACGCCCGGCCGTTGCCACGCGCCGGTCAACATTTGCTTGGCGCCGATCATGGCCGGCACGCCGGTCGTGTAGGAAATCGCCTGCGCCGTGACTTCGCGATAGCAGGCGGCATGATCGCATGTGTTATAAATGAAATACTTCTTCGGCCGGCCGTCCTTGACACCTTCAATCAGGCAGCCGATGCAGGTCTTGCCGGTGTAGTTTTTCGCCAGCGAAGCCGGGTCGGGCAACAACGCCTTGAGAAACTTGATCGGCACAATTTCGCGGCCTTCGAACGCGACCGGGTCAATGCGCGTCATGCCGACATTCTGCAGCACGCGCAGGTGCGTCAAATAACTTTCCGAGAAGGTCATCCAGAAGCGCAGCCGCTGGACCCCTTTGATATTTCTCGCCAGCGATTCGAGTTCCTCGTGATACAGCAGGTAAATTTCTTTCGGCCCAATGCCTTCGGGAAACGCGAAGGTCTTGTGCACGGACAGTGGATCGGTCTCGATCCAGCGGCCATCCTCATAATACTTGCCGCGCTGGGTGATCTCGCGAATGTTGATTTCCGGGTTGAAATTGGTGGCGAAGGCGTGCCCGTGACTGCCGGCATTGGCGTCAATGATGTCAATGGTGTTGATGGCATCGAAGTGCATCTTCCGGGCCCACGCGCAGAAAATGTTGGTCACGCCCGGGTCGAAGCCGCAGCCCAGCAAGGCCATGATGCCGGCCTTCTTGAAACGCGCGCGATAGGCCCACTGCCACCGGTACTCGAATTTGGCCTTGTCCGGCGGCTCGTAGTTGGCGGTATCGAGATAGTCCACGCCGGTCGCCAGACAGGCGTCCATGATCGGCAGGTCCTGATACGGCAGGGCAACATTGATGACCAGCGCCGGCTTGACGCACTTGATCAATTTCACCATCCGGAGCACGTTGTCCGCATCAACCGTGGCGATGTCAATCGTACGTTTGGTGCGTTTCTTGATGTCCGCGCGAATCGCCGCGCATTTCGCCAGCGTGCGGCTGGCCAGCGTGATGTGCTCAAACACGGCGGGTACTTGCGCGCATTTGTGCACAACCACATTGCCAACGCCGCCGGCGCCGATGATCAGAACGCGTGCCATGGTGGTCCCCTGTGGTTGGCGTGAATGAAACAATGCATGTGTCAAGAGTGATTGTACCCGAAGTGCGCGGCGCATGCAAGCGCATGGCAGAATTTTAACAAAGAGTAAAAGAGTAAAGGAGAGATCATTGCAGCGCAAGCGCAGTTGTAGCCGCGCCGCACGGCGCGGATGCTGCGGCGGCACTCTTGTCCGCAGATAGCGGCGATCCGAACTTATCGCGTGGCGCGAGAATGCATAGCGTTTGTCTGGGCGGCCTTGCTTGTGGATTCAATTTGTTGTTTTCGCATCGCTCTGTACTTGGCGCCATGAGAAATATCACAGGAGATCATGACCAGGGCGAGTGCCAGTGCCATCGCACCAAAGATGCGCTGATACCTGCGTGGGCCCAATCCCGCAATGACCGCCAAAGGCAGCAGCAGCAGATAGGCACCCCAGTATTCACCCGGCATTGCGGCCAGCATATTGGAAAGCACCGCCCAGAGGCAGTAGAGCACCATGAACGTTATGGCTTCGGCGGAACTTGGCTTGTACATCTCAATAATCTTCATAGTCAAACCGGCTGTGCTTTGACTTCGCCATGCGCACAGTGTAGCACAATCACAGTGGATTCGCGACGCGGAGGTCGCTGCGCGCAGCGAAGGGAACGCCGATCGTCCCGCCGTTGACGGGATCCACGCCGCTGGCGGGACTCCAAGCAGCTCCAAGCAGCCAGATCGGCTGAAGGTAGCTGCGATCTCCCGATCGCAGCTGCTTGCGCCTGCGCGGGATATGGAAATCCCGCATCCCTTCAGCGGCACGGGCGTGCCGCGTTCCCCTCGGCGATGCCGACACTGCGCTACGACAGAAGCGTTTGCGCCACTACGTTAACGCGCATGCGCCGTCGGCGGGACGGCAGGATGCCGCGTCTAGCATAAATGGTTCTGCATTTCAGCGTGTCCGTTCAGCCGTTGCATTGCCCGCGCGGTTTTGCTATAATCGCGGCATTGTACTAGTATATTGCAGCCAAGGAACATCATGGCGGAATTGTATTCGGATGCGAACAACATCGAGTTGCAGTGCGTGGCATGCAGCAATGCCATCTGTTTCTCCATTCTGGATATTGGCGCGGATGCGCGTCTGGATTGCCGGCATTGCGGCAAACAATATGTGTTCAATGAAGAGCTGCTCGCCAAGATCCGGCGCTTCGAGCAATTGTTGCAAGCCGTCTACAACGCACGCGACGTGCTGGGCGCGGCCAATGTCGGCATCGCCTTCCGCGACGAGGAAGTCAAAGTCCCCTATCGCTTGCTGCTGACGCGCCTGAACACCATGTTGACGCTCAACATCGGCGGCAAGGAAACAACGTTCCGCTTCCGCGTCGAGCCGTTGAACATTGTTGGGCAAGCAAAGGAATGAACCCGATGCCATTATACCGGCTGGCGCGCCTGCTCACAGCAGTTTGTATGATCGCCGCGTGTGTGCCGGCGGCCGCGCGCACTGACGATGCCGGCGCGCCGGCCAGTGCACGCGTGGAGCACCAGCCGCTGCGCGAGCGCATCGCGGCATACCTGAAAGATCACGGCTGCCCACCCAGATTGGCCGTTGTGGTCGTTGCCGCGCTGCCGATTGTTGAGCTACGCGGTGCCATCCCGGTCGGGATCAACTTGTTTAGGCTTGATTGGCGCGGGGTGTTCATTCTGGCCGTGTTTGGCAATATGCTGCCCATCCCGTTCATCCTTCTATTGCTTGGCCCGTTATCGCGCTGGTGCATGAAGTTTAGGTTAGGCCGGGTTTTTATCGAGTGGCTCTTTGCCCGCACACGCCACAAAAGCGCGCAGATTGAGAAATACGAAACGCTCGGGCTGACTATCTTTGTCGCCATCCCACTGCCGGCCACTGGCGCGTGGACGGGCGCCATGGCGGCTTTTCTACTGGGCCTCAAGTTCCGCCACGCCATGCTTTCGATCCTGCTGGGCGTGGTGATCGCCGGGGTGATCATGACCGTGCTGTCCCTGATGGGCTGGCTGGGTGCGGCCGTGGCCGGGATTGCCCTGTTAGGCCTGGCTGTCGTCAGTTTAGCCGGTTGGTTGAACCGTGAAGGACGCGTTGACCCATGATACCACACATAAGCTGACACCATGAAAATTCTCACCGTTGTCTGGCTGGCTGCGCTTGCTCTTCTCACGGGCTGCACGACCGTACAGCGCGGCGCCTTGGCCGGCGCCTTGGTTGGCTCGGGCGCGGGCGCGGGCATTGGTGCGGCCGGCGGCGGCGTGGGCGTGGCGATAGGCGCGGGTGCGGGCGCGGGCGCGGGCGTCTTGCTGGGCGGCGCGGCCGGCGAACTGTATGAAGCCAACCGCATTCGGGTCAAGGAGGAAAAGGCGAACTTCAATGACCAGACCGGCGAGGCCTATGTGCGCACCAAAACGTTGGCGGAATACGAGAAGCGCCTGGCGCTGGCGGAAGCCCGCGCGCGCGATTTGCTGGCGCAAAATCAGCGTATGGCCGGCATGCGGCCGCCCGACACACTGATCGCGCCGCACATCGCACGGCAGCCAGGGCCGCAGCACATGGTGCAGGTCGAGACCTCGTTGGAAGGCATGCTGCAGGTGAGCATGGTCTCGGAAGTGTTGTTCGAGCCGGGCAGCGCGAAGATCAACGAGGCGATCTACCCCGTGCTGGATGAAATCGGCGGCACGATCGGCCGCGAGTACCCGGAGTACTATGTGGCGATTGAAGGCCATACCGATGCCGGTGAAGCCGCGGCGGCGACGAACTACCGCTCGGAGTGGGAATTATCGGCGGCGCGCGCGTTGGCGGTGCTGCATTATTTCGACGATCAGAAACTAATCAATCAAAGCCAGATGGCGATTGCCGGCTATGGCCCGTATCGGTCCGGCAGCGCCGGCGCGGATCCGCGTTTGAACCGGCGGGTTGTCATCACCCTGATGCCGCAAAAGGCGCCGGTTGCCGGCTACTAAGAGAAGAATGACCATGAACACAGCTCCCATCAAACTGGCAATTGTGAGCGCCGCACTGGCGGGTATCGTGGCCGGGCTGTCGGGCTGTGCGACCTCGAACGTGACGATGCCGGCCCGGCTGGCGCTCGAAGGCACGAGTGAATTTCGCGACAAGATTCTGGCGATCATGCCGCTCGGCACGTTGCCGGACGGCTACACTTCGAATCGCATCGCGGAGCTGCATGCGTGGTGGATGCCGCGCGCAATGTACGGCAAAGGCGAAGTGACCACGCTGGAGAATCCGAATCAAGATATGGCGCTGGCGATGTTCAACCGCTATCGCGGCCGCGACCTGTTTCGGCGGGTGGTCACGGTCGCCGACCGGCCCGAAGCGGAGCGCATCCAGGCCGATTACCTACTGTGTTTCCGGATCAATGACTGTTATGCGGTCGGGCGCGGCGCGAATGCCAATTTCGTCGAGTGGATTACGTATGAAGGCATCGTCAGCATGGATGTGGCGATCTACGACTTGGCCCGCAATCAGCGGATCGCGTCGCAGCGCGTGCGCGCCGATGCGACCTCGACTTCGGTCTGGGCCGGCCAGGAAATGCGCAATTACTTGAAGCGCCAGTTGCTGCGTGGCGCCACCTTCCACAACGCCATCGCCCAAATTACTTTTTAGCCCCGGCCCCGGTGACCTATGCGCCGCAAACGCCTGAAAGTCGCACTGATCTACAATGCCGACACTGGTTCCATCCCCGAGCGGCCCGAGGATCGCGGCAGCGTCGCGGATCTGCGTGTGATGATCCGCCAGATGGCGCGCGCCCTGCGGGCGCGCGCCCACGACGTGCTGGTGCTGGCGCTCAATCAGGATCTGTTTGCGTTTCAGCGCCGCCTGCGTCGCTTCAACCCGGATGTGGTCTTCAATCAGTATGAAGATGTCGTGCACGGCGCCTTGTATGAAATGCGCGTCGCGGCCATTGTGCGCATGATGGGCTATCCCTTGACCGGCTCGCCGGCGCTGGCGCTGGGTCTGTCGCGCTACAAGTACATGACCGCCAGTCTGCTGCAAGGCGCGGGCGTGCGCGTGCCGCCGCAGACGCGCTTGCTCGAGAAAATCGGGGATGTCAATCGCACGGCCTGGAACTTTCCACTGATCATGCAGCCGGCGCAGGAACACGCCGGCGTCGGCCTTGACCGCACCTCGGTCGTGCACACCAAAGGCGCGCTGCGCGACAAAACGCGCCAGATCCTGACCGAGTTTCATCAGCCCGCGCTGATTCAGCAGTTCCTGCCCGGGCGCGAGTTCAATATCGGCATGCTGGGCGGGCGGCGCATGCGCGTCATGCCTTTGGCGGAAGTTGATTACTCGAAGCTGCCCGGCCGCATTCCACCGATCATGTCGTATGCGGCCAAGTTCATCGAGACCAGCGAGGAATATCGCAAGACGCGCGTGACCTGCCCGGCCGTCATTCAGTCCGAGTTGGCGCGCGAGATTACCACCACGGCCTTGCGCGCCGTGCGCGCCCTGGGCGCCTGGGGCTACGCGCGCGTGGACATCCGCCTCGATGAAGACGGCCGGCCGTGCGTCCTGGATGTCAACTGCAATCCCAGTCTCGAACCGGAAGTGGCCTTGGCGCGTTCGGCCGAGAAAACCGGGATTGCCTATCCGGACATGCTGAACATGATCATCAGCGCCGCGCTCGAACAGCAGCCCTACGACGCGTATGTGCCAATGCTGGGCGCGTTCACGACGCCGGCCCTGGCCCGCGCCGCAGCCGCGCGCACGCGCTGAGCGCCTATCTCTATTGCTTTTTTTCCGGACCGTTTGCCGATTTTGGCAAACGTTGTTGCAGCGCCTCCTGCGCTTGTGACGCAATAGACAAAAACAGGTCTCGACCACGCAAGCCGGTTTCCAGTCCGGAGATCATATTTTCGACGTTTGATGCCCGTTTTCGTTCAACTGGCGTCATACTCATGTAAAGTGCACGCAATGTGATGAGTGCCTCTTCAGGGCAAGCAAAGCCCTTTCTGTATGCCACGGTCAAATTAAGACGCGCACGTGTCTCGTTGTCATATATGGGATCCCGCGCTTCGTGTTCGAAGATGGGTGTAAGGATGTCTCGCAGATCGCCACCCGCCTGAACTTCCTTCATGTTGATTCGTCCTTCCCATACCAAGGCCCATTCAATGATTCCCAGGCGACGCTTTGGATCGGGATTGCCAATTTCATCAAGGTCGCTCATGCACATGGCCGTAAAAGCTGCCACATGATCAAAATCCGCTGTCTCCTCACTAACGCAAAGCGTCATGCAATGGCAAGCCAAGGCATAGTACTCGCCCATACCTTCAGGGGTGAGATAACGACGCATGCAGTTTGTAATCGCCGTCCTGAGAACAAGCGCAGCACTGGCGGTGAACTGGCCGGTGTTTATTGTGCTCACATCACATATGTGTTGCCGTAGTTGGGGGCCGGAAAGCCTTGCTAATGTTGATGGATGCAGCCCCACCTGCGGTTGTTTCATTTCGCCGGTCTGTTGCCCGCGCGTGGCTGTTACTGTCGCGTTTGTGTATGGCGCCGTGCGCGCCGCGTGATTTCTAGCCTTACAGCCAGTCAGAACCACAGCAAGAGCACACAGAATGGCACAGCATTGTGTAGTGCTGCAAATAGTCATATTGTGTCCGTGGTTGCTTTCCTCCACGTTACCGTGTTTAGCCTTGTATGCCACTGCCGCACGCACCAGAACAAGGCCGTAAGGCTCAGCACCAACACCGGCTCCGGCACGACCGTGACCGTCACGCTGTCGCCGCCCAGCCAGCCAAAGACATTGGTGCCATAGACACTAAGCGCGTTCGTCCCTTCGGCCACGGGAATGTCTTGAATCGTCCAGAATTCTTGTGCGGCGAAGGCGCCCTGCGCGCCGTTCAATGCGTTTGTCCACCACATCGCACCGACTACTTGATTGGTCGCGTCAAGCGCGGGTGAGTTCGTCCCGCCAAGCGTGTGCGTCGTCACATAATAGTCCACTACCACGTCGTCGTTCGTGACGTCTACAAATGGCACAATTTCAATTGCCAAACTATGATAATTGCCTGCGGTGATCATGACATGATTTCCACCGTTTGGGCAGTTCGTCAGGTCAAACCAGCCGCCCCAGCCTACCAACGTCCCATCGCGCAGCAAAGCCAGGGAATGTACCCCGCCGGCTGAGATCGCGACATAATTACTGCCGCCCGGACAGGTTGTCTGACCATAATTATTATAGCCCCAGCCCACCAGCGTGCCGTTGTGCCGCAAGGCAAGGGAATGGCCCATGCCCGCCGCGATCGCAATATAGTCATTCCCGCCCGGGCAGGTTGTCTGGCCAGCTCCATTGTCGCCCCAACCCACCAGCGTCCCATCGCGTCGCAAGGCAAGGGAATGCCCCCCTCCCACCGCAATCGCCACATAATCATTTCCGGGTGGGCAGGTCGGCTGGCTATACTGTTTGCCCCAGTCTACCAGCGCCCCATCGCGCCGCACGGCCAGGGAATGAGCATCGCCGGCCGCGATCGCGACATAATCATTTCCGGTCGGGCAGATCGTCTGAGCTTCATTATTTCTACCCCAGCCCACCAGCGTGCCATCGCGCCGCACGGCAACGGAATGATCGTCGCCCGCCGCGACGGCCACATAGTCATTCCCAGTCGGACAGGTCGTCTGTCCATAGGAATTGTCGCCCCAGCCCACCAGCGTGCCATCGCACCGCACGGCAACAGAATGATCGTCGCCCGCCGCGATCGCAACAAAGTCACTCCCGCGCGGACAGTTTGTCTGGCCATAATCACTGATCCCCCACCCCACTAGCACGCCGCTTACTCGCCGGCCGTACGTCGATCCGCTCTGTTCGCCACTGCCATCAATGTTGTAGGACCAAATGTTGACCATATCGCTGCTCACGTCACCCGCGGCGTTTGTTCCATAGACGGTGATGTAATTCCTGCCTACGTCCAGCGGGACTGCCGGCGTGGTAAACGCCAAGCCGCTGCGCGTGAAACTACTTGCCGTGCCGCCCGCCGTCGCGTTCGAGACCCACATGTCGCCCACGATAGCGCTCGTGTTCGTGCCCGCCACGGCGTAACAAGTGACATCATAACTGACTGCCGCCAACGCGCTCGTGATGGTCAATTGCGACATGCGTGTAATCGTGACGTTATCGCTGCCGACCCAGCCATAGACATTTGTGCCATAGACGCTGATACCATTTGCTCCTACTGCAAGGGGCACATCTGTAATTGTCCAACTCTGCGTAGCGGCAAAGGTGCCATAGACGCCATTTAACGTGTTCATCCACCAGAGCATACCGACAATTTGATTATGCTCGTCAAGCAACGGCGAATTCGTCCCGCCAAGCGTGTATGTTGTTACATCATGGGTGACTACAACGTCGCTGTTGGTGATGTCTATAAATAGTACAAACCCAATTGCCAAATTATGCTGACCGCCCGCAGCGATCATGATATGCCCTTCACTGCTTGGGCAGTTCGTCAGGCCGGCCCAAGCCACCAGCGTGCCATCGCGCCTAAGGGCAAGTGAATGACTGTCGCCTGCTGCGATCGCGACATAATTGCTCCCGCTCGGGCAGTTCGTCTGGCCATAGTTGTTTAGGCCCCAGCCCACTAGCGTACCATCGCTGCGCAAGGCTAGAGAATGCCTCCAGCCCGCCGCGATCGCAACATAGTTGCTGCCATTCGGGCAGTTCGTCCGGCCATGCCCACTAGCGCCCCAGCCCACCAGCGTCCCATCGCGCCGCAAGGCAAGGGAATGACTATCTCCCGCTACGATCGCAACATAGTTGCTACCGCTTGGGCAGTTCGTCTGGCCGTAGTAATTGTCGCCCCAACTCACCAGTGTTCCATCGCGCCGCAAGGCAAGTGAATGATATTCACCGCCCGCGACAGCAACATAATTGCTGTCGCGCGGACAGATCGTCTCGCCATACAAACTAACACCCCAGCCCACCAGCGTTCCATCGCGCCGTAAGGCAAGCGAGTAACTCTCACCCGCCGCAATCGCGACATAATTGCTGCCGCTCGGGCAGTTCGTCTGGCCATAGTAATTCCAGCCCCAACCCACCAGCGTCCCATCGCGCCGTAAGGCAAGGGAATGTAACCCGCCCGCCGCGATGGCAACATAATTACTGTCGCTTGGGCAGATCGTCTGGCCCTCGTTATTCTCGCCCCAGCCCACCAGCATACCGGGCAGCCGCCGACCATACGCCGACCCGCTTTGCTCCCCGCTGCCGTCAATATTGTAACGCCAGATGTTGACCGTGTCGCTGCTGACGTCAGCTGCGGCGTTGGTTCCGTAGATGCTAATGTAATTATGTCCGTACACCAGCGGAACTGCCGGCGTAGCAAACGCCAAGCCGCTGCGCGTGAAACTGATCGCCACGCCGCCGGCCGACGCATTCGAGACCCACATGTCGCCGACGAGATCGCTCGTGTTCGTGCCGGTTACTGCATACTTTTCGACCTCCCACGTCACCGTTGCCGGCGCGCCTGTGATCGTCACACTCGCCAGCGCGGTTAGTGGCGCAATCGCAAATGTCATCGCGCCGACAATCACCGCCATCCACAGCGTGTGTTGATTCATCTTGCTGCTCATGATACCTTCTCCTTTTATTGATGAATGCGCTTGCTTGGTGTCATGCCAATTGTGGCCGCGGGCGCCTGCTTGGAGTCCCGCCAACGGCGCGGATGACCGCGGCTGCAGAAGCCGCCCTCACCGCGGGCGGCTACACGGACGCTGCAACGCAGAAAGCGGTTTCATTAGTAAGGCGCTATGTCATGCCTAGTATACAACTTATCAACACGCGTTGCATTGACAGATTGTGGTTCGAGGAAAATGTTCAGGACACTGCCGCGCTGTTCGCGCTGTGTCGGGCGCCGGCGCTAGCGTAGTCCCAGAAGCTGTGCGACGACTACGCCTGCCAGCGCGGCCAAGATCAGCACAATCGCGATTTTCCAAATGCGCTGGATGTGCGCCGCGGGCGCAAATGCCCATGGCGCAGGGGGCGGCGTGACTGTAAATCCTTCCGCTTCGAGCGTGGCGCGGGTTTGGGCGTGCATGGCCTGCGGCACAAACACGCCCCAGTAAAGCCCTGGGCCAACAGCCGGCATCACGGGCATCGCCAAGCTCAAGCCGCTGACGGTGATTTGGCGGCCAAAATGCGGAATCCGCACCGTCTTGAGAATCTGACAGACGTGATCATATTCATACACTTTTGCAGTGTAAAACGCGGGGACAAACTCCGTAGCAGTTTTGGCAGATGACCTCATTGGCGCCTCTCAACAATTGGATAACTATAGCGCGGTATATCAATCCAGCAACTGGCCGGTGTAGGCGAAGTCCATCGCCAAGGCGGTCGCCAGCGCGGCCAGATCCATCAATGCGGCTTGCTCGTTGTCGCGCACAAAGCGCAATTTCAGCGCCGCCGAGCGTTCCTCGACCTTGGCCAGAATTGCAGCGGCATCTTCGCGGCGCAAGCCTGACCAGCGCGTCATGCGCGCCAGCAACAGCTCGCGATGCAGCCGCACTGCCTTCGCCACGCCGGTCGCACCGGGCACCGGCACGCGCGGGAACATTTCGCGCAGGCGGTCGTCGACATAGCCCTGCGCCGCGGTGCGGAAGCGTTCGGCGCGTTCGCCGTAGTGTTGGACCAGCAAGGTCGTGTTTTTCTCGACCGGATTGAGCAGGTCGCCGCTGGAGCGCGGCGGCGTGCGCTGCGCGATCCGGCGCATCAGCCGGCTGACGTATTTCAGTTTTTTGAGCGCGGGCCAGAAGCGATATTTCCGCCGCCAATTCGAGTGCGGCGTGAGCCAGACGGCAAAGGTCTCGGCGAAATCCTCGTCCGGATGTTTCTGCGCGTAGGTGCGGCCGTACTGCGCCGCGAAAATGTGGCGCACAAATTCGCGGCTGGACGGTTCGGGCTTGAAGACTTCACGGTAGGGGCGGTGAAACGAGCCGAATAGTTCGCTCCAGTCTTTGCGCTCCCACAAGCGATAGGCATAATTGAACGCATGCGCGGCTTCGTGGCGCAGGAGCATCATGATTGTGCGCGCATCTTCGGCTTCGCCGGTTTGTTCTTCTTCGATCCGGATCAGGCGCGCGTCCGCCAGGTAAAACGGAATGCCGATCATCGGCACTTCATCCGGACAACCCCAACTGTCGGTCAAATAGCAGGCCGGCTTGAAGCTCAGCCGTTTGCTCGCCAGTTCGCGATAGAGCCGATGCACAAACAGTTGCAGCGGCGACTCCGCGATCTGCAAGCCCAAGTCACAGATGCGCGTGTTGAGCAGTTCGTAGCGGACCGTTTCCCAGTTGTTAAAACGTAATGCGTGACGCGCGTTCATCACTTATAGTTCATAGTACATAGTTCGTAGTTCTGAGTTCATCGTTGGTCGTTCATCGTTCATCGTTCATCGTTGATCGTCGCAATGCCGAGGTGCCGGGCATGAAAAGCCAGGGCCGCCGGCACATGCGTGTCCCAATATTCCCAGTTGTGCGCGCCGGGGAATTCGACATACTCATGGGCCAGGCCGCACGCCGCAAGATGGGCATGAAAGCGGCGGCTGCTATCCAGCAAGGAATCGTCGGTGCCACAATCAAGGCGCAGGGCCGGCGCCGTGGTTGGGTCGAGGCGGTCGGCAAGGCCATACACATCATCCTTGCCCCCGGCCGGATGCGCGCCGAAGACGTGGCGCCATTCCGGAATGTCGTGTAGCGGCGTGTCCGTGGTCGTGATGTCGTAGGCGCCCGAGTGGCCATTGGCAGCCAGAAACAGTTTTGGGAATTTCAGCGCCAGTTTTAGTGCGCCATAGCCACCCATCGAAAGGCCGCCAATGACGCGGCCGGCGCGCTCCGCGCGGGTTGGGAAGGTGCGGTCAATGAATCCGAGCAGGTCGTTGATGAGGTAGGATTCATAGCGCGGCGCATCCACGCCATCACAATACCAAGAGCGGCCGCCATCCGGCATGACAACGATCAACGGCAAATCCTGCACGTGGCGCTCGATCGCCGAGCGGCGATGCCACGCGGTGTAGTCATCCGACAAACCGTGCAGCAAGTAGTAGACCGGCACGCGCCCGCTGATCTGCTCCGGCAGAATGATGTTCATGCCCACCATTTTATTGAGGGAAGTGCTGAAATGGTGCAGAGTACAAAAGGCCATGGTGATGTGTGTGCGTTAGCTATTTTGATGGTAGAGCACGGGCAGCAAGCGCTCGCCGGTGTGTAAACTCAACAACGGATCGCTGCAGGTGCGGCCGAGCACGCCGCAGAAGACGCCGCCAAAGACATACGGGCCAAGATGCACATAGCGGGGTGTGCTCGTCTGCGGCTCGTCCGGCTGCGGAAATACGGCGGTCGGTAGTTCGACAAATTCCTGCACAATGTAGTCGTGCGGCAGTGCGGCATCCATGGCGCGCTGCCACGCGGCGTCTGTCATGAAGCGGCCTTGATGAATGCCAAAGCCAAGTTTGGAAACGCATGGTTTGATGACAAACAAATCGCGGTGGGCGCGCACAAACGGCAGCAAGTCCACGGCCGCGCCGCGAAACAGCGTGCGCTGCGGCTGCAGCGCCGCGGTCCACGGCACATGCCGGCGCACGGCCTGCACCAATTCATCCGGCAAGACGGACTGGATGGCGGCATCGTGGAGAAACGCGAACAGGCGCTTGCTGAACGCAATTTGTGAGCGTGGCGCGCCGACCATGCACACGCGGCGGGCGCGGAATGCGGTGCTGACCGGCTGCAACTCATCGAGATGCCCGGCATAATCGCAGCCCAACATGCGCCGATATATAAGCTGGGTGGGCTGGCCGTCAAACGTGAGGGTCGCGCCGTCAAAGGTGGCCTGCGCGGGCGTGACTACGTGTGCCACCAGGCCGCGCGCATGACAGGCTGCGGCAATGGCGCTGAATTCCCAATGAGTCGCCTCGCCGGGCAAGTCGAGAATCGCGATGGCTGGCTGCGGCGGCAGCGTCGACGCTGGATGCGCTGCGCGAAACCGTTCGTAGCACAACAGCAGCGTGTCCAGCACCTGCGGCACCGCGCGGTCATACTGCATGGCCTGCACCCCGTACGCCGGCTGCGCGCCAAACACATCCATGAAACTGGCGTGCAGTCCGTCCACATTGCTCATGCCCGAGCAGCCGTCGGTATTCAATTCGATGAACGTTACCGTGTCGCCGTTCATGACCGCGTCAAAACGCGCGCATGGAATATTCATGCCATAGCCCGATTCCATCAAGACGAGCTCCCAAAACTCACGCGGATAGGCATAGTGCGCGTGCCACTGCGGCTGCGCGACCACTAGCTCGGTGATCAATTCCGCGGCGCGCACGATGGCCTCGGCCGCGTGTTGCAGCCGGGCGCGATCCGCCATTGTCAAAATCGCCGGCGCCAACTCGGCCGAGTAGGTCCAGCGACCGTACTTGACCTTGCGCTGCTCCAGCAGGCGCGCGAGCGCGGCGTGATCGTGCCGGAGCTGCGCGAGCGGCACCGGTATGTGTTCGCAAATCGTCATGAGGCGCGCGCCGCGGGCGGCTCCTGCCAGTCGCGGCAGACGTGCGTGAATTCCTGCGCGGCGGCCACAGCGCCGAGGCGGCCCAGCAGGTGGTAGACCCGCTGATGCTGTTGATTGCAGATGCATTCGGCCGGCTGTTGCGGCGGCTGCATATCGCAATAGCGGTAAAAGGTCATGCCCTTGGCATTCAAATTATCGAGCGCGCCACGCTCGGTGTTGGCGCGAATGAAGGTGCCGACCACCGCACCGCCAACCATGTACACGACCGGTTCGGAGACAAAGGTGTTGGTCACCGCGCGTGTCGGCACGGCTTCTTGAATCAGCACGGCGTGAATCGGCTGGCGGCCCTTGCCGACCGCCATCTTGTTGCGCTCTTTACGGTTCATCTGCAGAATATCGTCGGGTGACTGCACGACCATGATGCCCATGCCATAGGTGCCAGTGTCGCTTTTGATGAAGACATGCGGGGCATCGCTGATGCCGTACTCATTGTACTTGGCTTGCACCCGCGCGAGCACCTCACTGACCACGGTCGCCACGCGCGCGCGGCCGGCTTCGGTCGCGAAGGTGCACTTGGCGATCAACTCGGTTTCGACATCCAGCAGCCAGGGATCAAAGCCGATGTCGCGCGCCAGGGCTTGCACCAAGGCCCGGTAGCACTGAAAAAACTGGGCCTTGCTGCGCTTGTGCCAGCCCAGGCAGGGCGGCGGAATGACCCGTTGCCGCAATCCTTCCAGCCACGCCAGCGGCCCGGCCGACAAATCGTTGTTCAGTAAAATCCAGTCGAACGGCGTGCCGTGCGCGTCTACCAGCACATCCTGATCGCGCCGAATGGGGGTGACCGGCAAGGCCACGCCAGCGTGCGTCATCAGTGCGTGCGGCGGTGGTGCATCGTCTTCCGCCAGCGCGGCAAGCGTTACCTCGAGCCCGGCGTTGATCAGAATGTCGCGCAAGCTGTGCAGGTGCGAGTTGTAAAACGGGTTGCGCGAATGCGCCTCGGGAATGACCAACACGCGCATGTGCGGCTGCTGCCCAAAGCGCCGGGCCAGGAACCGACGCACTTCCTCGACGGCGGTCGCGCCACTGCGCTCGCACAGATTGTTGAAGCCGGCCGGGAAAAGATTCAAATCAACGCAGGCGCATTTCACGCCGGCATCGCGAATGTCAGCCGAGGCATAAAACGGCAGAATGACTTCAGCCGCGCGCGTCGTCAGCCATTGTTCGATGGCATCGCCGTGCCGGGCAATTATGTCGCTGATGTTTTCCATGTCAAGAGTCGCTCGATGGGCCAGGTGTTGGCTATGTCCGCCGCGCTGCACCACGCGCGTCGCGCACTATTCAAACCATTACCAATGTTGTCTAACTCCGCGACCGCATGCGCATCGGTGCTAATGACCAGCGGCACGCCGGCGCGGCGGGCTTGTTCGGCGTGGGTCTCGTCCAGGTCAAGTCGTTCGGGCGCGGCGTTGATTTCGAGCAGCACGCGCTGCGCGCGCGCCGCCTCGACCACCGCCGTGAAGTCAAGCGCAAACGGCGCGCGCGCGCCGGCGCGCCGCCCGGTTGGATGCGCTAGACAGCGCACCGCCGGATGCTGCAGCGCGCGCACGATCCGGCGCGTCATCGCCGCCGCGTCCAACGCCAAATGAAAATGCACGGTCGCAACTACAAAATCAAGTTGGGCCAAGATCTCATCGGCCAAATCCAAGGTGCCATTGCGCAAAATATCAACTTCAATGCCACTGAGAATGCGGATACCGGGCACCTCTGCACGCGCCCGCGCAAGTTCGTCGAGCTGGCGCAGGACAGCCTTTTCATCCAAGCCGTGCGCCACTGTCACGCTTTTCGAGTGATCCGTAATTGCCACGTAGGCATAGCCGTGCGCCTGGGCCGCGCGCGCCATGGCAGCCATACTGGCCGTGCCGTCGGAATAGTTCGAGTGCACATGCAGATCGCCCTGGATGTCGGCGCGCGTGACCAGCACCGGCAAGGTGCCGGCAGCGGCGGCCTCAATCTCGCCGCGCTGTTCGCGCAACTCGGGCGGAATCCACGCCAGATCGAGCGCCGCATAGACTTCCGCTTCTGTAGCGCCGGCAATGCTGGTCTCGTCGCGAAACACGCCATACTCGCTGACTTTCAGTCCGCGCGCCTTGGCGCGTGCGCGAACCGCCACGTTGTGTTCTTTCGAACCGGTGAAATATTGCAGTGCGGCGCCAAAACTGGCGTTGTCCACCACGCGCAGGTCGGCTTGGATTTTTTGCTGCACAATCACGCTGGCCTTGGTGTCGCCCTGCGCCAGCACTTCCGCCACGGCGGGATAATTGACAAAGGCCTGGATGATCGGCCGCGCGTCGCCGTGCGTCGTCATCAAAATGTCCAGATCGCCGACCGTCTCGCGCCCGCGCCGATAGCTGCCGGCCGCCTCGAGTTGCTGGACGCCCGGCACGCCGTGCAAGTGGGCCAGATACGCATCCAGAATGACTTTGGCGCGCGACCACGGCATGCGCTCCGTGTGGAGCGTCTTGTACTCGCGAATGCCATGCAACACTTTGGCTTCGGTCTTCTCACCCAAGCCGGGCAGAGCGCGCAAACGACCCACGGCCGCGGCCTGTTCGAGCGCATCAATGGAGTCGATCCCGAGCGTGTCATACAGCAGTTTCACGCGTTTCGGGCCGAGCGATGGCAGATTCAGCATTGCCAGCAGCCCGGGCGGGATACTGGCATTCAATTCGTCGTATTCGCTGAGTGCGCCACGCTGACAATACTCGAGGATCTTGTCATGCAAGCCCTTGCCGATGCCGGGCAATTGGTCGAGCGCCGCCGGGTCGCGCGCCAGCAGCTCATGGATTGGCTCGCTCAAGCCCTCGATGGTCCGGGCGGCATTGCGGTAGGCGCGCACCCGAAACACATTTTCACCGCGAATATCAAGAATATCCGCGATGGTCGAGAAAAGCGAGGCCAGATCACTGTTGCTGTGCATGTGCTCTAGTATAGCAAAAACAGCGCTGGCGCGGTAACGGCGCCCGGAAGACCTGCGCGGCACTGTCTTCTGCAAAGAGAATAAATGAGAACAGCACAACACGAGGAACCCGGGCAGACGATGGCCCGGATCCGCCGACGCGTGAAACCTGGTAGCTGTAAGGTTGAAAGAGGCCGTTAGTGGACGGCATTGCGGGTGCGGTACTAATGGGTGAATGCGGGGCGATGCCCTAGGCTGGTATGCTCTGCGCCGCTGGCGCGGCAGCGGCAGTCACGTACGGCCAGCGCAGCGCGGTTTTCAGCGCGAATCGCCGGTTCTGAGAGATAGCCTGGCACTTGACCGGCCGCGGATACTATGCTATGCTTGATAAATAGTAATGGCGCATTCGCGCACCGCGCGCGTCATTTATTTGTCAGGAGCATGAACATGATTCTTTCGCAACGCACCCTCGGCACAGCCCTGCTCATCTTCGTATTCAGCGCGCCATTGCTGGCCACGGTCACCAACGTCACCAGTGGCGGCCCGCGCTATACCACCATCACGGCCGCCCTGGCCGCGGCGTTGCCCGGCGACATGCTGTTGGTCGCGACCGGCGTCTACAATGAATCGCCCAACATTAGCCAGGACGTTTACCTGAACGGCGGCTATAACGGGGCCTTCTCCAGCAAAATGGGCACGTCGGTGATCACCAACGGCGGCACCGACGGCAGTGTCATTGACGTGACCGGTGGCGCGCAGGTGCACCTCGAATCGCTGGTGCTCAAGGGCGGTCACGATGCGTCTTATTTCGGCGGCGGACTGGACGTGCGCGGTGGCAGCACGGCGGTCGTCGTCGGTTGTGCCCTGACCCAGTGCCGCGGCTCGATGGGCGGCGCGCTCTACGCGGCGGGTATCGGCACACTGGTGATTCTCAGCAACACGGCGATCACGGCCAGCTACTCGACCTCGACCGGCGGCGGGCTGCAGGTTAGTGATCAAGCGCGCGTCATCGCCTACGGCGCAAACACGGACATTATCGGCAACTATGCGCCCGCAGGCGGCGGCGCGGGCGTTAACAATGCCTGGTTCGAACTTACGGGCGACGCCGACTTGTATGCCAACACCGCCAGCACGCGCGGCGGCGGCGCCTTGGTCGTTAATGGCGCCACCTTTATCGCCAGAGATTCGTACACGGCGGTGGGCTTCGACGCCGCCAACGCCAATCGCGTGACCAATGGCAACGGCGGCGGCGTCTATGCGCAGAATGCCCACGTGCAGGTGCTGAACAACGCGTTTGTCATCGGCAACGAAGCCGCCCAATCCGGCGGCGGCATGTATCTCAGCAACAGCACGCTGCTGGCCGACCATGCGTTGATCGGCTACGATTTCTTCGGCAGCACGAATGTGGCGGCGTCCAACGGCGGCGGCATCTGCGCGCTCGACTCGCAGCTTGTGCTGACCAACGGGACGCAGATCGTCCGGGGCGCGGCCACAACCGGCGGCGGGCTGTTCATGGTTGGCGGCGCGCTGGATGCCTGTGATGTGCAGATTGGTACTGCTTACGGCACGCTGGTCAACACCGCCATCAGCGGCGCGGGCATCTGCCTGAACAACACCACGACCCGCATGGCCAATGTCACGCTGCAGCAGAATGTCGCCGTGGGCGTCGGCGGCGGCGGCATCATCGCCGGCTACGGCCCGCTCACACTCACCAACACCACGGTGCTGCGCAACCACGCGGGCCAGGTGGGCGGCTTGTATCTTTCGCTGAATGACCCCGCCACGCTGGTCGCGACCCACATCATCAGCAACACCGCCAGCCAGTATGGTGGCGTGCTGTGGCAGTTCGGCAGCTCGTTCACCGTCGCGCAGTCATCCCTGCGCGACAATGCCGCCCTGCTCTTCGGCGGCGGATACATCATAGGCGCGGCAACGGGCACGCTGCAGGCCACCGACATCAGCAGCAATGTTGCCACCAATGACATCGGCGGGGTGCTGCTATCCGGTGTGCTCACCACCTTTAGCGACTGTCAGATTCGCAATAACATCGCCGATAGTCTCAACACCGGCGCGGGCATCGCCGGCGGCATCTATGTGGCCGGCGGGCATGTGCGCTTTCTGGCCGAGACCACACCCTGTGCCATCAGCGGCAACCACAGCGCCATAGGCGGTGGGGTGTTCATGGCAAGTCCGGGCACGCTCGAATTCGAGGCGCTATCCCCGGCCGCGCCCATTGCCATCGCCAACAACGCGGCCGTCGGACCGGGTGGTGGCTTGGCATGCTACGATGCCGCGACGGTAACCATGTACGGCGCAGTCCTGGTCGTCAGCAACACGGCGCTGAACGGCGGCGGCATCTTGCTCTCGAATATGGCGGTGCTGGTGACGCGCCCGACCAACGGGGTTGCACCGGAAATTCTCGCGAATAGTGCGCGCGGCAGCGGCGGCGGCGTGGCGGCATTCGGCCCGGCCGGCGGCATTGACGCGCTCAATACGGCCTTCAGCGCAAACCGCGCTGACGGTTTCGGCAATGATGGTGGTGGTGGCGTGTATGCGCGCGATGGCGCGCTCGTGCGCCTGATCAATGCCCAGGTGTATGGCAATGTTGCCTCCAACATTGGTGGCGGCATCTTGGGCATTTACGGCGCCGACGTGTTGATCAACAGTGATTTTTCAAATGCGCCGCCGATGGTGGTCCCGCCCTCGCAAGTGGTCGGCAACTACGCGGGCTTCCAAGTCGGCGGCGTGTACGCGCGCAATGGCGCGCGGCTGATTGTTAAAAACACCCTGATTGTCAGCAATACTGCCATTGGCGCCGCCGGTGGTCTGGCTGCCATGAACGCCACCACCGCCCAAGTGGTCAATACCATCATTGCCCATAATATCGGTGGCACTCTGGTTGACGGAGTTGCAATCCAAGTGACGCCGTTTGCGTCCCTGCAGCAATGCACGATTGTGGATAACAACTCGAATGGCTATTGGAGCCTGAATGGTACGCCGCCGGTGCTGGAGAACACGATTGTCTGGGGCCACACCGTCTCGCAGATATTCGACGCAGTGGCCACCTCAGTCGTCAATTTCTGCGACGTGCAAGGCGGCTATCCCGGTTTTTTCAACATCACCAATGAGCCGGATTTCATCAATCGCGCCGGACTTGATTATCAATTGCAGCCGGCCTCGCCCTGCATTAACCAAGGCGCCACGCTGATCACGGTCCTCAACGACTGCATCGGCAATCCGCGCCCGTACGACGGCGGCTGGGACATTGGCGCCTACGAGTACATCCCCGAGCCGGCCGCGCTGGGCATGCTGCTGTGCGCCGCCGCGCTGCTGCGCCGCCGGCCGGGCTGCTGAGCAACCGCACGCACCACTAAAGGAAGCGCCCATCCGATGTACGGCGGGCAGTCCCTGCCCGCCATGCCCACAGCAATTCGACCACGGTTGGCACGGGTTTGACCGCGCTGCCAGTTGCCGCCGAACACAGCCTGCCGTTCGCCAACAACTGAAAACTTCAAACCGAAAACTGAAAACAGCTAGCCAATCGACATTTTTTGTCGATTGCGCACGCCGGCACAGGCGAGCAGCAGCAGGCCCAGCATGCCCGGCTCGGGAACGGCTGACAATACGTCAAGGGCTTCCCGCATGGCCGCCTCGGTGCCTCCCTGGTTGCACGCCGCCACGACCGCGACCTGGCTGTCCAGCCTGACGTCCACGGAGGATACCCACCGGTCGTTGCTGCCCGAGTAGCCGAGACGGTTGGTCGTGGTGTTCTCCACGAACCAGCCAAGCGCGAAACTGAAGGTGGTGGTGGTCGGCAGCACGATGACCGGTGTCCGGATGTACAACAGGGTCTGGAACCTTAATCCGATACTGTCGAGCACGGCGGTCTGGTTGGTCTGCATCTGCACCTGGAGCAGCTTCGTGTAATCGTCCAAGGTCATGGCCCAGACGCCTGCGGATATGGTGGTCAGTGGATTGTCGGCATCCACGTAGCCGAGGCCAACCGGGGCGCCCAGCAGGTAGCCGACCGCGGGATCGTTCGTCCTGGCGTTATGCCCGATCGCCACGGGACTGGGATCCGCGGCAGGCAGGTTGCTCAGCACGGTGCTGCTCATGCCGGGCACGCCCCGCGTTGCGGTGGTGATGCCCAGTGGAGCGAACAACTTCTGCTCCATGAGCTGTTCGTAGGTGTTGGTTTCGCCGCTGAACCGGTTCCAGGCCGTCTCGAGAATCAGGCCCGCAATCGCATAGCCGAAATTGCAGTAGGAATAGGCCGTGCCCGGATTCGTGGACAATTGCGCGTGGGACAACATCTCGAGCATGTACTGCCGCCCGGCGACGGGATTGGTATTGTAGGAATACAGTGTCGCCATGTCAAACGCCACGTCTTCATCCTTGATGCCGGACGACATGCTGAGCAATTGGCGGAGGGTCACGTTGGTCCAGCGGGCGTCCGAGGCAATAAACACGGTTCTCTGGGACGGGGTGACATAATCGAGCAGGAAGGCGACCCAGGTGATGGCATTGGTATCAACCATGATGCCGCCCAAGGTTGCCGTATGCACCTTGAACATGGAGCCGTAGTGCATGATGTCGGTGGCCTGGAGCATATTGGTATTCTGGCCGCGCACGCGGACGCCGGCGACGCCGGATGCCGTCAGCGTGCTGCCATCGAACCGCATGCCCATCATGCCGGGCAGATTGCGGTTGGTAACGATCTCGGCAAAGGAGGCCGAGACATCCAGCAGCGCCATTCCCTGGCTAGCGGCCCCTGTTACGGCGGAGAATGTCGGGAATGCCATGGCTGCAATGATTAGCATTCGTTTCGTCGTCTGCATATGTCTCTCTAGTATGTCAGGTGTCAAAAGCCCATAATAAGGAATAACGGCTCCCTTACCTTTTCCGCCACCGCCGCACTGTTGCACCGGCGCACAGGAACACTGCCAGTACCCCCGCAGACGGCTCGGGAACGGCTGACAATACGTTGAGGGCTTCCCGCACGGCCGACTCGGTGCCTCCCTGGTTGCACGCGGCAATGAGCGCGACCTGACTGTCCAACTGGATGTCTACCTGGGAGACCCACCGCGCATTGCTGCCGATGTACATGAGATGGTTTGTGGTCGCGTTGTCCACCAGCCAGCCCAGGGTGAAACTGAAACTATTGCTTGCAGGATACACAATGACCGGCGTGCGGATGGTGATCAGGGTCTGGATCGTCAGCCCGAGCGAGTCGAGCAAGGCGGTCTGACTAGTCTGCATCTGTACTTGCACCAACTTTGCGTAGCCGTCCATGCCCATGGCCCAGGTTCCCGCAGGTGATATCAGGAGTGGATTGTCGGCATCCGTGTAACCCAGGCCTACCGGCGCGCCTTTCGGGTAGCCGGGTGCAGGATAGTTCGTCATGGAGTTGTGTCCAACCGCCACAGGACTGGGATCCGCCGCGGGCAGATGGGTGGGCGTGGTGCTGCTCATGCCGGGAGGTCCCTGCGTCGCGGTGGTGATGCCCAGCGGGCCGAACAGTTTCTGCTGCATGAGTTGTTCGTACGTGTTGGTTTGGCCGCTGAACCGGTTCCAGGCCACCTCGAACATCAGCCCCGCCATGGCATATCCGAAATTCGCGTACGAGAAGGCCGCACCGGGATTCGTGGCAAGTTGCACATGCGAAAGCACATCGGCCAGATACTGCCGCCCGACAGCGGGATTCGTGTTGTAGGAGTACAATGTGGCCGGATCAAACGGCACCAGTTCCTCGTCTATCCCGGACGACATGCTCAGCAACTGGCGGAGGGTCACATTGGTCCAGCGGCTGTCCGTGGCAGCAAACACGCTCTTCTGGCTTGGGGTGACATAGTCGAGAAACAAGGCGTTCCACGTGATGACATTGGTGTCCACCAGGATGCCGCCCATGGTTGCCGTCTGCGCCTTGAACATCGAGCCGAAGTGCATCACATCGTTGGTCTGCAGGCGGTTGCTGTTCTGGCCACGCACCCGCACGCCGGCGGCACCGGAGGCGCTCAATGTGTCCGTGTCGAGCCGCCGTCCCACCAGCCCAGGAACATTGTAGTTGCTGACAATGTCCTCAAAGGAGGAAGAGACATCAACAGACAAAGCCGTGAACGGCATAGATGCAACAGCCAGCACAGTCAGTATCATCGTTTTCATCTGTGTCTCGCAGCCAATCTTATGTTGTTGACCCCGTCCATCATCGGATATCATCGCACGCCGCGCGTAAACCTCGGCACACAGGCGCAGGCGAGCAGCAGCAGGCCCAGCAGGCCCGGCTCGGGAACGGCGGACAGTACGGCAAGGGCCTCCCGCACGGCCGCCTCGGTGTAGCCCTGATTGCACGCGGCAACCAGCGCGACCTGGCTGTCCAACCGGATGTCGACCGAGGAGACCCAGCGTTCGTTGCTGCCGGTGTAGACGAGATGGCTGGTCGTCGCGTTGTCCACAATCCAGCCGAGCGCAAAACTGAAGGTGTTGCTGCCCGGGTACACGATGACCGGCGTGCGGATGTCAATCATGGTTTGGATCGTCAGTCCGAGACCGCTGAGCAGCGCGGTCTGGTTGGTCTGCATATGCACCTTGACCAGCTTTGCGTAGTCGTCCATGCTCATGGCCCAGGTTCCCGCGGGCGATATCAAGAGCGGATTGTCGGCATCCACGTAGCCCAGGCCGACCGGCGCGCCTTTCGGGTAGCCGACCGCGGGCGCGTTGGTCATGGCATTGTGCCCGATCACCACGGGACTGGGATCCGCTGCCGGCAGATTGGTGGGCGTGGTGGTGCTCATGCCGGGGGCGCCACACGTCGCGGTGGTGATCCCCAGCGGTCCATACAATTTCTGTTGCATGAGCTGTTCATACGTGGTGGACTGCCCGCTGAACCGGTTCCAGGCAACCTCGATCATCAGCCCCGCCATGCTGTAGCCGAAATTCGAATAGTAATAGGCCGTGCCGGGATCCGTGGCAAGGAGCGCGTGCGAAAGCGCGTTGGCCAAGTACTGCCGTCCGGCAGCGGGGTTGGTCGTGTAGGAATACAAGGCATCCATATCAAACGGCACCAAGTCCTCCTGTATGCCGGACGACATGCTCAGCAACTGGCGGAGGGTCACGTTGGTCCAGCGGGCGTCCGTGGCAACAAACACGGTTTTCTGGGACGGGGTGACATAATCGAGGAGCACGGCGTCCCACGTGAGCATGTTAGTATCCACCAACATGCCGCCCAAGGTTGCCGACTGCACCTTGAACATCGAGCCATAGTGCATCTCGTCGTTGGTCTGCAGGTAATTGCTGTTCTGGCCACGCACCCGCACGCCGGCGACACCGGCAGCACTCAACGTGTCGGTGTCGAGCCGCAGGCCAATCAATCCGGGAACATTGTCATTGGTGACAATCTCCCCAAAGGCGGAAGAGACATCCGCCAAAACCATTGCACCGTCCGTGATGCCGGCCTGACCCGCCGCTGGCACAGCCGCCACGTCACGCGCCACCCCCGCCGCAGACCACGCCGGGAACAGTATCCATGCACCAACCAGCACTATCAATAGCATCGTCTTCATTCGGGTCTCCTTGATGATTAGCAAACTGCATCGCTGACATTATGGCATTGCCGTAAGAGCACGAACAAGCCGCCGCAGCATCAAACTCATTGTGTGCCGACGAATTTTCTCGGCGCGGCACACGTTACTAAAGAGCCAGCCGCACAATCGACATTTTTTGTCGATTGTCGCTGCGCGGCAATGCGCCTGCGCACCAGGCCCAGCAGCACAAGCGCACTGGCGATGCCGCCGACTTCCGGCACCGATTCATAGGCGCCCATGTCAACCCGCCCGCCTTGCACGCGGGGATTGCCGGCACGATCCGTTGCGCCAGACATCCACGGCAAATTCGTGCCGGCATTGATGCAGGGCGAGCCGGCAGCGAGGCGATAGTCCCCAACCACAAATTCAGGCGGAACGCTGATATTGCCATTCGTGCCGGCCAGTAAATCAGGGCAACAACAATAGGCACACGCGATTGTGCCGGTTACGCCGGGCTCATTGGGCAGCACGATGTTCGCGCTGCTCCCATATATAATTGAATTGATCGCCGTGCCGTTTTCTCCGCAATAGACGGCAACGCCATTAGCCACGTTCCAATTATACGCTGCCGTACAACTGCTGAGGGTACCGTCACGCCGGCAATACACCGCACTGCCTTGTAAACCAAAATTGTTATAGAGTACACTGTTGATGATCAAGCTGTCTTCTTCACAATAGACGCCCGCGCCAAGCTCGGCATCGCAACCCATAATTGTGCATCTGCTGACCGTGCTAGGATACAGGGCGCACACGCCGGCGCCATATTGCGCGGAACAATTCCGAATGATGCAATTGTCCAGCGTGCTGGCCGCGTCAAGCAGTGCGCCGCCGCCACGAACCGCAGTCGGCCCAAGCCACTCCTGAGAATCCGTCGTACCGTTCGACAAGGTGAAGCCGCTCACAATGGCGTCATCCGCATAGACGGCAATGCAGCGCACCAAGCCGTTGGTTGGATAGGTGGGCCGACGCTCGCCACTGATGCTGGTCAACTCCGGTCCGTTGACACTGCGCAGCGTGAGCGGCTTTGCGATCACCACCCGATTTGACAATACGCTGGTGAAGTACGTTCTACCACCGGTCGCATAGTTGCCATTACTTACCAGCACCACATTGCCTGGAATGCATGCATCAACGGCATCCTGAATGACCGTTGCCGCCGCTGCCCAGTTGGTATACGGAAATGCCGGTGTCGGGTTGTAAGCATTGACAAAATAACCGCGTTCAATGACCGACACCAGCGCAGTGGCAGACACACCGGCGGGATAGCTGGTGTTGTAGGCCGTCAGAATTACAGCATGCATGCCCGTGGTATTCCATGCATGGATGACCGTCGCACAGTTTGTGACCCAGTATCGGTCGTCAAAGCGCCACACATACTGGGTGACCTTGCCGTCAATGTCCGCATTGCAGTTCATCCGGCACTGCGGTGCCACCTCCGTAAAGACGCCGCCGATGGCGACGGTCAGGGCGCCGCTGAGCGCATTGTCCCACACTTCATCGCAGCCCATCGCCGGTGGTGTTTTCCATGACTCCCCATCCAGGTCGCAGCCCGGGCCCAGCGCAAGGCCCGCACCGCGGCAGGGCGAGTTGGTGGCAAGATGCGAGGACGTCAGCAGCAAGGGATCATTGGTGATATTGCCACGCACACCATGCAGCAGTTCGGGACAACAAACATAATTAAAGGACTGTAGCGCAGAAGTGATTTCAACATTGCGCGGGGTGTTGTGATAGACAATTGTGTTGGTTACCGCAGATGCAGTGTCTAAATATATGCCCGCGCCAAACCAGGCGCGATTGTCCGTCACGGTGCAGTTTTGAACAACACTGGCGTAAAGCGATGCAATGCCACCACCGTACTCAGC
Source organism: uncultured bacterium (assembly GCA_964397565.1). Classification (GTDB taxonomy): domain Bacteria; phylum Auribacterota; class UBA3054; order UBA3054; family JAPLST01; genus JAPLST01. The sequence continues at coordinate 50,767 of CAYNJC010000021.1, forward strand.
AACGTTGTCGTGTATCGCCGCTGCGCCGACAACAGCATGGGTTGACATCTGGACCCCGCCACCAATATTGGCTTTGTTCCTGGCAATATCGCACTGCGAGATAGTACCCGCCGCGCAATAGACGCCACCGCCACCTGGCGCCGTGTTGTCCCTGATCTTACACATGACCACACGGCCTCTATCACAATAGACACCACCGCCCAAAATGGCGGTGTTCCCCTGCAGTGTGCTATTGCTCACCATCCCACCAGACGAACAAAATGCGCCGCCGCCTCTATATGCGGTATTGTTTTCAATAATGCAATTGACCGCTGCACCTGTAGACATACAAAATGCTCCACCACCATATCCGCATGCCGAGTTGCTGTAAATGACACATGCGGATATCATTGCTTGGGTCCCGCAGAAAACGCCACCAGCAAACGAACTCGCGTAGTTGTAAGAGACAACAGAGTTGCTGAGCGTTGCCCCATATTCCATATAAACACCGCCGCCGCTGGATGTTTCAGCCGTGTATCCATTGGAAATGGTGAACCCGGACATGAACGCCGACCCCAACATATACACGCCCCGCACCGCCGCTGGACCATTGCTGGCGTTTGCATCCGGATTGCCGACAATCGACGTGCCAGCCGGCCCATTGACGCTGCGCAGCACGATTGCTTTGGTGATGCACACCCGATTGCTGACACCTGCTTGCACCGCGCCGCCAGTGGCATACACGCCATTGGTGACCACCACTTCGTCGCCATCACTGCACACGTCAACCGCGGCTTGAATGTTCGTGGCCGCAGACACCCAGTTGGTAAACGGTGCGCTATGTGCGCCGGTCAGTGCCACATAGCGCGTGGCTGCCCCGGCCCACGCCGCAGCCAACCAGACCATCCCGCACCATCTGACAATCGTCTTCATATTTTGCCCGCAATTCGGCTAATTCTTCTTCGCACCTTCGCGTCTGCGTGGCGCGTCAACCCTTCAGCCAGCGCGCGTGCCAGCGGTGCAGCACGAACAGATTCCATAGCGGCGCCGCGTGGCTGGCCGTACCTTGCAGATGCTCCCGCAGCAGGCGCTCGCACAACTCGGGCGAGATCAAGCCGGCGGCTTGCACATTCGCGCGTGACAGCGTCTCGGAAAATTGTGCGCGCAATTTGTCGCGGATCCAGCGCTTGACCGGAATGCCGAACCCCCATTTTTTGCGGTGAATGAACGCGCGCGGATAATACTTCTCGGCCACGCGCTTCAGCAAGTGTTTCGTCCGCATGGTCGGCACATGCAGGCGTGACGGCATGCGCGCGGCTAATTCGATCACGTCGGTGTCCATGAACGGTTCACGCACTTCGAGCGAGGCCAGCATGCTGGCGCGATCGACTTTGACATTAAAATCATCCTGCATCAGCAGCGTGAAGTCGAGGTGCATCGTCCGGCTGACAATATCGTCCGGGCCGCAATAGTCGGCGTCGCGCTGCAACACCGGCGCCAGCGCGGCTGCATCCACGGGCGCGCCCAGCAGCTCCTGAAATTGTTCCGGCAGGAAGGGTGAAACCCAGAATTGATTACGCAAGGCCGGATGTTCATCAAGCGAGTGGAAAAACGCGCCGACTTTGCCCTGGCCAAGCAAGACACTGCCATCCGGTGACGGCAACATTCGCAACGGCTTTTCCAGCAGCCAGGTGCGCAGGCCGCGCGGCATGCGCGCCAGCAGCGCCGCCCAGCGCTGCGCGAAATATTTCGGATAGCCGCCAAAGACTTCGTCGCCGCCGTCGCCCGCTAGCGCCACGGTCACGTGCTGGCGCGTCAAAGACGAGACCACATGCGTCGGAATGATCGAGGAATCGGCCATCGGCTCGTCCATGTTGTCGAGCACGCGGTCGAGCACGTCGAGCATGCCGTCCACGCTCAAATGGAATTCGTGATGATCGGTGCCCATCAGCTTGGCGGCCCAGCGCGACCAGTGCGATTCGTCATAGGCACGATCATCGAACACAACGCTGAAGGTTTTTACCGCCTTGGGCGGCATCAGTTGGCACATCTGCGCGACGATCAAACTCGAATCGACGCCGCCGCTGAGAAAGACGCCCAGCGGCACATCGGCTTCGAGCCGGCGCTGCACGGCCGTGCGCAGCGTGGCATCCACGCGCGCGATCCATTCGCGTTCCGGCGCGCGCTCGGGCGGATTCGCAAACGTGTGCGTCCAATAGCGCCGCGGCGGCTGGGCCACGCCGTCGTCAATCACCATATAGTGCGCTTCCTCGAGTTTCTTGACGCCGCGCAGGATCGAGCGCGGCGTCCAGACGCACGAGAACAGCAGGTATTGCTGCAACGCGAGCGGGTCAATTTCGCGCGCAAGGCCGGGATATTGCAGCACCGCTTTCAGTTCCGAGCCAAAGACAAACGCGTTGGCTGCATCGGCATAATACAACGGCTTCTTGCCCGCCCGATCACGCGCCAAGACAAGCCGCCGGCGCGGCGCATCATATATGGCAATGGCGAACATGCCGTGCAATTTGGCAAAGCACTCAAGGCCAAACTGCTCGTAGGCATGCACGATGACTTCGGTGTCAGACTTGGTGTAGAAGCGGTGGCCGGCGGCGCGCAGTTGCGCGCGCAGCGCGTGGAAATCATAAATCTCGCCGTTGAACACAACCCAGACGGTCTGATCCTCATTGCGGATTGGCTGATGCCCGCTGGTCAAGTCGATGATTGACAGGCGCCGCATGGCCAGGCCGACGTTGTCGTGTAAGTACGTGCCGGCGTCGTCCGGCCCGCGATGCACCATGGTGTTGTTCATCGCCGTCAGCGTCGCCAGCGGGTCGGCCAGCGCGCCGCGCCGATCAAGAAAGCCGCAGATGCCGCACATAATACCTCGAGAGCTTCATGGTTAGTATTATACTGAAAACCCGCTGTTCTGTTTTGTTTTCAGTTTGCAGTTTGCAGTTTTCGGTTATCGCTTGACGCAGCCTTCCGCACGCCGCGTGGAGAACAATCGTCCGCAACGACGGATTTCGACATCTCTTGTTCGATATTCGTCATTTGCCTCATGCTGTGGGCGCGGCGCTCTGATCCGCGAATGAATTCAACGTCGCAGAGCGACGTTCCTACAGCTCGGACTTACTTCATCATTCAATATTCCTTGTTCAAGATTCGACGGTTGATGCATGCGGTGACCGCGTCGCTGCAATCTCCCTGCAGCGGCTGCGCCGTACCACCAACGGCGGTAGGAGTACCCCGGCTTGGCGGGGGGAGGGATTTTCTCTCGGCTGACATGGCAGGCACGCAGGCAAAATCCCCCTGCCCCCTTTTAAAAAGGGGGACGGCAGCGCGAGTCGCCGGAACCGGGGTGGCGCAATGCCCGCCGTACTTCGTCATTCGGCATTCCTTGTTCAAGATTCGATATTCCCCAGATCCGGCGGTGGTGCTGCGTGTGCTTGCGGCAACATTGAGACCCCCACGATCCCGCCGTTGACGGGATCGTGGGTGAATGAGATTGAGTGAAAAGGCGTGCCGGCGTTCTTTTCTCAATCTCTGCTTCCACCGAGGCAAGCTCGGTGGGGAGCTACAAATATACCACCGCCGGATCTGGGTATTCCCGCCCGCTTGCCTGTTGGCGCGCGAATCGCTATACTACTGGCCATGACAACCACGGTGCCTATGCGTGTCTCGGTCGCGGTCATCACCGCCAATCGCAGCGAGTTGCTGAGCGCCTGCCTGCGCTCGTTGCAGGCCGGCACGTATCCGCTCCACGAAATCCTGGTGTACGACAATGGCTCGACCGACGACACCGCCGCGCGCCTGGCCGCCGAATTCCCCACCGCGCGCCACATCCGGCACAAACGCAATATGGGGCTTTCATATTGTCACAACCGCGCCATGCACGAGTTCAGCGGCGATTGTGTTTTTCTGGTGGACGATGACAACGAAGCCGCGCCCGACATGCTCGAGCAAATCGTGCGGCACCTGTATGCGCCGGGCCACGAGCGCATCGGCATTGTCGGCCCGGTTATCAAAGATTTCTATGCCAAGGAAAATGTAGTGCTGACGGGCGGCGCCACCAGTTTGTGGACCGGCCGCAATCTGCTGAGCACCAAGTGCCTGGCCGATGCGCCGGCGATCATGCCAAGTCTGCGCGCGCCTAATTCAACGCTGATACGGCGCGAGGTCATTGACGAAATCGGCTATATGGATGAGCTGTTATTTTCAACTTCGGCGGACGAAGACTACATCCGGCGCATGGCTGCGCGCGGCTGGCACTGTGAATTCGTGCGTGACGCCGTTATTTATCACAAAGCCAAACCGTCCGACACCTATGCCCGCCAAGTCGGTCTGACCAATCCGGCGCGGGCATACATTCTGGCGCGCAATCGCACGATTCTCATCCGGCGCTACGGTCGTTGGTATCAGTTGCTGGCATTTTTATGCGTGGGGCAATGGCTGTGGCATGCCTTTTATCTGTATGTGCTCGTGCTGCGCTCGCCCGATGCGTGCATGCGGCGCGCCTATCTGCGCGGGATCCGCGACGCCTGGCGCTATTGCATGACCGGCGCGCTGCCGCCGCTCGACGCCGTGCTGGCGCTGTTGTGATTTTTTTGCAGACCCCCACGGCCTTGCGCCGTGGGTGAATGAGATTGGGCGAACGCCGTGTGCCGGCTATTCTCAATCTTGCCTTCCACCGGCACAAGGCCGGTGGGGAGGCAAACACAGACCCCCACGGCCTTGCGCCGTGGGTGAATGAGATTGGGCGAACACCACGTGCCGGCTATTCTCAATCTTGCCTTCCACCGGCACAAGGCCGGTGGGGAGGCAAACGCAGACCAGCACGGCTTTGCGCCGTGGGGGTTACTCAAACAAGGCTGCTGCTCAGCGCGTAAAGCCCCACTCCAGCAGCGCTTTGACAAAATCATCGCGCACGCGCTTGTGCTTGACGCCAATCACGACCGCGATCAGGCGCTGGCCATTGCGGGTGGCCGTCACGGTCACGGAAAAACCGGCCCGGCTGTAATAGCCCGTCTTCAGCCCGTCCACGCCGCGCACACTTTGCACCAGCCGATTGTGATTGACCAAGTTGAATGTGCCGTTGCGAAACGTATCGGTCCAGGTGCCGGCCCATTGCATTAACACGCGATGCTTTAAGGCCTCGCGCGCCAGCAAGGCCATATCCAGCGCGGTGCTGACATTGTTGGCGCCGCCGCGACCCGGCAAGCCGTGCGGATTGTAGTAGCGCGTGTGCTGCATGCCCAGTGCTCGTGCGCGCGCATTCATCAATTGCACAAACGCGCGCTCCGAGCCCGCCACCGTCTCGGCAATCGCATAGGCCGCGTCGTTCGCGCTGACAATCATCAAGGCCTTCAGCAATTCCGCCAAGGTAAATGCCTCGCCGTGTTTCAGATACACCTGACTGCCGCCAATCAGGGCCGCACTGCGCGAGATCTTGACGGTATGATTGAGCGACAAGGCCTTGCGCTGCACGGCTTCGAGCGCCAGGACCGCGGTCATCACCTTGGTCATCGAGGCGATTTCGCGCGGGCTGCGCGCATTTTTTGACCAGAGCACGCGGCCGGACGTCGCATTGATCAAAATCCCGGCTGGGATGAGCGCCACGTTTTTGAGCGCAATATCGTTGCCGTTGCGCGCGCCGTCATACGACCAGACGCGCGCAAAGCCATCCCGCCCGGCCAATTGCTGCACGACCGGCGCCGGCAAGAGCTGGGGTACCGGCGGCGCCAGCGGCGCGGCCGCCGGCACGCGCAATCTGCGTTCCTGCTGGGGAAACGCGGTCGGCGTATACGGCAGATTGGTGAACAGCAGCACCGGCGGTTGCAGGGCTGCTGGCGGCGGCACGGGCGTGCGCTCCTCAAGCAAAAGCCACGCGCAGATGGCGATCACCGCCATCCCGAAGATCAGGAGCATGCCATGAAGTAATTTGTGGGCCAGCATTGTAATGCGCGTGTCAAAGGGGCGCGCGTCATTATAGTGGAAGTTGCCGTGCGCGTCAAATCACAAATACTTTCACCAATTCTTTGGCCGCGAAAGAATTGAGAATGCTGGTGCTTCAATGTGGGAGCCGCCTCCGTGCGGCGATTCTGCTGCAGCGGGGCATGGAAGCCCCTCCCATCCCGCCGTTGGCGGGATCGCCGCCGTTGGCGGGACTGGCTGGTGCCTTAGCTGACCCAAGGCCAGCAGCAACAATCCGGCAGCTGCGGCAAGAAAGAGAAATGAGGAGGAAGGCCGGCGCGTTTTTACTCAATCTCATTCACCCACGATCCCGCCGCCGGCGGGACCGTGGGGGTCTGGCAGAAAGTGAATGATGAGTGTCCAGCACGCAGCATGTAGCACTTGATATGATCTTGTTCTGCATTCATCATTCATCATTCATCATTTCCGCAGAGAGAGATTTCAGAACGCCAGGGCCTCGTGCGCGTCGCGCGCCAAGGTGACGGTACGCTGCATGTTGGTGTGGACCTCACCTGCTTGGCCAAAAAGGTATAGCCGATAAGCACCCTCCGGCAAATTACTCACCTCCAGCGTGTCGGTGTTCTCCTTGCCGACGTGGGCAATGCCGACGCTCGCGTCGGCAAGGTTCAGCTCAAAACTTGCGTTCCACGTGGCGACAAATGGAAACGTGATGGTGAGTGTTGCCGTGCCACTGACGAACGCAATCGTGTTCTGATCGCCGGCGGCCAGAGTGACGGGGCAGACCACCTTTTTCTCCGAGCACACGGCCACATACGCGCCGGGCATGGCCTGGACTGAAAACGCGCCGTTGCGCACGTTGCACGAAAAATAGCGGTTGTGCTCGCCGCGCAGGTTGAGGTAGCCTGCCGCCAACGGCTGGCCATCCAGCGTGACCGTGCCGGCCACACGCTCCAGCGCCAGCAGCTTGACGCGCAACTCGCGCGTGCCGGCCTCGATCACAAACGGCTCGGCAAAATAGCGCTCATTGTCGGCGTACAAGAAAACATTGTCGTACTGGCCCAGGCGCAGGTAGTCTTCAACAGTGCCCTGCTCGTCCGTCGTTGCATTGCCAATGTGCGACACCTGCATGCCGGCTGCTGGCGTGCCGTCCGCCATGACAAAGGTCAGGCGCACCAGCGTGGCATTGGTCATCAGCAGCACGACATCTGGCACATCCACGACAGCAGTGGCGTCGAGGGCGATCCAGTCGCTGCGGGCCGAGCCGGACTGGCCACTCTTGTAGGCCGTCACTTGATATGCGCCGGTCGGCAAGCGTGTAAATTCGTAGCGACCGTCCTGTGCGTCCGTTTGTGCGCCGATCTGCTCCGGACGCGTGCCGGCGCGCAGCAGCTCGACCTGGGCGCCCAACGGCTGCGTGTGCTCATTGACGACGCGCCCGCGCAGCGTGCCCGCCGTGGCGCTGACAATCAGATCGCCGACATCACACTGGCCCTGCGCATCGAGGCAGAATGCTGTCTGCGCCGGCGCATAGTCGCCGATAAAAGCATAGACCACACCGGCGGTGGTGCCTTGTTGCTCCACCGGCAGGCTGAAGCGCCCATCATCGGCACTGAACGCGCGTTTGTTGTACATACCGAGCGCGACGGCGAAATTCGTCGCCGGCGCATCCGGGCGCTCCAGGCACACGCGCCCGCACACGGCACGCGACGGCGGCAGGCGCCACACAATCGGCGCGGTGCTGACTGTCACATTGGTCGCATAGCCCGTCTCATTGAAATAAGCGCCCAAGCGGACCACGCCGCCGGTGGCATCGCCCGCGTCGGCAAACTCAAAAAACCCGAGATGGTCCGTGCGGGCATTACCCAACGAGCGCCGCGTGGTCTCCTGGTACGCATACATCTGCGCATCAACCTGAGGTTCGTCGTCGCTGTCGTACAGGTAGCCACACATGCCCTGCTCATTGGTGCCGGCGGCGGTCAGGACGACAAAGTTCGTGGCCGTGCTGGTCACGCGCAGATCATTGGTTTCCGCCTTCAATCCTTCCTTGCTGGTTGCCTGCAAAGTAATGAAGGCAGCCTCTTCCCGCGCAAACCAATCCGGCAGACATTGCCAGCCATCGGCATCGGCTTCCGCTTGGATGGAGCCACTGGCCCCACCGCCATTCTCGTCGCCAGACCTGCACTGCACGCCTAATTGATATTCACGCACGGGCATGTTCTGCTGATCCAAAAATTTGACCAACACAATCGGTGTGCCCCGCACCGTCAAGTCACATTGACTGACCGTACCTACGCTCGTGCGAATCGCTGCCGCACGCCGCTCGGGCCGTAGCAAGCGGCAGCGCTGGCCGTACACATCCACCCGGTACACTTGCGGCGCGGCGACATTGGAGATGATATATGCGCCTTGGGCATCGCTGGGCACACGTGTGGAATACTGATACGTCATTTGTTCTTCCCAGAATTCGTTCTCGCTGCCAAAGGCCACCGAGGCACGCCGGCGATTGAACTGCTGCGCGGCCTGCACACTCACATAGACGCCCGACACGGGCGTGCCGTCCTCATAGCGCACCGTGCCGGCAATTTGCGCCGCCTCGCGCAAGAGCAGCGTCAGCACCTGCCCGCGATAGGTGCGCTGCACATAGCGTTGTACGCCGGCGTAATTCTCGTGCGCGACGGCTATTCTGCCGAAAAACCGCTCGTCATCCGGTACGCGCAGGGCAAAGACGCCGGCGACATCGGTCGTCGCGCAGAGCGGGCCTTCGTTCCAGTTTACAATGGCATTCAGCACGGGCTCCTTCGTGCGCTCGATCAGCACCTTGCCATTGATCGTGCGGAAGCGCTGCGCGCGAAACGTCAGATCGAGGATGGTGCCTTCGGCATCCACCAGCAGATTCGTGCGAATGGGCTGGGCCTGCTCGCACGTCGCGCGCAGGCGGTAGAAATTCGGCAGAAACGTGGCGCAGACATATGCACCGTCGGCGGCCGTGGTCACTGTTTCATTGACCACGCCGGCGCCGCGCGGCAGGGCATACAGCTCGCCCGGTTCGCCGTTCAATTGGAACGTGCCGGCCGGCGTGCCGTCGTCACGCAGCGCGCGGCCATGCACCAGCACGCCTTCGAATAACGTGACCGGCACGACTTTATCCTGCCCGTCGCGCGTGTCAAACAGGGCGGAAAACGAGCGCGCGCAGCGCGGCGATGTCACTTCCAGGCGCAACCCCGTCAGCCCGCGCTGAATCGGCGGCAGGACGATGGCCGGCCCGGTCGCGTCCAGCACGCGCGCGGCACTGACGTGATCCAAGTCCGCATTGTTGTCCGGCTTGATGCGCACGGTCAGATTGCTGAGCAGGGCCGGATGCGCGGCTTTGATCTGCGCGGTAATGACCACTCCCGTATTCAGCAGCGTCAGAGCAAGCGCTAACGGCGCGGCGGTCTTCGGCAGGTTACTGATGTTCGTGGCAACAATGGCATAGGGTGGCTTGATCGCGCTGACGCGGAATGCGGTGTACTGCAGCGGCACCAGCAGTGTTGTGCGACCATCCGTGTCGCAACGCGCCGACCACCAGATTGAACTCGGACTATTATTTTCAATCCAAATCTGCGCATCGGCGGCGGGCGTGGTGTGCTCGAAGACCGTGACGTGCACCGGGCGCATGTTCGTCGGCACGTCCTGCATCGGCATGCAAACCGGCGCGACCGGTGCGACTGGCGCGAGGTCAGGCGCTCTCTGCGGCGCCGCAACAGGTAGCACGGGCTGGGCGGGCGGCACGGCCTTGCGCCCACAACCCGCCACAAGCATGCTCATGGCTATCGTACAACCAACAATCCAAATCCGCATTGCACCCTCGCTGGTTCCAAACATTAGCATCACATTATACAATATTTCACTGCGGCAAAGGGTTCAGGGTTCAGGGTTCAGGGTTCAGGGCAGAGGCAGAAAGATTTGCCACGAAGGCATCCACGCCGCAGGGCGGGACTAGCAGACGCCAGCCAAGACACGAAGAAGCGCCAGCATCAAAAACAACATTTTGGGTTGTCAAGGCGCGATCACATTGTTAAGCAGCCAATGGCTGCGCTTGGCCAATCACCGGTGCTGCGATTTCTTCGTGCCCTCTAAATTCTCGCGCAGCGCGATAATGTACAAAGCGGCCAAAGACCGCATAACAGCATGGCTGTGTTTGCTGTCTGCGCGCAAGAGTATTGGTGCCCCAAGGGGGCAGGGCATACTAGCCCAGGGCAACGCCCTGGGTAGTAGCACAGCCCGTGCATTCCCGCCCCGTCGGGGCGGGGGCAATCAAGGTGGTGTGACGTAGAAACGCCCAGCCTACCTGCGCCCCTTCAGGGCGCACTGATGCTCCCGCTCATTTCCCAAGGCGATGCCCTGGGCTGGTATACTCCGCGCCGTTGGCGCGGCAGCCGCAGTCACGCACGGCTAACGCAACGCGGCTTTCAGCGCGAGGCGCCGGAACTGCGGGGAGGCAGAGCCGCGCGGGGTGCGTTGTGGCAAAGCGGCAAGTTGTGTATAATATCTCTGATTTTGTAACACCAACTGCAATTATATTCATGCATGTCAGGCATTTTCGCGGCGGAGTACATCCGCCGGACTATAAGGAATTTTCACGCAGTGTGCCGATCAGTGTGCTGCCGGCGCCGGGCAAGGTGCGTGTGCCGCTAGCCCAGCATCTGGGCGTGCCGGCGCAGGCATTGGTAAAAAAGGGCGACCGGGTCTGCGTCGGGCAACCGATCGGGGCCTGTGTCGGCTTCGTCTCGGCGGCAGTGCATGCGCCGGTGGCCGGCACGGTCAGCGCGTTGCCGGACGTGAACCTGTACACCAATCGCGTCGTGCCCGGAATCGAGATCGAGAACGATAACAGTGACACGTTGTTTGAAGGACTGGCGCCGGTGACCACGGTTGACCGCGCGACGATTGTCAAAGCAGTGCAAGCGGCCGGCATCGTCGGGCTGGGCGGCGCGACCTTTCCGTCGCATGTCAAGCTGCAGCCGCCAGCGGACAAGAAGATCAGCACCTTGATTATCAACGCCGCTGAGTGCGAGCCGTTTTTGACCTGTGATTATCGCCTGGTGCTCGAAGACGGCGAGCGCGTCGTGCGCGGCGCAACATTGCTGATGACGGCCTTGGGCGTGAGTGAGTGCATCATCGCGATCGAGGACAACAAGCCGGATGCGGCGGCGCATCTGCGGGCACTGCTCGGCGCGCGAGCGGACATGCGCGTGGCGACCTTGCCCACCCATTATCCGCAAGGCGGCGAGAAACAATTGATTTATGTGTTAACCGGGCGGGAAGTGCCGTCGGGCGGCCTGCCGATGGACGTCGGCTGCGTCGTGCACAATGTCGGCACGGCGGCGGCGGTGGCGGATGCGATCGAGCGCGGCATGCCGCTGATCGAGCGCATTGTGACGGTCAGCGGCGACGCGGTTGAGCGGCCGGGCAATTATCGGGTACGCATTGGTACGCCGATCCGGGCCGTCTTGGCGGCGGCGGGCTGTGACGCTGAGCGCTGCGCGAAGGTCGTTATTGGCGGGCCGATGACCGGCGCCACCGCGACCGACTTGGATGCGCCGGTGATCAAAGGCACGTCAGGCATTCTGGCGTTCAGTGCAGCGTGGGTGAAGACTGACCAGCCGCAGCCGTGTATTCGCTGCGGGCGCTGCGGCACGGTCTGTCCGATTGGCTTGCAGCCGACGCAGTTGGAGGCGCTGGCAAATCTGCGCGACGTCAATGCGCTGCAGGTGCAGCATGCCGCCGACTGCATTGAATGTGGCTGCTGCGCGTACATCTGCCCGGCGCGGCGCGCGCTGGTGCAGGGCATTCGCTATGGCAAGGCGCAGATTACCGCGCTGCGCAAAGCCGTGAAAAACTAACTGGGATTTACTAATGAGAGCGCTTTCTACGTTGCAGTGTACTTGTAGCCGCCCGCGGCGAGGGCGGCTTTTGCAGCCGCGGTCAGCGCCCGCGGCTACAATTGGCATAACACCTAGTAAGCGCATTCATTAGTATGCGACAGATAGGAGTGATGCTGGGAGTAGTGTTGCTGATGCTGAGCGCACATGCGCAGGCGGAACGCGTGCATGGCCCACAGGTGCGCCCGGCGGTGTTGCCGCGCCTGTCCGCGCCCGTGACGCTGCTGCCACTGGCGCAGGCGTCGGCAGGCCACGCACGCGAAATGCCCATGCGGCGCGGCACGCCGGCGGTTGTGGTGGAGCGGTCGGCGCAGCCTGTGCCACGCAGCGGCGCAGAGCCACGCGCAGCGCGCGGCGTGCCCGCTCCATTGCAGAGTTTCGAGGGTATGAGCGACGATGGGGCCGTGCCGCCGGATACAGTCGGCGATGTCGGCCCGAATCATTATCTGCAAATGGTGAACAGCGGGCCGAACGGCGCGAATTTCGCCATCTACAACAAGAGCGGCGTGAAACTGGCCGGGCCAACGGCGCTGGGGCAATTATGGTTGTCGGCCGGCGTGACCAATGCGTGCGCGCTATTCGGTTACGGCGATCCGGTCGTGGTCTACGATCAACTGGCCAATCGCTGGCTGCTGTCGCAATTCGCCTTTGAGAGTTCGATTGGTCCGCCGTGGTACTTGGCGATGGCCGTGTCGGTCAGCAGTGATCCGCTCGGCGCCTACTATGTCTATTGCTTCGAGGAGAACGAGTATTTCCCGGATTATCCAAAATACGGCGTGTGGCCGGATGCCTATTACATGACCAGCAATGACGACTTTGGCCTCGTGGGTGCCTGGGCGTTCGAGCGTGATAAAATGCTGCTGGGGCAGGCCGCGCGTGTGCTGAAGTTTGAGGTGGACGGCAATCTGTTGGCACCGGCGGATTGTGACGGCAGCGCCCCGCCGGCCAACGCGCCCAATTATATGTACACCATGATGGACGACACGTTCTGGCCGTCGCAGGGCTATCCCGGGCCGGATCGCTATGAAATTTGGGAATGCCATGTCGATTGGGCGACCACCAACAACAGCAGTATGACCCAGGCCGCCGCCTTGCCGTGCGCGGCATTCAACTATACCGTGGCCGGCTATTTTGTGTTGACGGCGATCACCCAAAGAGCAACCTTGCAGAAAGTGGACGCCGTCTCGGAATGGCCGATGTGGCGCGCGCAATACCGCAATTTCGGCACTTACCAGACGCTGGTCGGCAACTTCACCGTGGATGCCGATGGCGCAGATCACGCCGGTATTCGCTGGTTTGAGCTGCGGCGCACCGTCACCAACAACTGGACTATTTACCAGGAGAACACCTTCGTGCCGGATGCGAACAATCGCTGGATGGGTAGTATTGCGATGAACGCTGGCGGCGACATGGCGTTGGGCTATAGTGTGTCCGGCTCGAATTTGTTCCCGGGCATTCGCTATACCGGGCGCGTGGCGGCGGACGCTTTGGGTACCCTTGCAGCCGAGACCAACATTTGGACTGGCTTTGCATCGCAAACCAGCTCGGCGCGCTGGGGCGACTATAGCGCGATGAGCGTGGACCCAACGGATGACGCCACCTTTTGGTATACACAGGAATATATTGGCAGCAATGGCACATGGCGCACGCGCATCAGCACGCTCGCCGTCGTGCCCGAACCGCAGTGGAGCGTGGTGGCGCTGATGCTTGCGCCGCTTGTGCGCCGCCGTACCTCACAAGCTTGAGCAATACCCATGCGCATTTCCTACACATGGTTGAAAGAACTGGTTGACGTGCCGTATTCGCCGCAGGAGTTGGCAGAGATTCTGACGCGGCAAGGCATGGCGGTGGATGCGCTTGAAAAGGTGGGTGCATCCTTTGATAATATTGTGGTCGGCAAACTGCTGGAGGTGCAGCCGCATCCGAATGCAGACGCCCTGTCGGTCTGCCGCGTGGATGTGGGCGCGGAAACGCTGCAGATTGTGTGCGGCGCGCCGAACATTCACGCCGGGCAGCAGGTGCCGGTGGCATTGATCGGCGCGCGATTGGGCGAGCTGGCGATCAAGAAGAGCAAGCTGCGCGGGATCGAGTCGTGCGGTATGTGCTGCGCGGCGGATGAGCTGGGCATTTCGCAGGATCATTCCTCGCTGCTGTTTCTGGATGAGGGCCTCACGCCGGGCACGCCGTTTGAGGCGCTGGTCGCCGGCGCCGATTATATTTTCGAGTTGGACATTCCGAACAATCGTCCGGATCTGTTGAATCATATCGGCGTGGCGCGCGAAATCGCCGCGCATCTGGCCGTCGTGCGCGGGACACTCGCGCACGTGCATCCACCGGTGGTAGTGCTGCGCGAAGTTGCCGAGGAGGTCGCGCACGCAGTGCGGGTGCGGATCGAGGATCAACACTTATGCCCGCGCTACACGGCGCGCGTGCTGCGCGGCGTGCGCATCGCGGCCTCGCCGTTGTGGCTGCAGGCGCGCCTGCATCGCCTCGGCATTCGCCCGATCAACAATGTGGTAGACGCGACCAATCTGGTGCTGCTGGAATACGGCCATCCGCTGCACGCCTTTGACTTGGCGCGCGTGAGCGGGGCGGAGATCATTGTGCGGCGCGCGCAGGATGGCGAGCTGTTGCGCACGTTGGACGACGTCGAGCGACGATTGGACACGCAGATGCTGGTGATTGCCGATGCGGCGCGCGCCGTCGCGCTGGCCGGCGTGATGGGCGGCGCCAACACGGAAGTGACCGCCACCACGACCGACATTCTGTTGGAGAGCGCATATTTTGACGGGCCGTGCATTCGACGCACGGCGAAATTGCTGGGCCTGCAGTCCGAGGCCTCGGCGCGCTTCGAGCGCGGCGTGCGCGGCGCGGCGCTCGAAGCCAGCGCCCGCGCGGCGCAATTGATGTGCGACCACGCCGGTGCCGCCGTGTTGCGCGGCGTCGTGGATGTGAATTATGCGCCGGCGCCGGCGGCGTTCCCCTGCCGGTATTCGCGCTGCGTTACTTTGTTGGGCTTGGCCGTGCCGGCGCGCGATGCGCGCACTGTGCTGGACGCACTTGGTTTCACCGTGGCCGTGGATGCGCGCGACGAAGACCTGTGGCAGGTGACGCCGCCGACATACCGTGTTGACTGCGCCGAGGCGCCCGATCTGGCCGAGGATATTGTGCGCGTGCTGGGCTATGATACGGTGCCGACCGACAGCACGGCCACGTTCCACGACGCTGCCATGCCCGCGCCGATCATCCGCTGGCGCGAACAGGTGCGCGACGCACTGGTTGGGGCCGGGCTGCACGAAGCCATGACGCCCAGCTTGATTTCGCCGGACACGTTGACCGCTGCCGGCGTCCCAGCCGACGCACCCGAGTTGAATACGGTTGGCCTGGTCAACGCCATGACCCAGGAGCAAGCAGTGCTGCGGACGTTGCTGTATCCCGGCTTGATTAAGGTCGTACAGCGCAACACTGCGTTTGGTGCGCCGGCCGTACGCATGTTTGAGCTTGGCCGCGTCTATCGGCCGAAGCCGGCTGGCGCGGGCTTTGAGGAAGAAGAGCGGCTTAGCATTATTCTGTGGGGCGCCGCTACCGAGAAAGGCGTATGGGACAGTGCCCGCGAGTTGGATTTTGGTGATGGCGTCGCGGTGCTCGATGGGCTGCTGGCCACCTTGGACGTGCAAGCCACGCGCACGGTCGCGGCGCGCGCCGGCTTTCATCCCGGCCGCACGGCCACGGTGACCCTCGCGGGCGGGCCGATAATTGGCTTCATTGGCGAACTCGAACAGCGCTTGCTGCGCGCCTTGGATCTGCGCGGGCGGGTTGTCATCATCGAATTGCTGGCTGAGCCGCTGTGCGCCGTCGCGAATCCGCGGCGCCGGTTCACACCGCTGCCGCGCTTCCCACTGGCCGAGCGCGACATCGCCTTTGTCGTGCCCGACGCTATCACGCATCAGCGTGTGCAGGAGGTTATTGCCAATGCCAGCGTGACGTTTGTCACCGCCGTGACATTGTTTGACGTCTATCGCGGCGAGCATGTGCCAGCCGGGCATAGGAGCATGGCCTATCGCATTGGCTATCGCCTACCCGATCGCACGCTGACAGACGCGGAAATCGATGCGGCGCAGCAGACGATGGCGGCGGCGCTGACCACCCAGCTCGGCGCGCAGATCCGCGTCTGAGCGCGATTCCCAGTGAGGAAATTCGTTTGCGGCGAACGAATTTGTGGTGCGGTACTGCGCCTTCCGTTCGATGTTCGATGTTCGATGTTCAATGTTCGATGTTCACTGTTGATTTCTTTCGCAACGAAACAAATTATGGTGCAGCGTGCAGATTCGCCGCCGCACGGAGGCGGCTCCCACTCTCTATTCTGCACCGACGCACTGCTTTCTTCGTGTCTTTGTGGCAATTTCATGCTGCAGCGGCGCCATCTGCGTCATCTGCGGATAATATTTTCTGCGGCAAGCCGGCGACGCCGGGGCGTCACCTGCAGCACGCGGGTCTGCAGACGAGTTTTAAAAAGCTGGACGATCAGCGTTAGCGCGATGATGCAGACGCGCCTGCGCATGGACGCGGCGCGGCTAATGGACTTGAAAGTCCATCCACACTTGCAGAAAACAAAGCGCTTTTGATAGAATAGCAAATGTCTCGTACCGATAATGCCGATTGAGACTGCACAGTGATTCTATGACTAGAGCAACATATGTAATGATCGCCGGACTTATTCTGGCCGTCTCATTGGTACTGTTGTTACGCAGAGAAGCGCTGCATGACCAACCGCACGCAAATACTGTAACGAACGCGGTGAACACGCATGTTTCTGACAAAACTATGCCAACGGATTGTGCACGCTCTACAACCAGCGCTCCTGATCACACGAACATGCACGCCAAGACCGTTGCTAGTTCCATCAACAACTTTGATCATCTGGTGAATTTGCTTTCCGGGCCGGCGCTAACAGCCACGATGACTGCGGAACAGCAAGCCGAACGTCGTCGGCATTTTGACGCTTTCAATAATAAAGATATCATCGGCGCCACCGGCAATCCATACGATTCGCCGGCGTACCGTCGTTTGACCAACAGCGTTTTGTCTCAAGCTGAAATTCTGTGGATTATTGAGAGCACCCCGGATTTAAATACGTTGCTTACGCTTGCCAATGATATCGCAGCAGGCCAGGGGAAAATGCGCGATGTGCCTGCCGCACGCTATATCTATGAGTATATTCGCAGCCAAGCGCGTGAACGCGGCGATATGAATTTGTGTGCGTATGCTACCCTTATACTCGGACAGGAGTTTGCGCTTCCTATCTCGCAACAGGATATCCCCCGTGCGCAAGCGCTGTTCATGGAAATTATTGATATGTATCGCGCAAACGATGCTCTCAATAAAGACCTGGAGCAGTGGAGTAAGGCCCGCCTTGCGTATTGTTATGAACAACGCGGTGCTGTGGACAAAGCAGAAGCTGTGTATGCAGAAATTATTGCTGATTCAAAAAACAAAGCAATAGCAGAGATAAACGACCGCTGGAACCGCATTATCAATCAAGCCAGTGTCGTTGACCCGAGCCCGCAGAAGCTCATCGCTTTTGCCCAAGAACTGGATATTCTTGCGGACAAATACCGGAAAATAAGTGATCATCCGTTTGTGTTTACACTTGAGGGGCAAGCGGCTTCGTTTCGGCGCAGAGCGGCGATACTTTCTGCTCATTGACCAAGCCTGCAGAAGAGCTGCGCAACACAATGAATAATCACGATGCCAAGTAATTCACACCGCACTTTGCCTTGGAGTCTATGCATAGCATGAATCTGCGCCTTCTTACGACAATCAGGTGCCTCCGGCATTATCTAGTGCTCTGCATTATTGTGCTCGGTACCGTCGCAGCAGCCGCCGACATGCAGGGGCTTGACTGCTACCGCCAGCTCGAATTGCTCCCGCAGTTGACGCCGGCCGAATGGTGCCTCGGCGCCTCCAGCTGGGATCGCAGCGGCGGCAATAACGACCGCGGCAATTTTCTCTACCAGTCCGGCAGTGAATACGTCATGGCGGAGTTGCGCGGCCAGGGCGCGTTGTACCGGCTGTGGGTCACGGGCCAAAACGGCGGCGCGTATTTGCGCGTGTATCTCGATGGCGCGACTTCGCCGCAAATCAACAGCACCTTTAATAATGTATTCGCCGGCGGCGTCACGCCCTTTCTCACCCCGTTGTCCGGCAACAATGTTGATTCCAGCGGCGGCTTCTATCTTTATCTCCCGGTCACCTTTACCAATGCCTGCCGCGTCACTACGACGGACAGTAATCCCTACTACAATCTCGGTTTTGTGAGGGCGCCGACCGCGACGTCGCTGGTAACCTGGACCGGTACAGAAACTTCGAGTGATGTGCGCACCCAATGGACTAATGCGTCCGCGCCGGTGGGGACATATGCGGGCACGCTTGCCATTACCAGCAGCTTTTCCCTCGCGCCCGGCGCCGCGGTCACCATTGCCGCTATCAGCGGGCCGCGCTGTGTCTCCAGTGTTCAGCTGGTCACGCCCTCACTCGGGCAACCCAATAAAGACCCGCTTGTCGTCACAGATGATGGCCGCGCGCACAAGGGCTACTCTCGTTTCGTCATGGCGGTGCAGTCAAATTGCAGTGGCGCAACGTTGGTGCGCCGCATGGACTATGGCATCGCGAACCAAAAGGCGAATGTGTCCATTGACGGTGCGCATGCTGGCGAATGGTTCGATCCGAATGGGTACGGCAGTTGTTTTTATGACAGTCGTTTTCAGATTGCCTCCAGTTTTGTCGTCGGCAAGCAGGCGGTCACCGTCCAGGTTTCCTTTGTCAGCAGCGCGATCGATTGGAATGAATTTACGTACTGGATGTACTCGGGTACCGGCACCAGCGCGGTCCTGACGGACACCCTGGATGTGGGCACTTCGGTGGCGGCGCTGGCCAGTGAAGCCGCGCACAGCTACAGCATTTCCAACCAATTTTGGGAGGGCACGCGCACCTTCGCCTATTTGGATCTGACCGTGCCGGAGAATTATGCGCTGTCCGGCGTGTGGATGCGGGCCAGCTGGGATGGTCTGCAGAATGCCGTTGCCGCGCCGCTTGGCTTTTTCTTCGGGATGCCGTTCGGTGTGCGCGAAATGCACGGCCTGATGCTCGGGGTGCTGACCAATGCAGCGCGCGCCTACAACTATTTCCCCATGCCGTTCACGTCGTCTGGTACCATCATGCTGACCAACGTCGGCACCGCGTGGGCGTCCAACATCTGGTGCGAAGTGCGCCACAGCGATCTGCCCGCCGCACTTGCGAACTTCGGGCATTTGTACGCCACCTACACGAACAAGAACGTCACCGGCGGCGATGGCCAGGATTATGTGTTTCTCGATGTGACCGGCTGCGGCCATCTCGTCGGCGTCATTCATGCCATGAAGGGCTCGACCGGCCGCGGGTATCTCGAAGGCGACGAACGCTTCTATGTCGACAACTGCCGCAGTCCGGTCATCTACGGCACCGGCACCGAGGACTACTACAATGGCGGCTGGTACTTCGACCGCGGTCCGTTTTCCCGCCCGCTCCACGGCAATCAAAATCATCAGCAGCCGAGCGGGAGCGACTGGACCGCCTGCTACCGGCTGCATCTGGCGGATCGCATTCCGTTCCGCACGCGCCTGCGCGCCGGCATTGAACACGGCCACGCAAATGATGCCAGCGCGAATTATGCCAGTCTCGCGTTCTGGTATGGCACGCCGGTGCCCGCCATGCAATTGATCGACAGCCTTGACATCGGCAATCCGGCCAGTGAGGCCGCGCATGGTTACACGAATCAAGGTGCCAGCACGCTGTATTCACTCACCGCCGGCTATCCCGGCAATTTCGCAACCACGCTCATCACCGATACCGGGCGGGTGCACATCGCCATGAGCTCGTTTACGGTATTTGTCAACAGCGGTGCCGGCTTGGTGCTGCAACGCCGCGCCGACGCTGCGCTCACGAATCAACGCGCCGAGGTGTATTGCAATGGCAGCTTCTGCGGCACCTGGCTGCTGCCCGGCTACACACCGGCCAGTACGCGCTGGTATGACGACACGTTTTTCATTCCGCCGCAGGCGATACCCGCCGGCGCAACGGACGTCACGGTTGCACTCACGCCCAGCAGCGGCCAGCCCTGGTCGGAATTTCGTTACGATGTCTATGCCTTGCCGCTGGTGGTGCCGGAAGGCGGTCTGCTGCCGCTCTGCCTGGGCATCGTCTGGCTGTTGCAGCGCCAGCGGTGCAGCCACCTAACGCGGCATTTTGACAAGGAGTAAAAGAGTCAAAGAGCTGGTTCAATCGACGTTTTGTGTCGATTGACAAGCGCAGCGCAGATGATCTCTCACAAAGGCACAGAGACACCAAGGACAGCAGCAGCGCTGAGATTTGTTGTGTGGTCTGTGCGGCACCATGACAAAGGAAATCCTTTCGCAACGGAATAATTCATGGTGCTGCAAGTCTGCCCATAATGAATCGTGCTCCCCGCTTCTTCGTGTCTTGGTGACTTCGTGGCAATTCCATGCTGTATCGGCGCCATCGATGGCATCGGCGGATATCATCTGCCACGGCCCTGACCGTGGCATTTGTGCTTTGGCGCCACACGCCGGTGCCGGCAATTGCAGAAGCTCGCCAGAATGACAACTATGAATGCATGGCCCTCTCTGTCCCGAAGACGGCACGCGCCGCTCTCCGCCTGTCTCTTCATCAACGGGGCAGGGTGGGCAGCTTTGACGTAATCAGGTTTACAAAAAAGACCGCCTTCTCAAACAAGGCCTCGGCTTCTGTCTCCGTAATCAGCCCGGCGACATCGTATATTGCCTGGTTGCGTTTGCCGCGCATGCGGTCAAAATACGTTATCAAATCTTCATATTCTTTGCCAAACGCGGCGCGCATGAAGGCAAAGGTGTTTTTGTGCCCCTCGGCACTCGCCGGCCGGTACCCGTGTGCAAACATGTATGCGCGCGCGGTCTGCAGCACGGCGTTATAAGCCACCGCAAAGCCCCAGTCCCAGTCGGATGCCATAATCTTGCGCGCGGTGGAGATATCTCGCGCGGCACGCTCCAACGCACGCGCAATCTCGTCTTTGGAAATACGCTGCTTCTTGATCCTGCCGCTCTTGAGCAGCTCATCGTATTTCATGGGCATCTCCGATGATCAAGATCCTGCTGCCGGCGAGAACGCGTGCCAAAAATCCCGTCTTTTCTCTTGCGCGCAGGGCGGCCTCGCGTGGCGTCAAGAGCGTATAATTCACGGCTCGATTGATGCGCTGTTCCGCCCGCGCGATTGCGCGATGCAATCCAATCTCATCCACGTTCCCCACCACAAGCAGGTCAACATCACTCTTGTCAGTGATCTCACCCGTTGCATGACTGCCGAAGATGAACGCGGTACTTATGTGCATGCGCAGCGGATGCAAAGCCTGCTCGATGATCTCCGCGACGCCCGCCGTCTTAACCATCAGCATGCGTAGTTCGGGAAAGACTGGGCAGACGGGGTTGGCTTGGAAGTGGACCTGATTTCCTTGGCGCGTTCGGGTGATGAAGCCCGCATCGGCAAGCCGCCGCAGCTCGCGCTGCACTGCGCCGAGAGCGGCACACGCCTGCCTGGCAATTTCGCGCAAGTGGAACCCGCGCTCGGCATGGCAATACAGCAACGCCAACACCTTGCTGCGTGTTGCGCCCAACAGCACCCGCGCGAGTGCCGGCGCCGGCGCACAAGCCGGACGCGTCACAGGAGAAATGCGTATCGTACTCATATTGATTACAATTGTACGCTGTTTGGGTACATTTGTCAAGCACGCGCCGCACGTCGGCGACGGCAACCGCAGAAGCCTGCAAGAATGGCAGCGGCGCGGCGCGAACTTCTCTGTCCCCTTTACTTCTGTTCCGGCGTGACGACGATGGCGCCTAAATCGGTATCGGTGGAAAACGGTCCGACTGTTTTCACTTCTTTAGTATTCCGTTCGGTGCTTACACTAATGCTGAATTGTGCGTTCGGCTGAATGCCGCTCCATTCAAAGCGCCCCTCCTCATCCGAAATACTATCGTTACCAAACCAGGAGGGGGTAGCGTTGGGATCTTGTTGCGCGATCCTGCCATAGGCATAAATGTGGACATTGGCAAGTGGCTTTCCATTTTCGTCAACAACGGTGCCGGTAATTTTCAGTCCTCTATTTTCCATGACAATATCGCCCAGGTCAACGTCGTGATCGGACACCGTGACAGAGCGTCTTTCCGGCAGGTAGCCGTCCACGCGTATATCTAATTCAAACGTGCAGGGAAAAATCGGCGAGAGGCAAAATTCGCCCGTGTCTCGATCTTGTATGGCGTAAGGAAGAGACCATTCTAAAGGCTGATGGTTTGCGTCAACAACGCGACCAGTAATGCGGTACGCGGCCGGAAGATTAATGCTCAAGGGCGGGCCGTTGGGCGCGACTGCTGTAATGACAATATCGGTGGATGAAATTGTGAACGGCGAAAGCCAAACATCGTAGCGCAACTGCGGATCGAGACCTTCAATTAAAAAATGTCCTTGATATCCGCAGCCGTACTGCAAAGCACGCCGTTCACCTGGCGTGGACGACGTAATCGCAGCACGGGGCAGAAAGTAACCCATCGGCACGCCGCCGACAGTGACCGTGCCTTCAATGGTGCCGGAATCGTTGCTGGCATTGTTGACATACAGTTGCACCGGCGCGTCGGCGATGATATTGACATTTGTTTTCAGATAGGTCACATCATTTATTCTGAAACCACTGGATTTGCGGATGTCAATTGCATAGAAGCCGGTCGGCATGCTGTTTATCCATGCGCGCTGCGTTTCAAAAACAAAGTGATGATCATCAAAGGCGCGGTAACTCTCGTTCGACGCAGCACACCGGCACGTAATGCCGATCCGGTCACGCTTGACCGGTTGAGAAAATAGAATCTCAAGCATGCCGCGCGGCGGCAAAACCAGCAGTGTTGTTGCCACTGCACCCGGTGTTAGCGCGAGCGGTTCACTGCGCGCCATGTTTGCATCTTCTCGGCCATATACACTACCAAAAGACCTCTGCGCCGCATCACTGCCATCCATGCCGCACGCGTATGCCGTTACCGGGCTGATATGCACCGGCACATTGCTGAAGAGTGTCTCGCCCGCGCTTACGGATTGGATCATAGACTCTTGATGACGCTCAATAACGGTGGCGCGGTTTGCTTCGAGGCGCACCATGCAATTCGTTGCGGGTGAACCATCGGCTTCAACCACGTTGACGAGAACCTGCGCGCCGGCAGACATGTACACAACCGGCGGCGGGTATTGCGTTCTTGGGCTGTACGGCACATAGCACAGGCTGGGCGCATAAAGGATGTGCGTAAATCTGAGAAAGGAGGCCTCGTTGCTCATGCGCACCCAAAACAGGCCGTTCGCGTCCGAGAATTGCAAACAGGTGCTGCTCTGCTGGCCATATTCAGGACTGGGCATAATCAGCACATCCGGGATTGGCATGTGGGTGGCTATGTCAATGACCTTGCCGGTTATGACCGGTATCTCGCTAAACACCACGTCGAGTGTTTCGAGCTGATTCTCGCGAATGATTCTTTCACGATTTTCGCGGAGGTGTTCCGGCACATCAAAGGAAAAAGACAACGCCCCCGGCGCAATGATGCCGGAAAGATACGTGCCGTCGGCTTCAATCGTCAACGGCAAGCGGATTTCCCCTTTGCGCCATTCCAAGGTATGTGCTTGCACAGAAAAATAATAGTGCGCCGTCACATTCGTGGCCGGCATGCCATCGCGCATAAGGAATTGCCCGGTCAAGCGCGCACCCTCAGTCTTTATGGTGAGCACAAGCTCCTTTGGCAGCGTGGCGCGTTCAAACGGCCCGGCCATGCTGACCGCAAATCCGCTGCACAGCGCTTTCACTACAAAACGTGTATCGCCTTTGATGGTTGTAATGGCAAAGGCGCCATCGGCATCTGTTACCGTTTTTGTGTCCGGCAATGCATTTGTCGCAGTTGATTCCTTTTTGTTCCACTCATCCGGTTCAGTGCGCAGAACTTCCTCGGCCCAGATCGTCGCGCCGCTGGCTGCGTTGCCATTGTCGAACAGAACGACACCGTTGACGAGCCCGGTTGGTTGGGGTGTGCCAAGCACGACAGGCGTGAAAAGATTTGAGCGCGCTGGCATGGCGCGATTTGCATCAGCGGAAAGTGAGCGCGCCGGCGCTTGCTCTGCACGTGGTCGCGCAGCAGGGTGTGGTGTGCGCTGACATGCAGCAAGAAGTATGATCAGCATGACGGATAGCAAACGCAGCATACATGTTCCTTTGTGCATTTTTTGACAAAGAGTAAAATGCGCAGTGCTTTCATTCTGTTGGCAGCGTGCGTACTTCCGCACGATCATTTCTTACCTGCTTAGTATAGCAAAAGAACACGTGCGCAGCAAGTGATATTACTAATGAATGCGCTTACTAGGTGTCATGCCAATTGTGGCCGCGGGCGCTGAC
>CAYNJC010000022.1:0-71967 GCA_964397565.1 uncultured bacterium
AAGATCGTGCCGCCGACCGGGTAGGTATGGGCTGCGTTAAAGCGCACGACGCGGCAATTGCCGGCATTGTCGACGCGGCCCTCGTAGCCGGAATCAACGACGTACAAGTTGCGGTAGTTGTCCAAAAATACCTGTGACGGACTGGCCATGTCGGTCGCGTCGACGGTGAAAGGACCACGTTCAGCAAGATTCTCGATGTACTTGCCTTTATTTCTCAGGCCGCCAGTCTTGTTGGTCTGGCCGAGCACGAGATCAATCCGCGGGATAGTGGCAAACGGATTGTTGATGCGCAAAACGCGTACGCCGGGTTTGCCAGCCGAGTACGGTTGCGCGATCCACAGCACATTGCTGACCGGATCATGGCACAGGCTGCCGAAAGGCATCGGCGCGCAATCGCTGTTGTCGTCCGCCCACTTGAGCTGGTTGGCTTGGTTGCCGTCAATCGTTTTGAAGGGGGCGTAATCGCGCCCGCCGCTGGTAATCGGCAAATGAAACATAAACAACTTCCCGTCGGCGGTCACAAACAGGACATTACTACTGGCATGCAGAAAGTTGGGGAAACGGCCTTCAAAGGTGCCGCCGGGTTCGCTCTTGTCCATGGCCGACTGGCCAATGATAACATCAGCTGACTGAAAGTTGACCGCTGCCGGATAGTTGGTCCAGACCAGGATGCGATAGCGGTCGTGCACGAACAGTTGGTTCTTCCAGCGTGCCATGCCGTAGTTGTCCCACGACGTGCGGCCACTGGTTTCGTTCATGCCTTGCTTCATCATCTCGCCATTGGACCGGACGTGGCCATCAGCATTGCGCGTGATCGGCAGAGGAACGCGGACGACTTTGTTGTAGCCGCCAAAGCTGGTGAAATACAGATTGGTCTGGGCGTCAACGCTGATGCTGCCGTCGGGTTGCCCGAAGTCGGCTACGGATCCGTCCGGGCGCACATACTTGCCGATGCCCAAAAAGGTGGTCGGATTTGGTTGGCCAACGCAATCCAGCGCTTGGCCGGTGACATGGTTGAATTTGACGATGCGACTGTTGGCGCCGTCGGCGACCCAGACCACGTTCGAGTCGAACGGATCAAGGCAGAAGCCCCTCGCCCAACGCAGCAGGTTGGTGCCGAACTCGTTCGTCTGGCAGAACGCGCGGTTGGCGCGCATGCCGTTCGAGAAGGGCGGGCGGAAAACCACGATACGCGGGCCGAGGAGCGGGTTGTCAAAGCCGATCTTCTTACAGTCACTTCGGCCGTCGAGAACAAAGACCTCGTGCGTCTGCGGGTGTACGCGCACGCCGCTCGGCTGATACATTTGGTTCAGCCCCGTGCCGCCGCCATTGTCGGTAAAGGTGGCCTGGCCAAGCACCAGCGTGGCGGTCTTGGCGCCATTGGTGAAACAGAGCACGCGGCTGTTGCACGTGTCGGCGACCCAAATGTTGCCGTCCGCATCCACATCCATGCCGGAGGAGTAGGCGTCCTGGGTGTACAGTGTACTGGCACTAGGGGGCGGCGGCGTGTGCGTGTTGTCAGGCGAGCGGTTGGTGAACGTGGCCTGGCCCCAGACCTCATCCGCAATCTGATCGGTTGCGAACGGATCACTATACTTGAGCACGCGGTTGTTGCACAAATCCACCAGATAGAAATTGCCGGCGGCATCCGTCGCCATCATGCCGGAGCGTGGTGATTCGGAAGTGCTGCTGACAAACGGATAGGACATCAGCGCGAGCGTCGCGGCGGTCGGCGGCAGAAACTGAGTGCTGTTGCCGTTGGCGGAACCGACGTCCCACATGCCCGGTTGGCCGATGACGATGTCCGCACACGGATACGGGCCGTTTGGGAGCGTTGCCGGCTTCCAACCGTTGAAACCAAGGATGCGATTATTGGCTGCGTCAAACAGATAAATGCGCGGGGGATTCTTACTGGTGTCCACATGGACGCCGCCGATGTGTGCACCGGCATACGGCACAATCCGATTCAGCATGATTTCCTCCTGCCGCGTCGTGCCGAGATACTTGCTGATGGCCAGATCCAGCGCCGGCAAGGGCGTGGCGGCGAAAGCAGCGGATGCGGCAAACGAAAAAGCAGTCACTGTGGACAGTGCCGAGCGATGATGTTGCATATTGGTACTCAGGTGTAATGTTACTATAGACTCACAGTTATACAAAAAAACGGCATGTGCGCATGCTCAGTAATGTCGATGCCAGCAGAGCGAGAAAAACGCCTGGCTCCGGCACGCCGTTCTGTTGCAGCGTGATCGAATCACTGCCAACAATGCCGTTGACGTTGGTGCCGCTGACGGTCAGCAGATTGCCGCCGAACTGCAGCGGAATGTCAGTCACCTGCCAGGGCGATGTTGCCGGAAACGAGCCGGCGCCACCGCGTTCA
Organism: uncultured bacterium; assembly: GCA_964397565.1. GTDB lineage: Bacteria > Auribacterota > UBA3054 > UBA3054 > JAPLST01 > JAPLST01. The sequence goes on from CAYNJC010000022.1 coordinate 2,378, forward strand.
TTAATCCACTGCATTGTGCCAACCAAGTTCACGTTGGTGCCGCCAATGGCAGCCGTCGCGCCAAACACGGTGGTGATATTGTTGGTGACATCAACCAGCGGTGCAATCGGGCGCGGCACATGGAAAATGATGCGATTCCAGGTGTGATCCTGCAGCACAAACATCGGGCCGTCAAAGAAACAAAACGCGGGTTGGCCAATATACGTGTTGATGATAGACGTGGGCTGTGGATTGGCGCCGGTCTGCGGCGTGGGATAGAAAAACAGGTGCATGCCCTGGGGAGTGTCGTAGGTGTCGTCGGTCAACACCATTTCGTTGGCGCTGTTAAAGGTCAGGGTGATCGGCGTGTTGGGCCGATTGGCGTCGAAGTAGTTGCGGGTGGTGGTGAGCGTTGGTTTGCAGATGGCCGCATCGGCCGTCGTGTTTGGGAAGATATTGCCGCCGACTGGATAAGTGTGGGCCTCGTCAAAGCGCACGACGCGGCGATTGCCGGAATTGTCAATGCGGCCCTCGTAGCCGGAATCAACGACGTACAGGTTGCGATAGTTGTCGAGAAAGACCTGCGATGGATTCGCCATATCCGTGGCGTCAACGGTGAACGGACCGTCTGGCTCAATGTACTTGCCTTTGTTTTTCAGGCCACCGGTCTTGTTGGTCTGGCCGAGCACGAGATCAACCAGTGGGATGTCGGCAAATGGATCGTGGATGCGCAGGACGCGCGCGCCGGGACAGTCGTCACCTACATGATTTTGCGCGACCCACAGCACATTGCTCACCGGATCATAGCACACGCTTTCGAAAGGAACCGGCGCGCAGTTACTGTGGTCGTCAGCCCACTGGAGTTGATTGGCCTGATCGCCGTCAATCGTTTTGAATGGGGCATAATAGCGCCCGCCGCTGGTAATTGGCAAATGAAACATAAACAGTTTCCCATCGGCGGTCACAAACAGGACATTGCTGCTGGCATGCAGAAAGTTGGGAAAGCGGCCTTCAAAGGTGCCGCCGGGTTCGTTCTGATCCATGGCCGACTGGCCAATGACCAGATCAGCCGACTGAAAATTGACCGCCATCGGATAGTTGGTCCAGACCAGGACGCGATAGCGGTCGTGCACGAACAGTTGATTGTTCCAACGCGTCATGCCGTAGTTGTCCCACGACGTGCGGCCGCTTATTTCGTTCATGCCTTCCTTCATCATCTCGCCGTTGGACCAGACGTGGCCCTGGGCATTGCGCGTGATGGGCAAGGGAAAGCGGACGACTTTGGTGAGGCTACCAAAACTGGTTAGATAGAGATTGGTGTGGGCATCAATGCTGATGCTGCCGTCGGATTGCCCGAAGTCGGCCTCGGAGCCGCCCGGGCGCACATACTTGCCGATACCAAGGAAGGTTGTCAGATTTGGCTGGCCGATGCAATCAAGCGGCTGGCCGGTAACATGGTTGAACTTGATGATGCGACAATTACCGCCGTCGGCGACCCAGACAATGTTCGAGTCGAACGGATCAAGGCAGAAGCCACGCGACCAACAGAGCAAGTTGGTGCCGAACTGGTTCGTCTGGCTGAACGCGCGGTTGGCGCTCATGCCGTTTGAGAACGGCGGGCGGAAAACCATGATGCGCGGGCCGTAGAGCGGTTCACCGTCGCTTTGGCCGTCGAGGACGAAGACTTCGTGTGTCTGCGTGTGCACGCGCACGCCGGTCGGATGATTCATTTTGTTCAGCGCCGTGCCGCGGCCGTTGGCGGTGAAGGTGGACTGGCCAAGCACCAGCGTGGCGCGCGTGGCGCCGTTGGTGAAGCAGATCACGCGATTGTTGTCCGTATCGGTGACCCAAATGTTACTGTCCGCATCCACATCCACGCCGGAGGAGTAGGCACCCTGGGTGTTCAGTGTATAAGCACGGGTGGCCGGTGGCGTGTGTGTGTTGTCAGGCGAGCGGTTGGTGAACGTGGTCTGGCCCCAGACATCGTCCGCAATCTGATCGGTCACAAACGGATCAATATACTTGAGCACGCGGTTGTTGCATAAATCCACCACGTAGAAATTGCCGGCGGCGTCCGTCGCCATCATGCTGGAGCACGGGGATTCGGAGACGCTGCTGACAAACGGATATGCCATCAGCGCGAGCGTCGCGGCGGTCGGCGGCAGAAACTGGGTGCTGTTGCCGTTGACGGAGCCGGCGTCCCACAGGGCCGGCTGGCCGATGACAATGTCCGCCTGCGGATACGGGCCGTTGGGCAGCGTTACCGGCTTCCACCCGTTGAAACCGAGAATGCGATTGTTGGCCGAGTCAAACAAATAAATGCGTGGGGGATTCTTACTGGTGTCCACGTGGACGCCGCCGATATGCGCGCCGGCATACGGCACAATCCGATTTACCATGATTTCCTCCTGCCGCGTCGTGCCAAGGTATTTACTGATGGCCAGATCAAGTGCTGGCAGGGGCGTGGCGGCGAAGGCGGCGGACGCTGCCAATGCAAGTGCACTCAGCGTGGCCAGGGTCAGTTGACGATGGTTCATAGTTGACACTCAAGAGCAAGTGTTAGGAGAAGTCAAACTATACAAAGAAACGGCATGCGCGCATGCTTAGTAACGCCATCGCCAATAGAGCGAAGAGAACGCCCGGCTCCGGCACGCCGATCGGCTGCAAGTCGAAGTCAATCAAACTCAGCCGCATGATCCCGGGCGCTTCGCTGCCGGCATCGTAATTCATGAAGAGATAGCCTTCGTGGGCGGCGAGCGTGTTGCGCCATTGGCTCAGGCCGGTGCCGGGCGTGATGTCCAATGGGGCGAGATCGGGCCGTTCGAGGTTGTACAGATACATTTTACGGCTGCCAGTCCAGACCGACGCGGCCAGCAGCGTGTTGCCATAGAAATTGGGATGATTGAGCAAGGCCAAGTCAACGACAGCATCACTCATCATGCTGCCGGGAATTGCGTAGCAACGGTTTGCATTCTGGATATTGGCTGCGCCGGCAAAGAGGTTGGTGGCGCACCAAATCCAATTCTGGCCGCTGGTTGCGCGCGCTTCGAGGAAGAGTGCACGGCCGTTCTGCTTGGGGTCGAGGATGCTTGCGGAATAGGTGGTGGCGATTCCTTCCGTTTGTTTTTCGCTCAGGGTGCTGAGGTTGTTGAAGCCGCTCCAGCGGCGGACTTGCGCGTCCATACCGCCGGCATTGCGATCCGTACAAATGGCCGTCAGCGCGCTGACATTGCTCCATAAGTAGATGCCGCCGATGTTGCGGGCTGCGCCGGAATAATCATCGCCAGTGGCGCGTTCGATCAGCGGCGTCGCCGCTTGTTCAAGCGCTATACTGGGCACGCCCGCGGCATTGGTGGTATAAAAGCCGTACCATGACCAGTACCACGGGCCGCCGTTCGGAATGCCAAACTGGCACCACAGCGCGGCGTAGAACACACTGCTGTGTTTCACCCAGGTCTGGCCTGGTTCGCCGCCGCCGTCGTTGCAGGGAATGCCGCCGATAACCAACTGCCAGGCGTCGGTCGCCATGCTGCTCAGGGTCGAGGCGCGCACGCGCCAGATGCTCTGGGTGCGCGGGTTGCCGACCGAAGCCATGGCCTGCAGATAGACATAGCCGTCATGATCGTAATTCTTCACGAGCGTGCTGCGCTGGCTCATGCGCAGGCCTGTGCCCGCGCCGGCATAGCCCACGCCGTTGGTGACGGCTAGTGTTTGCCAGTTCGTGCTGATGATGACTGTGTCGCGGGCGATCCGCACACTGTCGGAGGCGACATCGCCATAGACATTCGAACCCGCGACGGTGATCACATTGTCGCCCAGTTGCAGCGGGACATCCGGGATTGTCCAGGGCGTGACCGCGGCCAGCGTGCCGCCGCCGCCGAGCGAGTTGGTCCACCGCAGCGTGCCAACGACATGCTGATTGTTGGTGCCGTTGATGGTGTATGCGCTGATGCTCTCATCCACGGTAATGTCCGGCGTGGTGACATCAATATACGGCGCACCTTCGCCCGGGCTGGGCGCGCGCGTCATGGTGATGGCGACAACGGTATTGCTTCCAAACACATTTGTGGCAGTGACCGAGATCAGATTTGCGCCACCGCTGAGCGGAATGCCGGTGATGATCCATACGGGTGTCGCCGGCGCGCTGCCGCTGCCGCCGCGATTGTTCGACCAGCTAAGATAGCCGACCGCATGCTGATTGGCAACGCCGCCCAACGCGCAGCTTGTCACACCACTAGGCAACGACTGCGGCGCATTGGTGATGCTGATCTCGGGCGTGCCCTCGCCGGGTGCGAAGGCGCGCGTGATCGTGATCGAATCGCTGCCGACAATGCCGCCGGTATTGGTGCCGCTGACGGTCACCAGGTTGCCGCCAAATTGCAGCGCAATGCCGGTCACCTGCCAGGGCGACGTGGCGGGAAACGCGCCGCCGCCGCCGCGCTCGTTGGTCCACTGCATCGTGCCCACCAGATTCACATTGGTGCCGCTGATGGCAGTGGTCGCGCCGATGATGGTGCTGATGTTGTTGGTGACATCAACCAGCGGGGCGGTCGGCCGCGGCACATGGAAGATGATGCGGTTCCAGGTATGATCCTGCAGCACAAACATCGGGCCATCGAAGAAACACAGCCCGGGCTGGCCAAGATAGGTGTTGATGATCTGGGTGGGCTGTGGCGTGACGCCGGTCTGCGGCGTGGGATAGAAAAACAGGTGCATGCCTTGGGGCGTGTCGTAGGTGTCGTCGGTCAACACCATTTCGTTGGCGCTGTTGAAGGCCAGGGTAATCGGCGTGCCGGGCCGGTTGGCGTCGCCGCCGCCGTCGCGGGGCGTGGTGAGCGTTGGCTTGCAGAAGACAGCATCGGCCGCCGTGTTCGGGAAGATCGTACCGCCGACCGGATAGGTCTTGGCTTCGCTAAAGCGCACGGCGCGGCAATTGCCGCCACCCTCGTAGCCGGAATCGACGACATACAGGTTACGGTAGTTGTCGAGATAGACCTGCGTCGGATCCGCCATGTCGGTGGCATCCACGGTGTAAATCCATTGGTCCGCGATCCACTTACCTTTGTTTCTCAGGCCGCCGGTCTTGTTGGTCTGGCCGAGCACAAGATCCACCCGCGGGAGGGCGGCAAACGGATCGCGGATGCGCAGGACGCGCGAGCCGGGATTGCTGCCGGAATGACTTTGCGCGTTCCACAGCACATTGCTGACCGGATCGTAGCACACGCTGCCGAACGGCATTGGCGCGCAATCACTGTTGTCATCAGCCCACTTGAGTTGGTTGGCCTGGTTGCCGTCAATCGTTTTGAAGGGGGCGTAATTGCGCCCGCCACCGGTAATCGGCAGTTGAAACATGAACAATTTCCCGTCGGCAGTCACGAACAGAACATTGCTGCTGGTATGCAGTACGTTGGGATAGCGGCCCTCAAAGGTGCCGCCGGGGTCGTTCTTATCCATGGCCGACTGACCAATGACAAAATCAGCCGACTGAAAGTTGACCGCGGTGGGATAGTTGGTCCAGACCAGGACGCGATAGCGGTCGTGCACGAACAGTTGGCCGTTCCAGCGCGCCATGCCGTAGTTGTCCCACGACGTGCGGCCGCTGGTTTCGTTCATGCCTTCCTTCAGCATCTCGCCGTTGGACCGGACGTGGCCCTGGGCATTGCGCGTGATTGGCAGGGGAAAGCGAATGACCTTGTTGAAGCCGCCAAAACTGGTGCAATAGAGATTGGTCTGGGCGTCAATGCTGATGCTGCCGTCGGGTTGCCTGAAGTCGGCCACGGAACCGTCCGGGCGCACATACTTGCCGATGCCAAGGAAGGTGGTCAGATTCGGCTGGCCAATGCAATCCAGCGGCTGGCCGGTGACATGGTTGAACTTGATAATGCGACTGTTCGCGCCGTCGGCGACCCAGACCATGTTCGAGTCGGACGGATCAAGGCAGAAGCCCCGCGACCAAAAGAGCAGGTTGGTGCCAAACTGGTTCGTCTGGCTGAACGCGCGGTTGGCGCTCATGCCGTTCGAAAAGGGCGGGCGGAAGACCATGATGCGCGGGCCAAGGAGCGGGTTGCTGCCCATGTCGCTGCGGCCGTCGAGGACGAAGACCTCGTGCGTCTGCGGATGCACGCGCACACCACTCGGTTGACACATTCTGTTCAGCGTTGAGCCGCTGCTGTTAGCGGTGAAGGTGGACTGGCCTAGCACCAGCGTGGCGCGTGTGGCGCCGTTGGTAAAGCAGACCACGCGATTGTTACACGTGTCGGCAACCCAGATGTTGCCGTCCGCATCCACCTCCGCACCGGAGGAGTAGGCGCTCTGCGAGTAAAGGGTAGCGGCACTGGTGGCCGGCGGTGTGATCGTGTTGTTGGGCGAGCGATTGGTGAAGCTGGTCTGGCCCCACACTTGGTCGGCAATTTGGTCGGTCGCAAACGGATCATTATACTTGAGCACGCGGTTGTTGCACAAGTCTACCAGGTAGAAATTGCCGGCCGCGTCCGTCGCCATCATGCCGGAGCGCGGTGATTCGGAGGTGCTGCTGACAAACGGATACGACATCAGCGCGAGCGTCGCGGCGGTCGGCGGCAGAAACTGGGTGCTGTTGCCGTTGGCAGAGCCGGCATCCCACGTGCTCGGCTGGCCGATGACGATGTCCGCATGCGGATACGGGCCGTTGGGCAGCGTCACCGGCTTCCATCCGTTGAAACCGAGAATGCGATCGTTGGCACTGTCGAACAAGTAGACGCGCGCCGGAATATGCGACGTGTCCACATGCACGCCGCCAACATGCGCGCCGGCATACGGCACAATCCGATTCAGCATGATTTCTTCCTGCCGCGTCGTGCCGAGATACTTGCAGATGGCCAGGTCAAGTGCCGGCAAGGGCGTGGCGGCAAACGGGATTGCCACAGTGCAGACCACACCAATGAAGACGACGGTCAGAAGATGTGTTCGTTTCATGCTCATAGGAGTTGCGTCAGGTATGCGTTAGGTAACGGTGTGCGTACAGTGGGTATACTATACAAAGAAACGGCATGCGCGCAGACGCAACAATGCCGGCGCCAGCAGCGCCAGCAGCAGGCCCGGCTCCGGCACGCCGATTGACTGCAAGTCAAAGTCAATCACACTCAGACGCATGAGGCCGGGTACTTCGCTGCCGGCGTCATAGCTCATGAAGAGATAGCCTTCGTGGGCGGCGAGCGTGTTGCGCCATTGGCTTAGGCCGGTGGTGGGGGTGATATCCATCGGCGCGAGATCGGGCCGTTCGAGATTGTAAAGGTACACGTTACGACTGTCGGTCCAGACCGACGCGGCCAGCAGCGTGTTGCCATAGAAATTCGGATGATCGAGCAAGGCTAAATCAACGATGGCGTCACTGGTCATGCTGCCGGGGATTTCGTAGCACCGGCTCGCATTCTGGATATTGTCTGCAACGGCAAAGAGATTGGTGGCGCACCAAATCCAATTCTGGCCGCTGGTTGCGCGTGCATCGAGGAAGAGTGCGCGGCCGTTCTGTTTGGGGTCGAGGATGCTTGCGGAATAGGTGGTGGCGACCCCTTCCGTTTCTTTTTCGCTCAGGGTGGCCAGGTTGTTGAAGCCGCTCCAACGGCGGACCTGCGCGTCCTTACCGTCGGCATTGCGATCCGTACAAATGGCCGTCAGCGCGCCAACATTGGTCCACGACCAGATCCCGCCGATGTTGCGGGCCGCGCCGGGATAATCATCGCCGGTGGCGCGGGCGATGAGCGGGGTGGCCGGGTCAGCGCCGAGTGTGGCGGGTGTGCCGGCGGCATTGGTGGTGTAGAAGCCGTACCATGACCAGTACCACGGGCCGCCGTTCGGAATGCCGAACTGGCACCACAGCGCGGCGTAGAACACATTGCTGTGTTTCACCCAGGTCTGGCCTGGTTCACCGCCACCGTCGTTGCAGGGAATGCCGCCGATGGCCAGCTGCCAGGCGCCGGTTGCCATGCTGCTCAGGGTCGAGGCGCGCACGCGCCAAATGCTTTGGGTGCGCGGGTTGCCGGACGAGGCACAGGCCTGCAGATAGACATAGCCATCATGATCGTAATTTTTCACAAGCGTACTGCGTTCGGTCATGCGCAGGCCCGCGCCCGCGCCGGCGTAGCCCGTGCCGTTGGTGACGAACAGAATCTGCCAGGTCATGTCGGTGATGACGACTTCGCGGCTAATGCGCACGACATCAGCAGCGGGGTCGCCATACACATTCGAGCCGGAGACGCTGATCATATTGTCACCGAGCTGCAGCGGGACATCCGGGATCGTCCACGGCGTGATCGCGGTCAGCGTACCGCCGCCGCCCAGCGAGTTGGTCCACCGCAGCGTGCCGACCACATGCTGATTGTTGGTGCCGTTGATGGTGTACGCGCTGATGCTCTCATCCACGGTCATGTCCGGCGTGGTGACATCAATATACGGCGCACCTTCGCCCGGGCTGGGCGCGCGCGTCATGGTGATGGCGGCAACCGCGTTGCTGCCGAAGACATTCGTGGCGCTGACCGAGATCAGATTTGCGCCGCCACCGAGCGGAATGGCGCTGATGACCCATGCGGATGTCGCCGGCACGCTGCCGCTGCCGCCGCGATTATTCGACCAACTGATCCGGCCGACGGCGTGTTGATTGACACCGCCGCCCAGCGCGCAGGTGGTCACACCACTGGGCAACGACTGCGGCGCATTGGTGATGCTGATGGCGGGCGTGCCCTCGCCGGGCGCGAAGGCGCGCGTGATCGTGATCGAATCGCTGCCGACAATACCGCCCGTATTGGTGCCGCTGACGGTCACCAGATTCGCGCCGAATTGCAGGGCGATGCCGGTCACCTGCCAGGGTGATGTGGCGGGAAACGCGCCGGCGCCGCCGCGTTCGTTGGTCCACTGCATCGTGCCTACCAGATTCACATTAGTGCCGCCCACCGCCGTGCTGGCACTGGTTACCGTGATGATTGTATTGGTCACATCAACCAGCGGCGCGGTCGGCCGCGGCACATGGAAGATGACGCGACCCCAGGTGTGATCCTGCAACACAAACATGGGGCCGTCGAAGAAACAAAACGCGGGTTGGCCAAGGTATGTGTTGATGATCTGCGTCGGCTGCGGCGCGACGCCGGTCTGCGGCGTGGGGTAGAGAAACAGGTGCATGCCTTGGGGCGTGTCGTAGGTGTCGTCGGTCAACACCATCTCGTTGGCGCTGTTGAAGGTCAGGGTAATCGGCGTGCCGGGCCGATTGGCGTCGTTGACGTTGCGGTCGGAGGTGAGCGTCGGCTTGCAGAAGACGGCATCGGCCGCCGTGTTCGGGAAGATGTTGCCGCCGACCGGATAGGTATGGTCTTCGTCAAAGCGGGTGACGCGGCGATTGCCGGCATTGTCGATGCGGCCCTCGTAGCCGGAGTCGACGACGTACAAGTTGCGGTAGTTGTCGAGGAAGACCTGCCCCGGATTGGCCATGTCGGTCGCGTCGACGGTGAACGGCCCCTGGTCCTCGATATATTTGCCTTTGTTTTTCAGGCCGCCGGTCTTGTTGGTCTGGCCGAGCACGAGATCAACCAGCGGGATGGCGGCAAACGGATTGCGGATGCGCAGGACGCGCGCGCCGGGATTGCTGTTGCCGGAATGATTGTGCGCGACCCACAGCACATTGCTCAGCGGATCATAGCACACGTTGCCGAGCGGCAACGGCGCGCAATCGCTGTTGTCGTCCGCCCATTTGAGTTGGTTGGCCTGCCCGCCGTCAATCGTTTTGAAGGCGGCGTAATTGCGCCCGCCGTTGGTAATCGGCAGTTGAAACATGAACAGTTTCCAGTCGGTGGTCACAAAGAGGACATTGCTGCTGGTATGCAGCATGCCGGGATTGCGGCCCTCAAAGGTGCCGCCGGGGTCGCACTTGTCCATGGCCGACTGGCCAATGACAAGATCAGCCGATTGAAAGTTGACCGCCGTTTGATAGTTGGTCCAGACCAGGACGCGATAGCGGTCGCGCACGAACAGTTGTGTGTTCCAGCGCGCCATGCCGTGGTTGTCCTGCACCGTGCGGCCGCTGGTTTCGTTCATGCCTTCCTTCATCATCTCGCCGTTGGAACGGACGTGGCCCTGGGCATTGCGCGTGATGGGCAGAGGAATGCGGACAACTTTGTTGAAGCCGTGAAAGCTGGTGAAATAAAGATTGGTTTGGGTGTCAATGCTGATGCTGCCGTCGGGCTGCCCGAAGTCGGACACGGCGCCGTCCGGGCGCACATACTTGCCGATGCCTAGAAAGGTTGTCAGATTCGGTTGGCCGATGCAGTCGAGTGCCTGGCCGGTGAGATGGTTGAACTTGACGATGCGATTGTTCCCGCCGTCGGCAACCCAGACAATGTTTGAGTCGAACGGATCAACACAGAAGCCCCGCGCCCAACTAAGCTGGTTGGTGCCGACGATGCGGCTGGCGCTCATGCCGTTCGAGAAGGGTGGGCGGAAGACCATGATGCGCGGGCCGGGCGACCAGTCATTCTGGCCGTCAAGGACGAGGACCTCGTGCGTTTGGGGGTGCACGCGCACGCCGGTCGGATGATACATGCGATTGGCAGCCGTGCCGGCGCCGTTGGCGGTGAAGCTGGATTGGCCAAATACCAGCGTGGCGGTCTTGGCCCCGTTGGTGAAGCAGATCACACGATTGTTGAACGCATCGGCGACCCAAATGTTGCCGGCCGCATCCACCTCCGCGCCGGCGGAAAAGGCGCCAATGGTTGAGCCATATATCCATTGCGTGTTCAGTGTGCCGGCACTGGTGGCCGGCGGCGTGGTCGTGTTGTTGGGCGAGCGATTGGTGAACGTGCTTTGCCCCCACACTTGGTCGGCGATTTGGTCGGTCTCGAACGGATCGTTATACTTGAGCACCCGGTTGTTGCACAAGTCCACCAGGTAAAAATTGCCGGCGGCGTCCGTCGCCATCATGCCGGAGCGCGGCGCTTCGGAGGTGCTGCTGACATACGGAAACGGCAGCAATGCAAGCGTCGCGGCGCTAGGCGGCAGAAACTGAAGGTTGTTGCCGTTGGCGGCACCGGCGTCCCACATGGCCGGCTGGCCAATGACGATATCCGCCCACGCATACGGCCCGTTGGGCAGCGTCGCCGGCTGCCACCCTTTGAAACCGAGAATGCGGTTGTTGGCCGAGTCGAACATATAAATGCGCGGCGGATTCTTGCTGGTGTCCACGTGCACGCCACCAATGTGCGCGCCGGCATACGGCACAATCCGGTTGCACATGATCTCTTCCTGGCGCGTCGTGCCGAGATATTTGCTGATCGCCAGATCCATCGCCGGCAAGGGCGTGGCGGCGAACGGGATTGCCACAGTGCAGACCACACCGATGAAGGCGGCTGTCAGAAGATGCTTTCGTTTCATGACCATAGGAGTTGCGTTAGGTGACGAGACAGGGCATATACTAGGCACAACAACGGCAGGCGCGCCTACGGAGCAACGCCGGCGCCAGCAGAGCCAAAAGCACGCCCGGCTCCGGCACACCGATGGCGCGCGTGATCGTAATTGAATCGCTGCCGACCATGCCGCTGGCGTTGGTGCCGCTGACGGTCAGCAGATTACCGCCGAACTGCAGGACGATGTCGGTCACCTGCCAGGGCGACGTCGCCGGAAACGAGCCGGCACCGCCGCGCTCGTTGACCCACTGCATCGTGCCGACCAGATTCACCGTGGTGCCGCCCACCGCCGTGGTGGCATTGGTTACCGTGACGACTGTATTGGTCAGATCAACCAGCGGCGCGATCGGCCGCGGCACATGGAAAATGGCGCCGCGACACCAGGTGTGATCCTGCAGCACAAACACCGGGCCATCGAAGAAACAATACGCGGGCTGGCCCAGATACGTGTTGATGATCTGCGTCGGCTGCGGATTGACGCCGATCTGCGGCGTGGGGTAAAAAAACAGGTGCATGCCTTGGGGGGTGTCGTAGGTGTCGTCGGTCAGCACCATCTCGTTGGAACTGTTGAAGGCCAACGTGATCGGCGTGCCGGGCCGATTGGCGTCGTAGTAGTCGCGGGTGGTGGTGAGCGTCGGCTTGCAGATGACCGCATCGGCCGCCGTGTTCGGAAAGATCATGCCGCCAACCGGGTAGGTATGGGCTTCGTCAAAGCGCACGACGCGGCGATTGCCGGCATTGTCGACGCGGCCCTCGTAGCCGGAATCGACGACGTACAGATTGCGATAGTTGTCGAGAAAAAGCGACGAGGGATTGGCCATGTCGGTTGCGTCCACGGTGAACGGCCCCGCGTCGGAGATCCACTTGCCTTTGTTTTTCAAGCCGCCGGTCTTGTTGGTCTGGCCGAGCACAAGATCAACCAGCGGGATGGCGGCAAACGGATTGCGGATGCGCAGGACGCGCGCGCCGGGATTGCTGTTGCCGGAATGATTGTGCGCGACCCACAGCACATTGCTCAGCGGATCATAGCACACGTTGCCGAGCGGCAACGGCGCGCAATCGCTGTTGTCGTCCGCCCATTTGAGTTGGTTGGCCTGCCCGCCGTCAATCGTTTTGAAGGCGGCGTAATTGCGCCCGCCGCTGGTAATCGGCAGGCGAAACATGAACAGTTTCCAATCGGTGGTCACGAAGAGGACATTGCTGCCTGCGCTGGCATGCAGCATGCGGATCGAGCGGCCTTCGAACGTGCCGCCGGAGATGTTCTGATCGAGCGCGGATTGGCCAATGACAAAATCGGCCGACTGAAAGTTGACCGCCGTTTGATGGTTGGTCCAGACCAGGAGGCGATGGCGGTCGTGCACGAACAGTTGCGTGTTCCAGCGCGCCATGCCGTAGTTGTCCTGCGTCGTGCGACCGCTGTTCTCATTCATGCCTTCCTTCAGCATCTCGCCGTTGGACCAGACGTGGCCTTGGGCATTGCGCGTGATCGGGAGGGGAACGCGGACGACTTTGCTGATACCGCCCAAACTGCTGAAATAAAGATTGGATTGCGCGTCAATGCTGATGCTGCCGTCGGGTTGCCCGAAGCTGGCCACGGCGCCGCCCGGGCGCACATACTTGCCGATCCCCATAAAGGTTGTCAGATTCGGCTGGCCGATGCAGTCGAGCGCCTGGCCGGTGAGATGGTTGAACTTGACGATGCGCTGGTTCCCGCCGTCGGCGATCCAGACAATGTTCGAATCGAACGGATCGAAACAAAAGCCACGCGCCCATGTGAGTTGGTTGGTGCCGAATATGCGGTTGGCGTTCATCCCGTTCGAGAGGGGCGGGCGGAAGACCATCATGCGCGGGCCGGGCGACAGGTCGTTCTGGCCGTCGAGGACGAATACCTCGTGCGTTTGCGGGTGCACGCGCACGCAGGTCGGATGATACATGCGATTGGCAGCGGTGCCGGAGCCGTTGGCAGTGAAGCTCGACTGGCCGAACACCAGATTGGCGGTTTTACTGCCGGCCGGGAAGCGCACCACGCGGTTGTTGAACGAATCTGCCACCCAGATAGTACCCGCGGCTTCCACCTCCACGCCGGCGGAGTAAGCGCCGATGGTCGAGCCGTAGTTCCACTGCGTGCGCAGCGTGCTGGCACTGGTGGTGGGTGCCGCCGTGCCATTGTTCGGCGAGCGATTGGTGAAAGTGGTCTGGCCCCAGACATCGTCCGCAATCTGGTCCGTCTCGAACGGATCATTATATTTGAGCACCCGGTTGTTGCACAAATCCACCACATAGAAGTTGCCGTTGGTATCGGTGGCCATCATGCCGGAGCGCGGTGCTTCGGAGGTGCTGCTGACATACGGAAACGGCAGCAGCGCGAGCGTCGCGGCGCTGGGCGGCAGGAAATGTGTACTGTCACCATTGGCCGTGCCGGTATCCCACAGGGCCGGCTGGCCGATGACGATGTCCGCCGAAGGATACGGCCCGTTCGGCAGCGTTACCGGTTGCCACCCGTTGAAACCGAGAATGCGATTGTTGGCCGAGTCGAACAGGTAAATGCGCGGGGGATTCTTGCTGGTGTCCACGTGCACGCCACCCACGTGTGCGCCGGCATACGGCACAATGCGGTTCAACATGATTTCTTCCTGCCGCGTTGTGCCGAGGAACTTGCTGATAGCCAGATCCATCGCCGGCAAAGGCGTGGCCGCGAAGGCGGCGGACAGCGTCAGCATTACGCCGATCAATACGGATACTACCAATGAGATGTGCTTCATAATCAAGGTCATGGTGTTAGTGTTAGATCACTGTGTGCATTCAGTCAGTGTATACATTTAGTATACCACAATTACACCGCGTTGTCAATGAGATAAGCCAACGTGGTTCCGGACAAAAAAACGGCATGCGCGCATGCTTAGTAACGCCGGCGCCAGCAGAGCGAAAAGAACGCCTGGCTCCGGCACGCCAATCGGCTGCAAGTCGAAGTCAATCAAACTCAGCCGCATGATCCCGGGCGCTTCGCTGCCAGCATCGTAATTCATGAAGAGATAGCCTTCGTGGGTGGCGAGCGTGTTGCGCCATTGGCTCAGGCCGGTGGCAGGCGTGATGTCCAGCGGAGCGAGGTCGGGCCGTTCGAGATTGTAGAGGTACACTTTACGGCTGCCGGTCCAGACCGACGCGGCCAGCAGCATGTTGCCATAGAAATTGGGATGGTTGAGCAAGGCCAGATCCACGATGGCGTCACTGGTCATGCTGCCGGGAATCTGGTAACGGCGTTCCGCATTCTGGATGTTGGTGGCGCCCGCGAAGAGATTCGTGGCGCACCAGATCCAGTTCTGACCACCCGCCGCGGTCGCGTCGAGAAATAATGCGCGGCCGTTCTGTTTGGGGTCAAGGATGCTGGTGGCATACGCGGTGTTGACCCCTTCTGTTTCTTTTTCGCTGAGCGTGGTGAGGCTGCCGACGCCGCTCCAGCGGCGGACTTGCGCGTCCAGGCTGTTCTTGTAGCGATCCGTGCAGATGGCGTTGAGCGCGCTGACATTGGTCCACGACCAGATGCCGCCGATGTTGCGCGCCGCGCCGGGAAAATCATCGCCGGTGGCGCGGGCGATGAGCGGTGTGGCCGGATCAGCGCCAAGTGTGGCGGGTGTGCCGGCGGCATTGGTCGTGTAGAAGCCGTACCATGACCAGTACCACGGGCCGCCGTTCGGAATGCCGAACTGGCACCACATCGCGGCGTAGAACACATTGCTGCATTTAACCCAGGTCTGGCCTGGTTCGCCGCCGCCGCCATTGCAGGGAATGCCACCGATGGTCAACTGCCAAGCGTCGGTCGCCATGCTGCTCAGGGTCGAGGCGCGCACGCGCCAAATGCTTTGGGTGCGCGGATTGCCGGCCGAGGCCATGGCCTGCAGATAGACATAGCCATCGCGATCGTAGTTTTTCACGAGCGTGCTGCTCTCATTCATGCGCAAGCCCGCGCCTGCGCCCGCGTAGCCCATGCCGTTGGTGACGGCTAGTGTTTGCCAGTTCGTGCTGGTGATGACCGTGTCGCGGGCGATCCGCACGCTGTCGGCGGCGACATCGCCATAGACATTTGAACCCGCGACGGTGATCACGTTGTCGCCCAGTTGCAGCGGGACATCGGGGATCGTCCAGGGCGTAACGGCGGCCAGCGTGCCGCCGCCGCCGAGTGCATTGGTCCACCACATGATCCCGACCACATTCTGATTATTGGTTCCGTTAATGGCGTAGACCGTGCTGCTTTCATCCACGGTAATGTCCGGCGTGGTGGCATCCACATACGGCGCGCCTTCGCCCGGGCCCGGCGCGCGCGTCATGGTGATCGAGGCAACCGCGTTGCTGCCGAAGACATTCGTGGCGCTGACCGAGATCAGATTGGCGCCGCCACCAAGCGGAATGCCGGTGATGACCCATGCGGATGTCGCCGCCACGCTGCCGCTGCCGCCGCGATTATTCGACCAGCTAATATAGCCGACCGCATGCTGATTGGCAACGCCGCCCAGCGCGCAGCTGGTCACGCCATTGGGAAACGACTGCGGCGCGTTGGTAATGCTGATGGCGGGCGTGCCTTCGCCGCGCAAAAAGGCGCGCGTGATCGTGATCGCATCGCTGCCGACAATACCGCCCGTATTGGTGCCGCTGACGGTCAGCAGATTCGCGCCGAACTGCAGGGCGATGCCGGTCACCTGCCAGGGCGACGTGGCGGGAAACGCGCCGCCGCCGCCGCGTTCGTTGCTCCACTGCATCGTGCCGACCAGATGCGCATTGGTGCCGCCCAGTGCCGTGCTGGCACTCGTTACCGTGACGATCGTATTGGTCACAAACACCAGCGGCGCGATGGGCCGCGGCACATGGAAAATGACGCGGGCCCAGGTGTGATCCTGCAGTACAAACACCGGGCCGTCGAAGAAACAATACGCGGGCTGGCCCAGATACGTGTTGATGATCTGCGTCGGCTGCGGATTGACGACATTAGTCTGCTGCGGCGTGGGGTAGAAATACAGGTGCATGCCTTGGGAACCGGAATAGGTGTCCTCGGTCAGCACCATTTCGTTGGCGCTGTTGAAGGCCAACGTGATCGGCGTGCCGGGGCGATTGACGTCATAGTAGGTACGGTCGGTGGTGAGATTCGGTTTGCAGAAGACGGCATCAGCCGACGTGTTCGGGAAGATCGTGCCGCCGACCGGGTAGGTCTTGGCTTCGTTAAAGCGCACGACGCGGATATTGCCGCCACCCTCGTAGCGGCCATCGACGACGTACAAGTTGCGGTAGTTGTCCAGATAGACCTGCGACGGATCCGCCATGTCGGTCGCGTCCACGGTGAAAGGCCCTGAGTCGGAGATCCACTTGCCTTTGTTTCTCAGGCTGCCGGTCTTGTTGGTCTGGCCGAGCACGAGATCAACCAGCGGGAAGTCGTCAAAGATATTGCGGATGCGCAGGACGCGTGCGCCCGACGTGGCCCACAGCACATTGCTCACCGGATCATAGCACACGCTGCCGATACCCAACGGCCCGCAAGGGTTGTTGTCGTCAGCCCATTTGTAGCTGATGCCGCTCCCGCCGTCAATCGTTTTGAATGCGGCGTAACGGACTCCGCCGTTGGTAATCGGCAGGCGAAACATAAACGTTTTCCAATCGGTGGTCACGAAGAGGACATTGCTGCCTTCGCTGGCATGCAGCATACTGATCCAGCGGCCTTCGAACGTGGCGCCACCAGCGGGGTATTGCTCGTTCTTATCCATGGCCGACTGGCCAATGACAAAATCAGCCGACTGAAAATCAACCGCCGCTTTATAGTTGGTCCAGACCATCATGCGATAGCGGTCGTGCACGAACAGTTGGTTGTTCCAGCGCGCCATGCCGTAGTTGTCTACCGTGGTGCGGCCGCTGTTTTCGTTTACGCCGCCCTTCAGCATCTCGCCGTTGGACCAGACGATGCCTTGGCCATTGCGCGTGATCGGCAGGGGGATGCGGATGACTTTGTTAATGCTCGTGAAATAGAGATTGGTTTGAGCGTCAATGCTGATGCTGCCATCGGATTGCCCGAAGTCGGTCACGACGCCGTCCGCGCGCACATACTTGCCGACGCCCGGCAAGGTGGTCAGATTCACCTGGCCGATGCAGTCGAGCGCCTGGCCGGTGATTTGGTTGAACTTGACGATGCGTGTGTTCCCGCCGTCGGCGACCCAGACAATGTTCGTGTCGAACGGATCGAAGCAAAAGCCACGCGCCCAACGGAGCTGGTTGGTGCCAAACATGCGCTGGGCGCTCATGCCGTTCGAGAAGGGCGGGCGGAAGACCATCACGCGCGGGCCGGGCGCCAAGTCGCTTTGGCCGTCGAGGACGAAGACCTCGTGCGTCTGCGGGTGGACGCGCACGCCGGTCGGATGATACATTTTGTTCAGCGCCGTGCCGGAGCTACTGGCGGTGAAGCTGGTCTGGCCGAACACCAGCGTGGCGGTCTTGGCGCCGTTGGTGAAGCAGAGCACGCGATTGTTGAACGCGTCGGCGACCCAAATGTTGCCGGCGGCATCCACCTCCACGCCGGCGGAGAACGCGCCGATAGTGGAGCCATAGATCCACTGGGTGTTCAGTGTCGTGGCACTGGTGGCCGGCGGCGTGGTCGTGTTGTTGGGCGAGCGATTGGTGAAGCTGGTCTGGCCCCAGACCTCGTCCGCGATCTGATCCGTCTCGAACGGATCAATATACTTAAGCACGCGGTTGTTGCACAAGTCCACCACGTAGAAGTTGCCGTTCGTATCGGTGGCCATCATGCCGGAGCGCGGTGCTTCGGAGGTGCTGCTGACATACGGAAACGGCAGCAGCGCGAGCGTCGCGGCGCTGGGCGGCAGAAACTGGATGTTGTTGCCGTTGGCAGCGCCGGTGTCCCACATGGCCGGCTGGCCAATGACGATGTCCGCCGAAGGATATGGCCCGTTTGGCAGCGTCACCGGCTGCCACCCTTTGAAACCGAGAATGCGATTGTTGGCCGCGTCAAATAAGTAATAGCGCACCGGACTCTTGCTGGTGTCAATGTGGACGCCGCAAGTGCTCGCGCCGGCATACGGCACAATCCGATTCTGCATGATCTCTTCCTGGCGCGTCGTGCCGAGGAACTTGCTGATGGCCAGATCCATCGCCGGCAAAGGCGTGGCCGCGAAAGCGGCGGACAGCGTCAGCGTTGCGCCAATCAGGATGGCTATAAACCATGAGATTTGCTTCATAATTAAGAGCAATTGTGTGAATGTTAACTTGCAGTATGCATTCAGTCAGTGTATACATTTAGTATACCGCAATTACACCGCGCTGTCAATCAGAAAAGCCAACTTGGTTAGTGCGCGACAACCACCGTGCGGCGTGTCTCAATCGCGCGGTCGGCCGCCAGCGTCAATCGCAAGGTGCGCAAACTGTCCGCATAGGTGCACGGATTTGCGCGCCAGTCGTCGCGCGCCAGCATCCGCAGAAAGACAACATTTTCGTGCGCATACATTGAGCCGCGCGCGCAGGCATACGCACGAATGCGTGTGCCATCGTCCACGGTCAAGACTTGGGTGCCGAGATTCAGCCGATAGACGCGTTTTTCGCCGCTCAAATGAATTTCATTGCGCCAGCTATCAGCCAGCCACGAATGCGTGTGCGTGCCGACCATGCCGTTCTCAAAGTGCAGACACAACGCCAGCGTTTCGTCAATGGTGTAGGTGCCGCGCTTGGGTTGCGCTGGATTATGCGCCAGGCCGCAGACCGTGCGCACCTCGCCGAACAGGCAGCGCAGCAGATCGAAATTGTGCGTGGCTTGATCTATCAGCGCGCCGCCGGATTTTTGCTTGTCAAAGAACCAGGCCGGCATCGTGCGTTCGCGGCTCATCGGACAGCCATAGAACGATTGCACGACGCGCAGCGTGTCGTCCGCCATCGCCGCGCGCAGGCGCGCCACCAGCGGCGCGGCGCGGAACACGTAGCCGATCTGCACCTTGGCCGCAAGCCGCGCCAATGCACGCGCAATCCCGGCCGCAACGGTCGCATCCCGTTCGACCGGTTTTTCACAAAAGACGGCTATGCCACGCCGCGCACAGTCCAGCAACGGTTCGCGCCGCACTTGTGGCGGCGTGCACAACCAGACGGCATCCAGCGCCTCGCGTGCCAGCATGTCATGAAAGTAACGATACGGCCGGCCGCCGAATTCCGCAATCCGGTGCTGCAGCGTGGCCGCTTTGATGTCACACAACGCGACCACGCGCACATCCCGCCGCGTCTGCAGAAAACGCAAATGCACGGCCGATATGCCGCCCACACCAATAAAACCAACCTTGATCATAGCTGCTCCGCTCGTTTGCTTAGGTTTGCCTCCCCACCCGCCTTGCGCCGGTGGAAGGAGAGATTGGGGTGAGCACCGGCGCAGTCTCCTTCACTCTCATTCACCCATGGTACCGCCACGGCGGTACCGCGGGGGTCTCTGCGCACCCACCCGTACTGCAGGAACGATTCTTTCATAACAGTACTTGCTCGAGATAGGCGACCGTGGCGCGAATGTCAGCCGCCTGTTGCGGCCCGCTGATTTCTCGCTCAATGATGTATTCGCCCGCAAAGCCAATGCTTTCCAACCGCGCGACAAATTCAGGGAAGCGCACCCGGCCTTCACCCACTTTCACTTCGTGCCCGAGCTGCATCGGATCGGTCGGGTACAAGGCATCCTTGGCATGCACATTGCGCACATACCCGCCAAAGACATCCAGTGCATCAATCGGATTGCCACGCCCGTACAAGATCAAATTGGCCGGATCAAGATTGATGCCGAGATTGCCGGTGCCGACGCATTCGATCAGGCGTAGCATCGTCACCGGGGTTTCCTGGCCGGTTTCAAACCAAAACTGCAGACCAAGCGTGCGCGCGTGCTCGGCAATCTCTTTGACCACCGCGACCAGTTCGCCAAAGAGCGGGTCCTTGGGACATTCGGGAATGAAGCCCAAATGGGTGATGAGCGCCGGCACGCCGGCGGCGTGCGCAAAGTCGAGCGCGGCATGCATGGTCGCCACGCGTTGCGCGCGATACGCCGGCGGCACCAGCCCGAGTGTGTCCGGCCCGTCCACCAAGTCCCACACAGCCGGCCCGGGCCAGCCGGCCCAGAAGCCGGTGACACGCACCGCCGCGCGCGCCGCCTCCGCGCGCACCGTCTTGGCGTAGTCGGCCGTCCACAGGGCCGGGCTCCAACTGACGAGCTGACACGTGCGCAGCCCAAACGCGGTCAGTTCACTGAATACCGGCGCGCGTTCCGGCAGGCCGACCAGCACACCAATTCGAGACGTCATAGCGATACCTGTGGTGAAAGTGAAATGGATGTTTCGTTAAAGCGGCGGGTGTGCAGCGCGATAACCGCGCAGTCCAGCCAGCGCGTCTGGGCCGGCAGCACGGCGGCAAAGCGGTCGGCCCATTCAACCAGGCAGATGCTGGCCGGCGTGCAATAGTCAGCCCAGCCCAGCGCGGCGATTTCAGCCGCAACGGTAATGCGATAAAAATCAAAATGGAACACCGGCGCCAACGCGGCGCGATATTCATGCACCAGCGCAAAGGTGGGGCTGCCATGAAACACCGCCGGCGTGCCGTGCAGCGCCATGATCACGCCGCGCGCAAAGGCGGTTTTGCCCGCGCCCAGCGGCCCGATAAGGCCGACCACCGCGCCCGGCGCAAGTGTTGCGGCAAACTGTGCCGCCGCCGCGCGCGTCGCAGCCTCGCTGCTGCTGGTGACGTCAAAGTGCGAAGTGCTCATAGCCTTGCGGTGCAACGGGTGCGCCATCCAGGAGGAGCTGGCCGGCGCCGGCATGTACGTCACCAATAATGTGCAGCGGCCGCTGAAACTGCTGCGCGAACGCGGCGCAGACCGCGCCGGTGACGCACGCCGCTGGTATGGTGCACAGCAACTCGAAATCCTCACCGTCATGCAGTGCGGCCTCGAGACTGACCCCGGCATTGCACGGGATCGCGGCGGCGCGCAGCGCGAGCGTGACGCCACTTGCCTGCGCCAGCCGTGTGCCGTCCAACGCCAGACCGTCGCTGAGATCCATCATCGCCGCCGGCGGCGCGTGTTCCAGCAACCACTGCGCCTCGGCCACGCGCGGCATGAAATCCAAATGATGCCCGGAGCGCACTGCGCCGCCCAATGGACCGGTGACGACGATCATATCGCCCGGCTGCGCGCCGCGCCGATAGCGCACGCGTGCCGGCGCAACGGTGCCCAGCATGGTGATGGAAAGTGTCATCCGGGCCGCGCCGACGGTATCGCCGCCGATCACGGTCACGCCGAATTGTTCGGCGCAGCGCTGCATGCCGCGCAACAAGTCGGCAAGATATGTTTGCGGGGTCGCGGCCGGCAAGGCCAGCGAGAGCAGTGCCCATGTCGGCGTGCCGCCCATCGCCGCAATATCACTGACATTGACTGCCATTGCCTTCCAGCCGACCCGCGCCGGCGCGTCCGCGGCTGCAAAATGGGTGCCTTCAACCAACGTGTCAAGCGTGATCAGTTGATACGCCGTGCCACCCGGCAAGGCTAGCACGGCGGCATCATCGCCAATGCCGCAGATGATCTCCGGCGCAGGCGTGCCCGTGGTCGCAAACATGGCGCGCACCATTGTGAGCACGCCCGCTTCACCGCACTGCGCGATGCGGTCGTTATTCGGGTGTGATGACGGCCGTGACACTGTTTTTTCCTGACGTTGCCGCGAATGTCGCGCACGGTTGGGCCGTCACATCGCGCCACGCGGTGATCGGCACGGCGGCCTGGCCAAACAGTTGGTTCCAGACCAGTTCATCCAACACATTCCATGGCTCGCTCATCCGCCGCGCCTGCTCGAATTCCGCGCGCGCAATCGCGGCGGTCAAGCCGACACCTTCACCCAAGTCGCGTAAGGCGGCCTGCGTCACCATTTGCACGCGCCGCACGCCGGGCACCCCCGCTGTGGCATCAAGGTGCAGGCGCAGGTACAGCCAACCGGTCTCATACCCGCTGTAGCTCGTCGTCGCCACGCGTTGCACGATGGGCAGGCCATCCAGATCACGCCAGGTCAACTGCAGCGTGTCGAGCGCATTGAGCAACGCGCCACAGACAACCTCTGCCAGGCGCGCGGGCGCATTGCTGGCCGTGCGCGCCGGCGCAAGACTGCCCGAGACCACAAGCGTGTCCGGGCGCTGTGTCGCAAACACGCGCGTCACCGCCGCCGTGCCCACCGGTTCAGGCGTCACCGCCACGGTAATGTACGGCGGCGTGCTGTGCACGCGATAGCGCTCATGCTGCGCGGCAAAATACCGGCTTTTTTTCTTGTCGGCAAACGCGCGCAAGTGCAGCCGCAGCTGCTGCTCGACGGCCTGATCGTCAAACGCGCCGGAGATGATTATCACCGTCCCGCGCGGCGTCACAAAATCATTGTGAATGTCACTGACATCGCCCCAGGTCAGCGCGTTCAGCGAGGCCACGCTGCCCAACGGATTCAACCGATACGGCGACTGCGCGAAGAGCGCGTCGCGCGCGACAATGTCCGCCAAGGCGCGCGCCGCCGTGTGCTGTTGCTGGAGTTCCTGCAACACACGCGTCGTCAGGTCATTCACGGTCGGCTTATCCAGCAGCGGCATACGCCATGCATCGCATAGCAAGGCGAGCGCGTCGGTCAGATACTCCGGCAGCACGGTGGCCCGCAGCGCAAACGTTTGCGGGCCGACTTCCACCGCGAGCGTCAGGCCGGCCTGCGCGCATTGGGCGGCAAACTTCTGCCGGTCGCGCGTGCGGGTGGCTTGGCACATCGCGCGCCCCAGCACGGTGAAGACGCCGTTGTTGACCGGCGTCTCGCACCACAGCCCGCCGACACAGGCAAATTGCACACGCACTACCGGCTCGGCCGTTGTCCGCCGCAAGAGCAGCGTGCAGCCATTCTCAAGCGTCACGCGCCGCACCGGATAGAGCGTCGTCTGAACCAGTTGCCGTTCCGCCACCGCCACATTGTCGCGCGCCGCCAAGGCGGCCGGCTTGACGCCTTCTTCCGGCACCAGCACGACGGTCGTCCGCCGCGCGGCACAGATGTACGCCGCACAGACTTGCAGCACCTGCGCGCGCGTCACGCGCCCCAGCGCGTCGGCATACGCCAGCGCATACGCCGGATTGCCCGCGCGCAAGGCCGCATCGCCGACCCAGCGTGCCGCTATCGCCGGCTGCGTCAGGCGCGCCAAGCGGCGCGTCTGTAACTGCCGCGCCAGCGCGCTCACTTCTTCATCCGTGCTGATTGTCTGCGCGGCGTTTTCGAGCTCGCGCGCCAGCTGCTGTGCAACGCGCGCCGCATTGTTCTGGTCGGCTTCGCCCAGCACCACCAGCGCACTTTGCGCGCGCGGTATCGTCAGCCCGCGCAACGTCATCGGGCGCAGCTCGTGCTGAGCCGCGCCGGCCGACGCCCAAGCCCGCCGCGCCAGCATGGGCAGGCGCTGTTCGAGCAGTACTGTCGCCACCTCCAGCGCCGCTTCATCACGCGCGCCACGCAGCGTCGTCACATAGCCAACCAACACTTGGTGGCACGGCACCGGCGCCGCGGCATCCACCCAGCGCGGCGCCGTGCAGGGCGTCAGCGCGTACGCATCCCGCGTGCTGACAGGCGTGCGCGGCACAGTCACAAACGCATCCGCCAAGGCGGCCTGCACATGCGCGACCGTCAAATCACCGGCCACCACCAACAGCATATTGCCGGCGCCCACATTGGCCTGCAGATAGCGCTCGACATCCGCTTTCTCGATCGTTAAGAATGCGGCCTGATCACCCTGGGTCGGATAGCGCGCCGGATGCCACGCGTACGCCGCGCCGCGCAGGGATTGCACGGCCATCGCCGCTGCATTCCGATCCCGTTCCGCCAATTGGCGGTTGATGCGCTCGCGCACCCGCCGCCAGAGCGCATCGTCAACTGAACGCACGCTCACCAGCCGCGCCAGCGCGCGCAACGTCTCTGTCAAATGATCTGCCGTCGTCGTCACCCAGAAACACAAGGCGTCATCATCGGTGCGCGACGCAATCCGGATCGGCATATTCGTCGGCGCCGCGTCCAGTATGCTCGCGCGATAACGCTCCATCAGCAGCGCACGCGCCGCGTTGGCTATCCCCGCACCGTGCCGCCCGGTTTCCGCATACGGGCCGCCCAACAGATATAAGCGCACCGCCACCGTCGGCGCTTGCGGCATCTCGACCACCTGTACGACCGGCCCGCCCTCGCCCGCCGTCGTCCGCACGCAGATCGGCAATTCCGCACGCGCACCCGCCGCCAGCAGCAGCACCGCCATGCACACTAACACGCCGCCGCGCATCTGCCGCAGCAATCGCAAGTATAAAGATGGCCACGATGTCACGAAGACACTAAGAAGAGGCAGACCTGTGCAATATTTCCGTGCTGCGCCCATCGTTGCTTACCGCATCCGCGCCGTGATTGCCTGCGTCAGTGCGGCGGCATCTTCCTTGCCCAACGAGCCCTGCGGCCATGGCCAGTGAATGCCATCATCGGCATAGCGCGGCACCACATGCAGATGCGCATGCGGCACGACCTGGCCCGCGCACGCGCCGCAATTCAACAGAAAATTCATGCCCGCGCACTGCAACGCGGCCTGCGCCGCGCGCCCGAGTTGCACGGCCATGCTCATCATCTCGCCGCTCAACGCCGGTTCCGCCAGATACGCCAGTTCCACATGCTGTTTCGGCACCACCAGCAAATGGCCGCGGGTGATCGGCATGATGTCCAGAAAGGCCAGCACGCGCGCGGTCTCGGCCAGTTTGTAGCACGGAATCTCGCCCGCCACAATTCTGCAGAATAGGCAACTCATGGTCTGTGCTCCCTTGCGTCAGTGGTGTCCACGATGTCCATTATGTCCTTCCCACAAACAACAAATGATCGGCATAACATTGTTGAAACGCCGCGTCGGCCGCAAGTTCGACATGCGTCGCCACGCGCGCAATCCGCTCGGCGCGCCGGCGGTCGTTGCTTGAGACCAGGGCACGCCGCGCGCCGGTCGAGGCTGCATTGCCAATAAACGCAATCTGCGCCAGGGGCAAGGGCGGCAGCAAACCGATCCGCTGCGCCGTCGCCGGCCGCAGGTAATTGCCGAACGCGCCCGCCAGATACACGTGCGTGACGTCGGCCCAGGTTAGGCCGCGCGTGCGCAGCAATAGTTCGCAGGCCGCCGCGATCGCCGCTTTGGCCAGTTGCAGTTCGCGAATATCGCGTTGCGTCAGATACAAGGGCCGTGCCTCTGCCGTGTGCTCATATGCATCTGTCTGCGGGTCAAACAAGACAAACGCCGGCGCTGCGTTCTGCTCGACGATCCGCGCCCGCACCCACGCCGGCGCCGCGCCCGGCACTTCTTCGGGCGCAACCAAGCGGCCCGTCTCGTCCACCACACCGGTGTCCAGCAACGCGGCCACCGCATCAATCAAGCCCGTGCCGCACACCCCCATCGGCGCCGTTTCCCCGATCACGTCCAGCTCAACCGCGGCGGGGGTAAACGTCACATGCTCGATGGCGCCCGGCGCGCCCGGCATGCCACACGAAATGCGCGCGCCCTCGAACGCCGGCCCGGCCGGCGCCGACGCCGTCACCCAGCCCGCGCGACTGCCCAGCGCAACTTCACCGTTCGTGCCAATATCTATGATCATGTGGCAGTCGTCGCGTTCGTCCATGTCGGTCGCCAGTATGCAGCTGACCGTGTCCCCGCCCACAAAGCCACCGATGACTGGAAACGTATACGCCATGACGTGCGCCGGACATGCCAGGCCCAGCGACGCCGCGCTCATCCGGCGCGCCTCATTGATCGCCGGCGTGAACGGCAGCACCGCCAACGTGTCCATCGGCGCGCGCTGCACGCTGTGCAGCATGACCGTATTGCCCGTCAGGACAAGCTCGCGCAATTGCGCAACGGGCACGTGCGCCTCCGCGCAAGCCCGCGCCATAATGTCATCCAGCGTGGCGACCAGCGCCGCGTGCAGCTCGCCTAAGCCGCCGTCCTGCTGCGCGTGATGGATCCGACTGATTACATCCGCGCCAAAGCGTCGCTGCCGATTCAACCCCGCCGCCACCGCCAGCACCTGGCCGTTTTCCACATCAAGCAACGAGCCGACCACCGTCGTCGTGCCAATGTCAATCGCCATGCCATACTGCCGCGCACCGGCCGCCGCTGGCCGCACTGTCGGCCCTTGCTCACCGCCTTTGCCTTGCACCTGCATGTGTTCCAAACGACTGCGCGCCGGAATCTCAATCGTCGCATCGCAGCCCACCCGCCATTGGCACGCCAAGCGCAGTCCGCGCGCCAACTCATCCTCGTGCAGATGCCGCCGATCCGCGTCACTGACCGGCGGATGTCCGCCGCCCGCGCAGGTCACGAGTACCACGCATTTCCCGCAGGTGCCCATGCCGTCGCAGTAGGCCGTCAACGCAATGCCGTGCTGATCCAATACCTCATGCAAGCGCGCCCGCGCCGGCGCCTGAATCGTGAGTTGCTCAGGTACGATTGTCAGTGTATGCACAGTGCCCCAATCTCAAATCTCAAACTTGAAACTTTGAACCTTAAACTTTAGACCTTCTTTCACGTCCCCATCCCCTGCGCCAAGGCGCGACTGCGCGCGATGGCTGCCTCAATCGCCGCGACCAGCGCAGCATGCACGCCGCATGCCTGCAGCACGTTGACCGCCGCCTCGGTCGTCCCGCCCGGCGACGTCACGCGCTGGCGCAACGCCTGTGGCAGTTCGTGCGTGTGGGCAATCAACTCGCCCGCGCCGCGCACGGTCTCCACCACCAAATGCGTCGCCAGCTCGTCCGACAAGCCATGCCGCATGGCCGCGTCGCGCATCGCTTCCATCAAAAAAAATACATACGCCGGGCCCGACCCGCTCACTGCCGTGACCGCATCCATCAGCGCTTCCGGCACTTCGATCACGCTGCCGACCCCGCGAAATAGTTCGTGGGCGATGGACATGTGCTGCGCGCGTGCGTGCGTCCCGGCCGCCAGCGCCGTCATGCCGCGCTGCACCAGCGCCGGCGTGTTCGGCATCGCCCGCACCACCGGTACCGCCGCGTCAAACGCGCGCTCCAACGGCGGCAACGCCATGCCCGCCGCAATCGAAATGACCAGTTGATCCGCCGTCACAACCGTCCCCAATTCACACAATACCTGCGGCAAAATCTGCGGCTTGACGCACAGCAGCAACACGTCCGCATGCTCCGCCGCGCGCGCATTCAGCGCTTCCGTGCGGATCCCATATTCCGCGCGCAACCACGACAAGCGCTCGAGATTGACATCCGTCGCCAGAATGTTCTCCGGCGCCGTGACCCCCGCCGCGGTGATGCCTTTCATCAGCGCCTCGGCCATGGTGCCCGCGCCAATGAAGCCCAGCTTGTGTCCCGTCTGCTTTGCTCCTGTGCTCATCCGCATTCCTACAGCAAATATTTTACATCAACTTTATCACCTACCCACTCTGCCCGAATAATTTCCTTGTCGCCACAGCGCATCGTCACCACCGGCGCCACCGGCTCCGGCATGCATTTCAGCAAGTCCTTCACAATCGCCGTCAGGAATTCGCGCGTGTTCTCCTGCGCCAAATAAAAATTGCGCTTGGCTTTGAACGACACGATCAGCAACACGCCTTTCTTACCGCCGCCAATGCCGACAATATAGCCCGGAATCTTCTTGCCGAGTGTGTCGGCCATCCGCGTAACATAATGTTCCATGCCCTTGTAGCCCGCGCTCGACTGCCAGCCCTCCTTGTCCACAAACGTTTCAATCGGCGCGAGCTCGCGGTCGCGCCGCCCGGGAATTTGCGCAGCCGTGTTCGTCTCGACCGCCAGCGCGCCCACTGTCAGCGTCAGCCAGACGCACACCAAGCACCGCGCGCCACGCCACCCGCGCCGGCCGGCGCACCGCACCACTGTCTGTCCAAAGGCTCTCGTTATCATATCTAGTATTGTAGCAAATTACGCGACCGCGCGCCCACCGCTTTTGTGAATGCGCTCACCACACTGGTGGTCAGGGTTCAGGGCTGCTTGGAGTCCCGCCATCGGCGCGGATCCCGCCACAGGCGGGATTCTGGTCTTTACTTCGTACTTCTTCAATCGTTGATCGTCACTCTTCAATCGCAGTGATTGATCCCGCCGGCGGCGTGACTCCAAGCAGAGTTCAGCGCATCTATTTCGGCCTTCGATATTCCTAGTTCGCTATTCGATTTTCATCAACTCTTCTGCCAATCTTCCATTCATCCAGATTCCCAACGCACCTTTTTCGCCGCATTCGCCGCGCAGACCCAGCGGCGGGCGCATTGTTCAAGGGCCTCGGGTTCAAGCACGGCCAGGTCACCCGCCGGCGGCTCGAAATACGCCGCTTGCACGGCGGCAATGTCGGCGTTCAACGCGCCACGATCATCGGGCTCAAGCCGGGTGCCGGCCGCGCATGCAATCTGCTGCAAGAGCCGCAGCACGCTGAATGGCGTCAGGTGTGCCGGCATCTGCAGTGCGCCGGTCACGGGTGCGACCGCACGGCGCCTGGCGCGCGCGCGCCACACCACCAGCGCCACCACGCCCGCCGCGAATACCAGCACCGGCATGGCCAGCCACAGCAGCCACCATGCCCGCCGCAAATGAACGCCGGCAAGGGCAACGGCTTCGGCCACCGGCACGATGTCGGCATCCACGTAGCGTTGGTAGACGATGCGCGCGCCCGGCCAGTCACAGGCGGGAAAGCGAAACACGGCCGGCGGCCGGCGCGCGCCGGGTTCGGGTTTCAGGCGCAGCATCCAGGTGCGGTCACAGACAACCATGGTGGTCTCGTTGCTGGCCGTGTCGAGTTCTTTAACGCGGGTGCCGCTATCGCTAATGCTCTCGACGACGAAACCGGGCACCCGCGGCGTGATGAGCTGTGGCAACGCGGGTATAAGCCCCAAGCCACTGGCGTTGATTTCCAGCACGAGGGCGCCTTCGCGCGCCGCGCGTTCGTCCAGCAGGCAGGTGATCATCAGATTCGTCACCGGCCGCGGCGGTGGTACTTGCGGGCGGGCGTCAATCGGCAGGATGGGTGTCTCGATGGGCAGTAACACTTTGCTGTCCATATCCAGGAAATCAAGATCCATTTGAATGGCCGGCAATTGATCGGCGGCGGCGTCCTTGGCGGTCAGCACCATGTATGCCAGCGGCGTTTCACGCCAGTCGGGGCGGGCACACCCGCGTGATTTGACATTGGCATCGCTGAAGGTAATCGAGCCAATCACAAAACTGCGGTCCAGCGCCTCGCGGATGTGCTTTTCGAGATTGTCGCGATAGTCAACCGGCTCTTCGCCATAGTAATAATAGTTGCCGCCGCCCGAACGCATATTCCTGAGATACTTGCCGAAGCCACCCGCTTCACGCTCCAGCGCGCCCGTGTGCTGCAGCACTAGCAGGGCGCCAAATTCCTGGGTGTGGCCGACGCAGGCGGGTCCATCCAGCCGCACCAGCAGGGCCAGGTCGTTGAGCAGGCCGTCATAATAGGCAACCATGGCGCGGATCGTGTCCGCGCCGGGGTCGTCGCCGATGATGCGCAAGGCAGCCCGCAGATAGCGCGCCTTAAACTCGGGCTTCAGGCTGGCAATGGCGCCCGTGAGTGCGCGGGCAAACGCGGCGCGGTGCGCCGCGACGGCGGGCGCCGGCAGCGCTTCAAGCGCGGCGCGCACGTCATCGAGCTGTTGTGTGCTGGGCTCGCGCTGGCGCGTGAGATAGGCCGCATCACTCGCGCCGAGCGCCGCGGTAAACCATTGCAGATACGGCGTGGCGAGCCAGGCGGACTGCGGCACGCGCGGCACCTGTGCGGCATACAACGCGGCGGCGCGCGCAAACGCGTCGAAGGCGGCGCGGCGCATGGCATTGTACACGTTGACTTCCACGTCGCGGCCATAGTCATATTCGGCCCAGTCAAACATCGTTGCGCCATAGTGCATCGAGAGTTGCCATGCATCAGGATGCAGGTGCAGGCCCGTCGCAAGAAGATTGGTCAGCACACCATAGCCGCGCAGCACCTCGGCCTGAATGTCCTTGTCCGTCCGCTTGGTGCCGCTTTGCTGCTGCATCTGCGGTTCGCGCCACTGGGCCGCCAGGCGGCGGCGCATCTGTTGAGCAAACTCGGCCAACGCGTCTGCGGTCATGGTGGCGAGTGGGCCAAACCCATTGGTGATGTCGCGCACATGAAACACTTCCGCATCACTGTGCGCGTCACAAAACGCCTGGATGAGCGCCGCCGTGCTTACGCCGGCGCGGCACAAGGCCGGATACATGCGCGCAAATTCGGCGAGATTCCGCGCTTGCATTGCACGCGTCAAGGGAATGCCGGGCGGGCGCTGCGGACCATACGGCCCATAATAGTAATTTTCCTCATTCTGCGCGTCGGGCGAGGGCTTGCGATTCTTCTGCCAATCGAGCAAAAGCTCCGTGGCCAGCGTGCGCGTGCGCGCCGTTGATTGCCACGGCAGCGCCGCGATGCGCGCAAGCGCGCCGGTGTAGGCCGCGTCCTTGATGCACAAGCGGATGCGCGCGTCGTCCAGCCGTGCCGCCAGCGCCGGGTCGCACGCCATTTCCGCAGCGTGGTCGGGCATGGTTGCCAGGGCTTCCGCGGGCGTGAGTGGCGTTTGCCCATACGACTGCTGCGGTTCTTCCCGGCGATAGTTGTAATAGTACGGAGAATAACTGCGCGCGCGCAGTTGCGGACGGCGATACATGGCGATGGTCTGCTCCGCTTCACGCAGCCAGTCAAGCGCAAGAAAGGCCAGCGCATGCTGGCGCGCCGGCTCATGCCGCCAGGGCGCGGCCGCCATGGCATCCAGCACGCGCGCGTTCAGCGCAAGCAACGCGCAGCGCGAAGTGGTGTCGTAGCCCACACTGACTTTTTGGGCCGCGCGCGCGAGTGCATTGAGGAACAACGAGCCGCGCGCCACATTGGTCGCGAGTTCGTCCATCCAGCACGCGAACGAGACCATGCCGGTAAAGGCGGCCGGTGGCGGCAAGACCGCGGACAGGCAGGCAACGCGGTCATTCACCGCCGCGCCATCGTTGGTCAACGCCCAATAAGCCTGGCGCCATGCCGCCTGAAACGCGGTCGGATCCTGCGTGCGGACTGCCTGCGCAACCAGCGTCTGAATATGCACCGCCACGCCACGCGCATCGCTTGCGGCAAGCGCCGTCGGCATTGCGGGCAGAAATGCAAGTGCCGCGGCACACTGGTCGGCCGCCGCCAGAAGGTCACCCGCGGCACGGCGTGGTGCCGCAGCGGTGCCGCCTAATCGTCGTGTCCCTTGTTCAAGCACCGTGACACAGTTCGACAGCGCCTCCTCGTTGAGCAGCGTCCGTTGCAGCAACCGGCCAAGGACGAGCAAGTGTTCCGGCTGCAACGCGCACGGCGCGGCATCCGCCAAGCCGAGCACGTCCGACCAAAACCAGATGGGGCGCTGTTGCTGCTGCTGTTGATTCTCGCCGCGCTGCGACGGCGACGGGTCACATTGCTCTTCCGGCGGCCGCTCGCGCGGCGGCGGCGGCCGCTGCACCAGTCGAATGAATTCCGTGTACAGTTGCGTGCTGACGGCCAGCGGCCAGGCCGCAAAGACCCGCGCAACGCCCGGCCAGTCATGCAACGTGACCTGCCACTGCAGCAAGGCGATTTCATTGGTGGGCGCAGGCAGGCCGGTATCGCGCTGCTGCTGGGCTTGCAGCAGGCTGAGCGGCAAGCGGTCAAAGGGCGCCTGCCGGAATTCTTGCATGCGCTGGGTGTACGCCGCGGCGCGCAGTTGCTCGGCAACTTGAGGGGCAACGCTGGCCGGTGCCGCGGCATTTGTGCCTTGGGCATGCGCCAGTACTGGCATGTTCGTGCCGGCTGACGACGGGGACGGATTATCAGCGCGGCATGGCAGCACGACTGCCGCCGTGAGCAACATGCCGGCGCCCATGAGCGCGCGGCCACGGAAAAAGTCAACGGTGCATTGCATAGGTGTGTGTCGGATTGCTGTTAGTATTACTCAAGTCATGAAGTTACCTGGAGACCCGCCCTTGCGTGTGTCAGCCTTGTGCATGGCATCACGAGCCGGTCTCCTCAGGGCGCTCGCCCAAGCCGGCGCCCCGCGCGTCCTTTTTTTCCTTCTTGCCTTCGCTCTTGGCTTTTTGCTGCTGCCGCTGACTTGCGCGTTGCTTGCGCATCTTCTGGCTCACGTTCTTGCAGGCGCAGAGCTTGGCCGGCAAGGGCAGGGCTTTCAGCGCCGCTTCATCCATCAACGCCAGGCGTATGCTGGCCTCCAAATTTGTGTGATAAACACTGGTGGCCGCGCTTATTGACGCCGGCTGTTGCTCGGCAAGCAGGCGGAACTGCTGCCGTGCGGCGGTCGCTTCCGCATACCACTCTTCGTCATCCGCGCCTTCGAGGCGCATCAACCACGCGGTGTAATACTGCGCTTCCGCCAGCGCGCTGCGCAGATGCGTTGCGACCGCCGGCCGCATGACCGGGACGGTCAGCAGCAGATCCTCCAGCGCGGCGACTGCTTCGGGCAATGCGCCCAGATGCATCTGCGCGTCCGCTTGCGCAACGCCAAGCAGCACCCGGTCATCGCCGGCGTCTGGCGGCAGCGCCTGCAAGGCGCGCGCATACAGCGCCACGGCCGCCGCCCATTGATGTGCCCGCGCCGCCGCGCGCGCTTGCTGCACCACGCGCGCGGCCGTTTCACACTGCGCCTGCCGCACGCCCGGCCCATAGTGGTAGGCCAGTAGTCCCACGGGCAGCAGAAGCCACAGCAGCACGAGCCGCCGACGCAGGGCTTGCTTCATGTCCGTCCCCCATGTTGTTGCACACCCGCGCGCCACTGCGCGCCGTAGAGCGCCAGCGCCACGGGCAGCAGCGCACTAAGCGCCGCACCCGCGCCGGTCGCGCCGAGCGCCGCCGCACGCAACCCTTCACCCGCCGGCGCGCGCACGGGTACCTGCGTTGCCAAGTGGCGCAACAGCGCCGCCGGCGCGTGGATCTCGTTGGCATTGTGATACCGCCCGCTCAACCGCGTCGCAAGGTAGTCGAGCGTGTGCTGGTCTTGATACGAAAGGTGCCCGTCGATGTAGGTGCCCGCGCGCGGATTGCCAACGCCAAGGACGAGCACGTCCGCCACGGATGGGGGCATCCGGCGCGGGGCGTCGCCCAGGGCCGTATCGCCATCCGAGACAATCAGCACCGTGGTGCTGTCCGCCGGCCAATCGGCGGCCATGTCCGCAGCTTCGGCCACGCCTTCTGCAAGTGTCGTTTTGCCGATGTCAAAGGCTTGCGTCATCGGCAAATTGTTCAGGATGTTGTACACGATGGCAAGGTCTTTGGTATCACTCGCCACACGCTTTGCCCCATTATACACGGCAATGACGCTGTAGCGCACGTGTTCCGTCGCGATCCGGTCGAGAATGGCGCGGACAACCGCGCCGGCGCGTTCCGCGCGCGGGCAGTCATGCAACGGGCCGGCGTCGCGCAGCTTCATGCTTGGCGACACATCCAGGACGAGCACCAGATGGCGCTCCTCTTGTGCCGCGCGCGCGGCGGGTTGCGCCGCGTGCGGCGCCAGCGACAACAACGTCGCCAAGCCCCACACCAGCGCGCCGATACTCAGCGCGCGCACCACCGGCGCCGCGCGCACCCAGCCCGCCGGCACGGCCCGCGGGCCGAACGCCAGAAATGCCACGCCACGCCGCCGGCGCAGGTGCAGCCACTCCGCACACACTGTCAGTGCCACCGCCACTGCGGTCACAGTCGCGGTCACCATGGCATGTACCGCATGCCGAACAACGCCAGCACGTGCAGCCCGGCCACGCCAAGGCCTGCCATGGCAAATGGGCGAAAATCATCCACGACCGCCGGCGCGCTCTGCTTGAATTTTGTTTTTTGCATTGCATCAATATGATGAAACACCGCGTTGAGGGCCGCCGGATTCCCGGCGCTAAAGACTGCGCCGCCGGTGTGGCTCGCAATGACGTCGATCTCTGAGGGCGGTGCATTTTCCTGCGCAATGATCGCGTACACGGTGATGCGCTCCTCTTTGAGCGCCTGGGCGACGTCGAGGGCCACGCTGCCGCCCAGGTCGGCGCTGTCGCCGTCACTCACCAAAATGATGACGCGGTCGCCGCGGGCTTGCGCGGCCAGCAAGGTGCGACAGGCGTGCAGCGCTTTGCCGATCTGCGTGCCACCCATCCACGGTGGCTGCTTTTCCGGCCGCAGAAACGGGGTGGCCAGCCGGATCGCGTTGACATCCTTGGTCAATGGCAGCCAATGCAACACTTCATTGCCAAAAATCGTGAGGCCAAACGCGTCGCCCGGTCGATGCGCGGAAAACTCGTTGATCGCCGCCATCGCGCTGTCAAAGCGCGTGCCATCACCAAACGGCGTGGTCATGCTGCCCGAGACATCGAGCAAGAGCAGCAGATTGGTGAGCTCCCGCGCGCGTTCGGGCGGCCCGCTGCGTTGCGGCACAGCCAGCAGCACCAGGGCAAGTGCCAGCAGCACGGCCGGCAGGAGATTCGCCGCATTCACCACGCGCCGCAGCCAGAGGCCGGATGGTTGCCCGCTGTGATCGAACGGCAGCACCAGCCGAAAGCCAAGCCGCGTCCATTCCCAGTACGCCAGCACAACGGGCAAGACCAGCAGAACCAGCATGAGCGGATGCCGAAAGCTCATGGGCCGGCGCCACGGATGTTGCCGGCCGGCTGCGCCGGCGCGTGATAGCACGCGAGCAGGGCCGCAATATCACACGCATGCCGGCCCGGCGGCTCATACAACCACTGCTCAAGCGCCGTCAGCAGGCGCCCGGCTTCGGCATGCGCGCGCAAATGCACGCGCAGGCTGCCGGGCGACGCATCCGCCAGCATCAGCCGCTCACGCCACACGCACATGAGCAATTGTTCCATGCGCGCCTTGTCTTGCACGGTCAGGCTGCCCTCCCGCGCTTTGGCGACCAGTGGCGCAAGCAGTGCCGCCGGCGTTGGTGGCACGCTGGTGGGCGCAACGGGCGCAACCACTTTTTTTTGGCGGCCGAGCCAGATCAGCGGCGCCAACGCGCCAGCCCACACCAACCAGAGACCACCCATCAGCCAGCGATAGCCAACCCGCACACCGGGCTCCGGTGTGCGCTCGAACGCCAAGGCGCCATTGTGATTGGTCGGGAGCAGCGCCGCAACCTGCACAATCAGCGGGGCGTTCGTGCTGCCCTGCGCGTCCGCGCCGCACATCACCGCGCGCACATCATACTGCCCCGGCACCAGTCCGACAAAGCGAATGTCGTAGAGGTTGCTTTGGCCCGGCATGGGCCGCGTGCCGACAATCCGCGCAATTAACCGGTTTGTCCGATTGAGCGGCAGCACATCAAGATGCCCGGCCGGCGCGACCACGCTCAGGCGGCCTTCAATGCCAACTGTGGGCGGCGCGGCGCTGGCGACGACCGTAGCAAGACCAATGACGATGCCGGTAACGCGGTGCGCCAGATACGGCAGGCGCCCCAGCCTGCCACCCAATCGTTGCCGAGTCAGGGAACCCATCATACAGGCCATCGTGGCTGCATTCATCAGCGTGCGCCGCGCCCGAGGCAGTCGCGCTGCTGGAGGAAGTCGCGCACGCGCGGGAGAAAATGCTCGTCGGTGCGCAACACCAGACAATCAACGCCCGCGCGCCGCAGCATGCGCTGGGCCGCCAGCGGATCACACCACCGGCGATAGCCATGCGCCACAAACGCGTGCCCGGTCTCCGCCTCGCGGGCGCGAAACACGCCGCCGCCCATGCCGCCGTGCTCGGCCGGGTCCTGGAGCTGCAACACGATGCAATCGTGGCGCTGCGCCGCAATTTGCAGCGCCGGCACACTGTCCGGATCGTGCAAATCGCTCAACACAATCATTACGCAGCGACTGTCCATGGCGGGCGCAAGTGTGCGCAACTTTTCACCAACCGTCGTCACTTCGTCGGCTTGATAGTGCCGCAGTTGGGCAAGCCACTGCAGCACCGTCGCGCGGGACAAACTGGGCCTGATATGCAGGGCGCGCGCGCCGCAGCCAAGCAGACCAACGGGGCTCAAGCGCGCCAAGGCGGCCAACGCCAGCCCGCCCGCAAGATGCACCGCCCAGCTATACTTGCTGCGCTGCCGCGAGCTGACACACATGGACGCCGACGTATCCAGCAAGAGATAGACCGGCATGCGCTTGGGCGCTTCATACTCCTTGACATGCAGGCGGCCCGTGCGCGCCGTCACACGCCAGTCGATTAACTTGACCGGATCGCCGGCCTGGTACGGGCGCGCCTGCACAAACTCAACGCCTGCGCCAAAAAACGGCGAGCGATCAACGCCATACTGCACGCTGTCCGCCATGCGCCGGATGGCCAGCAGAAACTGGCGCTCATCCAAGTGGTCGCAGGCCGGCAGCGTCGGCATATCACCCACATGCCGCCATAAGCTCGCGCACAATCGCCGCGCCCGACTGTCCTTCCGCCAGGGCCTCGTACGTCAAGCGCATGCGGTGCAGCAAGACATCCTCGGCCAGCGCGTACAAGTCATCGGGCAGCACATAATCACGGGCATGAATGTAGGCCCGCGCCCGCGCCGCCTGCACCAGCGCCAAGCCCGCGCGCGGGCTCGCACCCAGCTCAATCCGCGCGTCGGCCCGCGTCATGCGCACCAGCTCAAGCGTGTGCTGGACGAAGACATCGCTGACGTACACCTGCTGCACCGCGCCCATGGCCGCCGCCACATCGCGGCCGTGCGCGCAGGGACCCACCTCGTCGAGCAAATCAAATGCCGTGCGCGGTATCGCGCTGTGCGCGTCGTGTTTCAGCCCCAGCGCAAGCTGCTGCCGGACGATCCCGGCTTCCTGCTCTCGCGACGGATAGTCAAGGCGATGGCACAGCATAAACCGGTCAAGTTGCGCTTCCGGCAGCTCAAAGGTGCCGCTTTGTTCCACCGGATTTTGCGTGGCGATCACCAGAAAAGGCGCGGGCAACCGGTACGTTGTCTTGCCGATGGTCACCTTGCGTTCCTGCATTGCCTCAAGCAACGCGCTCTGCACTTTCGGCGCCGCGCGATTGATCTCGTCCGCCAGCAGTAAATTGGTAAACACCGGCCCCTGATGCGTCACGAACGTGTTGCTCCGCTGGTCCAGAATTTCAGAGCCGAGCATGTCCGCCGGCAACATGTCAATCGTAAACTGCACCCGCCGAAATGTTAAATCCAGCGCGCGCGCCAGCGCATTCACCAGCAGCGTCTTCGCCAAGCCCGGCACCCCTTGGAGCAAAAGATGCCCGCCCGTGAGCAACGCCATGAGCATCCGTTCCACAACGATTTCCTGGCCCACAACTATCCGGCCGATGTGCGCGCGCAACGCCGCAACGAATTGTCCATCAGTATTCATCGATCTCCTGACGCAAGTTACCCTGGATCACCTACGCTGCAATCTCCGAACACCACAATGCACAAAGTATACCACAAGAACCAGCGCTGGTCAACGTGTGCGCGCAACTCCTGAAATTCCGCTATAAGGAAAGCACGCGCAGGGGTGGCACGGTGCCGTTGCTGGTGCCAACGACACACTACCGACGTTTGACTGTGCCCGCATCCAAAACCGCATATCGGATTTTCAGGTGCAGATTCGCCGCACGGAGGCGGCTCCCATCCTCGCTCCACGCCTCTGGCGGGACGGGACTAGCCAAGTCAGCTTTCTTTCAGCACCGACGTACCGACGTACTGACTATCCCGCCGTTGGCGCGACTCCAAGCAGCCGACGCACTGCTGTCTTCGTGGCCATGGCATCTGAGCTGCGGCAGGGCTCGGGGAAAAATAATCTTGCGGCAAAATCATTTTGTGCAAAATGAATTGCGGCAATTCATTTTCATAGCCGGGGAATAACCTATCCGCCCAGCAGCCGCTCGACCGCCGCCAGCGCTTCGCCGATTTTCTCCGGCTGCTTGCCGCCCGCCTGCGCCGCGTGCGGCTTGCCGCCGCCACCGCCGCCGGTCAGCTTTGCCAGCTCTTTCACCAGCGTGCCGGCGTGCCGTCCGACTTTCACCTGGTCGTCGCTCAGTTGCACAATGAAATTGCATTTCTCGCCGCTGCGCGCCGCCAGCACGATGATGTAGCGCTCAAACTTGGCGCGCAATTGGTCACTCACCGCCAGCAACTCCGGCGCTTCGAGTTCGCCCAGATCGGCGACAATCAACGTTGCATCGCCCCACGCGCGCTTGCCGGCCAGCACCGTGCTCACCACATCCTGCGCGCCGGCGCTGCGCGCATCCTTGACCTTCCTGGTCAGCGCCTTGATCTCATCCTGCAGTTTCTCAATGCGCGCGACGATCTCGTCGTCTTTCACCGTCAAGTACTGCGCCGCCGCGCGCAGCAGCGCCCGCTGCCGCTGCATCTCCCGCACGGCCGGCATGCCGCACACCGCCTCGATCCGCCGCACACCCGCCGCCACCGCCGCCTCACTAACAATCTGAAATGCGCCGAGCCAGCCCGTCCGCGGCACGTGTGTCCCGCCGCACAGCTCGCGGCTGACGTCGCCAATCGTCACCATGCGCACACTCGCGCCGTACTTCTCATCAAACAACATCATCGCGCCGGCCTCCTGCGCTGCGGCCATGGTCGTGACCGTGGTCTCGACTGGCAGATCCTTCTGAATCGCGGTGTTGACCAATTCCTCGATCAGGTCTTTTTCCTCGACCGACACGCCCGCGTGATGCTGAAAATCAAAGCGTAGCCGCTCCGGGTTCACCGCCGAGCCGGCCTGCGTCGCGTGCTTGCCCAACACCTGATGCAGCGCGGCATGCAGCAAGTGCGTCGCGGTGTGGTGCCGCATCGTGGCATGGCGCCAATCGGCGTCGGTCACCAATTGCACCGCATCTCCCTCGCGCAACTCGCCCTCGTCCACGTCCACCAGATGGGCGATGACATTGTGCGTCGGTCGCGCGCACTCCGTGATTTGATAGCATACCGCCCCGCGCTGGCAGGTGCCGCGATCACCTTCCTGCCCGCCGGATGCGCCGTACAACGGGGTGGTGTCCACCACCATCCACGCCTGCGCCGGCGCGCTTACGCGCGCACAGCGTTCGCCGTCTTGATTGACCAGCGCCACCACGCGCGCGGCGCAGGCCATCTGCTCATAGCCGACAAAATGCGTGTCGCCCTGCTGCTGGTGGATTTCATCATACGCCTTTTGCAGGCGCGGCCCGGTCACGGCGCGGGCCGCTTTCGCCCGCTGGCGTTGCGCCGCCAGGCTGGTCTCAAAGCCCGCCACGTCAACCTGCCAGCCGATTTCACGCGCCATGTCCTGCGTCGCATCCAGCGGAAAACCGTAGGTGTCGTACAAGCGGAACGCGTCCGCGCCGCTGATACAGTGCTGCGGCCCGCCCTTCGCCACCACATTATTAAACAACTCAATGCCGGTCACCAGCGTGCTGGCAAAGCGTTCCTCTTCCTGGCGAATCAACTGGGTGATATGCGGCAGGCGTTCCTGCAAGGTCGGGTAGACCGCACTCATCTGGCGCGCAAGGGTCGGCAGCAACGTCGTGAGAAATGGTTCGGTAATGCCGAGTTTGCGGCCATAGCGCGCTGCACGCCGCAAGATCCGGCGCAGGACATAGCCGCGCCCTTCATTCGACGGCACGGCCCCGTCGCCAATCGCGAACGCCAACGCGCGGATATGATCGGCAATCACGCGGTGCGGCATGCCCGCTTCAGTCTCGGCCTCCGTCATCGGCCGCGCGCCCAGCAGTTCGAGCGGCGTGTACGGCACGCCGGCGAGCTTGGCCACCTGCTCGATCAAGCCGCTGAACACGTCGGTCTCATAATTCGAATGCTTGCCTTGCAGGACCGACGCGATCCGTTCGAGGCCGGCGCCGGTGTCGACGCTGGGGCGCGGCAGCGGCTCCATGCTGCCGTCCTCATGCCGGTTGAATTGCATGAAGACCAGGTTCCACAATTCGAGACACAACTCGTCGTCATACTGCAAGCTGTCGGGCTTCGCCGTGCCAAAGAACGAGCGCACGTCAAGGCTGATCTCGGAGCACGGGCCGCACGGGCCGGTGTCGCCCATTTCCCAGAAATTGTCTTTCTTGCCGAGCCGCACAATCCGCGACGTCGGCACGAATTTTTTCCACAAAGTCTCGGCCTCGTCGTCCTCCTCGAAGACCGACATCCACAGATGCTGCGGCGGCAAGCCGTATACTTTGGTGATGACCTCCCAGGCAAACGCAATCGCGTCCTCCTTGAAATAATCGCCAAATGAAAAATTGCCGAGCATCTCAAACAGGGTATGATGGCGCGGCGTCTTGCCGACATTGTCCAGATCATTGTGCTTGCCGCCGGCGCGAATGCACTTCTGGCACGAGGTCGCGCGCGTGTACGGCCGCGCCTCTAAGCCGACAAACACATTCTTGAACTGATTCATGCCGGCATTGGCGAACAGCAAGGTCGGGTCGTTGTGCGGCACGACCGACGAGCTGTCCACACGCGTGTGGCCGTGGCGCGTGAAATACTCGAGAAAGGCGCTGCGAATCGTCGCGGAAGTCATAACCATCAGTCCTGTGGTATCATAGCTGAATGCCGGGGCGGTGCCATCTTGTCTATGGCACACTACTGATAATGATAATCAAAACCCGCGCGGTTTACAACCGCCAAGAGGAATCGGTGCGGCAACTGCCACAGGCAGTCACGCCAACGGCGTGGATGATCAGTGCGGCGAAGGGAACGCCGATCGCTCCCGCCGCTGGCGGGACTGAAGGTAGGTGCGATCGCCCGATCGCACTTTCTGCTGGAACGCGCCGCGCACGTAAGCCCCGACAAGTTCTGCACTTATACAGTCATAAGTTCTCGTGTCGCACGAGAATGTAGCGGGATTTGGAAATCCCGCATCCCCTCAGCGGCACGGGCGTGCCGCGTTCCGCTCGGCGCAGCCGCCGGGCTGCCGCAGCAGCCATGCTAATACGCGTACGCCAACTGATTCATCCGCTTGCATGCACCACAATTTATTTCTCCGCGAAATAAATTTATGTGACATTATATGACATCACTTGACATTTTATGTGATTTGTGCTATATTATACGACAGATGCTGAAGAACCTGCTATGGAACTGACTGTCCATGATGTAGCCGCCCTCTGCCGCGTGACCGAACGAACCGTGTACCGTTGGGTCAAGGCGTCCGCCATTCCGGCCTACCGCATTGGCGATCACTACCGTTTCAACCGCGCCGAACTGCTCGACTGGGCCGACCGCACCCGCATCGGCATGCCGGCCGACGCACTTGCCGAGGAACCCGTCG
Organism: uncultured bacterium; assembly: GCA_964397565.1. Taxonomy (GTDB): domain Bacteria; phylum Auribacterota; class UBA3054; order UBA3054; family JAPLST01; genus JAPLST01. The sequence continues at coordinate 44,118 of CAYNJC010000022.1, forward strand.
ACACTGCACCCCTGCCGCGCGTCAGCGACGCGCTGGCCCTCGGCGGCATTCATTACCGCATTGGCGGCGCAACCAAAGCCGCGGTCTTGCGCGCGGCCGGGCAGGTCATGCATGTGCCGGATGACATCGACCGCGTCACACTGGTGCGCATGCTGATGGCCCGCGAAGCTCTGGCTACTACTGCGGTCGGCAACGGCATTGCCATTCCACACGCGCGCAATCCGATCGTGTTGCGCGTGCCGCGCACCCTCGTGGCCCTCTGTTTTCTTGAACAGGGTGTCGCGTTCGGCGCGCTCGACGGCAAGCCCGTGCACAGCTTGCTGGTGTTGGTCGCGAAAACGGTGCGCGAGCATTTGCATATGCTCTCGCGCCTGGCGTTCATGCTGCATGACTCCGCCCTTCTGGAGTGCCTGCGTCGGCAGGATACGCGCGAGGCAATCTTGCGCCAGATGGTGCGGCTCGAACAACAGGTGCAGCACCCTGTCGCACCCGCGCACAAGTTGCCGTTGCATAAAACCGCGCGCCGCGCGCCGGCACCCCCTGTCGTAGCATGCAAGCCATCACCGGCGCGTGCCTCATGCTGACCCCCGCAAACTATGTGCTGGCGCTGATCGGCGTGCCGCTCGTGGGCGGCGCGCTGGCCTACGTGTTGCCATGGCGCGGCGCGCGCACGGTCGTGGTATGCCTGACCGCCTTGGCCACGGCGCTGCTCGGCGTGCTGGCCGTCGTCGCCGGGCCGTTTAGCGTCACCTGCGGGGCCTGGAGCGATCCGGCCGCGTTTGCGCTGGAACTCCTGTTGATCGGCGTGATTGTCGCCTTTGCCTGGGAGGCGCGCGCCTGGCTGATCGTGCTCCTGACGCTGCTGCAGCTCGGGCTGTGCCTGACCGAACAGTTCAGCGCGGGTGCCCACGCGCCCACGGCACCCACCTTTGTCCTTGACGCGCTCTCATCCATTCTGGTGATCATTGTCTGCGTAATCGGCGCGCTGATTCTAGTGTATGCCACCGGCTACATGCGTGAACACGCCGCGCATGCCCCGCGCACGACGGCCGGCGACCGCCGGTTTTTCCTCGTGCTGGTCGGCTTTCTGGGCGTGATGAACGGCTTGGTGCTGGCCAACAATTTGCGCTGGCTGGCCGTGTTTTGGGAAAGCACGACGTTGTGTTCATTTCTCTTGATTGGCCATGAAGGCACGGCCGAGGCACGCGCCAATGCCTTGCGTGCCCTGCTGATCAATGCCTTTGGCGGCGTGGCCTTGTCGCTGGCGGCCCTGCTCGCGGCGCACCGCGGTGGCATCACGTCGCTGGACGGCATCATGAGCGCGCAGGCGCTGGCGCCTATGGCGCTGCTGTGTATTGCGGCCATGACCAAGTCGGCCCAATTCCCCTTCCAGAGCTGGTTGCTGGGTGCGATGGTCGCGCCGACGCCGGTCTCGGCCTTGCTGCATTCGGCCACGATGGTCAAAGCGGGCTCGTATCTGATTTTGCGGCTGGCGCCGGCGTTTGCCGGCACGCGCTTGCTCGACGTCGTGGCGCTGGCGGGCGGCTTTACCTTTGCAGTGGCGGCCGCCTTGGCGGTCAGTCAAAGCAATGCCAAGCGCGTCCTGGCCTATTCGACCATTTCAAATCTCGGGTTGATCGTCGCCTGCGCCGGCATTGCCACGCCACTGGCCTACGCCGCCGCCATCATGATTCTCTGCTACCACGCCGCCTCGAAAGGATTGCTGTTTCTGTGCGTCGGCGCAATCGAGCAGAAAATTGGCAGCCGTGACATTGAAGACATGGGAAGTTTGCTCTACATCATGCCGCTAACCACGATCATCACTTTGACCGGCATGTTGACCATGCTGATGCCGCCCTTCGGCATGCTGATGAGCAAACTGTTGGCGATCGAGGCCGCAATCGAGGCGCCCTTCGTCCTGCTGCTGGTGATTGTCGGCAGCGCGCTGACCGTCTTTTTCTGGGCCAAATGGATCGGGCGCATGCAGACTGTGTCGTATCATCCGCACTACCCGCGCGAGACGATGCCCTTCAGTATGTCCAGCGTCTTGGTCATGCTGTGCGCGCTGGTCGCCGGCGGCGGGGTCGCCAGTATTCTGGTGTATCGGACGCTGATCGAGCCGCTGGCGCTGCACACCTTCGCGCATGCGTCCGCGCACACGATTGCCGCGCTGCGTGCCGCCGGCAACTTGCTGTCATGGCCGGTGTTTGTTTTCCCGCTGCTGGCCGCGCTGGTCTGGCTGTGGACGATTGCGCGCTTCAATCCGGCGCATGTCCGGCTCCCCTACCTGGCGGGTGAAAATTACGAAGAAAAGGAACTGTCGTACGCGTTCCTCAGTATTAAGGATCAGCCCGCCGTCGCCTGGACGACCAGTCTGTATTTCAAACACACGCTCAGCGAAGCGCGCATCACGCCCTGGGCAAATTTGATCGCCGGGTTGCTGGTGTTGTCACTGCTGGGTGTGTTGGGGCTGCTATGATTGGCCGGCTGTTACTGGTGGTGCTGGTGGTGCTGGTCGCGCCACTGCTGGGCGCGTTGCTCAATGGCGCCGACCGCATTCTGACCGCGCGCATGCAGGGCCGCATCGGGCCGCCCGTGCTGCAGCCGTTCTATGATCTGCTCAAGCTGTTTCGCAAAGAGCCGCTGGTGCTGAATCGCATTCAGATCGGGTATGTCTACCTGCATTTGGCGTTCATGCTGATGACGATCGTGCTGATCACACTCGGCCAGGACATGCTGCTGGCGTTGTTCACGCATGCCTTCTCGACGCTCTCGCTGGTGATCGGCGGCATGAGCGTGCGCTCGCCTTACAGCCGCATCGGCAGCCAGCGCAAGATCATGCAGATGCTGGCCTACGAGCCGGTGCTGATCCTGCTGGTGGTCGGCATCTACTTGCGCACGGGCAGTTTCATGGCCGGCGCGGTCGCCCATCTGGATGCGCCGTTGATCACGTCCTTGCCGCTGGTCTTTCTGGCGTTTCTGATCGCGCTCGAAATCAAACTCGAAAAGTCGCCGTTCGATGTCGCCACCTCGCATCATGCCCACCAGGAGCTGGTCAAAGGCATTACGCTTGAGTACGCCGGGCCGTATTTGGGCGTGATCGAGCTGACCCATTTTTATGAAACGTTTTTTCTGCTGGCGCTGGTCGCGGCGTTCTTTGTGACGCACGTCTGGCTGGGCGTGCTGGTTGCCCTGGCCGTGTACGGCGCGGCAATTTTGGTGGACAACGTCTGTGCCCGTATGCGCACGACCTGGATGGTGCGCTACATGTGGACCGTGCCAATGGCGCTGGCGGTGTGTAATATCATCTGGCTGTACCTGCAGCCGCATGCCGGACGCTGACATGGCCTTCAGCATTCACAGCTCAATGGCGAGATCGCCTTGGTTTGTGCACTACAATTGCAATAGTTGCAATGGCTGTGACATCGAGCTGCTGGCCTGCCTGACACCGCTCTACGACCTCGAGCGCTTCGGCATTCTGCACGTCGGCAATCCCAAGCATGCCGACATTTTGATCGTGACCGGCTCGGTCAATCACCGCAACGAGCGTGTGCTCAAAAACATTTATGCGCAATTGCCGATGCCGCACGTCGTCGTGGCGCTGGGCGTCTGCGGCTCGAGCGGCGGCGTGTTCGCCGGTTCGTACAATATTCTCGGCGGAGTGGACAAAGTCATTCCGGTGGATGTCTTCGTGCCCGGCTGCCCGCCGCGGCCGGAAGCCATGATTGATGGCCTGGTGCGTGCCACCGCCATCCTGCGCGCCAAAAGCGCCGGCGCCGCCTGCGTGCCCGCCGCCAAACCCACCATCACCGTCGTGCCGAGTCCGGCGCCACAGGAGCCTCATGCTGCATAATGTCACCGATGTCACCGTCGCGACGCTGCTGGATGCCGTCGCCGCGCGCTTTCCGCAGGGCTCGCGCCTGATCACGCTCACCTGCGTTGATTGCGGCGACGACGTCGAAGTGCTGTATCATTTCGACCGCAATTACGAACTCTCGCACCTGCGCCTGCGCGTGGCCAAGGGCACGGTCGTGCCGAGCATTTCCGGCATTTATAGTTGCGCCGTCATCGTTGAAAATGAACTGAAGGATTTGTTCGGCTTAGCCTTCGACGGCCTGGCCTTGGATTACGAGGGGCGCTTTATTCTGGCCGAAGGCGCGCCCGTCGCACCGATGCTGCGCACCGCACCGGCGCAGGCAGCCGCCCGTAACGGCGAACTTAAGATGTGACCATGACGACCGCCGCCACAACCACCCGCCGCACTCTCATTCCGTTTGGGCCGCAGCATCCGGTGCTGCCGGAGCCGCTGCATCTGCGGCTGGTGCTCGAAGACGAAAAAGTCGTCGAAGCGCTGCCGGCCGTCGGGTACATTCATCGTGGCATCGAGAAACTCGCCGAGCTCAAAGATTTTCAGCAAAACGTCTTTCTGCTCGAGCATATCTGCGGCATTTGCAGCTTCATTCATTCGCTGGCCTATTGCCAGGGCATTGAAGAACTGATGCAGCTCGAGGTGCCGCCGCGCGCGAAGTATCTGCGCGTGGTCTGGAGCGAACTGAACCGCCTGCACAGCCATCTGCTCTGGCTGGGCTTGCTGGCCGATTCGTTTGGCTTCGAGAGTTTGTTCATGCAGGTCTGGAAGACGCGCGAGAAAGTGCTCGACCTCGAAGAAGCCACCGCCGGCGCGCGCATCATGCTTTCGACGTGTGCCATCGGCGGCGTGCGCCGCGACTTGACCGACGAGCAGATCGCGCAGGTCTTGCGCGGCCTGGACGCCATCGAGCGCGACTTCGAATCATTCATTCCGGCCGTCATCACCGACACGACGGTCAAGCACCGCCTGGTCGGCGTCGGCGTCATCACGCAGCAGCAAGCGCACGAACTCGGCGCGGTCGGCCCAGTGGCGCGCGCCAGCGGCATTGCGCGCGACCTGCGCGTCACCGGCTATGCCGCCTATGGCGACTTGGGCGTCAATCCGGTGATCGAGACTGACGGCGACTGTTATGCCCGCACCCTCGTCCGCGTGCGTGAGCTGCACCAATCGCTGCTGCTGATTCGCAAAGCGCTCAAGCGCATCCCGGCCACGCCGATCGCCGTGCCGGTCAAGGGCAATCCGACTGGCGAAGTGGTGTCGCGCGTCGAACAGCCGCGCGGCGAAGTGCTCTATTATCTAAAGGCCAACGGCACCAAATTTCTCGAGCGCGTGCGCGTGCGCACGCCGACTTTCGCCAACATCCCCGCGCTGCTGGCGATGCTGCCCGGCAACGAACTCGCCGATGTGCCGGTGATCACCTTGGCGATTGACCCTTGCGTCAGTTGCACGGAGAGATAATGACGTGGCACCACCAAATAGTGTGGGAGCGGCCTCCGCGCCGCGATGCTGCGGCATTCTCGCGCTGGCGCCCCACCGAGCTTGCCTCGGTGGACGCAGAGATTGGGAGGGGCGGCGGATGCATTTCTCTCAATCTTATTCACCCACGACGCGAGGTCGTGGGGGTCTCTGCATGCAAAGAATGGGAGCGGCCACCGCGCCGCGATGCTGCTGCTCTACAATATCGGGGCATGGAAGCCCCTCCCACTTTGTTATATTACCTAACAATGCAAACATCGGCATAGCATGTTTCCCTTTGTGAAAACGATTCTGCGTACGCTGCGGCGCGGCCCGGCGACACGCCGCTATCCGCTTGTGGTGCGCGCGCCGATGGCCGGCTCGCGCGGCCATTTGGTCAATGAGCCCGACACCTGCATTTATTGCGGCCTGTGCGCGCGGCGCTGTCCGGCCGGCGCATTGGCGGTCACGCGCGAACCGAAGAGTTGGACCCTCGATCCCTACCGCTGCATCCTCTGCGCCTACTGCGTGGATGTCTGTCCGAAGAAATGTTTGCGGATGGAGCCGTCGCACGTGCGCGCCGCTTCCTGACGAAGAGCAGATACTAATGAGAGCGCGTTCTGCTTTGCAGCGCCGTTGTAGCCGCCCGCGGTGAGGGCGGCTTCTGCAGCCGCGGTCATCCGCGCCGTTGGCGGGACTCCAAGCAGGCGCCCGCGGCTACAATTGACATGACCACAAGTACGTGCTCTCATTAGTAAGAGGGCCACGAGGCACAAGAGCCGCAGCAAGATTTGAGAAGGAGCAAAAGAGTAATGGAGTACTTGTCACAATCAACATTTTTTGTCGTTTGGAGATTCTTTCGCAACGAAACAATTTGCGGTGGTTGGGCTTGCCACGCTGCACCATCGGCGGTATTTGCGTCATCTAAGGTGTTCGCTGTGCCATTTCCCTCGCGCGATTGATGAGTTGGAACGACGCTGGGCATGCTGTTCTATTCCTCATGGTTGTGATGGCATCGCACGGCGCATCAGTGACTCAGCTTCTGCAAGCCGATCAGTGGCCCTTAATAGCGAAGCCAGATTATTAAGACAGTTGGCAACATGCGGATGGTCAGCCCCGTAGCTCTTTTCAAAAATGGCGAGCGCACGCCGCATCAGTGGCTCGGCTTCTGCAAGCCGATCCGTGGCTTGCAGCAGCAAAGCCAGGTTGTTCAGACGGATGGCGACCGAGGCATGATCTGGGCCGCAGCTCTTTTCGCCAATCGCGAGTGCGCGGCGCATGAGCGGTTCGGCGTGCTTCAGTCGATTCGTGGCTTGGAGGATCTGCGCTAAGTTGTTCAAGCGGATGGCGACTGTGGGATGATTAGGGCCGTAGCTCTTCTCATCAATGGCGAGTGCGCGGCGCATCAGCAGCTCGGCTTCCTTCGGCCGATGTGTTGCTTGGAGGACCTGTGCCAAGTTGTTCAGGCAGACGGCGACATGGGGATGGTCGGAACCGTAGCTCTTCTCATCAACGGCGAGCGCACGGCGTGTCAGCGGCTCGGCATCCGCAACCCGATTCGTGGCTTGGAGTAGCAAAGCCAGATTGTTGAGGCAGACAGCAACATGGGGATGGTCCGGCCCGTAGCTCACTTCCGCAATGGCGAACGCACGACGCATAAGCGGCTCGGCATCTGCAAGCCGATTCGTGTCTAAAAGTAACAGAGCCAAGTTGTTCAGACTGCTGGCGACATTCGGATTGTCCAACCCGTAGTTTCTTTCGGCAATGGCAAGCGCACGGCGCATGAGCGGCTCGGCTTCTGCAAGCCGGTCCATGGCCCTCAATATGGAAACCAGATGGTTGAGACAGATGGCGACATCGGGATGGTCAGGCCCGTAGCTCTTTTCGGCAATCAGAAGGGCGCGGCGCATCAGCGGTTCGGCGTCCTTCAGCCTATTCGTGTTTAGGAACACCTGCGCGAGGTTATTAAGTGCTGTGGCGACATTGTGATGGTTCGGCCCGTACATCTTCTCGGCAATTTCGAGCGCACGGCGGACGGCGTTTTCGGCTTTCTCGAACAGGCCCATTTCATTGAGCACGATCGCTTCTTCATTCAGCACACTTCCTTCACCACGCAGGTCCTTACTGGCGCGGCACAATTTTACTGCCGCACCGAGCGATTCAAGTGCTTCTTCCATGCGATGAAGCATTCTTTGACTGCGGCCGCGAAGCACAAGGAGTTTGCCGCGCTTGGTTTGATCCTGCACATGCGCCAAGGCGTCGTCCATCAATTCGATGTTGAGTTCATGGAGTCCTTTCTGAGAGAAATCGAATGCCAACTTGTGGGCGAGTCGCGCCGCAGTCTCCAAATCGCCGACGCGTTGCGTGTGCCAATACTCGATCATGTGTTGTATCTGTTGCCGCACGTCTTGCGAAGCGCTGCCCTGTGCCCATTCTTCGATCCGTTCGGTCATCCAGATGAAAACCGGCTTGCCGGATGATAGTGGCTTGATCTCAGCGAGGATCTCCTGCGCGTGGTCTTTATCGCCGGCTTTGATGTGTTCGGTGGCCAGCGCGAGTTTTGCCTCGGTCTTCTCTTGGGTGTCGCCCACGTCGGACAAATAGGCAAGTGTTTCGGCGACGTTTTCACGCACTTGATGCGGTGCAGCGACTGCATTTGAACAATACACATTGCGCAGTTCGTCGCGTTTTCGCTCGCGTTCACAGGGCTGGCTATACCAACGTTCAAAGAACTCGACCAGAAACGGCAAGCGCGCCCGCTGCGTCCGCGATTCGTTCATGGCAAGCCACAAATCAAAGAAGCCCTCCTTGATGCGGTAAAGCCGCGAACGCTTGTCTTCGAGGTTGGTCGCCACGGACAGATATCCTGCCTTCAGCATGCGTTTGAGCAGGACGGAAATCTGCCGCTGCGGCTTGCGCATGGACCGCGCGATGTTGGCCGGCGTCTTCGGCTCATAACTCGTGCGCATCAACGCCATGGTTTCGAGCAAGGCGCGTTCATGCGGCGCGACATCCTTAAGCCGGTCCTGATAGAATGGTGTAATCTCATCGAGCAGTTTGTGGAATTGCGCCTTGACGTCCAGCACATTTTCCCGGGCGATGAGTCCGTAGAGAATCAGGATCAAACGCGGGTTGCCGCCCGTCATGTAGTGTAGCGCTTTGACTTTCGGCACAAGCTCGTCGAAACGCGCGAGCAAATCACCGCGGGCATCCCATTCCAAGCTTGTGCGGATCAACTGGAGCGTATGCGCCTCATCCAGTTCCTCAAGCACTTGGATGTCGAAGAAATCGTAAAGCGGGTGTTTAAGGTCCGTCAGCCCAGAGAAGAACGACGGCGCCGTGCCGATCAGTACGACCGCGGAACTGCCCATCAGTAAGCTGCGGAACTGATGAATGCACCGTGGATTCTTGATCTTCTGTGTGAACACCACGTCCAGGTTCTCCAGCATGATCAACAGCCGCCGTTGTGTGGTCTTGTGCCACGCGTTGATCGCGGGCAGAATCGTGTCAACCACCGTGTCATCGTCTTCGTGCTGTTTCACCCGCTCGTACAGATCGCACCATGACTGGTCATCAGCGGTTGCGCACAGAATTTCGACGATGCCCAGGAGAAAGTCTGCAAAGGACACAACCCGATTGCTCTCCTCGGAGAACCGCACAATGGTGTAGCGCAAGGCAAGCGCTGGGTCCGACTCCACGGCGCATTCAATCAGCGAAAGAAGGTGCGTCTTGCCGATGCCACGCGGCCCTATGAACACGCAGTGCTGGATGCTCCGCCGCATACCGCGCAATTTGCCAAGCATGCCGTCGAGCAGGTGCTGGCGGCCAACGGTCGTCTTGACCAGCCGGTCTGTCGGCGTGATCCCCGTGCGGTACAGGCCAACCAACTGGTTGGCCACGTCATGCGGTTCGTTTGTAGCCATAGTATTTTGCCCACCAGCGTTTAAGAAGTGTGCTTTTAAAATTCCAAAGTCCCTTGCTCGCTTCATCAACGTAGAAATCGCTTTGCAGGAGATATAGAAGATTGTCGTAGCCCTTTTCGAGAACATTGCCGGCGCGTGGCACCGTTTTCTGTGCTTCAACCACTCGGTAATACTGGAAAAGGGCGTCGCGTGAAATGCCATGGGTGCTGAGCGAAAGCATGTCAAGCACTTCACAAGCCGCATCGCGCTCTTCATCGGGATAATACACGAAAATCCGCTCGCGGAAATGCTGCAACCGATCGCGCGCCAGTTCGCCTAGGAGATCGCGTTCGAAGACGACATCGACGTCGGCAGTCGTCAGGGCACGCTTGTGTTGCTTCCAGTGGCGGTGCATCTGCTGAGTCAGCATCTGCAGGAAAAATGGGACTGGCTCGCCGAGCAGAAGTTGTATGTGAGGGATGATCATTGGATCATAGTTGACCTGCCGGTCACCGAGCATGGTTACGACGAATTCGGCGGTCTCATCCGCAGTGAACGGTGGCAGAGGCACCGCTTGGAGGTCGTTGATCGTGGGCAACAACCCGTATTGCGCAAGCGTGCCGCGTACGTTCACCGACCCGGCAATCAGCCACCGCATCTTGCTCTCGCGCTGTTGCCGCACCGTACGGAAAAACTGTAGAAAGGCTTCCATCGCGCCGGCGTCTTTCTTTCTCATGTTGATCAGCATATCGGGGAATTCGTCAATAATGAAAAGAATACGCATGTCGCCGTGTTCGATCCGGTTGAATAGATTCTGTCCGCGTTCGCGCCACTCGCGTTCCCAGTTATCGAGTTTGCGCAATGACAATTTGAATTCGCTTACTGAGACTCCTTCGATTCTTCCGAGTGCTTTTTTCAAGTAGCCAAGTCCTTTGGCCAAATGGTCGCGGACGTAATCCGGTTGATCCTCCTTCAACGCATCAAGGAGTTCCAGAAAGAACTCGGTTGGCGTCTCGAACGATTCCACATTGATCGAAATGACACGAAAGTCGTGTCGCGGATTGTCCACCAGATTATCCATCACACTCGTCTTGCCCATGCGGCGCGGTGCAAGAAGAAGAGCATTGTTCTTCATCAGGGCATCCCAAAGGTCATCGACAAAACTTCTCCGAAAGAAGAAGTCATCGCCTCTCACCGGCGTTCCTACAACGAAATCAGACATTTCAATCACCTCATTTACAGTTGCTTATAATAACCAACAGTTATGTTGTACAACTGTTTTGTTGTTGATATTATATCATGGTTTGCATGCGTTGTCAAGCGGCATCAGATGTCGATTGTCCCGCCGCGGCGGGAACAGAAAATGTCGATTGAGGGCAAAGCGCGACGAGGATGAGTGACTCCCAAGTTCCCGCTGCAAGTGTCAGGCGGAACTCTTCACTGCAAGCACAACTTGAGTCGGCGTTCAATTTCCTTCGGGTTCAGGCTCATTTCCTCAATCAGAGCACCGTAGTTCTTGATCGTGGTCTGCATGTGTGGATGCTCATGCCCGGTCACTTTGTCGAATCTGTGAAAAATCTCTAGCGCGCGGCGCATGAGCGGCTCGGCGTCCTTCAGCCGCTTCGTGGCGTACAGCAACAAAGCCAGGTTGTTCAGGCGAGTGGCGACTTGGGGATGGTCAGCCCCATAGCTTTTTTCGTCAATGGCGAGGGCTCGGCGCATGAGCGGCTCGGCGTCCTTCAGCCGATTCGTGGCTTGGAGCAACGAAGCCAGGTTGTTCAGGTCTATGCCGACATTGGGATGGTCAGGCCCGTAGCTCTTTTCGGCAATGGCGAGCGCGCGGCACATGAGCGGCTCGGCGTCCTTCAGCCGATTCGTGCTTTGGAGCAACAAAGCTAGGTTGTTCAGGCGAGTGGCGACTTCGGGATGGTCAGGCCCGTAGCTCTTTTCGGCAATGGCGAGCGCGCGGCGCATCAGCGGTTCGGCTTCCTTCAGCCGATTCGTGTCTCGGAGTAACGAAGCTAGGTTGTTCAGGTCTCTGGCGACCGAGGGATGGTCCCGCCCGCAAGCTTTCTCGTCAATGGCGAGTGCGCGGCGCATGAGCGGCTCGGCGTTCTTCAGCCGATTCGTGGCTTGGAGCAGTTGCGCCAGATTGTTCAGGCAAGTGGCGACATTGGGATGGTCCGGTCCGTAGCTCGTTTCGGCAATGGCGAGCGCGCGGCGCATGAGCGGCTCGGCGTTGCCATATAGCGCTTTGGCTTCGAAGTAGAGCGACAGTTGATTGAGAATTCGGCCTAGTTCACCCGATGTCACACCAAGCAGATCGGCGTGGTTTGTGACCGCGCGTGCATGCGGCGCCACTTCTTCGCACCGCGGCCATGTGCGAATGTCATCGGAATCGAATGGAAAGGAGGCGTTGACCAAGCTAATCGCCGCGCGGCAGCAGCGCAGCCATTCTCTATCAAGCATCTCATCCCGCACCACGAGTTGGACAAGCCGGTGTGTCGAGAGCCGATCTCGTTCGCGAACTACCAATGCATGTTCGCGCAGCGTCGTGATCGCATCGTTGAGTTTCAGCGAATCAGCCGCCCATCCCAGGGGATTCTTGCGGGCCGCCATTTTGCTCGCAGTGATGAGCGACAAGGGCACTGCGTCAGGATCGAAGAACGCAAGGATATTCATCAACAGTATTGCACTCGGACATTCCTTGCGGAGTCGTTTGAGGGAGACAGCCCAGGTCGTGGCAATGGTTGCTGTGTATCCTTGAGGCGGCGTCGCGCGCTTGAGCAACTCCTTGTGATTTCTGCGGAACATGTCAAGGTAGTCGGCGACACTGCACTTGCTCGCCTCGATGTACGCGCCGGCATGCTCAAGCGCCAGTGGGAGGCAGCCAAGTTCTTCGGCCAGCTTGCCCGCGTCCGCATCTTTCCGCTTGATTCTTTTTTGGAGGAACTCGACTGCTTTAGCTTTCGGCATGACTGGAACGGCGATGTCATCCGCAGTGACGACGCTCCAGTTCGGGCTTCGCGACGTAATGAGCGCGTGACCAGACCGCGGCAGGAATGGCGCGATTGCGTCGGCATTCGGCGCGTTGTCGAAGACGACCAACGACGGCTGGACGTTCGCCAGCACAGCATGCACAGCCTCGGCAATCTCATTCGGCGGTGTCTCCGGCGGAAGTGAAAGGTTCAGCGCCTCGCCAAGTTCCGCCAGATCGCGGACAAGCGTGCTGGTCTCCTCGGCGGCGAGCCACCACATGACGCGATATTCGCTGCGATGGCGGTAGCAGTATTCGAGAGCCAGTTGAGTCTTGCCCACGCCGCCGAGGCCATGAATGGCTTGCGTGATCGCCACAGTCGTGCCGGGGGTAAGCGCTTTGTGGATGGCAGCAAGCTCGTTGTCGCGACCCGTGAAGTTCGGGTTTCTGCCATGCGGAACGCGAAATAGATCAGCATCATCAGAGCCGGGGAACGCCGGCTTCTCGCTTTTGCCGGCCGGGAATGGCGGTGCTTTAGTCGGCTTGCGTCGGCCTGCCTTGGCTATGGCCGTCTTAATTTCAGAGAGGAGAATTTTTCTCGCCTGTTCCTGGTTCTTGCCTACCAAGTCTATGTAGACGATGGCTTTCAACAAGCCGGTTGGCACGCACTCCGCCACGCGTGCGATCAGGAGTTTGTGGTTTTCGTTCTTAGGGTCTTCTGCGAACTTGGCGGCCCACTCGGGTTGTGCAAATGCCGATTCGAGATATTCTGGTGAAAGCACGGCAATGGTGCGCTCGCATGCTTGGTCTGCCTTGTGCATCTCCAAAACGAAGTTGGAGCCCGCGACAAAGTCCCACGCTTGGATGACGCAGCGATAGCCGACATTTTCGAGCACCCACGCGATCCACTCCGCCCAGGCGCGATCTGCCTTGTTGTAGCTTATGAAGAAGTCAGAGCGACAAGCGGCATTCGGCGGAGACACTTCATTGCCTTTCCCCTTGGACGGCGTCTTGGAAAAACGTTTTGCTGAAGTGGCGGGGATGCTCATGGCATAGATTATATCAAAATGAGCTCTTCAAGAGAAAGGCGCGGAAGCAGAAATATAGGGAAGATGAGTTGCACGGCTCCAGAAAAAGCGGTTGCAAGCGTTGCGATGTCTCGCCACAGGCAACCTTGTGTTCAGTAAAGAATTCTATACCGGAGGCATCGTTTGCAGAACATCTCGTCACTTATGTCTGGGATGGGTGCGAACTGAAAGCCAAAAGCAGCGCGACCTTTGCCAGCACCTATGTCTGGGACGGTCGCGAGTTGAAAACCAAGAGCGGGGCAACCTTCGCCACCACCTGGGTGCACGACGGCAACGAATGGAAAAAGAAATCCGGCGCGACGTTTGCCACCACCTGGGTTGTCACGGAAGATATTCCCGTGCCAGTGGTGGCAGTGGTGCTGCTGGGGCTTTAGGGTGGTTGAATAATGTTACCAAAATCCCTCCTCCAACGTTTGCTCTGGCTGACGCAAAGGCAGCATACACAATTAAGATTGCCTGTCGTTTGCAGTCAGCGGCGCACTTTAATTGTCAACGGTTAGTGCCTGCCCCGTCTATCCCACTATATTCCATATGTCAACCATCCTGCGTGGGCCGCACAAGGTTTTTCTCAATTTCTTCCCAGCCCAGTTTCAGAACATGCAATAAGCGGTCTGCGCCGCCAAGCACACCAAAAGCATCATAAACAACGGTGCGCTGGCAATAATGCAGCTCAAGAACGTTGAGGAGTTTCGTGATGGCATCAATGGCCTTCTGCATTTCATCCAGCGTCCCTGCCGGAATCGGCTCCGCGCCCTTACGCAATGCTGTCTCATAGTCACGATGGGCGATCAGCTTGTTCCGCGAATCGTGCGCAAATTGGCATTGTTGATCTACGTCTGCGAACAAATCTCTGGTCTTGGACTCAGCGGTGGCGCAGAGCAGGTCCTGCAAACATTTCACTGAGAGATGCTTGTATTTCCCCATATCCGGCCGATCGTTCATGCGGCTTATATGCATCACAAGGTCGCACCAGAGCGCTTGCTCAATGACATAGCACAGGCCCGGGGCAACCTTGTTCAACAGACCGAGTTTGTCGGGTGTGTCGGCGAAGAGTTCCTTTTACTCGCGCCACGTCCAATGCAGCCACTTGCACTCGTGGTATAGGGCGTAGTAGAGCGTGCCCAGCTCTTTGCCCACGCTGGCGATGTACTCCTGTTCATGCTCTTGCGCTGTTGTCATGTTGTGTTGCCTTGTTAGCGAGCAATAGCAGTACAACTTCGGCGACCTCCAGCATTTTTTTGAAGTCATTGGCCAAAGCTGAAAAAGCCCACTGGATTTTGGACTTCTTCTCGTCCCGTATCAGCAGCACTGGCCGGAAGACGAGAAGTTGGTCAGCCTGGCAGTCCAAGTTGTAAACATTCTCAATGTCTGCTTCGTCACGCTGGCGACACAAGTCTGCATGTTTCTCTTTGTCCTCTGAACTCACACAGCCTGACACCATTTCAATTGGAAAGCGGTGTGCCGCAGGATCGCGCTTATCCGTAATGTCCTTAAGCCACTGCCGCGTTTTCTCCAGCGCTTCCGCACACGACTGTCCGCGTGGCTGCTTCTTAAGCGCAGACAAGAAAGTCCTGTAGTGCAAACCTATGCTCTGCTTTCGCGACGCATCCAAGGAAACACACTGTTCCTGCAACTTCAGCTCATAAAATAAAGCCCAAGCGAGATTGTCAAGGCTTCCGCGAACGTTGATGTAAAAAGCATTTATGCAAACAGCAAGAGCGGTTGCAACATCAGGGGTCAATGACTCACTGCCTTCGGCTGGCGTGAGTTCGTTAATCTTGCTCATGCAGTAGTTCAGCATAAACAGGCGTTTCTGCAGACCTTGCTGAACGTATGCCTTGGCATTGGCATCGATCATGTTTCTAAGTGCATGGCAAATGTGTTGCTTAATGTCAGGACTGAGCTTTGTGCAAGGAATGTCGCTCATAGGTTCAAGCCAAGGATTTGAATTAGCATTGGCATCCTGCTGCATTACCGTGCCACGCCCGCCAGCGTTTCCTCGACTCGCGGGTAGAGGGTGTCTATTTCTGCTTGCAGCCGGATGGTCTCGTTCAGCGCCACGACGATCTTGTGACAGTGCGCGAGGTCGTCGGCCGACAGCGTGCGGCCTTTGCGGTCCTTCAGCCATTTCTGGCAGACTTGGTAACCGCCAATGTGATAATTCCAAACATTCTGGGGCACGCCGGCGAAGCCGGTTGTCTGCGCCTTGTCAAGCCAGACCGTGCTGTCAGACCACTTTAGCAAAAGCGGGCATAAATAGCAACGATGTTGGAGGAATGCAGAAGCGGCCGCCACGCCGCCATTTCGGCTGAATCCACGCCCTGCATGTTTAAATGTCATCGGTAGTACGCCTTGATGCGTTCACGGTCTTCGTTCTGTTTGTCGGCTTTGAAGTAGATTTCGATCAGTTCTATGGTGTCTGATGCGGCCCGCCAGGCATAGATGACGCGGATGCCCGATTGCACGCCCCGGCCCTTGAGTGAGCGACACGCAAACTTGCGTGCTTTGTAGACCGGCGGATCAGTCATGCCAAGTCCCTCGATCCGAACAATGCCTTGGGTGGCCACGTTCAGTTTGTGAAAGAGCCGCAGTTCGGTTTCTATGAACGTCTGCAAGTCTTCAGGCAGCGTACGAAATCGCTTGGACAACCGCTTGAGGTCCTTGTCAAACTCCGGCAACCTATTCACTTGAGTAAAGACCGCGCCCACGCTTCGCCTCACGCATTATTTGTGTGGCTGGGCTTCTGCCGGGTATTCGCGCACTGAATACGGCATCGTACGGTAAAAAACTTTTTCGTAATCAATCGTCTTGCCGTCCTCGCTGGTAAGCCAGGGCACATCGCCATGAGAATAGGCACTGATCTGCTGAGCATTCATGTCGGACAAGCGGTTTAGTACATCATCAATCAGGGCGATTTCATGCGCCTTCAGCACCGTCAAGTCCGGCGTGCGCAGCGGCAGATATTTGCGCTGCGGGTGCTTGAAGTACCGATGCTTCACCTGCACCAGTTCCTTACGCGCGATCAGGTCATCAACAATCTTCTGAAACTGGAGCGGCGTCGGTCCATAGTGGTTCTTGAGGTAGACCGCACCCATCAACTGCTCTTCGTATTTTTCGTAGAAGTCAAAATCCATGAAGTAGAGCAGCTTGTAGAGCACCGTCTCCCCAACGTTCGGTTTAGAGCCGACCCGGTTCAGAATGTACAACAAGACTTCTCTGAACTTGCGCGCGTTCTGCGCGGGCACATTGATGCGCAGCCCCGGCGTGGCAGGCACGGCGCGCTTTGCGCCGCCAAGTTGTACGTTGGGCATCGGCTGCGTGCCCAGCAGCACTTCAGGCGAGACATTCAGTGTGTGTGCCATGCGCAGCAATTCGTCTGCCGACACTTTGCGCACGCCATGCTCAATCTGTGAAACGGATGGCCGGGGCAGAGCGACCTGCTGGGCAAGGTCATGCTGGGACATGCCAAGTCGCTCTCGAAGCTGGCGCATGACGCGGCCAATTGTGCTACTAGTCGTATTCAAGGGTACATCCTCTGTGGTCATTGCCATAGTATAGCAAATGTAAGATATTCTGTCAAGCATATGTTGTTTATTCCGACACTGGCATTGTGCGATCTGCGCGACAAAGGGCGGGCTGGCCGTCTGGCAGACGCAAAGGCGGCGGCACATTTAACATTGCCTGTCGTTTGCAGAGCGCGGCACAGCATGGTTGTCCACAACTGCCGCAGATTACGAGACGCAACGCAGCCGCTGATCACGGTGCCATGACGAGTAACGAGCAAGGAGTGCAGAAGTGGGAAGTGCAGAAACTTTTTCCTTCTGACCTGCGTGCTCGTCACTCGTCAATTGCTGTTTCTTCCATAAAGAATGCCGGTGACGCGCTCGCGGAACGCCGTTCCGCGCCTACAATTGCCTGGCTTGCCTTTTGTGCCTTTGCGCCTGTGGGCTAAAGGCTGCAGCCGCAGCTTATGGCAGCGCGCCGTGCTGCCAGATGGTCTCGTATAGCGCCGCGATGTTGGCGGTGGATGACACCGGTTGGAGATTGTGGCAGGGCGCGCAGATCCAGCGCGCGCCGCGGAAGATGCGGATGTTGTCGAGCACTTCTGCGCGCACGTCGGCGGGCGTGCCAAACGGCAGGGTCTGTTGATTGTCGATGGCGCCATGAAAAATGACCCGGTCGCCAAAGTCGCGCACAAGGCCCTCACGCTCCATGCCCGGACAGCGCCATTGAATGGGATTGAGCAACTCGATGCCGGTGACATTGATCAAGTCGGGAATGACTTCGCGCGCCGCACCATCGGTGTGATAAAAGATGTGCAGGCCGAATTGGCGGGCGAGGTCGGCCATTTTCTTCTGGCGCGGCAGGATGAAGCGGCGGATTTCCTTCAAGCCCATCAGCAGGCTCGCCTGACTGCCCAAGTCCTCGGCGATGTAGGTCATGTCGATGATACCCTTGCCCATCTCGAACATGCGCTGGTTGAGGCGATAGTGGTAGTCGAAGAGGTGGTCGAAAATAGCCTCGGCAATGTCCGGCTCGGCCAACAAGTCCATCATGGCCAGCTCCATGCCGCGCATTTGGCAATAGAGCAGAAACGGCTCGTAGGCGCCACAGCGCACGATGCGCCGGCCAGTGACACTTTTCAGTTGCTGCGCGAACTCGGCCCAGTCGTGGTCGTCGGGATCCGGCCAGGTGAAGGCATGCACCGCGTCAACACTGGTGACGTCGGCGAGTGGATGATTGGCTACTTCGCAGTAGGCGCCGGCGCCATACTCAGCGGTGACATGCTCGATGCCCCAGCTATCCGCATTGGGATTGTCAGGATGCGCCGTCACGGTGCGGCGCGCGCCGAGATGCTGCGGCGCGTCGATGTGCAGCGTGTCGAAGAGCGTGTCCAGAGTTGGGCAGCGCAGATCCTTCAGCAAGCGTTGGGTCACTTCCGCCGTCGCCCAGTAGTCGGTGGGAATGCGGTCGGGTTTCTTGCGGTCAAACAGGCAGAGCCAGCGTTCACGCGGCGTCATCATGCATACTCCTTGGTATTGAACTATTGTTGTCCAAAATGGTTTATCCGGGACACCAGCGGTGTCCAATGTGAATAGCCTTGGGCAACGCCCACGGTAACGGAACAAACAAAAAAACAACCCCGCCGGGGTTGAACAATATGCGCGAGCTATGGGTATCCGCAGGTGGCACGGGTGCTTCTTATTCGACCCCGCCGGGGTCGGATGCCATGGTGCGCATGATCCGTGGGCTGCGCCCACGGCTATTCACATTTGACCCCTGACGGGGTCGCAGTGCATGCCAAGCCGCACTAACAGTACATGTTTCACCCATTTGTCTTTCCTGTTTTGGGCAGGTCTGGTATTGAACCACCGGTGTTACAGGACGATCAGCGAATCAAGATAATCGGCCGGTTTGGCATAGCCCAGCAGATTCAACAAGGTCGCCGCAATGTTACCCAGCCCCGGCTCTTTGACGGCCGGGTTCAATGCATAGCGGGCCGTGTCCGGCCCGTGAATGACGAACGGTACCGGATTGAGGGTGTGACTGGTGAGCGGTTCGAATCCCCCGCCGGCGGCCGGCACCGGCTGGCCGGTTTTCTTGTCGACCGCATACATCTGTTCGCAGTTGCCGTGGTCGGCGGTGACGACCAGCGTGCCGCCCAGCGCGTCAATCACGGCAATGAGTTCACCCACACAGGCGTCCACGGTCTTGACTGCTTCAATCGCCGCCGGCAACGAGCCGGTGTGGCCGACCATGTCGCCATTGGCAAAATTGATCCGCAGGAATTTGAACGTACCGGACTTGAGCGCGGCAATGGTCGCGGCGGCAATCTCATGCGCTTTCATGGCCGGTGCCTTGTCGAACGCGATTTTATCGGAAGGCACTTCCTGCCACGTTTCGGATTTTTCATCAAACTTGGCGGAATTATTGCCGTTCCAAAAATAGGTGACATGGCCGAATTTCTGCGTCTCACTGCAGGCAAACTGGCTGACGCCATTGTGCGCGAGATATTCCGAGATGGTGTGCTCGATCGCCGGCGGCTCGACCAGATATTTGGGCGGCATGTGCGTGTCGCCATCATATTCCATCATGCCGGCATAGAAGACTTGCGGCCAGCGCTGGCGCACAAAGCCTTTGCAATCTTTTTCGACAAAGGCGCGGCTGATCTCCATGGCGCGATCACCGCGGAAATTGAAGAAGACGACGCCGTGGCCGTCGCGAATCGGCGCGATGGGCTGGCCGGGATGGGCCGGGTCTTCGATCACAAAGGGCGGTAAATACTGGTCATCCACCTGGGTCTGCTCGCGCAGCAGGCGGATGGCGGTCAGGGCGTCCGGAAAGAGCGGGCCCTGGCCGAGGGCGTGGGCGTTGTAGCCGCGCTCGACGATGCGCCAATCGGCCTCATAGCGATCCATGGTCGTGACCATCCGGCCGCCGCCGGAGGCGAAATAATAGCGGCGGATTTTGCCATCGCGCAAGCCTTGCACGCGCATGCTCCAGAGATAATCCTCGACGTCGCCAAAATAGCGCAGGGCGCTGAGCGGCGGCACATCGCGCCCATCCAGGAGGCCGTGCACAAACACTTCTTCGATGCCGGCCTTGTCGCAGGCATTCAGCAAGGCGAAGAGATGGCGCGTGTTGCTGTGGACATTGCCGTCGGAAATCAAACCGATGAAGTGCAGGGGCGTTTTTTTGGCGCGCGCGTGCGTGACTAGTTCGTTCCAGACTGTGCCTTGAAACAGGCGGCCGGTCTCGATGGCGTTGTCGACCAGCGCGGCGCCTTGCGAAAAGACGCGGCCGGCGCCGATCGCATTGTGGCCGACTTCACTGTTGCCCTGGTCGGCGTCGGACGGCATGCCGACGGCAGTACCGTGCGCTTTTAGCTTGGTGGCGATTTTTTCGGTCTTGAGCAAGTGATAGAGATGCGGCGGCTGCGCCAGGTCGACGGCATTGCCGTTGAAGCCATCCGCGTGGCCGCGATACAGGCCGACGCCGTCGAGAATGACAAACAGAAGCGGGCCTTTGACGCCGGGATAGGTTGCGAGACGATTGAGAGTAAAGTCCATCATGAATTGGCGGTCAGTTGAGAATTAGTGGTATAGTGGAACTTTCATGCGGGTCACGCACGCACCAGGGCGAGAACATCGAGGATGAGCTGGCGCAGATTGAGCGGCGCGGTTTGCATACGCAGGTAGTGGCGCAGGAACAGGCGCCGGTCGGCATCGTTGACCAGGGTCAACGACGAACGCTGCAGGTCGGCCAAGTCGCGCACGCGGGCGCGCCAGGCGAGCTGGTTGAAAAAGCGCAGGTGGTCGAGGCCGGAAAAGAACAGCAGCAGGGGGTG
Organism: uncultured bacterium; assembly: GCA_964397565.1. Lineage (GTDB taxonomy): Bacteria > Auribacterota > UBA3054 > UBA3054 > JAPLST01 > JAPLST01. The sequence goes on from CAYNJC010000022.1 coordinate 64,759, forward strand.
CTGGTCGGCCATGCGCAGATGGACGTGCGGCAACGTCAGCGCGCCGTGCGCGACGCCGCGGTCGTGCAGCAGGCCGACCTCATGCGCGAGCAAGCGCAGGGTGGCTGTGCGCGGCGCAGCACCATGGGTGGCCGCAGTTGCCAGCACGGTTTCAGCGGCGCGCGCGTCCGGCAGGTAGCGCGTGACCAGATAGACCGCCGGCGGTGTCCAGAGCGCAAGGCAGGGGCGCGGCACGGCCAGATGCAAATGGCGCGCGCGCCAGAGGGCACGCCAGATGCGCGTCGGTGATGGCGCCCACCAGCGTTGGCACAGGCGCCGCCAGCGCGATGCGGGTTGGCGGTATTGTGCGACAAACACTTGGCCGTGCGGGTGGGTGACGACCGCGCTGACATGCTGGCGTGTGTTGCGCAGGAGCGTCACATCCGGCGCCAGATACCACGTGGGGGCACGCAACAGGCGCACAAGATCGCCGGCGAGCTGGCGCGAGAGGTCGCGCGCGACCAGGCCGTGACTGCCGTCCGGCACGGTGACCTCCGGTGCGAGCCAGTCCTGCAGCAGTGCGATCTCGCGCGTGGCGCGCAGGCAGCGGCGGTTGCGCGTGCGGGCTTGGGCAACGGCATAGTCGCGGCTGGCGCGCCGGATGTCGGCAAAGAGCCAGCGCCATTCGCGGCCCGTCAGCGTTGCTTCCGTGTCGGTGCGGCGTGCGAATTCCTCGAGATATGCGCGTAGAAACGCGATGCGCGCGTTGAGCGGCACTTTTTTCCCAAGGCAATGCTGCAACTGCACCAGATCATCCAACAAGCCATCGCGCGAGGTGGCGCCGCTGCGCGCCATCTGAAAATCAGTGATGTACCACGTGTCGCAGCTTGGTTGATACAACAAATTGCCGGAATGCAAATCGTGATGGGTGACTTGCGCGGCGTGCAACGCGGCGACGGTGCGCGCCAATGAACGCGCGCCCCGCAGCAGCGGCTGCGCCGCGCGCGGCGGGTTGACCGTGTCAAACGTGACCGCCTCGTTGATAAAGGCCACGACCAACCAGAGGTGGATGCCGGCGCGCGTGACCTGCTCGCCCCACGCCAGGGGCGCCGGCACCGGCACCGCGTGCGCCGCCAACTGTTGGAGTGTACGCCACTCGCGTTGCGGTGCCGCCCGGCGCAGGCGCCATTGCAGCCGCTCGCGCAGATCGCTCAAGTGATAGTGTTTGACCAGCACCGCGGCGCCTTCTGCACCGCGCAGCAGATAGGTGGCGCGATGATACGCGCCGCCTTTGAGCAGCACGCCCGCGCGCGCCAGCACCGCCGCCGGGTCATCCCAAAACGCCGGCGGCACCGCCGCCAGCGCGGGCGCATCCGCGCGTTGCCAGACAAGGGGCGCGGACGCTGCGGCGGTGCTATGATGAGAAGCTTGTTTCAAGTTTCGAGTTTCAAGTTTCGAGTTTCAAGTTTCAGTCCTCAGCTCATCATCAGCGAGACGCGCAAGCGCAGGCACAATAATTTCAGCCAACGCCGGACGGGATGCCCGGCCGGATGCTCGGATTTCGGCTCGCGGGTCATCAAGCCCAGAATGGTCTCGCGAATATTTTGATGCTCGTAGAGGACGCGATAGATGGCCTCGGTGAGCGGCATATCAATGCCGGTCTGCGCAGCGAGTTGATGGACGGTCTGGGCATTGCGGTAGCCCTCGACGACGCCGGTCGAGGCATGCAACGCGTCTTCGACTGACATGCCGCGCGCGATTCGTTCGCCGAAGCCACGATTGCGACTGTGCTTGCTGAAACAGGTGGTGATCAGATCGCCAATCCCGGCCAAGCCAAAAAACGATTCGACGGTGCCGCCCAAGGCCGTGCCGAAGCGCACGATTTCGACCAAGCCGCGCGTCAGCAACGCCGACTTGGCATTGTCACCCAGCTCATAGCCGTCAATCGCGCCGGCGCCGATCGCCAGCACATTTTTCAGCGTCGCGCACAACTCAACCCCGACGATATCCACATTGGTGTAGACCCGCAAGGTGGGACAGGAGAACGTCTCCTGCACGAACGCCGCCAGACTGAGCTGGGCGGCGGCGGCGACGATGGCGGTCGGCATGCTGCGTGCCACTTCCTCAGCATGGCTCGGGCCGGACAGCGCCGCGATTTGCGGCAGGCGCGTCTCCTCCTGGAGCACCTGGCTCATGCGCTTGAACGTGCCGCCTTCGACGCCCTTGGCCACGCTGACCAGCGGCACCGGCTCATGCAATGCGCCGCCGACCCGCCGTGCCACTTGGCGCATCAGATGCGACGGCACGGCCATCACAATCAGGCGCGCATTTTGCACGGCGCTCTCCAGATCGTTGGTAAAGGTCAATGAATCCGGCAAGGGCACGCCGGGCAAATATTTGTAATTCTGGCGGGTGGCAATGAGCTCGCGGGTGTATTCTGGAAAGGCGCCCCAGACGCGCACATCGTAGCCCTTGCTGTTGAGCAACAGCGCCAAGGCGGTGCCCCACGCGCCATCGCCGATGACGGCGACTTTCATGCCCGGCTGCGGTGAAGTATAGTCAACCATAAAACCTCCGCGGAAATGAGTCAGCAGGAAAAGGTGACGGCGAAGTCATGCGTTTCCCACACGGTAACAGACTGCAACGCGGCGCCGGTGGCCGCGCGCGCGACCTGCGGCGCAAGCTGCTGCGCGAGCCATTGCGCCAGGCGTTCGCTGGTTGGATTCGGGCGGTTCAACGCGGCGATGTCATTCAAGTTCTTGTGATCCAAGGTGCCATCCAGCAGGGCGTGCAACGCGGCGCGCACCTCCACGAAATCAATGCCGATGCCGGCGTCATCCAGCCGCGGGCAGGCCACCACCGCTTCGACCCGCCAGTTGTGGCCGTGCTGCAATTCGGTGCTGCCGTCGGCGAAGCGCAACGCGTGCGCAGCGCAGAAGGTGTCATGGACGCGGATGAGGTACATGGGTTCAGGGTTCAGGGTTCAGGGTCAGGCCAAAAACAGATGAATTTGCCACGAAGGCACGAAGACACGAAGAAGCAGCAACAACAGCAATGATGTTGTTGGTTGTCAAAGCACAGCACGCTGTGGCTGCACAATAGCCAATGCTTGGTGCTGCGATTTCTTCGTGTCTTCGTGCCTTCGTGGCCATAATATCTGAGGTGCAACAGGATTCAGGTTTCAGGGGAAAGATGCAGCGGAATATCCAATAACCAACAAGGAATGACCAATGATGATCCCGCCGATGGCGGGACTCCAAGCAGAGTTCTGCGCAGCTACTTCGCACTTGGATATTGAGTGTTCGATATTGGATATTCATCAGGGCTCAGGGTTCGGCTGCAGCGTGTTGAGCAGGCCGCCGGCGAGGATCATGGCGATGTCTTTGGGTGTCAGCGCGTGGGCAAGCGGCAGCGTCGTGCCATTGGCACGGGTGGCGCTGAGCGGTCCGCCGCGCTGCAACTGGCCGCGCAGGTCGGTGATGGCGAGCGTGTCGCCCAGCGCGGTGTTTTCATAATCCGCCGCGTTGACAAAGGTCAGTGGCACCACACCAAAATTCACCAGGTTTTCGTGGTGAATGCGCTCGAACGATTTGGCCATAACGGCTTTGATGCCCAGATACATCGGGCAAATCGCGGCATGCTCGCGCGAGCTGCCCTGGCCATAGCTTTCGCCGGCGACAATCACGCCGTGGGTGCCGGCGGCTTTCAGCGCCAGCGCGCGCTCGGCAAAGGACGGCACGTTGGGCGTGTTGAAACAAAAAAAGACGGCCTTGGCGTATTCCGGTATGTTCGAGCGCAATTTGAGGAATGGCCCGGCCGGCATGATATGATCGGTCGTGATTTTGTCGCCGACCTTGATGACCACCTGGCCGCGCAGCTCGGGCGGCAAAGCAGCATTGGTGGGCGGCGGGCCGATCGTGCTGGCGCGGCGGATCACCACGGCGGCGCGCGCAGCGGGCGGCAGCGGCGCGACCATCATCGCATCATCAACGGCAAACGCGGGTGGATCAGCCACCTGCGGAAAAGGAATGCCACACGCGCGCGGGTCGCGCAGTTCGCCGAAGAGGGCAGCCATCGCCGCGACTTCCGGACTGGCCAGAATAACCTTGTCGTTTTTGGTGCCCGAGCGGCCCTCGAAATTGCGGTTGAAAGTGCGCACACTGACCGTGTCTTCGGCCGGCGCAGCGCCCTGGCCGATGCACGGGCCGCAGGCCGATTCGAGAATGCGTGCGCCGGCACTGATGAAGGTGGCCAGCACGCCGTTCTGCGCAATCATTTGCAGCACCTGGCGACTGCCGGGCGTCACCAGCAAACTGACCGACGGATGCACCCGGCGGCCTTGCAACACTTCGGCCACCACGCTCAAGTCGCGCACGGATGAATTGGTGCATGAGCCCACACAGACTTGCTGGACTTTCAGGCCGGCAACGTCGCGCACGGTCGTAATGTTGTCGGGCGCGGGCGACTGCGCGCAGAGCGGCTCAAGTTCCGCCAGGTTGATCTCGATGACGCGTTCATAGCGCGCGTCGGCATCCGCGGCCAAGGGCTGCCACACGGCTTCCCGCTGCTGCGCGCGCAAATATTCGCGGGTGCGCTCGTCAGACGGGAACACACTGGTGGTCACGCCCAATTCGGCGCCCATATTGGTGATCGTCGCGCGCTGCGGCACGGACAACGTGGCCACCCCCGCGCCGAAGTACTCGATGATGCAATTGACATTGCCCTTGGTGGAGAGCAGCGTCAGCAATTTCAGAATAATGTCCTTGGCCGCGACCCACGGCGGCAAGGCGCCGGTCAAGCGCACGCCAATGACCTTGGGATAGTGCAGGGTGAAGGGCTGGCCGGCCATCGCCAGGGCGACATTCAGGCCGCCGGCGCCAATCGCCAGCATGCCGATGCCGCCACCGGTCGGCGTGTGCGAGTCGGAGCCCAGCATGGTTTTGCCGGGCGCGCCAAAGCGCTCGAGATGCACCTGATGGCAGATGCCGTTGCCGGCGCGCGAGAAGTGCACGCCATAGCGCGCAGCGACCGTCTGCAGATACAGGTGGTCGTTCATATTATTCGGCCCCTGCTGCGCCATGTTGTGGTCGACATACGAGACCGACAATTCGGTGCGCACGGCCGCCACACCCATCGCTTCGAGTTCGAGGTAGGCCATCGTGCCAGTGGCATCCTGCGTCAGGGTTTGATCAATCCGGATGTCCACGACCTGGCCAGGTGCCGGCGTGCCGCTGACCAGATGCTTCGCCATAATCTTCTGCACAAGATTCATACGCAGTTCCCAAGAGTGGTTTATCAAGGGGGAATTATAGCAAATCCGCGCCGGCGGCGTCTACTATGATTTTTTCGCAACGAACTACCTGGGGGTGCAGCCATGCCGCCACGGCGGCACTTCCCCGTCTGCCGTTCACTATTCGACGTTGGCTGTTGAATAGATCCCCGCCATTCCTTGGATTTTCGGGGAAATTCATGCCCACTTGACTATCATTGCCAATAATGCTACTATATAGTGGACATTAACAGAAACCTTTAACATTTATTTATTATCATGACGAAACTACAACAACGAAAGCAGGGCGCGCGGATCAAGCAAAAACTGACTGTGCCGCACGATGGGATGGTCATCACCGAGGACGTCACGCTGGCGCCCGGTCAGTATTTTTTGCCGCGCGGCCTTGAGATCGCCGCCAATAATGTGACCGTCAATGGCACGGGCGTGTTGCTGATTGGCGCGGCGCGCACCGGCACGGGCGTGCGCATCAACCGGCGCAAGAATGTGACGCTGCGCGGATTGAGCCTGGCCTATTATTATCACGGCGTGCATGCGGAACAATGCGCGGGCCTGACGCTGGAAGGCTTGACCATCACTGCCACCCAGGACATTCCCTCCGACACGATTTTTCTGGAGGTCTGGTTGACGGCAGCGACGACCTACGGCGGCGCGCTCTGTCTCAACGGCGTACGCGACGCGCTGATCGCCGACAATAATCTTGAGCACAACATGAACGGGCTGCTGACCTACGACTGCCAGAAGCTGCGCGTGCTGCGCAACAAGGTCAATTACTGCACCGGCTATGGCATTCACCTGTTCGGCACCTGCGATTCGGTGTTTGAGGACAATGCCGCTGATTATTGCTGCCGCTACAACGTGCGCAACACGGAACTGGGGACGAAGCGTACCGGGCACATGGGCGCGGACGCGACGGGCTTTCTGATTCTGTCCGGGTCGCACCGCAATGTTTTTCGGCGCAATTATGCGCGCATGGGCGGTGACGGCTTTTTCCTGGCCGGCCTAAGTAACAAGGGCCTGTCCTTGGGCGCCAACGACAATTTGTTTGAAGACAACGACGGCTCGCTCAGTCCCAACATCGCCTTCGAATCCACGTTTTCGCGCGGCAATATTTTCCGCAACAATCTGGCCAACAACTGCAACTATGGCTTCTGGCTTGGTTTTTCGAGCGACAACACGATTGAGAACAATCGCATTATCGGCAATCGCCAAGCCGGCATTGCGGTCGAGAACGGCAGCACCATGCTTGTCCGCGGCAACACGTTTCAGGGCAACGGCCACGGCATCCTGCTGTGGTCCTCCGTGCACGACAAGAAACTCCACAAGAAATACCCCGAGGCCACCACCTCGCATCATTGGCAGATCAGCAAGAACATCTTCCAGCGCAATACCAAGGCGATTCGTATCGTGATCGCGCAGGATCATGGCATTCGGGCCATGGCGGCCGAGCGCAGCAAGCTGATCAAAGTCCGGCCGCATCATCACGAGATCGTCGAGAATAACATTCAAGACAATCGCCTGGGCATTGACCTGGCCGGCGTGGACCAGACGCGCATTATCGGCAATATTCTGCACAACAATCCGGAAGCGAATATTCGCCAGGACGACTGCCGCGAGGTGGAGGTTTTGACCAATCTGGGCGCGGTCGGCGCGTATTTGGCCTGAGTGCGTTATCGCGGAATTGCAGTGGGCAGCACTGCAATTCCGCGATGCAGTATAAGCGTGGCGGGCGTTTCATACGCCCGTCGTACTGATAAAAACCATGCGCGGCGCATGGTTTTGTTCGTGGTGAACAAATTGTTGTACTGACGCTGCGTTTGATACCGCGCGCGTGTCTTGCTATACTAAGTGGATAATGGGAATATACTAATGAGAGCGCTTTCTACTTTGCAGCGTCCTTGTAGATACGGTCTTAAAAGTCAAGCGGCAAGTAGTGGTTG
>CAYNJC010000023.1:0-16680 GCA_964397565.1 uncultured bacterium
ACAACCACTACTTGCCGCTTGACTTTTAAGACCGTATCTACAAGGACGCTGCAAAATAGAAAACGCTCTCATGGGTACTCTTTGCGGTGCTTAACGGTAGCAACACTGAACGATGGATGCCCTATCCGGAATATTCGTGTTAGTGTTGTGCGCTTCATGCACGCTTCTGTGCTTGTTGCATACCAAGATCACTCCGCCACAGTTGCACACAGATTCTGCGCATCGCCGCATCCGGGTTGACACCAGCGTGCAAAGGCAGGGGCCTTTGACAGTCTGGCGCGCTTGTGCTACCATAGTGCAGTAGGCCACACGAGCCAGACCATCATTGATTGTTACCACGGGATGAACTGTATGAATGCAGCACCTGCATCGTCGTTACCGTCACTGCCGCCGCTGGCATGGCAGAATGTGCCGCACGGCGGCACGTTACTCGACAATGTCAACTTTTATTTGCGTCAGGCGATCGAGCATTTGGCTATGGCACGCACGTTCCCCGGCCAGTGCATTGAAGAACGCCTGCTCGAACCGGACAGCGTGATTGAGCGCAAGATCAGTCTGCAAATGGACGACGGTAGCGTGCGCTGCCTGCGTGCCTTTCGTGTGCAGCACAACAACGACATTGGAATTTACAAGGGTGGCCTGCGCTGGGACACGGGCGTGACGCGCGATGAAGTGGTGGCGCTGGCCTCAAACATGACCTGGAAATGCGCCTTGGCGCGCGTGCCGTTCGGCGGCGCGAAAGGCGGTGTGGCGGTTGATCCGCAAGCCTTGTCGCGCACGGAAAAGGAGCGCTTGGCGAAGGGCTACATGCGCACCTTCGCCGATGTGCTCGGCCCCGACAAGGATGTCGCCGCGCCGGATATGGGCACCGACAGCCAGACCATGGCATGGATGTTTAAGCGCTACACGGAATTGTGCGACGACCGCACCGTGCCCGGCATCGTGACCGGCAAACCGGTCGAACTGTTTGGTTCGTATGGCCGCACGGAGGCGACCGGCTATGGGTTGGCAATCTGCGTGGCGAATGTCATTGCGCCCGCCGGCGCGCGCGTCATAGTGGAGGGCTTCGGCAAAGTCGGCATGTACGCGGCGTTGCGCATGCAGCAACTGGGCGCGCGCGTCATCGGCCTGGCCGATCCTTCCCTGTTTGGCGGCGCGCTGCACGATCCCAACGGACTCGATATCGCCGCCATGATGCGCTGCTTGCAGCGCGACGGGCGCGACGGGCTGCGTGCCGCGTATCCGGCGACGCTGGCGCCAGAGGCGCTGCTGCGCCTGCCGTGCGACGTGCTCCTGCCGTGCGCGACTGAAAACACGATTACCGACACCATCGCGGCAACGCTCGACACGCGGGTCATCGCCGAGGGCGCCAACGGGCCGACCACGCCGGCCGCGCACCAGTTGTTGCACAATCGTGGCGTGATCATTCTGCCGGATATTCTGGCGAATGCCGGCGGTGTGATTGTCTCGTATTTCGAGTGGCTGCAGAACATCCAGGAAGATTATTGGGATGAGGCCACGGCGCTGGCGCGCTTGGATCGCATGATGAACGAGAACACGCGCGCGCTGCTCGCCGCGGCGGCCGAGTTGAAGCTTGACCTGCGCACGGCCGCCTATGTACGCGCGCTCGAACGCGTGGCCGCGGCGCGGCGCTATCTGGGCGCGCAATAGTGCTTTCAGTGCAGTAGCCGCCACCATTCCGCGCCGCATTGCCGCGCACGACGCAATCGCTGACGAGGACGAGCGCACCCCTCAACGGCCTGCTGCATCGCGTTCGCGGCGGTGGCCCAGGATGTGCACGGCGCGGCAGGCGTCCGATTTCCCTGCCACACCTAGTTCGTGGCGGCCTAGCTGAAGCGTGCAGCACGCACGCACACTGCGAGTTGCTACTCAACTGGACCAAGGGGTAAAAAGATGAACAGAGCAACAAGAGGCGGCACATCATTATGAATGCTGGTTCTCTTGCGCCTCTTTCAAGCTCTGATCCTCTTCGTTACAATGCAAATTTGACTCAGACCTTATTGGTATATCGGAATTGCTGCGGAGAGCTGTTTTTTTGACAGCCGCGTTGAGAAATGGTATACTGGTTGCGTAACCTGTTCACTGTTTTGTTCACCATGAAACGGAGCAAGATCATGCGTGCGTTACACACCCTCTCACTTTTCTGCGTCGTCGTTCTGCTGTGTGGCGTGACTGCGCGCGCCGTGGCTGCCACGCCCAGCGACTATCGCTTTGTGCGCGAATTCGGGCAGGCCGGCACGAATGCCAATCAGTTCAACGACATGGACGGCGTCGCGGTTGACCGCTTTGGCCATGTCTACGTAACCGACACGATCCCGCCCGACACTTCACCCAGCGGGCGTGACCTGGCCGGCAGCTTTGCCACCAACATGTGCGTCAAGCGCTGGACCACCGCAGGCGTGTACGAGTTGCTCTGGGAGAACAACGAACTGTACCCGGAACTGCCCGCCGCCGGCATTGATTGCAGTTGCGACGGCGATCCCTTTTATGTTGCGCCGGCGTATGTGATTGCGCCGTACGGCTCCAAGATTGTCCACACGGATCCGCTCGGCGCGGTGTACGAGAAATTCCCGAATTGGTTCAGCAACACGATGGGCTTTTACTTCCGCGACGTGGCGGTCTGTGCGAATGGCGATGTGTATGGCATTCTGCAAGGCGCCAGTTGGGGAACGACCAGCACCGTGTTCACCACCTATGTCGTGCGCTATGTCTGGACCGGCACGGAGTGGAGCAATGCCGCCGCCGCCGGCATCGCGCCGTTTGCCAAGCTGGGCGCGACGGCCTGGGGCATCGAGGCCGATGCGTGGCGCAGCCGCGTTTATGTCAGCATTCTAGCGGGCGACGACGGCGCGGGCGGCGTCAAGGTTTTCGATCTGGATCTCACCCCGCTCGCGGCGTATGACCCGTGGGACTATAATGCGCGCCCGCTCGGCATCGCGGTCGACCATCGCGACGGCAGCATCCTCGTGTGCGAGGCCGTCAGCAACATGATTTACAAGTACGGCACGGATGGCACCCTCCTGACCAGTTGGGGTGGGCCGGGCGCGACCCCGTCGTTGTTCAACCGGCCGAGCGATCTCGATGTGGATATGGACGGCTGGGTCTTCGTCGCCGACGCCGACAATCACCGCGTGCAAGTCTTTGCCCCGCCCCGCAATGGCAATCTCAACTTCATCGTCGACAAGGCCAATCTCGTCGTGCGCTGGAAGCCACGGCTGAGAGGCAAGACTAATGACACGATCGCAGTCAGGGCTATTGCCGCCATTGATGCCTATACCAACATCACGACGTTGGCGGGCATGCAGTTCAGCTTCCGCTTTGGCAACGTTGACATCATTCCCGAGATGACGCCGACCAAAGCGAACAAAAAGGGCACGCGCGCTATTTATCGGCCGGACAAGAATCACAAAATGGTGGTGGTGTTTCGCCCGCAGGGCGCTTTGCTGAAGATGTCCGGGATGCTCAAGCGGGCAAACATCCCCGATGCACTCGGCATCACCGATGTCGCTGTGCTGCCGCCCTGGCTGTGGGTGAACGCGCAAATGACCCTGTCCAACGAATATCTCGGCACACACTACCTGCGCATGCTGCACAAGAACAAGGTCGGCAGGATCTACAGGTCCTGGAAGAAATAGCCCGGCGCGGATGGTGCCAATCAGGCGCGCGGCAGCATCGCTAGTGGCAGCGGCTCTCCATCATTCCGCGAAGACTATGCCACACAGAACGTGGCGCCCATTCCGCGGCGACAAACGCTAACGAATGTCGTCTGCAAATGTTGCAGTGCCTGCGGACGGCGGGCAGGGCCTGCCCGCTCTACCTGCCTGGCCACGGCACGCCGTTCCGCAGCGGCATGTGCCCGGCCGGATTAGCATGCATACCGCGCAATGAACCGGCGCACATCGTCTTCGCGTTCCTGCGCCGCTTCGGCGATCAAGATCAAGCCGCGCGCATCGCCCAGCGTGTCTACAATCGTGTCAAAACGCTGCACCGTCTCGTCCCATGTGGCCGCGCCGAAAATCTGGTCCAGTTTGCCGGCCGCACGGATTTTTTTGTGCACGTCCGGCCAGGCTTCGCTCTGCGGCTGGCCCTCACCCGGAATCCATTGCACCCCCTGCAGTTCCGGTATGCTCAGCAGTGAATCCAAATGTGGCAGTTGGCCCGGCCCGTCCAAATGATAAAACGCATGGGTAATTTTCTGGCAGCTTGCCGCCAGTTCTGGCTTGACAAATTCATCGAACATGGCTGGGCCGATCATGTAGGCGAAATCGCACTGCAGCATGTAATACGGCTGGGCTGAATAGATCGGCGTCCACGCCGTGTAGCACGGATTCATGGGCTGCAACACGCCGTTGAGTTCGGCAAAATATCTGTGCCACAACGCATGAATCTCCCACGTCAGGCGCTTGACATCGTCAGGATGGTCGTATAGATCATACAGCAGCTTCTCGCTGGGACGAAAGGATGCCAGAATATCAAGGGCACCGCCCAAGTCCGTCATGCCGACTTGCACCAGCCCCTGCCAGCGCCGCAGCGCCGCCGCACAGATGTCCTTCACGCGCTGCAGCCAGACATTGTCGGCGTCATATGCCAAGCGCAGCTCCGCCAGCTTGGCGTCCTGCCGCGGGTGAAACCAGACCGTGTCGTTGCCACACATCACCTTGGCACCCAGAAACGCGGCCACCACACCCGGCCCGAAATTCGGCAAGATAGATGGAAAGGCATCGCCCAGATATGTTTGCTGCGCCAACTGATAATCCCACGCATCCACGACCGCATCGGCGGACACACTCATGTCATAAAACGCGGTGAAGCCGTAATAGGGCTGGGCCGCAACTGGCCGGCCGGCCGGGCGACCGTTAAGGGTGATGTGCAGCAACGGCCGGGCCAGCGTGCCCGCCCACCATGCCGCATACGCGGCCCGCAGCGCGTGCCAACATGCAGGCGCGAATGCAATGCTCAAGGAAACAATCCCAGCAGTTTCAGCGCATTCGCGCGGGTGACCTGGCGCAATTGCGCGGCAGTCAGCAGTTCAAGCGTCGCAAGGTGCTGCGCACATTCGCCGAGCGTCGCGGACGAGCCAGCCAGCGTGCCGGTGTCCGGCGACGACACCCGGCCACTGGCTTCCAGCACGACGCGCATGCCCATGCAGTCATACGCACCGGGCGGCAGGCCGGCGACCGGCGCGACATCGCTGACAACAATGAACTTGTCCGCGCCTTTTGTCCGCAGCACCGTTTTGATGAAGGCATCATTCAGGTGATACCCGTCGGTGATGCACATGGCCGTCACCGCATCACAGCCGAGCAGCCACCACATGGCATTGTCACGCGGATGGGCCGCGCGTGGAAAAGCATTGCCGAGATGTGTCGCGCAGCGCGCCCCGGCCTCGACTGCGCGCAGAATCTGCTGCTCGGTGCCGTTGGTGTGGCCCAGCGACACCACGATGCCCAGGGCGCACGCGCAGCGGATGGTCTCGCAGGCACCCGGCAGCTCCGGCGCAAGCGTCAGCAGTTTGATATGTCCCTGCGCCAGTGTCTGCCAGTGCTCGAGCAGCGCCGGCATCGGTGGCTGCATCCATGCGACATGATGACACCCGCGTGCGCCCGGCTGCGGCGAGAGAAATGGCCCTTCAAGGTGGACGCCCAGCACATGCGCCGCCAGATCGCCCGTCTCGCAGGCTGCGGCCAGCACCGGCAGGTTCTGCTCGTAGACCGCCGTTGGCGCAGTAATAATTGTCGGACAGAACGCCGCCGTGCCGCGCGCCACCAGCGCCTGCGTCACGCGCCGCACCGCATCCACCGTCAGCCCCGCTGTCGAGAAATCGACGCCAACAAACCCGTTCACCTGCAGGTCTGCATAGTCCCTGTGGGGTTCAGTGTCCACGTCAGCCTTTCGCGTACGTCATGGGCTCTACCAATCTACTACGTTCAGCGTGGCGGCGGCAAGCGGCTCAGGCGCTGCGCAATAAGTTCGAAGAATTCATTGGCGGCGGCATTTTGGGCTGCTACGTATTCCTCGGGTTTGCCGTTCGGCAGGGCGCGCGTGCGTTCAAACCAATTACTTTCGAGGACGCGCTTGTCGGTGTCGGCCACAAATTCGTATTTGACGCGAAACAGGGCCGACCATTGCTTGCCGCGCTGGACTTGGTCAAAGGCATCGACATAGGTTGCAATGATCACCTGCACGTCATCCTTGTAAATGCGCGGGGTGGCGGTGACATAGGCGCAGCGGCGCGCGAGATACGTCATGAGGGCCTCGGTAAGCATGTCGCACGGGCCTTCCGACCAACGCGCGTTGGGGTAGCTATCCATAACATTCGGTGCAGGGCTGACGACGATTTGCTCGCGTTTGTAGGCCGCACTGCCATCGAAGCGCTGGACGGCGACCCGCAGGGCATTGGTGGGGCCGAGCGCGCCGGCCGCGGCATCCAGCTGAAAGCGGGTGACCACGGGGGGCGTAACCGACGTGAGTGACATACACCCAGCCAGCGTCAGCGCGAGGGCGGACAGACTGCCTGAAAATCGAAGGCACCTATTCATTCATCCACTCCTTTGTCTTTTCACCTTTGCCGCGAATCAGCGGGTGGCGATTCAGATTAATCAGCAATTCGTTCAGACTATCGGTCGCCGCGCGAATGCTGTTCAGCGTGTCGTTAACGGTGGTCTGATTCTGGGACATCATCTCATTGGCACTGTCCACCGCGCGTTGGACGGCAATCAAGGTGCCGCGCATGTCGGTCATCGTGTCTTTAATTTGGGCGGCATTGATAGCGGTGCGCACATCCGCCAGCGTTTGGCGGAATTCAGCGGTGGCGTTGGTCGCATCGTTCTTGAGGAACGTGTCAAATTGCACCAGGATCGACGAGAGGGCGTGGGCGTTTTCGGGGCTGAAGATATTATTGACATTGCTGATCAAGACCGAGCTGCGTGAGGAGATCTCGGCCGCCTGCATGAAAATGGTGTCAAACATCGTGCGTTCGCTCTTGATGATATTCCCCTGCGTGTTGGGCTTGATCACCTCGGCTTCGGCAGTGCCCGGCGTGATTTGGATGAAACGACTGCCGACGATGGGTGAATCAAGTTCAAGCCGGGCGACGCTGTCGCCCTTGATGATGGTGTTCTTCTGGACTTCAACGGTGACGCGCGTCTGGTTCTGGTTTTGAATGTCCGTCACCGGTTTGATGCGAAGGACTTTGCCAATGGCGACCCCGTTGAAGCGCACGGGCGAGCCGGGCGCGATCCCTTTGACTTCGGTAAAATCAATGTAATAGGTGTCCTTTTCTTCCATCCAGTTCGTGCCCACGAGCACAAGAACGATGGTTGTGGCAAGCGCGATGGTGACGGTCAGAAAGACCAGCGCTTTGATTTTTTCGGAATGTGCAATAGCCATAAAAGTCAGCAACGTAAGGGAACGTTAATGCGTCTCGTGGCGCATGAAGAAAGTAACCACCCGTGGATCGCCGCTTTGTTCCATCTCGCGGATGGTGCCGGCGGCGACAATGTGCTTGTCGGCAATCATGATGCCGCGGTCGGCGATGCGGCGGATACTGGTCATGTCGTGCGTCACGACCACCACGGTGATACGCAGCTTCTCGCGCAGGCGCAGGATTGTACGGTCGAGTTCGGCGGCCATGACGGGGTCGAGCCCGGTGGTGTGCTCGTCAAAGAAGAGAATGTCAGGATCCAAGGCCATGGCGCGTGCGATGGCGGCGCGTTTTTTCATGCCGCCCGACAGTTGTGCGGGCATGTAGTCGCGGGCATGATCGAGCTCGACCAAGTGCAGTTTCCAATCGACAATGTCCTGAATGACGCGGCTCGGGTAGTCCGTGTATTCCTCCAACGGCAACGAGACATTTTCGGCGACGGTCATCGAATTGAACAAGGCGGAGCCCTGAAAGACCATGCCGATGCGCGCGCGCAGCGGCTGCAGCTCGTCGTCACTGGTGCGGGTGACATCGGTGCCCAGAATGTTAATGGTCCCGGCCGTCGGGTGATACAACCCGAGCAAATGGCGCAGCAGCGTGGACTTGCCGCAACCGCTGCCGCCCATCACGACGAAGATCTGCTGCGGCTCGACCGTGAAGGAAATGCCGTCGAGCACGACCAGCTCGCCGTAGGCCGCCACCAATTCTTTGACCTCTATTACGGGCGCCGTCATGGTTGGAGCGTCGGTCCTTGGCCCGTGTAGTAAAAGAGTCCGGTGAAGAACAGGTGCGCGACGGCAATCATGATGATCGAGTAGACCACGCTGCGGGTGGTGGACTTGCCGATGCCTTCCGCGCCGCCACTGGTCGTCAGCCCTTGATGCACGGCAATGCAGGCAATCACCACCCCGTCCGCCACACTTTTCGACAAGCCAATCATGACATCTTTCAACACGATGGCCTTCAGCGTCTTGTCAATATAATCAGGGCTGGACATGCCGATCTGCAAGACCGAGACGACATAGCCGCCGAACACGCCGATGATATCGGCAAAGATCGTCAGGCACGGCATGACGATGATCAGCGCCACGAATTTCGGCACAATGATGTACTTGGTGATGCTGACGCCCATGGCACGCAAGGCGTCCATTTCTTCGGACGTGACCATCGAGCCAATCTCGGCGGTGATGGACGAGCCGCTGCGCCCGGCCACCAGCACCGCCGTCATTAGGACGCCCAACTCGTACACAATCGAGATCCCCACCATTCTGGGGATCAGAAACAACGCCCCATACACGCGCAACTGCACGGCTGCCTGCATCGCCAGGATCAAGCCCATGATGAACGCCACCAGCGCGACAATCGGCAGCGAGCGCACGCCGCGCTCGGTGATTTCGTACGCGGTGCGCGTCAGGCGAAATCCATGTCGGCAGAACGGCCCAATTAACGTCCAGAACACAATGTCCTGCAGCAACAGGTACAGATCGCGGATACTGTTGAGGAACCGCACGATGCGCACCACGGTCGTCTCGACGATGGCGATCTCGTGCGGACGTGAACTGCGCCGTTTCTTCGATCGGCGATACAGAAAGAACTCAAGCACCGCGCGCACATCGTCCGGCACACCCACCACCGACCACGCATACCCGCCGCGTTCGAACCGGCGCAGCAACTGGGCCAGCAGCGCCGCCCGCGCCGTCGGCCAGACCGTCACCGCCGTACCGTCCACACGCACCTGCGGCGCGCGCTGCCTGCGCACGAGGGCGCAGACCGCCGCGATCTGCGCGGTGTCAAAGGTGTCGGTGAATGCTATGGTGACGGGGTCGGCGGGCATGGGCAGCAGTTTTCGATTTTCAGTTTTCAGTATTTGGTTCAAATCTCAATTTCACATTTCACATTGTCAGATCTAGCAGCAGCAGGCCGCCATGGCAAGCGCGTCGCGCGTCGCACGCACATCATGTGTACGGATAACCCGCGCGCCGTGCGCATATGCCAGCACATGCACTGCCAGCGACCCAGCCAGGCGCTCCGCGGGCGCGCGCCCGGTGCGTTCGCCGATGAAGCGTTTGCGCGACGCGCCAATCATAATGGGTTGGCCATGCTCGGCCAGCGTCGCCAGCTCGCGCACAATCCGTTCATTGGCTTCAGACGTCTTGCCAAAGCCTATGCCCGGATCGAGCACAATCTGGGCACGCGCAATGCCGGCAGCCGTCAAGGCCGCACAGCGCGCGCGGAAAAACTGGTGCAACGCCGGCATGACCGCGTCCGGCCCGAGGGGTTGCGCCTGCATCGTGGCCGGGTCGCCCTGCATCTGCATGACGACGATGCCTGCGCCGTTCTCCCGCACCACGGCCTGCATGGCCGGATCTGCGCCGCCACAGACATCATTCACAATGTGGGCGCCCGCGTCGAGTGCGGCGCGCGCCACGGCCGGCTTGCGGGTATCAACCGAGATCGCCACGTCCTGCGTCCGCGCGAGCGCGGCAATCACCGGCACGATCCGCCGGCATTCTTCATCAGCATCCACTGCCGGCGCGCCCGGCCGGGTGGACTCGCCGCCGACATCAATAATGGCCGCGCCTTCCGCGCACATCACTGTCGCGCGGGCCATTGCCTCGGCAACCGACGCGCAGCGGCTCTCCGCCAGAAACGAATCCGGTGTCATGTTGAGCACGCCCATAATGGCATAGCGTGCCACATCAATGCGCCGATCACGCGCCTGCCAGACGCGCGGTGCTGGTGACGGCGTCATGGCTGCAGATCAGCGTCGGGCGCATCCGCAGACGCGGCCGTGGCACTGCCCGTGCCAGCCTCGGATGGCGCAGCCGCCGTGCTGGTTTGTGCATCCGCCTTGGCCGTGCCATTGCGCGGCAGCGTGCCGCCATTCACCAAAATACCAATCTCATCGCCATCCAACACTTCGTATTTCAGCAACGCTTCGGCAATGCTGTCCAGCACGGCGCGATGCTCGGTAATAATGCGCCGGGCTTGCGCGCTCGCCGTGTCGACAATCTGGCGGATTTCATTGTCTATTTTCTGCGCGGTTAGCTCGCTGTAGTCCGTGTGCCGGTCAATCTCCCGCCCGAGGAACACGTGCTCGACGCGTTCGCCGTATGCCAGCGGTCCCATCGCGTCGCTCATGCCCCATTCACAGACCATTTTGCGCGCGATTTCGGACGCATGCTTGATGTCGCTCTTCGCCCCGGTGGTCATGTCGCCAAAGACCAGATGCTCGGTGACCAAACCGCCCATCAAGGACGCCAATTGGCCTTCCAGCTCTTTCTTGCGATAGTTATAGCGGTCTTTCGAGGGCAATTGCATCGTGGCGCCCAGGGCAATCCCGCGCGGCACGATGGTCACTTTGTGCAATGGTTCGCAGCCGGGCATAAGGACGGTAACCAGCGCGTGACCGGCTTCGTGATAGGCGGTGTAGCGGCGGTCTTCCTCGTCGAGCACGCGGCTGCGCCGCTCGCGCCCAAAGCGCACTTTGTCGCGCGCCTCTTCCATGACTGCCTGGGTCACGCCCGCCAAATTCTGGCGTGCGGACATTAACGCCGCTTCGTTCACCAAGCTCGCCAAATCGGCGCCGGAGAAGCCCGGCGTGCCGCGTGCAATCCGGCTCAAGTCGACGCTTTCATCCATTTTGATTTTTCTGACGTGAATTTGCAGAATTTCCTCGCGCCCCTTCTGGTCGGGCATGTCCAGCACGATCTGGCGGTCGAAGCGGCCGGGGCGCAGCAAGGCCGGGTCGAGCACATCCGGCCGGTTGGTCGCCGCAATCATAATCACGCCGTCATTGGGTGTGAAGCCATCCATCTCGACCAGCAGCGCGTTCAGGGTTTGCTCGCGCTCGTCGTGGCCGCCGCCCAAGCCGGAGCCGCGCAGGCGGCCGACCGCGTCGATCTCATCCACGAAAATGATGCAGGGCGCGCTGCGCTTGCCCTGTTCGAACAAGTCGCGCACACGCGCCGCGCCGACGCCCACAAACATTTCGACAAAATCCGAACCGCTGATACTGAAGAACGGCACGTCGGCCTCGCCCGCAATGGCTTTCGCCAGCAGGGTTTTGCCGGTGCCCGGCGGGCCAATCAAAATCACGCCGCGCGGAATGCGCCCGCCCAAGCGCTGGAATTTTTTCGGGTCTTTGAGGTAGTCAACAATTTCGCAGACTTCCTCCTTGGCTTCATCGCAGCCGGCCAAGTCGCCGAAGGTGAACTTGTCTTTGTTTTTTGCGTTCATGCGCGCGCGGCTGCGCCCAAAGCTCATCGCCATGCCCATCCCGCGCTTCATCTGGCGATTGATGAAGAAGCCGATCACGACGACGATCAGCAGCACCGGCCCGACCGACAAAATAATTTGACGCCACGTGTCATTGCTGGTGCGCACATCGTAGGCCACGCCCAAGGCCTGACACTCGCGCATCAGCTTATCCTGGCTCAGTTCGCTCATCAACGTGGCAGTGGTATAGCGGATTTGACTGGGCGTCGGCGTAGGCAACTGCTTTGACCAGCCGGCAAACGCCTGGTCGAGCGGGTCGAGGCGCAGCATACCGTCGAGGATGCCTTCGCCTTTGAAGACGACATTGACCACATTGGTCTTGCGCACCTGTTCGATAAATTCCGAGGTGGTCAGTTGCAGCGCCGGCTTTTGCAGACGGTTCAGGTACGTCAACGCCAGCAAAAGACACACGATCACGGCAATCCACGCATACATCGGGCGCAGCGAGGTGCCATTCGGGCCGGAGCGTTCCGGCCTGCCCGGGCTTTTATTTTTGAGCAGATCTTTCAATTTCCGTGAGGGAGGTGTCGCCATGAGTGCTGTGGTTCGGTTAGCACGCCGCCGTGAGAATGGCCAGCGCCTGCAGATAGTTAGCGCGCGTCCTGGCGACCACATCGGCCGGCAGCGGCGGCGCGGGCGGTTCTTTATCCCAGCCCGCGGTCAGCAAGTAATCGCGCACAAATTGTTTGTCATACGAGCGTTGCGACCGGCCGGACGCATACTGATCGGCCGGCCAGAATCGCGAAGAATCGGGTGTGAGTACTTCATCCACGAGCGTCAGCGTGCCGTCCACCAGGCCAAATTCAAATTTGGTGTCGGCAATAATGATGCCGCGCGCCCGGGCGTGCGCTTGGGCACGCGTGTACAATTGGATGCTGCAGTCGCGCAGCCGGCGGGCCGTTTCGTCACCGACCAGCCCGGCCATCTGCGCAAAGGAAATGTTCTCGTCATGCCCGCGCGCGGCTTTGCTGGACGGCGTGAACAGTGGCGTGGGGAGTTCGCTTGCTTCACGCAAGCCGGCCGGCAACGGCTCGCCGCAGACCGTGCCCTGGCGTTGATATTCACTCCAGCCCGAACCGGCCAGATAGCCGCGCACCACACATTCGACCGGCAACACGCTGGCCTTCTTGACCAGCATGGCGCGGCCCGCAAGCTGCGCGGCATAGGCGGCCAGCGCCGGATGATAGGCGGCCACGTCCGCCGTCATGAAATGATTCGGCACGACTTCGCGCAGAAAATCAAACCAGAACAACGACAACTGCGTCAGCACGCGGCCTTTGTCCGGAATCGGCGTCGGCAGGATCACGTCGAATGCGGAAATGCGATCCGTGGCGACGAACAGCAGGGCATCGCCAAGGTCAAACACCTCGCGCACCTTCCCGCTCTTCAGCATCGGGAAGGCCGGGATGGTCAACGTGGTCAATGCATCACTCATGAAACGTGTCATGCTCAGTACGTACTTGCATAGTATCCATATTGTACCGATAACTGGTTTGAATTACAACCACGCGCGATCTCCCGATCACGCGCCGCGGCATTCTGCGCTAGCTTTTTTCGGGGTGGTCACCGGGCGGCGCGGGACGGCGGTACAACAGCCGCAGCAACACTAACCCGCCAACCAGGTGCAGGAAGCGCAGCGTGTCACGCGCGGGATGGATGTGGCTGGTGTGATGGGCGGCATAGATCGAGTGGATGGGGATTTCGGTTATGGTCATGCCGTGCCGCGCGGCCTTCAGTAGAATTTCCGATTCGACCTCGAAGTTGTCCTTGACCGGCGTGATCGTGTCAATCACGCGTTTTGACAGCAGGCGGTAGCCGCTCTGCGTGTCCGACAGGCGTGTGCCGCACAACCATGAAAGCAGCCGCGACATGGTGCGATTGGTGGCGCGCCGCAGCCACGGCATGCCCTCCGGATTGGCCATGCGCGAGCCGACCACGATATCTGCGTTCTGGCGTCTGGCCGCGTCCACAAAGCGGCCAATGTCGGCGGGATCATGCTGGCCATCGGCATCCAGCAACACGGCGTACGCGAACTCCGCGGCACGCAGGCACCCGAAGGCCGAGCGAATCGCCGCGCCTTTGCCGCGATTGCTGGTGTGCACAATGAGTTCGGCGCCGGTGCGCCGGGCGCGCGTGCCGGTTTCATCGGTCGAACCGTCATCCACGACGATGCAGCGCGCGACTTTGCGGCGCGCGCGATAGACCACCTCGTGCACCGTCTCGGCGGCATTGTAGGCCGGAATAATCGCGACGACGTCGTCATATTGGCCGCGGCGGCGCGAGCGTTGCGCGCGCTGTTCGGGATCGAGAAACATTACCATAGCATCTGCATCCTAGCCAAGCGGGGTGACAGTAAGCATGACGGAGTCAGGCCGCAGGCGCGCATCCACTGCTTGCGCGAGACGCGCGATCGTGGCGCCGACCGGCGTGGGAATGGTGATGATGGCCTTGTCAGTTACGACGTCCACCAAATCGGCATCGGTCGCAACCGCCTGGCCTTCGTGCACGTGCCACTGCACCAGGACGGCCTCGTCCAATTCCGGCGCCAGTTCGGCCAGCGTGTACGTGCGCCCGCTCACGGAATCACTTTGTTCAACGGGTACTCGATGATATCGCAGGCGCCGGCCTGTTTCAAGCGCGGCATCAACTCGCGCACGGTTTTTTCGTCCACGACGACCTCGATCGCAAACCAATCTTTGTCTTTCAAATGCGAAATGGTCGGCTGCTTCAAACTTGGCAAAATGGCCGTCACCGCGTCCAGCGCGCACGCCGCTACATTTAACTTGATGCCAACCTTCTTGCGCGCCAGCAGCGCGCCTTGCAGCAGCATCGCCAGATGTTCCATTTTGGTGCGTTTGGCGGCATTCTTCCAGGCCGTGTGATTGGCGATGAAGCGGGTGGTCGACTCGGTTAAGGTCGCGATGATACGCAGGCGGTTGGCGCGCAGCGAGCTGCCGGTCTCGGTCAATTCGACAATCGCGTCCACCAGGCCCGGACATTTCACTTCGGTCGCACCCCACGAGAACTCGACGTGGGCCTGAATGCCTTTTTGTTCGAGAAAGCGGCGGGTCATGTTGACGGCCTCGGTCGCAATGGTCTTGCCCTGCAAGTCTTCGGGCTTCTGAAACGGCGCGTCTTCATGCACGGCCAGAACCCAGCGGACCGGATTGGTCGTGGCTTTCGAATACTCGAGTTCGCAGATTTCATGGACATCCGAGCCGTTCTCGAGAATCCAGTCTTTGCCGGTCAAGCCACAATCCAAATTGCCCTGCTCGACATAGCGCGCCATTTCCTGCGGGCGCAATAGAATCAAACTCAGTTCCGGATCATCAATGCCGGGATAGTACGAGCGGCGCGACGGGCTGATGACATAGCCCGCCTTGGCGAATAAATCGTAGGTGGCTTGTTCAAGACTGCCTTTCGGCAGGCCGAGTACCAGTTTCTTTGGTGGATCGTTTGTCATGATGTTTGTACGGATCTAAAAAGTGATTATCGCCTTCATGACGCCGTCGCGGTAGGCCGCCACGGTGTCAAACGCGGCCGGGGTGCGCGCAAAGGGAAAATGATGCGTGACCATCGCGTCCACGTTGATTTGGCACTGGTCAATCAGGTCGAGCGCGCGCTGGACGCAATCATTTTGGCGGCGCACATTTTGAATGCGGATTTCGCGATGGCGCAACTCGTCAATGCTGAACGAAACGCGCGCCACGTCGGGAATGCCGACAATCAAGAGCGTGCCACCCGGCTTCAACATCAGCAGCGCTTGGCCGAGCGCGGCCTGGTCACCGCAACATTCAAAGACGGCATCAAGCAGGGCCGGCTCTTCGTTGGCTACGTCGGCGACAATATCTTGCTGCTGCGGATTGCCCGTCCAGGTTGCGCCGACCGCGCGGGCGATGGCCAGCCGTCCATCCAGTTTGTCGCTGACATATATCTTCTCGGCGCCGTGCGCTTTGACCGACAGCAAGACACTCATGCCGATCGGCCCGAAACCAAGAATGCCGATGCGCGCGCCCGGCATCGGCATGGACATGCTCACGGCATAGATGCCGATGGCCAGCGGCTCGGATACCGCCGCCTGGTCAAACGTCAGCGTATCCTTGATGGGATAACAGCACTGCTCGGGCATGACGATGTATTCGGCCAAGCACCCTTCGGCCTGGCCCGGACAGCCAAGAAAGCGCAACGTGCGGCAGGTGTGCGGGCGCCTGGCACGGCATTGATCGCACACGCCACACGGCATGGCTGGATCCACAGCGACGCGGTCGCCCGTTCTCACGCGCGTCACTTTGGCGCCGACCCGCTCGATCACGCCGGCGCACTCATGGCCGACCGCAAAGGGATACTGCACCACCTGCCGGCCAATCCGCCCGCGGGTGTAATAATGCATGTCGGAGCCGCACACGCCCACGGCGCACATGCGCACCAGCACATCGCTGTCGTTGGTCAGCGCCGGGTCAGGCACACTCATCATTTGCATCGCGCGGATGCCAGTCAGTTTGATCACTTGCATTATTTCGCTGGTCAGTACGTTATCAGTGTGATAGTATAGCAAATTTGCTTTTTTCGTTCATCGCTGCCAGAAAAGTGAACTGCTGCAATTCATATTGCACAAAATGGTTTTATGGCAAAACCATTTTTCTCTGAATTCTGATGCATGTTGAACAGGAAACATCGAAGGCAGATGTATCTGCACAGAACTCTGCTTGGAGTCCCGCCGACGGCGGGATCATCATTGGTCATTCGTTGCTGCCCGGAGCCCTGCCAAAGGCGGGATTGGATATTCGCCGTTCGCATGCCCTGAACCCTGAATCCCGCCTTTGATGGGACTAGGCTGGTGCCTTAGCTCCAAGCAGTCCTGAACCCTGCAGCCAAAAAGCACGCCCCGACGGCGGGGCGTGACGTTGGTTGCGGGGCTGGGATTTGAACCCAGGATCCCGCCGCCGGCGGGATTATGA
>CAYNJC010000023.1:16780-68437 GCA_964397565.1 uncultured bacterium
ACGCCCCGACGGCGGGGCGTGATGTTGGTTGCGGGGCTGGGATTTGAACCCAGGATCCCGCCGCCGGCGGGATTATGAGCCTGACAAGCTCGCCAAGAGTCGCTTGAATGCCGCGCCACCTTTCCATCGTTTGATCTGCAGTTCGCGTCGGCGCGCGTTGCCCAAGGTTGGATATGCCTCCGTGTGCACCAAGCGCCAATCACTTGCACGGGCAGTCCATTGCGACACGCCCGCATTGTGTTGCAGCACACGGCGCGCAACATCATCCGTGACACCGACGTAGTAGCGCCCGGTTGGCGAACATATGATGTAAACGTAGTACATGGCAGAAAAAACGCCCCGACGGCGGGGCGTGATGTTGGTTGCGGGGCTGGGATTTGAACCCAGGACCTTCAGGTTATGAGCCTGACGAGCTACCGGACTGCTCCACCCCGCGATGGGTATCGAAACAAGCAGTAGGATTACTATAGCATTTTGTCCAAAAAAAAGCTACTGGTCAAATTTGAAGACCAATTCGTTCGAGGCCGCATAGCCGAATTTTTCGCGGGCATACTTCTCGAGATAGAACGTGTCTTCCTTGAGCAGGCGCAGTTCCTCCTTCAATTGCTGGGTCTGCGCCTGCAATTCCTTGACGCGCTGCTGCAGTCTGCGTTCTTCATTCAGGGCCGTCAGGTAACTTGGCCGATTGCGCTCGATTTGCAGCACGACCGCAATCGCCATTGCCGTCAGCACGCAGAGCAACAGCAGATAGCGCATCAGGCCAGCACTTTCATCTTGCCGCCATAGACCGCCGTGCCGCCCAGCTGCTCCTCGATTCGCAGCAACTGGTTGTACTTGCAGATCCGGTCGGTGCGGCACAGCGAGCCGGTCTTGATCTGGCCGGCGTTGGTGGCAACAACGATGTCGGCGATGGTCGTGTCTTCGGTTTCGCCGGAACGATGGCTGACGACCGCGGTGTAGCCGGCTTCCTTGGCCATTTCAATCGCATTGAGGGTCTCGGTCAAGGTGCCGATCTGATTCACTTTGATCAGAATCGAGTTGGCAATTCCCTCGCGAATGCCGCGCGCCAGGCGCGTGGTGTTGGTCACAAACAGATCATCACCAACGATCTGGATCCTGTGGCCGAGCTTCACGGTCATCAGCTTCCAGGTGGCCCAATCATCTTCGGCGCAGCCATCCTCGATCGAGATAATCGGGTATTTGTTGCAGAGCTCGACATAGAACTCGACCAGTTCGGCCCCGGTCTTCTCGGCTTTTTTCTCGGCCTTCAGCACATATTTTTTCTTGGCTTTCTCATAGAACTCGCTTGAGGCCGGGTCGAGCGCGAGATAGATGTCCTTGCCGGGCTTGTAGCCGGCCTTGCCAATGGCTTCCATGATCACGTCAAGCGCCTCGGCGTTCGAGCGCAGATTGGGCGCGAAGCCACCTTCGTCACCGACCGACGTGCTCAAGCCCTTGCCCTTCAGCACGGCCTTCAGCGCATGAAACGTTTCCGCGCCCCAGCGCAGGGCTTCGGCAAACGAACTGGCGCCGGCCGGCATGATCATGAACTCCTGCAAATCGACATTGTTATCGGCATGCTTGCCGCCGTTGAGAATATTCATCATCGGCACCGGCAGGACTTTCGCATTGGTCCCGCCAATATAGCGGTAGAGCGGCGTATGGGCGAGCGCGGCGGCGGCTTTGGCGGCCGCGAGTGACACGCCCAGGATCGCGTTCGCGCCGAGTTTGGCCTTGTTGGGCGTGCCATCCAGCTCGATCATCAGCTCGTCGAGCCGCACCTGCTCGCACACATTCTCGCCGATCAGCTCGGGGCCAATCACATCATTGACATTCCGGACGGCCTTGAGCACGCCTTTACCGAGATAGCGTTTTTTGTCGCCATCCCGCAACTCGACCGCCTCGTGTTCGCCGGTGGATGCGCCGGACGGCACGGCCGCGCGGCCATGCGCGCCACTTTCGGTCAGCAGATCAACTTCGAGCGTGGGCGTCCCGCGCGAATCGAGAATTTCACGGGCAGTCACATTGGCAATATACGGCATAACCGGTCTCCTGAATCAGGGTTGAATACTACGCAGTATCAAGAAAGAACTATAACAAAACCGGCGCGGCGTTGTCAACTGCAGCGCGGCGGCTGCACGTCAGGAGAAATGTCCTACTGGCCATCGCCGCGCCCCATCGGCGGAGGTGTCTAGCGCGTCAAGCGCCGGACCGAGTCGCGCGCAATCAATTGCACCGGGCACATCAGATGGGTGGTGGGCGTGTGTGCGCGTGTGTGTTCCTGCAACATGGTGACTGCCGCGCGGGTCATTTCCGCGATCGGCTGTTCAAAGGTGGTGAGTGCGGGGGTGGTATGTTGCACGGCCAGGGCATTGTCAAACCCGATCAGGGAGAGGTCGTGCGGGCAGCGGAGGTGCAGTGCATGGCACGCCTGCAGCACGCCCAAGGCGATTTCATCACTGGCACAAAAGAGCGCGGTCGGGCGCGGTGTGCGTGCGAGCAACGCGCGTGCGGCGGCATAGCCTTCGCGAATACCGTAGTCGCAATGGGCGAACCAGCGCGGCCGCAGCCGCACGCCGCAGGCGCGCAGGTGCCGGCGATAGCCGTGCGTGCGATCAATCGCGTTACGCGAATCATGCCGGCCACACAACATGCCCAGCGCGGTGTGCCCATGCTGGAGAAAGTACGCGGCGGCCTGGCGCCCGGCATCCAGATTGTCGGCGTCAACACAGGCGGCGCCCGGTGGCGCGTCGCTGTTGAGAAACACGACCGGCGGCGCCGCCGGGGTGGCTGGCAGCACCAAGCGGCAGACGCGCGGCACACCCGCCAGAATCAGGCCGTCAACTGCCAGTTGGCGCAGCAATTCGTCGGTTGATTTGCCCGCATCATCACGGCCGAGGAAGTGCACTTTGAGATCATAGCCGACGTCGTGCACCGCTGCGACAGTGTGCACAATGACGCGCGTGTCATACGCGCTTTCAATGAAATGGGTGGTGGGCGGAAAGACCAGGGCGAACGACTGTGACGAGCCGCCGCCGAGCGCGCGCGCAAATGGATTGGGGCGATACTTGCGGGCAGCCGCGACGCGCAGGATACGCGCGCGGGTGTCTGGATTGACCAGGTGCGCCTGCTCACTGTTGAGGGCGCGCGAAACGGTCGCCGGCGAGACGCGCGCCGCCGCGGCGACATCGCGAATCGAGACGGCCTCTTTCACAGAAGGGATGGTGGCGCTCATCGGAGTACGGTCGTATATCGGGGTTACCGGCCATTATGGTAGCAAATGCGCGTGTCGAAGTAAAGGGGCGCTTGACACAGGGGGGCGCTTGACACAGGGGGGCGCTTGACACAGGGGGGCGCTTGACACAGGGGGGCGCTTGACACGCGCCCGAAAGTATGCTATACTGAAACCGGTTTCATTGCACAAGTGCCGTTTGCCGCGGCAGTGGAACGCAATGAACTCCTTTAACCATCATGTCAGGAGAACAACTATGCAACACCGTCTTTTGTTTCTCGCGCTGTGCTCGGCTGGCGCGCTGCTGGCCGCGACCATCGGCACAGATTCTGCCGCGAACTATGCCGGCGACGGCTTCACCAACGGCGCCAACCAAGGCACCGGCTTTCAAGCGTGGAACATCTTCACTGAAGGCAGTGGCGGTACTTGGATTGGCGACTCCACCTTTGGTTGCGGCGACATCAACACGTCCGGCCAGTCGTTCGGTATGTGGGGCAATGTAGGCGGCGCCAACTATGTCCACTGCTACCGCCAGTTTGCCGGCGGCGCGCTGGTAGCCGGGCAGAAATTTTCCTGCCGGCTGACAGTCAACTGGCGCAACGGCAACAAAGGCCTCGACATTCTGGGCAGCGGCAGCGTCATCTTCAACGTCAATATCGGCGGCGATGATTACAACTATCATGTGACGAATGCGCCCAGCACAAGCCTTGGTTGGGTCTGGGGCGAAAAATCGATCATCGATTGCACCTTCGAACAGAAGGCCGGCAATGTGCTCGGCGTAGCGCTCACGCGCACCAGCGGCGGCACCACCAACGAGTTTACGAGCGATTTTTCCATGCCCAATCCCGCGGACGAACTCCAGTGGTACTGCGGCGCCACGGATGCCGGTTCGGATAACAATAACTTCTACGCCAATAGTCTGGTGATCATGCCGGAGCCAGCCGCGTTGCTGGCATTGGCACTGTGCGCGAGTCTGGTCGTCCGCGCGCGCCGTTAAGCACCTGATCTGCGTGTGAATCGTGACGGCGGCAGCGCACTTGGCTGCCGCCGCACGGTCACCTCACCTTGGACATTTGCCGCATGCACAGCAACACGCGGAGAAGTTTGTGCACCTTGGCACTGCTGATATTGGCAGCCGTCATGATCCGCATTGCCACCGCGGCACCCGTGCAACTTGATGACGTCTGGGTGGACGCCAGTCGCTACGCGCCTGGCGCGACGGTCCAAGGCAGCGCCGTGCTGCGCAACACCAGCGGCGCCGCCGTCATCTGCACCGTCGCCGTGCAGGTGACGCAGCTGGCGACGCCGGTCGCAACGGTGACCGCGCCGCCCGTGCTGGTGCCAGCCGCCGGCGTGACCACGGCAACGTTTGCCTGGCTGCCGCCCGCGCGCGATTTCACCGGCTATTTGCTGGAGCTCAGTGCCACGGCCGGCGGCGTGACCTCCGCGCCGCTGAGCACGGCCGTGGACGTGTCGTCCGACTGGCACGTCTTCCCGCGCTATGGCTATCTTTCCGCTTACGGCGCGCTCAGCACGACTGAGATTAACGCGACCATCGAGCAGCTCAACCGCTATCATCTCAACGGGCTGCAGTTCTACGACTGGCAGAACTACAAGCACCACATCCCGTTGGCGGGCACGGTTGCCGATCCGGCGTCAAGCTGGCCTGACATTGCCAACCGCGACAATCGTTTTCTGACGGTGACACGCTATCTCACCGCCGCGCATGCACGCCGCATGACGTGCATGAATTACAACTTGCTGTATGGCGCCTCGTCGAACTGCTATGCCGATGGGCTGCAACCGCAATGGGGCTTGTATGACGACGCCGCGCACACGACGCAGATGACGCACGGACCGCTGCCCGGCAGCTGGGCCACGCCGTACATCAACGTGTTCAACCCCCTCCACGCCGACTGGCGCAACTGGATTTTCAGCGAGGAGGAAAAAGTCTTCAAGGTGTTTGGCTTTGATGGCTGGCATGTCGACCAGTTGGGCAGGAACGGCTACAGTTGGGAGGGCGCCGGCATTGACATGGCGTCCGCCTATGGCTCATTTTTGAGCGCGGCGCGCACGCGCCTTGGCAAACGCTATACCTTCAATGCCGTGAACGAGTGGGGCAACGCCAACGTGGCCGACACGGTCGACTTCATGTACGTCGAAGTCTGGCCGGGCAGCAGCGAGACGTACAGCCGTTATCTCGGCTTTCAGTGGATGTTTGAGCATTGCCGGACCTGGTCGGGCAACCTGAAGAATATTGTCTTTGCCGCCTATATGAATCGCAACGCCGCCACGTTCAACACCACGTCGGTGCTGCTGGCGGACGCCGCCATCTACGCCACCGGCGGCGCGCATCTCGAACTGGGTGATCACGGCTTGCTGGGCAATGAGTACTTCCCCAACACCACGAAGACCGCCAGCGCCACGCTGATGATGCGCCTGCGCCGCTATTACGACGTCATTACCGCCTATCAAAACATGCTGCGCGACCGCGATGTCGTCAGCATCACGCGCGATGTTGCGTCGGCGATGCTGCCGCTCAGCACCTGGGACGAGCCCGGGCACGTCTGGAGCTTTGCGCGCCAGAAGCGCAACATGGAAATCCTGCACCTGATCAATTTGACGTCACTGACCACCAATGCCTGGAACGACGCCAACGGCACCTACGCCGCGCCGGCCGTGATCAGCAACGCCACGATTCAGTACTTCACCGACCGGCAGATCGATAGCGTGACCTTGGTGTCGCCCGATTATGCCCTCGGCGCGCCGGTCGCGGTGGCGTTCAGCACGAATCCCGTTGGCGGGCGCGCGTGTGTCACCTGTCCCCTGCCCTTCCTGCAATATTGGAGCATGCTGCTGTTTCGCACTGCGCCACGCACCCATTACATTAGTGCCGGCGCGCAACACACCTTTGACGGGCGGACGCCGGCCACGGCGTTTCGCACCATTTATGAGGCCGA
This sequence comes from uncultured bacterium, assembly GCA_964397565.1. Lineage (GTDB taxonomy): Bacteria > Auribacterota > UBA3054 > UBA3054 > JAPLST01 > JAPLST01. Next base: position 22,973 of record CAYNJC010000023.1, read on the forward strand.
TCAAGCAATCAGCTACGGCAACGGTGACACCGTCTTGATTGATGCGGGCACGACCAACGGCGCGCTCGGCTATGTCTACAACAGCGGCGGGCCGGCCGGCGCGGTCTCGCGTTTCCAGCGCCTGCGCGACGCCACAACGGCCAACGACATCACCATTGCCGGCATCAACGGCATGCCGGTGATTGTGGCCGAATATCCGCCGGTGCAGTTGCATGGCGTGCGCTACAATTGCACGATCAGCAACCTTGCGTTCGTGGTCAGCAACGGCCCGGCCGTCGCGGTGGCGAACCAAAGCAGTTATGCCGCTGATCCGAGTGTCGGCGCGAGCGCGCGTTGGTATCCGGCCAGTGGCGGCAACATAGTGATTGCGCAGTGTCTGATCTCGAATCTGACGGCCGCGTCGGCAATTGTCTTCGGCGTCAACGGCTCCTTTGGCGGGCGCGAGAATGCCGACATCTACACGGTGATCAAAGGCGCGCAGATCATCGGCAACCGGATCCACGTGGCGGGCGCGGGCGCCGTGGCCGGCGCGCTGCGCTTCAACCAGTATGGCGGCGGTACGGACGTGCTGATCGCCAACAACGCCATCCGCGGCCCGGGCATGAGTGCCAGCGGCGCGGCGGATGCCATCACTGTGGCGTGGAACAGCGGCAAGGACACGGCCTTTGTGATCAGCAACAATCAGATCCATGGCTGGTCCGGTCACGCGCTGGCGCTGGATATCGGCGCCAGCGAGATCCGCGAAAACGTGATCTGGGATGTCGGCGGCCCGGCCGTGCAAGTGGATGGCGGCGTGGCCGGCGGCACGCCCAATATTTTTGTGAACAACACGATTTGGAATGTGAATGGCAATTGCGCCCAGACGCAATATGACAGCACAGCGACGAATTGGTGGATCAACAACCTGTTCCTGCGGGGCGCGGTGGGCGCCTATGTTTGCTGGAGCGGTGGTGGCGCGCGCAACATGTTTGACGCCTGCCTGAGCTATGATGTGACGCAGATGTACAACACCGATGCCACAGAAGCCGGCGCGAATTACTGGTACTACGATCCCGGCGTGCTGACGACCAATCGGAACAGCGACGCGTTTCTCGCATTGGAGTATCACACGTCGAGCACGCAGGCGTTGTACTGCGGGTCGGCGCGGTATGGCGGCCGGAACTGGCTGGGCGTGGGCGGCGGCATCCAAGGCGGCGCGCCGCTGGATATTCCTGAACCGATGGCGGCGCTCGTGCTGCTCGTTTGCCTGCCTGCATGGTGGAGACAGCGATGAAGGCCCTGGGTGTGCTGGTGCTGATCGCCTGTGCGGTCAGCGTTTCCACCAGTGCGGCGGCGGTGCGCGCATGGCATCTGGTCAAGGGCGCGCCGGCGCACCCCTATCCGCTAGTCACTGCAGTGCTGGCAAGCAATCTGTGGCATGCCAACGTTGGTCTGCCCGCGCCCCAGGTGACCATTGGCAGAACGAATGCCACCATTGCAATCGCGCTCACGGCGAACGAGGCGCTGGTGGGCGCCGGCAATTTGAATGTGCGTGGAACCCGCCGGGTCGTGTGGTGCGAGGACACCTATGCGTCGCACGATCCGGCCTATTTTGTCAGCTCATTTTTGGTTAGCTCGCGCGGCTACGGCATTTTCATCAATTGCAGCGGTCGGGTCGTGATGGATTGCGGCGCGAGCGATCCGCACACGCTGCGCATCACGGTGCCCGAACCGGGCATTGACGCCTACGTGTTTCGCGGCACGCCGCAAGAAATCACCGCGGCTTATACGGCCTTGGTTGGCCGGCCGCGGCCGGTGCCGCCGTGGGTTTTCACGCCGTGGTTCTCGCGCAATTCATACATGAGCGCCCAGGAGATCGACCAGGTCCTGGCGGAAGGGCGCACGCGTGGATTTCGTCCCGGCGCCGTCGTGCTCGAGTGCTGGGCGGAGTCGCTGCAAAATTTCACCTTCGAGACCAATCGTTTTCCGCAGCCGGCCGTGTGGATCAATGGCCTGCACACGCAAGGCGTATACGTCGTCCTGTGGGAAACCCCGAGCATTTGGACGCACGCGCCAAGCTATGCGGTGGCCCGGTCCAACGATTTTCTGGTGCGCAACGCCGATGGCAGCGAGTTGGTGGTGACCTGGCTGGAGGGCGGGCGCAAGATTGATTTCCGCAAGCCCGCCGCACGGCAGTGGTGGCAATCACTGCATGCGCCGCTGATTGCTATGGGCGTCGACGGCTTCAAGACCGATGGCGGCGAGCGCATGCCCGATCCGTTCTTCCACAATCTGCATCCGTACTATTATCAGAAGACGGTGTTCGACGCCTTCGCACAAGCAGGCCGCGCAGGGATCACCTTTGCCCGCTCCGCCAGTCCGCCCTGCGCGGGCTTGTCGACCGTCTGGGCCGGTGATCAACCGGCGGAATGGCCGTTTCTACCGACACTCGTGCGCCTTGGTCTCGGCGCGGCCATCGCCGGCTTTCCGTTCTGGGGCCACGACATCGGCGGCTATTCCGGCACGCCCTCGCAGGAGTTGTATATCCGCTGGCTCCAGTTTGGCACTTTCTCCCCCATCATGCAGTTGCACGGCGTCACGCCGCGCGAGCCGTGGTATTTCGGCGACACGGCGGAGCGGATCGCCCGGAAGTACTTCGCCATTCGCGAACGCTTGCAGCCCTATCTCTTCGCCATGGCCAGCAATGTCTACAGTCATGGCGCGCCGTTGATGCGCCCCATGGCGTGGGCCTATCCGCAGTGTGCGGAAGCATGGAACGTGACCGATGCGTACCTGTTTGGCGAGACGTTGCTGGTCGCGCCGATAGTGAGACCGGCGCCGCGCGCACCCATTCCCGCGGCGCTGTTGCGCACGCCGGACGGCCAGCCCGGACTGCGCGGCGAGTATTTCAACAACATGCAGTGCAGCGGCGCGCCAGTTATTGTGCAGCGCACCGCCACGGTCGACTTCAACTGGCGGCAGGGCAAGCCCGCGGCCACGTCCGACGCCGATCATTTTTCCGCGCGCTGGAACGGCACGCTTGGGCCGATGCCGACATCCGGCGTCTACGCCATCACGGTCGCCTGCGACGATGGCGCGCGCCTGTGGCTGGACGATGCGCTGGTCATTGACCAATGGGCGCACCGGCCCTTGGCGGAGCACACGGCCCTGGTCACGTTGACCAAGGGACAGACCTGTCGCATCAAGCTCGACTATTACGAAAATACCGGCGAGGCGCAATGCCGCCTGCTCTGGTCGCCGCCCGGGCCCGCGCAGGCGGCGCGCCGCGTCTGGCTGCCGCCCGGCACCTGGGTGGATGCCTGGTCGGGCACGCGCCACACCGGCCCCGGCTACGTCACCTGCCGCACCACTATTGAAAACCTGCCCGTCTTTATCGCGGCGCGCCACTACCGCGCACTGCACCGCGTCTTCGCCTCGCTTCCGTAACCCAACTTCCAGGAACACCACATGAGAATCGTATGCATCATCGCCGCATTCGCCTGTGCCTCACTGGCCCACGCCATCACCATTGACGGTGCCAACATCACCGGCGATTTTGCGCAGGCGGACGCCGCCACGTTTCAAGACACGCCGTCCAACTGGGGTTTTGAACGCTTCCTGGCCAGCATGTATGCCATGACGAACGACACGGCGCTGTTGCTGGGCATCGGCGCAAACCTTGGCTGGGAGAGCATGACGCTGTTCTTCGATGTCGATCCCAATGCCGGCTCTAATGTCTATCCCGATTTCAGTGGCTACCTTGACGGCGAAGCGCGCGCCAAATTTACCGGCATGACCTTCGACACCAATTTCACGCCCGACCTTGCCATTACCTTTACGCGCTGGCAGAATGGGCAACCTGATGAAGGCTGCCATTTGGGTTGGCACAACATCAATCTGAAGCAATCCACCTCATGGGGCAAGCACAATAACACGCCCAACCCGTACGTGTTTACCAATGAAGGGGTCATCTTTGCCTTTGTCTCGGCCGGGTATCTGGACAGCACCAATTGGGTGCATGAATGGGATCTCGGTTTCGAGTTGAGCATTCCGTTCACATGGTTGGCGCCGACCACCAACACGGTCAAGATCATGGCGCAAATCGACGGTTGGGATGGCCAATGGGTCGCCAACCAGACCTTGTCACCAAGTCATAATGACGAGAGTCTGACCAATTCATGGGCGCCGGACCGCCGCTACGATCTCATCCCTGGCCCGCAGTTCCTCACGATCGGCGCGCCGAGCATGCAACGCATCCTGCAGGCATCCGCCTCCCAATCGCAGACACGCCTGTTCGCGCTCAGTAGCGTCAATCAATTCGAGGCGCAGGCATTGGATGGCGTGCCGCCCTATACCTTCCAGTGGGATCTCGGCAACGGTTTCAGCACCAACATCGCGACTTTCACTTATGCTTATTCCGTTGACGGCGTCTATGGTGCGCGTGCCATAGTCAGCGACAGCGACGGCGGCGCCGTGACCGCCACGCTGGCCACGGTCACCGTCATGCCCGCCACGTTGGTGGATGGTTTGAATATTCCTGGCGATTTCGCCGGCCATGGCACGACGGTGGTGCAGGACACCGCCAGCAACTGGGGCGAGGCTAGCGTGCCCGGCACTGGTTCGGAACTCGACCGGTTGCACGCGTTTTCGCAAGAGGATATGTTGTATGCCGGCGTGTGCGGCAACATGTACACGGGCCTGACTGAACGCGTCTTGTGCGTCTTTATTGATGGCAGCCGCGCGAGCGGCACCAACGTCATGCCGGCCGTGACCGCCGGCAATCCCGCCAAACTGGCCAATCTCGAGGGCCTGACGTTTGATGAGGGTTTCACACCGGATAAAGTCCTGCTCTTCTCGATTGGCGCCTGGTACGACTATTGGGTTGATTACTACGAGATCGATCTCAACACCAACACGTGGTGGTCCGACAAGACTGAATGGCACAGCATCTTCGATCCGTTCCAGCGCAGCTATCAGCTCATCAGCAACGAGCTGGCCGGAATTGCGGCCTTTAACAATCTGAACACCGCCGCCAATCCGGCCAACGCCACCAATGGCTTCGAATGCATGCTGCAGTACGACCTGCTCTATCACGGCATCCCGCCCGCCCAGCGCGACGACACTGTGCGGCTGCAGGCGGTGATCTTTAACTATGCGACCGGCTATTTGGCTAACCAGTCCCTGCCGGGTATCGCTGGCAGCAGCGCCGGCTATGGTCCCGCCGCCAGTGTCAATTATGCCAGTGTGCCGGGCAATCAATTCATCGAGATTGCCGCGCCGGTCATCCCGGAGTGCAGCCTGTGCGGCGCACTGCTCATGGCGGCGTGCGCCCTTGCCCGCCGCGCGTGCGGGAACCACGCATGAAGGCGCCGGCATGGTTGAGCACGGCCGTTTTCTATCAAGTCTACCCCCAATCTTTTTATGACACCAATGGCGATGGCATTGGTGATCTGCCGGGCGTGATCGAGAAGTTGGACTACATTCGCTGGCTTGGCTGCAACGCCATCTGGTTGAATCCGTGCTTTGTCTCGCCGTTCCTGGATGCCGGCTACGATGTTGCCGACTACTATCACGTGGCGCCGCGCTATGGCACCGATGCCGATTTGCTGCGCCTGTTCGCCGCGGCGCGCGCACGCGGCATCCGCGTCTTTCTCGATCTGGTGCCCGGCCACACCTCGGTCGCGCATCCCTGGTTCAAGGCTTCCTGCCGGCATCAGCGCAATCGCTACTCCGACTATTACATTTGGACCTCGGACATCTGGGACGACGCGCGCGGCCTGCGCGCGGTCAACGGCTACGCCGAGCGGCGCGGCAATTTCGTCACCAATTTCTTCTGGTGCCAGCCGGCGCTTAATTATGGTTTCGGCACGCCGGATCCGGCGGCACCGTGGCAGCAACCCACCGGTGCGCCTGGCCCGCGCGCCGTGCGGGCGGAAATCAAAAAAATAATGCGCCATTGGCTCGATCATGGCGCGGCCGGCTTCCGCGTCGATATGGCGGATTCGCTCGTGAAAAACGACCCGGGCCTGCGCGAGACCAACAAGCTCTGGCAGGACATGCGCGCCATGCTCGACCGCGACTACCCCGATGCTGCGCTGGTCTCCGAGTGGTCCTATCCGATCAACGCCATCCGCGCCGGCTTTCACATGGATTTCGTGGCCCAGTTCAACGTGCCGATTTTCAATCCGCTCTTCCGCGCACCCGGCGACGCCTGGGGCACCCGCGCTTACTTCAACGCCCGCGGCGAAGGCGACGCCGCCGCGCCGCTGGATGAGTATCTGCGCCATTACCGCGCCACCAAGGCACGTGGCTATATTTGCTTTCAAAGCGCCAATCACGACATGGCGCGCATGAGCGCCGGCCGCACGCCGCGCGAAATCGAGGTGGCCATGGCATTCATCCTGACCATGCCGGGCGTGCCGTTCATTTATTACGGCGATGAGATCGGCCTGCGCATGCCGCACGGACTGGCCTCCAAGGAAGGCGGCTATCAACGCACCGGCACACGCACGCCCATGCAATGGAGCGCGGCCGGCAACTTTGTTCCGCTGTTCCTCCGCCCACACACGTATCCGCTCATCTTTCTGCGCCGCACCGGGCGCACGCGCATCGTGGTGGCACTCAATCCCGCCAACCGTCCGGTGCGCGCGTCATTCACCGTGCCAGGCGCGCCGGGCAGTGCCGAATTGCTGCTTGGTCGCGGCGTCTCCATCGCCTGCCGCAACACCACCTGGACGGCGCACCTGCAGGGCGTCTCGTACGGCATCTTCGCCGTGCGCCACTAGATACCACCGTTGCCGCCCGCCCTGCCGCGCGATGTTCGGTGCGGGTATTCGGTATTTAGCAACCGCGTTTTTCGCGGCCGTCTGAAATGCTCCGTTTTGCTATACTAGCCGATTATGAAGAGTTCACGTCCAGCAGTGCCGCGCATTTATGTCGCGGCCACACGCCAGAACGACGGCAAGACGACCGCCTGCATCGGTCTGATGGCCGTCCTGCGCACGCGCGTGCAGCGCCTCGGTTTTATCAAGCCGGTGGGCCAGCGCTACGTCGAGATTGAGGGTCATCGGATTGATGCCGATGCCGTCTTGATGCGCGACGTGTACGGCTGCGCCAGCGATTTGCGCGACATGAGCCCGATCGCGGTTGACCGGCGGTTCACGCGCCGCTATCTCGAGCAACCCAACCCGCAGGCGCTCGAGCGCAGCGTCTGTGATTGTTTTGCGCGGGTGGCCGCCACGAGCGACATGGTGGTGATCGAAGGCACCGGCCACGCCGGTGTCGGTTCGGTCTTCGACTTGGGCAATGCGCGCGTGGCTGAGTTGCTGCAAGCGCCGACCATCATTGTCGCGTGTGGCGGGATCGGTCGGCCCTTTGATGAAATCGCGCTCAACCGCGCCGTGTTCGAAAAGCACGGCGTGCCGATCATCGGCGTGTTGCTGAACAAAATCGAACTTGAGCGCATTGATGAGATTACGCGCTACATGCAACGCGCCTTGGATCGCGCCGGCCTGCCCCTGCTGGGCGTGATCCCGGAGCGGCCATCCTTGTTGCGCCCGTCCTTTCGGCATGTGCTGGATGCGTTGGAGGGTGATTTGTTGAACGGCGCGGATGCGGTCGACAACCCGGTGCAAGAGATTGTCATCGGCGCGATGACGCCGCATCGGGCCCTGCATTATTTCAACAAGAACTGCCTGGTGGTGACGCCGGGTGATCGTGACGACCTGGTGTTGACCGCGATTTCACTGGCCACGACAACCAAGAATCACGACCACATTATTGCCGGCCTGGTCTTGACCGGCGGCGTGCGCCCGCGGCGCAACGTGTTGCAGGTCATCAAGCGCACGCATATTCCGGTCATCGCCTGTGCCGAGGACACGTATCGGGTCGCCTCGGTCCTGCACGACATGATGGTCAAGATCAAGCCCAATGAAACGCAGAAGATCGAAATGGTGCAGCAGACCTACAAGAAATATTTCAATGTGGATCGTTTGCTGGAGTATATTCAATGACGTGGACGACCGCGCGCGTGCATGCGCAACAGCATTTGAACGGGCAGAATTACCGGCTGGTGCTGCATGTGCCGGAGATCGCCGCGCAGGCACTGCCCGGCCAATTCATCGAACTGGCAACGGGCGGCGCGACATTGTTGAACAAGCCTTTGAGCATCGCGGCGGTCGCGCCCACGACCGGCCTGCTGACGGTCGTGTACAAGGCCGTCGGGCCGGGCACGCGCGCGTTTGCGCAGTACACGGCCGGGCATGAGGTGCGCGTGCTGGGCCCGTGCGGCAACGGCTTTGCGCTGCCGGATGTGCCGAGCTACGCGGTCGGCGGCGGCATCGGGATTCCCCCCTTGTATTTTCTGACAGAGCGCACTCTACAGCCATTATCTGTCATTCTGGGCGCGCGCTGCGCGGATGAGCTGGTCTTGGTGGACGAGTTCACCCGGCGCGCACAGATCAGCCTGACGCTCACCACCGATGACGGCTCGTGCGGCCTGAAGGGCTTTGTCACCGACGCACTGGCGCCATTACTGCGCGCCGAACGCCGGCCTGTGTATGCCTGCGGCCCGGTGGCGATGCTGGCAGCCGTCGCGCGCATCTGCGCCGCAACGGCGGCACCGTTGTGGGTCTGCCTCGAGGCCTACATGGGCTGCGGCATGGGGGTCTGCATGGGCTGCGTCGTGCCAACCGTGCGCGGCATGGAACGCGTCTGCCACGAAGGTCCGGTCTTTGCCGGTGCGGATATTCTGTGGGAGCAGGTGGGGATGTGAGTGTAAAGTTATAGGTGTTAGGTTTTACGTTTTGGGTAAAGATTTGAAATTTGAAATTTGAGATTTGCGCTTGGTCGATGAACAATGACAACTATGCATGTGCAGAAAATCCCCCTGCCCCCTTTTGAAAAGGGGGACGCCCGCGGTGGCAGCGGCGGCTTTGCTCTGACGCGCGCGGTCTTCACGCTCGGCGTTTGTCTGGCAAGCCTCTTTTTGTTTGTGGCGCCGCTGAAATTCGGCAATACCCAGGTGCGCGACACGGATGCCATCATCGGCACGCCGGATGGCTTTTGGGAATGGGTCTTCATGTCGTATCCCAATCGTTTTGGCTGGTATGCATTGCTGGCGCTGGGCGGCTTGGCGCTGGGCGCCATCATGCTGGCGCTGCGCGCACGCCGACGCCTGCCGTCTGCACGGCTGGCCTTGCTGAGTTGGCTCGCACTCATCCTCGGCATTCTGCTGGCCGACCGCGCCCTGCCGCCCGAATGGTTACAGAATCAGATGCGCGTGCAACTGGTAGTGTATGCGGTGTGGTATGTCACGGCCCTGACCTTTTTGACGACACGGCGCGCGCACACATTGGCAACATTTGCGCTGCTGCTGGCCACCAGCTTTGTCTGCCTGAGCGCCGTCGACCAGTATTGCGGAGGCTTCGCCCAGATGCGCACCCTGCAGGCCAAGCTCTACGGGCACGAAACGTTTGCCAGTTACTCAAACTGGCTGGCCACGTGCGGCGATACCCGCGCCATCTTCGCATTGAAAAAATTGCTCAGCACGCGCGTCTTCGGCACGTTTGTCTATCCCAACGCTTTGGGCGGTTTCCTGATCATGGTTATCCCGCTGTGCCTTGGTTTCTGGTGGACGCAGCCGGCGCGGATTGTGCGCGCGTTTGCGCTGCTGATCCTGGCGCTGGCCTGCGTCACGCTGGCACTCACACGCTCGAAGGCATCCATTGGCCTGACCGGCGCGGCGGTCTGCGGCGCGCTGGTACTGGCGTGGCGGCAGGGAGTTTTGCCCCGGCGCGTGTGCCTCGCTGTTTGCATTGCGACGCTGGTCGCGGCCGGGGGTATGCTGCTGTGGGGCTATGGCGAACGCCTGCCGGAGCGTTTGAAAGCGACCGGCGGCGCGCGGCTTGACTACTGGCGCGCGGCCACACGCATGATCGCGCGCCACCCACTGCGTGGCTGGGGCAGCGACGGCTTCACACGTAATTACACCGCCTATCGCCGGCCGGGCGCCGAAGACACCCAGCTCGCGCACAATATGGTGCTGAACATGTGGACGGACTACGGTCTGCTCGGCGCGCTGGGCTGTGTCGGCGCGTTGGGCGTGCCGCTGCTGGTCGGCCTACGGCGGGTGCGCCGGGCGCCGGATGCGCCGGATATGCTCCAGCTAATGAGTGTGGCCGCCGCCACTGCCGTCGTGGCGCACATGTTTCTGGATCTGGATTTTCACATTATCGGGATCATGGCGCCGGCGCTCTTTCTCTTGGCGTGGTGCAGTGGCACGTCTGCGGATGATTTGCTATACTGATTAGTTGCTTGCTTTTAGCCCGAAGGTAGAATATGAATGTCACTGAAATCGTCAGCGCGTTGGGACTCACCGTCACGAGTGAGATGCAGGATGGCGCGGTCACCGGCGCGTACGCCGCCGATCTGCTCAGCGATGTGGTCGGCAATGCCCAGCCGGGCAATGTGTTGATCACCGTCCAAGTGCACCGCAATGTCGTCGCGGTCGCGGGCCTAGTCGGCCTGGCAGCCGTGATCATCACCCACGGGCGCGTGCCGGACAACGATGTGCTGGCCGCGGCGTGCGACAACAACGTGACCGTCTTGACGACTGCCGAAAGCACGTTCACGGTCGCCGGCCGGCTGTACGCCTTGGGTATTCGTTCCGCCTGACATGAGGGTGTATCGTGCCGATCTGCAAGTCCATTCGTGTCTCTCGCCGTGCGGCAGCCTGGAGAGCTCACCCCGGCGCATTATCGCGGCCGCCAAGGCCCGCCAGCTTGCCATGATTGCCCTGACCGATCACAACACGACCGCCAATTGCCCGGCCTTTGCCGCCGCTGCCGCGCGCTGCGGCGGCATCACGCCCTTGTTTGGCGCCGAAGTCACAACCACCGAGGAAATCCATGTCGTCTGCCTGTTCGCCGAATTGGCGACAGCAGTGACCTTTGGCGATTTCATTCATCAGCACTTGGCACCGGTCAAGAACAATCCCGAGCTGTTCGGCGATCAGCCGATTGTGGATGTGGACGAGCAGGTGCTGGGCTTCGAAGAGCGGCTGCTGGTGGGCACGACAGACCTGGCGCTGGATGCGCTCGACGACGACGTGCATGCCCGCGGCGGCCTGGTCATCGCGTCGCACATTGACCGGCCGATCAACAGCGTGTTCTCGCAGTTGGGCATGTGGCCGGCGCAGGTCACGCTGGATGCCTGCGATCTTTCACCGCGCGCCCAGGACAGCACCTGGCGCGGGCGCGTGCCTCTGTCCGTGCCGTTTGTGCGCACGTCCGACGCCCATTTTCTCGAAGATATCGGCCGACAATCCACTGCCTTCGCCCTGGCCGCGCCCTCATTCGACGAGCTGGCCCTGGCGCTGCGCGGCGTGGCGGGCCGCCGGATTGTCCCGCCCGCAGACTGTCGCGCTGCAGCCCCGGAGCCGTCATGCAAGAATCCGATTTGATCAATGTCAGTGTGGTCGGCTTTGCGCCCGCACAGCAGTCGGGCGGCTTTGTCATTGTCTTGAAAGAAGACGACAGCAATCGTTGTTTGCCGATTGTGGTCGGCCCGGCCGAAGCACAGGCAATCTCGATGATATTGAATCCAACGCCGGTCGAACGGCCGATGACCCACGACACGTTCAAAAACATGTTCGACGCGCTGCGCGGCGAGATTCGCCGGATTGCCATCACCAAATTGGTGGAGCACACCTTCTTTGCCGATATCTGGCTGTGCAATACCAGCGGCGATAATTTCCACCTGGATGCGCGGCCGTCGGATGCGATCGCCATTGCCTTGCGCAACAATGCGCCGATCTGTGTCGCGCGCGCGGTGATGGACGAGGCCGGCGTCGAGATGTCGCACGACGCGCGTGAGGCGGCCGACAAAACGCCGGCTGAACGCCTGGCCGCCGCGCAGGAGGCCCTCCAGAAAGCACTTGATGAGGAACGCTATGAAGATGCCGCCCAGGTGCGCGATGAACTCCGCAAACTGCAAGCAGAGCAGGGCGATGCCGCCCAGGAACAACCGTGAGTAACCCACGCTAGACGCCATGTCTGCACCGGAACAGTACGGCCGCTGTCGTGGCGCGCGCAGCAGTAGCGTTGTTGGCCCACGCATCACCGCCAACGTCGTGCCATTGGTTGCCAGTGGCACTCGCCACGTCATCGTGGTCATGTGGATATGAAGACACTCTTGTTGGGCATCGCCGGCGGCAGTGGTTCCGGCAAGACCTCGCTGGCGGACAGCATCACCGAACAGCTCGGTCGCGAGAAAGTGCTGGTCATTTCGCTCGACAGCTACTATCGCGACCTGCACCATTTGGCGCCGGCGGAACGCAGCCGCGTCAATTTCGACAATCCCATTGCGATTGACTGGCCGCTGCTGCGCCGCCATGTGCGCGCCTTGCTGGCCCGGCGCGCGGTGCCGATGCCCAGCTATTCGTTCGCCGACCACATTCGCAGCGGCGTCACCACCGTGCATCCCAAGGATGTGATCATCCTCGAGGGCATTTTCGCGTTGCTCGACGACGAGCTGTGCCGGATGATGGCGCTGCGCATTTATGTCGAGACGCCGGCGGATGTACGCTTGGCGCGGCGCATGGCGCGTGACATTGTCGAGCGCAAGCGCGATGCGCAATCGGTCCTGGACCAATGGAGCACGTTTGTGCGGCCGGCCCACGAAGCGTTCATCGGGCCGAGCGCGCGCAAGGCGCATGTGATCATCCCGGAAGATCCCGAGGGCGGCATGCGCGAGATCGCCGGCCATTTGATCCAGAGCACGATTCGCGACTTTTACGCCAGCAAAAAACTGCGGCTGCTCTACGGCGCCGACGAAGTCAAGTTGGTCTTCGAGCAGATCATCGCGGCCGGTCAGCCGAATTATGTGCTCGATTCCGAGGGCCAATTTGCACAGCATATGCCGGACGTCGCCGCATGGTTTACCGAGCAGGTGCGCGCGCGCGGCATTCCCATCCGCCTGATTACGCGCCGGCACCGCAAGCACCACGCGCAATCCTACTCCGAAAAGCGCTACATCCGCAAAAGCGGCGCCTCGCATGCGGTCCTCAATATTTTCGCCGACAACGTCGCCATTATCATCTGGGACAAAGTACCGCAGGCCGTCTTGATCAACGACCGCACGGTGGCCCATTCGCTGCGCAGCTATTTTGACGTGCTCTGGCAGCACGCCACCATCGCAAAATGAAGTTTGTAACATAACCACCTTACACAAGGAAAACGTATGCGTAAAGCACTGGTAGTCTGGGGCGGCTGGGACGGTCATCAGCCCAAACAATGTGTCGACGTCTTCATTCCGTGGCTGAAAGAGCAGGGCTTTGATGTCACCGTCACCGACAGCATGGATGCGTATGGCGATGCCGCGCTGATGAACGCGTTGAGCGTGATTGTCCCCTGCTGGACGATGGGCACCATCAGCGGCGAACAGGAACAAGGCCTGCTCGAAGCGGTGCGCGGCGGCGTTGGTATTGCTGGCTGGCACGGCGGCATGGGCGATGCGTTCCGCAACAACTGCGGGTATCAGTTCATGATCGGCGGCCAGTTTGTCGGCCATCCGGGCGGGATCATCCCCTACACCGTCAACATTGTCAAGCCCAACGATCCGCTGGTCAAGGGCATTGCCGATTTTGAGATGACGTCCGAGCAGTATTACATGCACACCGATCCGCGCAACAACGTGCTGGCGACGACGACGTTCAGCGGCGCACACGACGGCATGGATTGGATCAAGGGCGTGGTGATGCCGGTCGTCTGGACACGCATGTACGGAAAGGGCCGCGTGTTCTATTCATCGCTCGGACACATCGCCACGGATTTCGACATTCCGGCGGTGCGCACGATCATGCAGCGCGGCATCCTCTGGGCCGCCCGCGCTTGATAGGTGAGATCTACAGTTTGTAAATCGCCCACTGCACATCGGCATCCCCCGTGCCCGCGCTTCCCTTCCACATCATGGCCAAGCCGGCTGGGCCAGCCTGCAACTTGGTCTGCACTTACTGCTTCTACCTCGAGAAGCAGCGCATGTTTCCCGCCGGCGCGCGCTTCCGCATGTCGCCAGATGTGCTCGATGCCTTCACCCGTCAGTACATCGAGGCACAAGACACCGCCGACGTGCATTTCGCCTGGCAGGGCGGCGAGCCAACCCTGCTGGGCGTTGCATTCTTCCAGCAGGCCGTCGCCCTGCAACAAAAATACGCCAACGGCAAGCGCATCACCAATGCGCTGCAAACCAACGGCCTGCTGCTCGATGATGCGTGGTGCGCTTTTCTGTGCCAGCACGATTTCCTGGTCGGCATCAGTATTGACGGCCCGCAGGCGTTGCATGATCACTACCGCGTGGATCGCGCGGGCAACGGCAGTTTCGCGCAGGCCGTGCAAGCCATCGAGCACATGCGCCGGCACAAGGTCGCCTTCAACTCGCTGACCGTGGTCAACGCCGTCAACGCTGCCCATCCGCAGCGGGTCTATCGTTGTTTGAAGGAACTGGGCGTGCAGTTCATGCAGTTCATCCCGCTGGTCGAGCGCGTGCCCGGCGCGCGCGACACGCAGGCCGGCTTGACGCTGGCGGGCCCGCCGCATTTGCGCGCCAAGCACGAGGCGCGCAGCCTGCCCGAATATTGCGTCAGCGCGTCGGCCTTCGGCTCATTCCTGTGCGCCATCTTCGACGAATGGGTGCGCCGCGACGTCGGCACCACCTATGTACAACATTTCGACGTGACCCTCGGCAACGTGGTGGGTGTCGGGCCGGGCGTGTGCGTCTGCGCCCAGTATTGCGGCAATGCCATGATCATCGAACACAACGGCGATGTGTACTCATGCGATCATTTCATGTACCCAGAATATCGCTTGGGCAGTGTGCTGACCGACACGCTGCGCGCCATGGCCGATGCTGAGTTTCAGCAGCACTTTGGCCGTGACAAATTTGATGCATTGCCGGCCGAGTGCCGCGCCTGCACCTGGCTGCGGCTATGCTACGGTGGCTGTCCCAAGCATCGCTTTCTGACGACGGCCGCCGGCCACGGTGGTCTCAATTATTTGTGCGCCGGCTACAAGAAATTCTATGCGCACACGGCGCCGCACATGCGCGTCATGGCCGATTTATTGTCGCGCCAGCAAGCGCCGGCGAATATCATGCAAATGCTGGCCGCACAGGAACGCAGCGCAACGCCCGCGCCCGGCACACCCGCGCGCACGTGCGGCAACAGCTAGAACTATAAGCTGTGCTGCGGCAGCAGGCAGCGCGGCACCACGGTCAGTCAGTAATTGGTGCTCGGCTGTTGGGCGTTGGCTTGGTTAGCTAAGGCAACTGCCAGATGAATTATCGCGCCGCACGAGCATGTAACGGTCATGGTGACGGCGATGGCAGTTCGCCATCGCGGCGGTACGGCGGATCAACATGCACGGGCAGCGCATCGTCGGGATAGCGCGGATGCCATTCGCAGCAATCATCGTTGCTGGCATAGTACCTCAGCCATGTCTGGCTATCCTGCGCGCTACCCGAGCCGGTCAGATCAATGCGGTGGTCCGTCTCCGCTGCGGGCGGGAGCAGCTTGGCCGGCTCGCGCACAATGTCATCGTGCAGGCACGCGTACAACGCGCGAACGGCGTCGCGTGGCAAACGCGGCTGCAACCAGCAGCAGCACCGCCATGCTGCCCGGTTCCGGCACCACAAAGAACGGATTGCTCCAGAACACGCGCGACGTGCTGTTGCCGGCACTGTCAGACACGAAGAATTGCAGCACATATGCCGACAAAACATTCGTCAAGCCGGCCGCCGGCGTCCATGCAACCGTCTGCTCCGCATTGGAAATGTTGTGCGCACATTCGGCAACTTCGCCCGTGGTGACCGCGCTCAATGCCGCAATGCGCGTGATGAGCAGCGCAGTGCCGTCCGCAGCATCCGTTATTTTCGCCTGATTCCAAGTAATCGCGTTCGGTTGCTCGCAGATAAACGCGGTATTGCTGCCCGGCATGACCAAGGCGTCCACGCCAATGACCGGCGCGGTGTCAATCACAAAGAACGGACTGGAAAGAAACGTGCGATTGGTGCTGTTGTTGGACGAATCGCGCACGCTGAATTTCAGCACATACATGTTGCTAGTGGTAGCAAGCGCCTTGGGCGGCGTCCACGCACGCGCACCATTATTGGCAAGATTTGTTCCGACCACAGCCACTTCCTGCGTGGTGGCCAAGGAAATAACGCTCAGGGTGGTAAGCGTAACACTGTTCCCGTCCGCTTCATCTTTCACGCGGTACGCGATCCAGCGCAGGGTGGTTGCCTTGCCCGCTTCGAGCCGCGCCCACGGATAGGGAAACACCACCGCTTCTTCGCCGATCTCGGGCGCTTGCGTGTCAGTCCGCACATAATGTACGATCTGTGTATCAGTACTGCCGCCCGCCCACGTGGCGACCACCGTGTAGGTGTTGGTGCCTTTGGCCGGTGTGACGCTGACACGCCATGCGCCGTATTGATACGATGCGCTTGAATTATTAATGCGCACGCTGGATGGACTATTGGAACCGCCGGCGACGACGGTGAGGTTAAACGCGGAACCGAACGGCGTGACATACCCGTCATACGGCGTAATGCCCGCAAGCGTGTTTTGATTGCTGCTGAGCATCGCGACGCGCAGGTCATACGCGGCGCTGGCGGTGTTGCCGCGCCAGTATTCAATGTTGAAATCCATGGCATTCAAAAACCCAAAGCCGGTCCTGCCGTCCTGCTCGACGCGCACAATTATATCGCCTTGCGACAAACCATAGGTGTGCGCGATGGTGCCGGGCGAAAACGGGCAGCGGCCCACATTCACCACGCCATTCGCGTCCGTGGTAAATGTCAGGCTGGGCGGATCACTGAATTTTTTGCCATACCAGTCTGAACTGCCGGCGCCGGCGCGGTAGATCTTGACAGTTGCGTTGGAAAGGGGCGTGCCAAAGCTGTCTCTGCAGGTCACCCAGTTTTGGGTCGGCAAGTCTTCAAGATAGACGCCAATGTTGCCGGGCGAATTCTGGTTGCCTTGCACCGCGCGACAGCCGGCGATCAAATTCATGGGCGCGGCGCTATAGCGGTCAACCATATTTTTCGGGCTGGACATCAGGCCATACCCCACATCACCGACATCCGTCGGAAAATACACTGAATCCCACCATGGCGGACGGCACGGCAAGTAGGGTGTGCCGGTGATCAACGCGCCGTTGATGGTGATGAGGGTGTTGCTCCAATAGGAACCTTGTGGCGAATTCACGGCCGGATTATCATGGAAATTAAAGCCGTAGGTGTCAATCAAATAGCGCGCATGGCCTAATTCATGCATGAGTGAATCTTCAAAATAGAAATTTTTGTCATCGCCGATTTGATTGAACGTGGTGTATTCATTGGGATCATTCTTGCCCCACATCAAGTCAACCGTGCGATTGGTCGCGTCAGGATTGTTGCTGGCATAGCCGCCGTTAATCGGCAGCGCACCATCCGGCACAATGTTGATCTGATCCATGCGGATGCGGTCATACACGCCGCTGGGTGAGTCCAGCGGATAGACGGCGCGTTCAAACATTTGATTCCAGCGGACAACATGACGTTGCGCCCAGTCCTCAAAACTGTTGGCCTCAATCGCCAGATTTTTTTGATACGCGTGAAACTTGTCATAGACATCTTTTTCAACCCATAAGCCGCAGGCAAGCGCATCCGTAAACACCGTGACCCGATTGTTCACTTCCGAGAATTCAGGGATCGTGTTGCTGGTGTCAATTTCACACATAAGCAGATGACGCTCAAAACGCCAGGCCCACGGCAGATCCAGCGGTGTGTGCGCGCGCGGCGCTAAGGTCACATAGCCCGACGTGAGCACGGTGCCGTCAAAATACCATGTGTACGGCACATTGGCATAGGTGGTGGTACTGAAATTCTTGATGAACGCGCGCCAAGTGATGACTTGGTCCACGGCCGGCCAGCCGTCGTGCCGCGGATTGGCGCTGCCCCAGACAAACGGCTGGGACGGAAAGCGCTGAATCCAGCCAACATCGAGATCGTTGTCATTGGCAAGAATAACTTCCAGCGAACCATTCAGCCGCACGGAGCCTTCGGCTTCGACGGTCTTGGTGTCTATGGCAATATAGTAGGCCTTGCCGCCCGTGGCGGGAAAAGAAAGCCAACTGGCGGTGCCGCCGCCGCTGTTGTCATCCGCCGCCAATTGCACCAAAGTAGAAAGTGTCTGCCCGGTGTACACGGCCAGCACGGTGTCACACGCGCTGCCGATGGTGTCCAGCACCATGGTGCCGGCGCTGGTCGGGGTCCATTTCCACCACACCGAATGAAACGGCCCGCCGCTGCCATGCGCCGGCTCATTTGTCTCCGCTGTCGCCAGGCGCGTTGAGCTTGATGCCGCGATGGAATTGCCACTGAGCGTGGTGGCGGTGGCAAACATATCGTTGGTGGGCGGTGCGGGCGCGGTGAGGTACCAGTTTAGGGCAAGCGCGCCGCTCGCGCCGCCATACCCGTCAACCGCGATGTAATACTGCGTGCCGGGCACCACATCATTGACCGAGTTGGAACTTGTGACGGTGGCGTTTTGCGGGTCATCGTCATTTTGCGCAAGCTGGACCAGCGTGGCCAGCGTGGCGCCCGTGTACGTCGCCATGATGGTGTCAAAGGGACTGCCCATGGTCGTGATCGTAAACGTGCCGGAGGAGGGCGCAGTCCATTTCCACCAGACCGAATGATACGGTCCTTGACTCGCATAATGCGCCGGCTCACCCGGTTCACTCGTGGCATCAATGCTCGTGCCCGAATCGGCGCCGCTGACGCCGGAAATTGCCGTGGCGTTGGTGAACATATCGTTGACCGGTGCTGCAAACAAGGGCGAGCCAAAGGAAACAAGTGCTGCCATGAAGCCAAACGCTAAAGGTCGGTACATAAAAAACTCACTAAAAGTGTTATATACTACTATTATTAGTATATAGCATTTGTGTAACGGTGTCAAATGAGGAAGTGTTCGTTTTCCATCTGACGTCGATGAAAAACAAAATCGCATCGTTGGCTTGCATGACAGCTTGGACATTGCTGGTCGTCCTTCTGAGCGCTTGGTTTTCTGTGCCTAGATGGCGATGGCGACTGACTACGCCTGACCTAGTCGTGCTTGTGCTCATGCCGGCGGGGGCATTCTTATCGGCTTTGCCCGGCGTCTCGCCGCGCTGGTTCGCATATAGCGCAGTGCTGTACGCGGCATTCTACATGCGGCTACACGCCCATCACATTTTCGGAATATCGCCATCGTGGGGATTGGACGATGGTGTCCTGATCTACGTCGTGCCCCTCATGCTTGCGGCAGCGTTGGCTGTGGCTTGTGCCAGTGCTGCGTGGTTGCGCCCGCGCATTGCGGGTTGAGTTCGCGTCGCGCGCTGCGAAGTGCCTGCGGGCATTTTTTCCTGCCGACATCCCCAGGTAGGGCGGCGGGGTTGGTGCTGCCGCTCCCCGCCTGTCCCCGCCGTTGGCGGGACGGTGGAAGCAGAGATTGGCCGCAAGGCCGGCGGCGTCACCGGGTGCTCAATCTTCTTCAGCCACGCCGCGAGGGCGTGGGGGTCTCTGCGCACCCACCCACCCGCCCAACCCGCGTGCGCGCGTGCGTTCGTCATGTTTGCTGGGGCTGCCTTGGCTTCTGTGTTTGCACCGCCGGATCTGGGTGTATGCCGGGAAATCGCCCGCCATACATTATCGCGCCGCGCGATAATGTTGGCAGTTGTATTTTGCTCTGCCTTTGCGTATAATACAAAACATCACTGTAGCGGCGTAGTATGTAACCCGACACGAGACCTGCTCCATGATCTGCCCCAAATGTGGATATTCGGAAGACAAAGTTGTGGATTCGCGCAGTGCCCACAATGGCCGTGCGATACGGCGGCGGCGCGAATGTCTTGGCTGCGCCTATCGGTTTACGACCTATGAAGTCATTGAGGCGCCACTACAAGTAATCAAGCGCGACGGCAGCCGCCAGGATTTCAGCAAAGAAAAACTGATCAACGGTTTGCGGCGCGCATGCCACAAACGGCCGGTCAGCATCAAAGTATTGGAAGACTTGGTTGACGGGATTCTCAATCACTTCGAGCAGCAGCACATGCGCGAAGTCGAGGCACGCCTGGTCGGCAACATGGTGATGGAGCGCCTGCGCGAACTGGATGGCGTGGCGTATGTGCGCTTCGCCTCGGTCTATCGTGAATTCAAGGATGTCAATGAATTCATGGACGAGGCCCGCAAAGTGCAAGCCGCCACGGCAGCCGAGTAACCGACCGCGGCGGCACCGTTATGGCACGAGTCGCACTCACGCATGTGTGTAAACGCGACGGGCGTCTCGTGCCGTTCGAGCGACAGCACTTGGTGCGCAGCATTCAAGCGGCCGCCGAGAGCGCGGCCGTCTCGTCCGCGGTGTTTGCCCAGGAACTGGCCGACGCCGTCATTATGCACCTCGAACAGAGCTTTCCCACGACAGCTCCCACTACCGCCGCAATCGCGGAAGCGATTGAGACCGTCTTGCTGGGCGTGAATTTGCGCACCGCCGCCGAGGCCTATCGCGCCTATCGCGCCGCGCGCGACCACAGTCGCATGCACTGCACGGTCGTCAAACTGCTGCAGCCATCCTTGTTCGCGGCCGACTTGGCCCTGCACGTCGCGTTTGACGGCAGCCAGCGCACCGCCGCTTGGGATCGCACGCGCATTGTGCACGCGCTCGAACGCGAGGCGCACATCGCGCGCCGCGTCGCGGAAGATATCGCGCGCGCCGTCGAGGAGCGTCTGCTGTCGTCCGATCTGCGGCGCGTCACCACCACCTTGATTCGCGCCCTGGTCGACAACGAACTGCTGGCCCGCGGCTTCACGGCATCATTGCGGCAACGTAGCGCCGTCGCCGTCCCCTTTGCCGATGTTGATCACGCCGTGCAGGCCGGCGCACCGTTGGCACAGACCATCGGACGGCAGGTCACGCGCACCTATGCGCTGGCACGTATTTATTCCGATGACGTCGCCGACGCGCACGAGCGCGGCATGCTCGCGTTGGATTGCCTGGATCATCCCGCCGGTGTCTACAGCGTGCTGCAGCCCTTTCCGCGCGCGCAGACGCACCTGCGGGAAACATTTCAGCATTTGCAGAATGGATTGCTCGCGTGCGTCGCCTACTCGGTGGCGGATCTGCCCGCCACACTGCCGCTGTTGCATGAGGCCCTGACGTGGTTGCCGCCGCTCAATCGTGGCCAGCGCGTCACGTATGAGGTCGCCGCGGATGCAGCCGGCATGCTGGAGCTGGGCCTGCGCGACCTGCCGCCACGCCCGGATGTTGTCTTTCAACTGCAGGGTCTACCCACCGAACGGGCCGTGCTGCTCGCCGCCTTGCTGGCCCTGCATCAGCGTGGCTGGGGCGTCGCGTGGTCGGCACAGCCGGCGTTGCACACCTGGCACAGCCACTGCACCCTCAATCTGCCACAGGCTGTGTATCGCGCGCGGCAACGCGACCTCGACGGCGTCATTGAGGAATTGTATCGCGCGCTCGAACTGGCGGTGCAGGCCTGCCATCAACGCGCACTGTATTTGCGCACGCAGTCCGGCAGCACGGCCGGTACGGCGCAGCATGCCGCCCTGGATATCGCCGGTTTGGACAGCGCAATTGCGATTCTGACCGGCGCCGGCATCTTTGACCGCGGGGAAAGCCGCGCCTGCTTGCGCGTGCTGTTGGGCGCGCTGCACGCGAGTGTGCAACACGCCACGCAGCATGACGGCGTGCAGACCCGGCTGGTGGTGGGCGAACCGTTGGCGTGCGGCAAGCGGCTGGCGGCGGTCGACCAAAGCTTGTTCCCCGAATTGTTTGGCTTCTTGGCGTTGCATCCGGATGCGCTCGAACCAATCATCCCGGCCTACCGGCCCGTGGAAATCTGCGTGGAAGCCAGCAGCCAACCCGCCCAAGTGGTGCAGCAGTTTCAGACGCTGCAGCGCTTTTTTGATTGTGGCTGCTTGCCGCTGGCCATCGATCCCGCGGCGCCGCCTGATGTGGCGGCGTTGTTCGCCGCATTGCTCGATGCTGGCTGTCGCTTTAGCGTGTCGGCCCAAGCCGCCACCGCACCCGCGGCGGGCGCGACCACGACGGGCCAGCCGGAACTGCCACAGTTGGCATGACCGCGGTCGCACTCATTCCCGCCGCCGGCACATCCCAGCGCATGGGGTTTTCAAAATTACTGACGCCGCTGGCCGGCGTGCCGGTGTTGCTGCGCACGTTGGGCACCCTTGCCGGCGTTGAGGCCTTTCAGCAGATCATTGTCGCCGTGCAACCCGGCAGCGAGGCGGAGGTCACCGCACTGCTGGCCAAAGCGCCGGGGTGGGCGCGGCGGGTGCGGGTCATCGCCGGTGGCGCCACCCGCGTGCATTCCGTCTGGCACGCACTACAGGCGGTGGATGGCACGCCCGACCTGGTTGCCGTACACGACGGCGCGCGCCCCTTTGTCACCCCGGCCGTTATCCACGCCGCGCTCGACACCGCGCTGCAGATGGGTGGTGCGCTGGTTGCCACACCGGTCATTCCAACGATCAAAAGCGTCAATGCCACGCGCTGCGTCAAGGCGACCCTGGATCGCACCACACTGTGGGCCGCGGCCACGCCGCAAGTCTTTCGTTTTCGCGCCTTTGTCACCGCCTATGAGCGCCTTTGGTGTCACACGCAGGAT
This sequence comes from uncultured bacterium, assembly GCA_964397565.1. Taxonomy (GTDB): domain Bacteria; phylum Auribacterota; class UBA3054; order UBA3054; family JAPLST01; genus JAPLST01. Next base: position 45,667 of record CAYNJC010000023.1, read on the forward strand.
GTCAGCGCCATCACCGACGATTGTCAGATTTTCGAATTGGATGGCGGCACCATTCGGATTGTCGAAAGCAACCCGGAGAATATCAAAATTACAACCCCGCTCGACTGGCGTGTCGCCGAACTGCTGGCCGGCGCGCCGGCGCCGGCTGCCCCTGATTCTGGCGTCTCCGCAGCAATCCCGCGTTCGTAAAGAGGGTCGGGGATTTCCGGCTGTACGTCCTCCTTGCTCTTGCCGGTCTTCCCGGGCTACCTGACGGGAATCACGCGTTCGAGCTGTTCGATCCGCTGCAGCAACTCGTCGCGCGTGCCGCGCCGCGCAAGCATTGCCTTGATCTGTTCGTCGCGCAGCACCAGCGCAATCCGCGACAGCAAGTGCAAATGCGTGCGCACGTCCGGGCTGATCACCAAAAACAGACAGCATACCGGCACACCGTCCAGCGCGCCATAATCCACCGGATGCTCCAGAAAACACAGGGCAACCATCGAGTGCGTCAGCGTCACAGCCATCGGATTGCGCACGTGCGGAATGGCGATGCCACCGCCCACCGCCGTCGACGCCAATTCTTCGCGCGCCAGCAGCACATTCAGGAGAAAGCTCGTGTCAATCTCCGCCGGCAAGCGCAGGGTATCCAATGCGGCGCGCAGCACCGTGCCCTTGCTGACACCTTTGATCTCATAATGCACACCACCAGCGCGGATAACCTCTGTCAGCGATGGCAGCGTCTGTGGCTTGTTCGGTGCGTCCATAGTCATTGTTCCTGTTGACGTTTAATTATAGCATATCGTCACACATTCAACAATTTTGACGTGCCGCGAATCTGCCGCAGATGCTGCGACCGCGATTTTGTCCGCCGATGAAGCAGATTGGCAGCGTCGCACCGTGATCTGTTTGGCTGCAAATCATCACGCCCACGCGCACACTCCCACTTGGCGTAGTTGGACTACAAGCTTCAGCTGGTGCAGCAGAACACCATCCATGCTAAAGCGCCAACGCCAACTGCTTCATCCGTGTGAATGCACTCCCTGAATGCGGCCCATGGCCGCTTTAGTAATTTTCGCGCCCGGCACGTGAACGGCATCTGGTCGCAGCTTGCATTTCTACGCCAGGTGCGCTATCATTGACACCATGACCCGCGTGATTATCATTGTGCTCGACTCGGTCGGCATCGGCGATGCACCCGATGCCGCGGCCTATGGCGATGCCGGCGCAAATACGCTGGTCAATATGAGCCGGGTCGTGCCAGGCGGCCTGCAACTGCCCACGCTGCAAGCGCTTGGGCTCGGCAACATCGCGCCCGGCCAGATTGTCAGCTGTCCTGCGGTGGCCGCGCCGCGCGCCTCCTTCGGGCGTTGCCGCGAGGCCAGCGCCGGTAAAGACACCACCACCGGTCACTGGGAAATGGTCGGGATCATCACCCGTGAACCGTTCCCGACCTTCCCCAATGGCTTTGACCAGGCGTTCATGGAGCGCTGGGCACTGACCGTCGGCGTCGCCGGCTGGCTGCATAACAAAACCGCCAGCGGCACCGAGATTATCCAACGTTTCGGCGAACTGCACATTGCCACTGGCCTGCCGATCGTCTACACCTCGGCCGACAGCGTCTTTCAGATCGCCGCGCACGAGACCCATTTCGGTCTGCAACGTCTTTACGACATCTGCGCCGCGACGCGGGCGCTGCTTGACCCGCTGCGGGTCGCCCGCGTCATCGCCCGCCCCTTTGTCGGCGAAACCGTCGCCACGTTTGCGCGTACCGCCAATCGTCATGACTACAGCCTTGTGCCGCCCGAACCGCACGACTTGACCCGCATTCGCGACGCCGGCCTGCCCGTGCTGGGCATCGGCAAAATCCATGACATCTTCGCCGGCAGCGGCATCACCGCCTCACTGCGCACCAAGTCCAACACCGAGGGCATGGCCGTGCTTGGCCAACAACTGGCCACTTTTCAGCGCGGCTTGATCTTCGTCAACCTGGTCGAGTTCGACATGATCTACGGCCATCGCCGCGACCCGCTCGGCTATGCCCACTGCCTGCAGGCCTTCGACGCCCAACTGGCGGCGTTGCTGCCGCGCCTGCGCGCCGACGATCTGCTGCTGCTCTGCGCCGATCACGGCCTCGACCCGACCTTCCCCGGCACGGATCACACGCGCGAGACCATTCCGGTGTTGCTGTATGCATCCGCGCTGCCCGCGCGCGACGTGGGGCTGCGCGCGACCTTCGCCGACATCGGCGCCACCGCCTGCGCGGCGTTGGGTGTCGCCACCCCGGCCACCGCCGCAGGCCATTCCCTGTTTGCCTTTGCACCTTGAGCATAAATCATAACCATATGCATTGCAATGTCTTATTTTGTTTTTATGAACTGATTATGAAAATACTTGACAAACGCATATTTATTTGCTATACTATGTTCGCTCTTTTGAAATGATTGTTTGGTGACGAGCCATGGATTAGGCAAAAACACCGCAGGTTGCTTTTAAGTTGGCAGTTAAGGAGGTGATGTGACAGCGTATCATTATGCCGCGAGCGACCCACGTGGTGTTCAGCAATAGAAACCGGCAATCCCGTTGATTGCCAATGCAGCTAATCCACACGCGGTAGAAACATCGGATTGCGTTGGCAGGGTAACGCGGAATCTGAACGACCACGATTCTCTGATTTTGTTCTTTGATTCATAACTACGAAACCAGGTCGATACGAATCGCACGTTCTGAGTGACGCGGAGAGGGACCTACCAACCCGGTTGTGTTTCCGCAGCGCGAGGAGAACTGACTTGTGAATACGGAACTCGTTGAAATCAGCGGCGATCTCTTGATCAGCTTCTGACCACAAAAGCGACGTACGAGAAGCCCCACTTCGGTGGGGCTTCTTTTTTTATAAAGCCGTCCACGCCGCCAGCAGCACGGCGATGCAGCATTTAACCAATGCGTGCACTTACTTGTTGGCATTCCAATTGTGGCTGCGGGCGCTGACCGCGGCTGCAGAAGCCGCCCTCGCCGCGGGCGGCAAGGATGCTGTAAAGTAGAACGCGCACTCATTACTAAAGTGCCGCGTGGCCAAGCCGCACGGCTTGGTCTGCAGCATCTTCCACGGCGCGCGCCGCGGCCTTGTCTTTGAACGTCTCTCCCAACCATCTTCGTTCGGCGCAGCTGAACCGTGGCGTGCGGGAGCCATGCCCCGCTTTTCATAGCTGAGTCGTGCTCGGCGTAGGTTGGTCAGCGCTACCGACAGCATGCCTGCCGGATCGCAAGCGCCCGTCTCGGCGCACCCGCGTGGCGTACAACCACGCGGCCTGAGCGTCACGACACAACGGCCTTCCATATATCGGTATTTCAGGTCTCTTTTTCCTTAACTTGACATGGCGGCACGTTAATGCTATACTGACATCCAAGGGCCAGTAAAAACCGCCGTTAACCTTATGGTGTACCAACGGCTATCTCTTTTGCGTAGCATCATGCACGCCTGCCGCCGCCGGCATCCGCGAGTTTCTGTTAGGTCACCCATCAATCAGGAGTCTCCCATGAACATGTCCATCAAACTCAGTGCCGTCCTGTTTGCCGTTTTGTTGATCAGCAGCGCATTCGCCGGACCCCGCGAACTCACCTATCAAGGGCAATTGTATGAAAGCGGCAGTGCGGTCGATGCAACGAAATACTTTCAATTCGAATTGATAAAGGACAGTGTCGTTGTATGGAAAAGTTACGGCACTGGCACCGGAAGAGTGGCCTTGAATGTGAGCAAAGGCTTTTTTTCCGTACCGCTGGGCGATACCACCATTGCAAATATGGAGGCACTGCCGGCGGGTATGTTTGACGATGATGTTGCTGTCTATCTGAAAGTGTATGTGGGCGATGCGACGGGCGACATGACTGCGCTCAGCCCCAACAGCAAAATCACCAGCGCGGCATATGTGATGAACAACCAAACCCAGAAAATTGTGCTGACCAACTGGGCTGCAATTTACGGCGGCGCGACCAATGTCATTGTCATGACCGGCGCACCGCTGCTGACCACGCCGGTCTGGGACGATATCCGCGTCCCGCTCGATGTCGCCAACAGTAGTTTGTATCCCGGCTACAAGCAGCTCGGCACCTCTGGCTTATACTTGTATGATTTTGACAAAACCAAGACCGAATCACTGAATTTCACCTGTCAAATCCCGCATACGTATAAGCAAGGCACGGCGTTGCGCCCGCATATCCATTGGACCACCAAGTATGCTGGCGGTGGTAATGTTGTTTGGGGGCTTGAGTATCAGGTTAAGTGGATTGGTCAACAATATTCAAGCACAACCAGCACAACGATTCTCAGTACAAACGCAGTTCCAGCAGCAACCTACACCCACGCCCTCGACGTCCTGCCGATCATTCCGGGAACCGGCCTCAAGGAATCCGCCATCTTAATCGGCCGTGTGTTTCGAGCTGGGGCAAATCCAGCAGATACGTACGGCTCTGACGCTACCATGATTGAAATAGACTTTCATTTTGAAGTGGAAAAGATGGGTACCAATCTCGAAATCCCAGAATGAACCTCAGCGCCGAGGACAATTCTTGCGTGAATTTGACTGCCATGTTCAAGTCAATAAGCATGGACACTTAACGAATATCCACCGTGATGCGGGAGGTCTCTCATGAATACATTCTCTCACCTGCGCAAACAGAGCGCCTGGCCGGCACTGGCAGTGCTGCTTCTCTGCTTGGCAGCCCGTGCCGCAGACATGAGCGGCGGCGACTATGACATCTATTTGTCCGATACTGCCAGCGCGGCCGGCTCACTGGCAGGTGGCGTCTACACCTTGAACGGCATGGTGTCGTTGGGCGACACCTATTTCAATAACGACACGCTGGCGCCGGCCAATTATCCAACGGCTTTTTCCGCCACGGCCGTAGACAGTTCCCAGATCCTCGATACATGGACTGATGCCACTGGCACGCCGCTGCCGGATGGCTATCTCATTCGCGCGTCCCATACCAGTTATGCTGCTATTCCCGCGCCAGTCAACAACGTGCCGGTTGCTGACGGGACCGATGCGAAGAATGTCGCGCCGGGTGTTCACGAGTGTACCTTTAGTGGTTTGGCCCCCAATTACGTTCTCTATTTCAAAATATACCCGTATTGCGGCAGCGGCTTGAGCATCGCCTATAAAACCGACGGCACCGTGCCACAGGCGACGGCGACCACAACTCCGGAACCGGCCGGGCTGGCCTGCGCCGGCCTGCTGCTGGCGCTGGCACGAAGAGAAACAGCGCAGTGAAGAGTTATATGCTTCCGGCTGCCCACCGTGCTTGACTCGGTGGCAGCAAAGATTGAAGGAGTGGGCGGCGTGTTGTTGCACAATCTTATTTATCAATGATCCCGCCAGCGGCGCATGCAAGTCACTTTACTAATGAATGCGCTTACTAGGTGTCATGCCAATTGTGGCCGCGGGCGCTAACCGCGGCTGCAGAAGCCGCCCTCACCGCGGGCGGCTACAAGGACGCTGCAACGTAGAAAGCGTATTCATTAGTAAGTCGTGTTTATCGTAGAAGCGGCTTCCAGCCGCTTTCGTTGACACGCACGCGCCAGAACTCACAGTTGTGGTATAATCATTACATGATCACAAGAAAAGCAGATTACGCCATTCGCGTCATTGAGTACCTGACCTGCAATATGCGCAGCCAGCAGTGGATATCATCCACGGATCTGGCGCGCGACATGGAGATCCCCTACCGCTTTCTGCGCGTCATTGTGCGCTTGCTCGTGCAGAGCGGCATGGTGCAAAGTCTGCGCGGTTGCACCGGCGGCTTGCGTCTCGCCCGACCACCCGAGCAGTTGAGCGTTGCCGAAGTGATTCGCGCGGTGGATGACACTGCTTTGATGCTTAATGTCTGCTTGCAAAAGCCGTCGGGCTGCGGCCGGATGTGCATCTGCCCGTTGCATACCAAACTCAAAAAGCTGCAGCAGACCATCAATGACACCTTGGCGACCACGATGTTCAACTGTTTGGCTAACCTGGGCGCAAGAAAGCGCCGGCGCATGGCCACCCGCATCGCCGCTGCGCGGAAATAGCCGGCCGGCGCACACCCGCCGTGGCATGCAGCTGCGGCGCGAGGTCGTGGGGGTCTCTGCGTGCAATGAATGTGGGAGCCGCCTCCGTGCGGCGATTGCAGTGTATGCAGCAGATTCGCGACACGGAGGTCGCTCCCACTCTCTTTCAGCATCCGTCAATGTTCGCCAGTTCTGCTGGCGCGTTTTCGTGATATGTTTTCTGCGTGCCTTGCTGGCAGAAAAAAGCGCGGCCAAGCGGCCGCGCGGAAACGAATATGGTGGCAGCAGACACCCCGCCGTGCGGTGTGCCCGGCGCAGTCTGCCGACGGAAGTCGTCAGGCCGTCGGTGGTGCCGGTGGCGGCGTTATGCTGACGTAGATGCCGTTGCGTTTGCTGACGAACGTGACCACGCCGGCGCTGCGGGCGAAGAGCGTGTCATCCTTGCCGCGCATGACATTCACGCCGGCTTTGAAGCGCGTGCCGCGCTGGCGCACGAGAATGGCGCCGCCATTCACGACTTGTCCGCCAAACATCTTGACGCCCAGCCGTTGCGCATTGCTGTCACGGCCGTTCTTGGAACTGCCTAATCCTTTCTTATGTGCCATGGGTGTGTCCTGTTTGCAGTGTTCAGTAAAATCTTTCGCAGCGAAACAATGTAATAAGCAGCGTTAAATGTTTCCTTGTCTTCGTGCCTTCGTGGCCAGCCATTACGCAGGCAAGACCAATTCGTCAATATGCACGGCGGTGTAGTCTTGGCGATGGCCGGTCTTGCGCATCGACGCTTTGCGGCGCCGCATTTTGAAGACAACTTGTTTCTTGCCCTGAGTCGGGCCGACCACTGTCGCCTTGACTGCGGCATTCGGCACGGTGGGCGTGCCGACGCGCACGGTGGTGTCGTCAGAACACAACAGCACGCGCTCAAACGTCAGGGCCGCGCCGGCCTCCGTCTCAACGCACGGAATGTCCAAGGTCATACCTTGTTCCACGCGGAACTGTTTGTCACCTGTCTCAATAATTGCGTAGGGCATAGCTGCACCAGGTCCGGTGTTTGGCGATTACTTGTCGCCGTGTTTAAAAAATCCCTTAATGAAACGACCAAAGCCACCCTTGCGGTCTTTCGGCTGCTCCTTGGCTGGTTTGGCGGTGGTCTTGGGCGCGACCGGTCTCGCGGGTTTGGCTTCCTGCACCGCTTTGGCCGGCTTGGCCGCCGCTGCCGGCGGTGTCTTTACGGCCTTTTCCGGATCCGCCGCGGGCGCGGACGCGGCGCTCACGTCGCCCGCGACTTTGGTCTCGACATCCAGCGCATCTTCCGCAACCTTTTTCTTGCGTGTCCGGACGGCAATCTGTGCACCGACAAATTCCAGCACGGCAATCGGCGCGGCATCACCGCGGCGCATGCCCAGTTTGACAATCCGGGTGTAGCCGCCCTGCCGCTCGGCATAGCGCGGGCCGAGTTCGTCAAACAATTTGTGCACGGCAATTTTGGCGCCAGGCCCGCTCGCCCGCATGAACGCAATCGCCCGGCGGCGTGCGTAGAGCGTGTTGCGCTTGGCCAGCGTGATCATCTTCTCGGCGAAGCGTTGGGCGGAGCGCGCCAGCCGCTCGGTTGTGGTAACCCGCTCGGCTTTGATCAAGCTGGTCACCAGATTGGATAAGGTCGCGGCGCGGTGGTCGGACTTGCGCCCGAGTTTGTCTGTGTTCTTGCGATGACGCATAACGTATTAGTTCCTTGCTGACAAGCGATTACTTTTTGCGTTTGATGCTCTTTTTCATGAGCTCGGCCATGTCGGATTCCGAGGCTGGTTCGCGCTTGAGCTCCAACCCGTGCTTCTTGAGGACATCCTTGACTTCCTCGACCGCCTTTTCACCAAAGTTGCGCAGCTCCATCACTTCGCGTTCGGCCAATTGTGTGATTTGGGCCAGCGAGGTGAGCTTGGCCTTGACCAAGGTGTTGGCAATCCGCTTCGAGAAGCCGAGTTCTTCGAGGCGGGCGCTGTCCGTTGCCGCGATTTTTTCATCTTCGGCGGTGGCTTCCGCAGTCGGCTCGGCCGGCGCTTCGGGGGCGGCCTGCAGATACATCGGCTCGCCGGCGTTGCGGTAAAGTTGGACATGGTCGAGCAGCAACTGCGCGGACTGCACTGTGGCAGCGACGGGATCGACGCGGCCATCCGTCCAGACTTCGAAGACCAGGCGGTCATAGTCGGTCTTCATCCCGACGCGCGCGGCCTCGACCGCGTATTTCACTTTGCTGACCGGCGAGAAGAGCGAGTCAATCGGAATCGTGCCGATCGAGAGATGCGCGCCCTTGTTGAGTTCGGACGGGCGATAGCCACGGCCAACCTCGACACTCAATTCCATCTGCAAATTCTTTTTGGCGGTCAACGTGCAAATCTTGTGCTCGGGATTGAGAATCTCGACGCCGCTGGGCAGGTGAATCATGCTGGCCGTCACGTCGCACGGGCCTTTGGCTTTGAGTTGGCATTCAAAGGGCTTGCGGCTGGCGACGTGCAACAGGACCTTCTTCAGATTCAGCACGACGTGGGTGACATCCTCGAACACACCCTCGATGGTGGTGAATTCGTGCGAGATGCCGTCAATGTTCACGGTCGTGATGGCGGCGCCCTCGAGCGACGACAGCATCACGCGCCGAAGGGCATTGCCAATCGTGTGACCAAAGCCGGCCTCAAATGGTTCGGCGGTCAGCTTGGCATAGGTGGCCGTTTTCGTCGCGACGTCAACCATGACGCCCTTGGGCATTTCAAATTTCAATTGCAGAGACATATCTATTCACCGGGTAAAATGGTTGCTACCTGTGCTTACTTCGAGTACAGCTCGACCACCAAGGATTCATTAATCGGCAGATTGACGTCGGCGCGCTGCGGCATGCGGGCGATGGTCGCCGCCAGCGTGGGCTTGTCCACCGCGATCCATTCGGGTGGCACATAGGCCTCGTTGACCTGCACTTCGGCGCCGATCTTGGTCCGGCCTTTTTCGTTGTAGGGCGTGATCACCTCGCCCAGCCGCACCTGGCAGGAGGGAATCGTGACTTTCTTGCCGTTGATCGCGACCAGCCCGTGATTCACCAATTGGCGCGCCATTTTGCGTGACGGCGCGAACCCAGCCCGGTGGACGACATTGTCCAGCCGCGCTTCCAGCAGCGACATCAGGATCTCGCCGGTGACGCCCTTGGCGCGCGCCGCGCGGGCAAAATATATCCGGAACTGGCGTTCGAGCACGCCATAAATCCGGCGGATCTTCTGCTTCTCGCGCAACTGCGTGCCGTACTCGGTCGGCTTTTGACGTTGCCGGCCATGCATGCCGGGATTATTCGGGCGGCGTTCAAAACCGCACTTGGGCGTGAAACAACGTGTGCCTTTCAGAAAGAGTTTGATTCCCTCCGCGCGGCACAACTTACAGGCAGGTCCTACATACTTGGCCATAGATCACATCATATGCTGTGGATTACAAGTCATCTCAAGAACAAAGCGGCCTAGACCCGGCGCTGTTTGCGCGGGCGGCAACCATTATGCGGCACGGGCGTCACGTCGCTGATGCAACTGACGGCCAAGCCGGCGCTTTCCAGCGCGCGAATGGCGGATTCACGGCCCGAGCCCGGGCCTTTCACGTGCACTTCGACCTCGCGCATGCCGTGCTGCATCGCCGCCTTGGCGGCTTCTTCGGCCACCCGCGCCGCGACAAACGCGGTCGATTTGCGCGCGCCGGAATATTGCAGAATACCGGCCGAGCACCACGCGATAACGTTGCCGCGCCGGTCGGTGATCGTGACGATCGTGTTATTGAACGTGGCCTGAATGTGGGCGACGCCCTGGGGCACGTTCTTCGTCACTTTGCGTTTGACGCGTTTGCCGGGTTGCGCCGGCGTTGTTGCTGCGGTTTTGGTTGCCATGCGGTATGCTCCTTACATGCATCGAGCGGGTGGCGCCTCCAGGCGCCGCGCCGCGTTATTTGCTCGCTTCTATTTTCTTCTTGACGGCCGGCAGGCGTTTCGGCCCCTTGCGTGTGCGCGCATTGGTGCGCGTGCGCTGGCCGCGGACCGGCAGGCCTTTGCGATGGCGCGAGCCACGATAGCAGTTGATCGCGATCAGGCGCTTGACGTTCTGCTGCACGTCGCGGCGCAAGTCACCCTCGATCAGAAACTGCTGCAGGGCTTGGGCAATGCGCTTGATCTCATCATCGGTCAAACTGTGGGCGCGCCGGCCCGGTTCGATGGCGGTGGCCGCCAGCACCTTCATGGCCGTGGTCAGGCCCACGCCATAAATATACTGCAGCGACGCGTCAACGCGCTTCTGGGGCGGAATATCTACTCCAACAATACGTGGCATACATCACCTTGCTGTGGTTGCAGGGCATCAGCCCTGGCGCTGTTTGTGGCGCGGGTTCGTGCAAATTACACGGATCACGCCTTTGCGGCGCACGATCCGGCATTTCTCACACAGTCGTTTTACTGACGATCGTACTTTCATTCGGTCACTCAATCCAGCTGTTTAACTCGTTGTCTCTACAGGTCACGCCCCGGTCATGCGGGGTCGACGGTCAGCACTTCGCAGCCGCCTTCCGTGACCAGCACGGTATTTTCATAATGGGCGCAGGGCGAGCCGTCATGGGTGACGACCGTCCATTTGTCGCTCAGGACGCGCACGCGATAGTCACCGAGCGTGAACATCGGCTCAATCGCCAGGGTCGCGCCGGCGGGAATCACCATCCCGCTCCCGCGCGCGCCAAAATTCGGAATCTGCGGCGGCTCGTGCAGCGCGGCGCCCACGCCATGCCCGACATAATCACGCACGATGCCGTAGCCGTGCGTGTCGGCGAAGCACTGCAGCGCGTGCGACAGATCGCCGACCTGGATGCCTGCCCGCAATATCCGGCAGGCCGCCGCCAGCGCTTCGCGCGCCCCGGCCACCAGCGCGGCAACATCGCCCGGCACGGCGCCGATGCAGACGGTGCGCGCCATGTCGCCGATCATCCCGCGATACGTCACGCCGATGTCGACGCTGACGATGTCACCGGTGCGGATCACGCGCGGCCCGGGAATGCCGTGGATCAACTCCTCGTTGATCGAGACGCAGATGCAGCCCGGAAAGCCGCGGTAGCCCTTGAACGTCGGCGTCGCACCCGCGGCACTGATCACACGCGCGGCGCAGGCGTCCAGTGCGCCGGTCGTCACGCCCGGGCGCGCCAGCCGCAGCACTGCCTGGGTCGTGTCGGCCACAATCCGGCAGGCGTCCCGCATGCGCGCCAGCTCATCGGGCGTCTTCACCGGGATCTTCTGGCGGCACGCGCTCATGGCGCTAGGCGCGGATCAACACCATCATCTGCGCAAGGGTTTCCTCGCGCGGCACATCCGCATTAATGTCTGTCAAAAGAGCTCGGCGGCGATAGTAGTCGATCAAGCCGGCCGTCTGGCGGTTGTACACCTCCAAACGGTTGAGGATTGTGTCTTCCGTATCGTCGTCGCGTTGGTATAACACGCCGTTGCAGGCGTCGCAGGCGCCCGCTTGCTTCGGCGGCATATTCGTGATGTGGAAAATTGCGCCACAGGCCTTGCACACGCGCCGGCCCGTCAAGCGCTTCAAAACGGTCGCGGCCGAGCACTCCAGGTTGAGCACCCGGTCTATGGTAAAGCCTGCGGCCGTCAGCATTTCATCCAATTTCTCGGCCTGCACAATCGTGCGCGGAAAGCCGTCCAGCAGGAAGCCCTTGACGCAATCCGGTTTTTGAATCCGCTCGCGCACCATCGCCACCACGACATCATCCGGCACTAATTCACCGGCATCCATATACTTCTTGGCTTCCACGCCGAGCGCGGTGCCGTGCTTGAGCGCGGTGCGGAACATGTCGCCGGTCGAGATATGCGGAATGCCCGCTTTCTCGGCGATGCTGACAGCCTGGGTGCCTTTGCCCGCGCCCGGCGGGCCCAGCAGGATCACGCGCATCAGTATCTCCCCCGCAGATGGCCTTCTTTCATGAAGCCATCGTAGTGCCGCATCAGCAAGTGCGCCTCGACTTGTTGCATGGTGTCGAGCAGCACGCCGACGACAATCAGCAAGCCGGTGCCGCCCAGAAAGCTGGCAATCAGATACGGAATCTTGAGTTGATTGGCGACCACCATCGGCACGACCGCAATGATCGCCAGGAACAGCGCGCCCACCACGGTGATGCGTACCATCGTGTGCTCAAGGAAGTCGGCGGTGGGCTTGCCCGGGCGAATGCCGGGGACGAACGCGCCGCTCTTCTTGAAATCATCCGCGATTTGGACCGGGTTGAACGTGATCGCCGTGTAAAAGAAGCAGAACAGAATGATCGCCAGGGCGTAGAGCCCGATGTAGCCGTTGCCCCCCGAAAAATACTCCAGCACATTTTTCACCATGCCCAACGAGTCTGGCAGATATTTCGCAATGGCGCCGGGCACAATCAAAATGGACTGCGCAAAGATAATCGGAATCACGCCGGCTTGGTTGACGCGCAGCGGAATGTAGGTCGAATGGCCGCCGAAAACGCGCCCGCCGGAGGCAACCCGCTTGGCGTACTGAACCGGAATCCGGCGCTGGCCTTGCACGACGAAGATGACACCGGCAACCACCGCCACAAACATCAGCAGCAGAATGACGGCCTCATACACGTGCCGTGTCTCATCGCCGCCCGGCTTGTAGATTTGCCACATGTACTGCAGCGCGTTGGGCATGCGCGAGACAATGCCGGCCGTGATGATCAGGGAGATCCCGTTGCCAATACCGCGCGAGGTGATCTGCTCGCCGAGCCACATGGTAAAAGTGGTACCGGCGGTCTGCGTCAGGGTGACGATAAAAATCAGCGCGATCGGATTGGCGATCATGCAGACATCGGCCTGCCACAACGAGCGGCCCAGCATGACCGCCTGAATGATGCAGACCAAGATCGTGCCGTAACGCGTGTATTGGTTGATCTTGCGGCGGCCGGCCTCGCCTTCGCGCGAGAGGCGTTCAAGCGAGGGCACGACGCTGGTCATCAACTGCAGAATGATCGAGGCGGAAATATAGGGCATGACCCCCAGCGCGAAAATCGTGACATTCTGCAGATTGCCGCCGGTGAACAAGTCCATCACGTTCAGCAGCCCGCCGCTCAGCAGATCGGCGCGCTCTTTCAGCCGTAACGGGTCAATACCCGGGGTGGGAATATACGAGCCAATGCGATACACCGCCAGCAACCCGAACGTAAACAACATACGTTCGCGCAGCTCGCGAATCCGAAACATATTTATGATCGTCCTCAGCATGGCTCGTAATCGTCGTTGCGGTTAGGACGCGGCCGGCGTGGCCGCGCCTTTCTTCCTGGCCATTTTTTCGGCCGGCGTGCAGGCCCCGCCCGCAGCGGTGATTTTTTGCGCGGCGCTCTTGCTGAACGTGTCGGCCACAACCGTCAGCGCCACCGTCACCGTGCCGTCGCCCAGCACCTTCAATTTGGCGCCGCGCGTGCCGTGCAGCAAGCCGGCCTTGATCAGCTCGGCCCGGGTGACCGTCGTGCCGGGGGTGAAGCCGCTCAGATCGCCCACATTGATGATGTCAAACACTTCGGCAAAGCGCGCGTTATTGAAGCCGCGCCGCGGCAAACGCCGGTACAGCGGCGTCTGGCCGCCCTCGAAGCCTGGCCGGACAGACCCGCCTGCCCGCGCCTTCTGGCCTTTGTGCCCGCGCCCGCTGGTCTTGCCATGGCCCGAGCCAATGCCGCAGCCCAACCGCTTGGTGCGGTGGCGTGCGCCTGCCGGTGGTTTCAGTTCATGCACATGCATAGTCGTTTCTCATACTGCTGGTGTTAATTCTCGTCCGTCGCCGCTGCGTTCGCCGCCGCAACCGCCGCGGCAACATCTTCGCGCACCGCCACGGCCGTCGCGCGCGGCTGATACTTCAGGCCGCGCCGCGTAAACGCGGTGGCATGATCCATCAGCATGCGCAGCGCCGTCATCGTCGCTTTGGCCACGTTAATCGGATTGCTCGATCCCAAGCTCTTGCTCAGCACGTCACGAATGCCGGCCACCTCGAGCACGGCGCGCACCGCGCCGCCGGCGATGATCCCGGTCCCCGACGTGGCGGGCTTCAACATCACTCTGCCACCCTTGAATTTGCCTTCAACGGCAAAGGGAATGGTCGTGCGATACAAGCAGACCTCTTCGAGCTGCCGCCGGCCATCCGCCAACGACTTGGCGATCGCATCCGCCACTTCATTCGCTTTGCCATAGCCGAGCCCAACGCGGCCCTTGCCGTCGCCAACCACCACCAGCGCGGAGAAGCCGAAGCGCCGGCCGCCTTTGACCACTTTCGCGGTGCGATTCACCGCCACCACTTTTTCGATCAGATCGGACGCGTTTTCGTCTGTGTAATGAGCCACTGCATTACTCCAAAACAAGCATGTTAGAATTGCAATCCCGCGGCGCGCGCGGCTTCCGCCAACGCTTTGATGCGCCCGTGATATCGATAGCCGGCCCGGTCAAACACAACCGCGCTGACATTTACTTTCTTGGCCGCCTCGGCCACCAACGCGCCGACCGCCTTGGCCGCCGCCACATTGGCGCGGCCACCCGCGGCGGCAAATGCCTTGCCCAAGCTGGTGGCACTGGCCAAGACCACGCCGCAACTGTCGTCAATCACCTGCGCATAAATGTATTTCAGGCTGCAAAACACATTCAGGCGCGGCCGCGCCGGTGTGCCGGCAACGCGATTGCGAATGCGCCGCTGGCGGCGCGTGCGCGCGGTCAACTTCTTGCGTCGTACATGTACACTCATGGTCGTGGTTTCCTTTCCAATGCGCTGGGTGCGTTAGGCTGCAGCCGTCTTGCCGGCCTTGCGGCGGATGTGTTCGCCTTCATAATGAATGCCTTTGCCCTTGTAGGGCTCGGGCGGGTAGAACTTGCGAATTTCCGCCGCGGCTTCGCCCACGTGTTCTTTACTGACACCGCGAATCGTGATCTTGGTGTTGTTCTCTACCGTAATCTTCAAGTCGCTCGGCACGCTAAACAGGGCCGGCTTGATGCCGCCCAAGGCGATGCTCAGCAAGCTGCCCTGCACTTGGGCGCGATAGCCGACGCCCTCGATTTCGAGCACTTTGTGATAGCCTTGCGAAACGCCCATCATCAGATTCTGTAGTTTGCTGCGGGCCGTGCCGTGTTGCTCGCGCTCGGGCTTGCTGTCGCCGTTGCGGCGCACCACCAGCGTGCCGTGCTCAATCGCCGCGTGCACGCGTTTTGGCAGCGTCATCGCCATGGCGCCTTGCGCGCCTTGCGCATTGACGACCTCGCCATTGATGGTGACGGTGACGCCACTCGGAATCTGCACTGCTTTTTTACCAATTCGGGACATTGCGTGTGTTCCTTATCGCTATAACGCGCGCGCTGCGCACGATTACCATACCTCGGCGACCACTTCGCCGCCAACCCGCTTCTTGCGGGCGATACGGTCGGTCATGATCCCTTGCGAGGTCGTCAAAATCGCGATGCCAAGCCCGCCACGAATCCGGCCAATTTCATCCGCCTTCAGATACCGGCGCAGGCCCGGCGTGCTGACGCGCTTGACCTCGTGAATGACCGGCTGCTGCCGGAAATAGCGCAGGTAGACGCGCATCGTCGGATGCGTGGCGCCCTCCACCGGCTGATAACCGCCGATGTAGCCCTCTTCCTGCAAGACCCGCAGGATTTCCAGCTTCAGACGCGACGTGGGCACATCCACTGTACGATGCCGCGCCAGATACGCATTGCGCACTCGCGTCAGCAGATCAGCAATTGGATCAGACATTGACATTGTAATAAACTCCTTGATCTTATGTGGCGTGAGCCATGCGTGCTGCCATTACCAGCTGGCCTTGATGACACCGGGAATCGCGCCCTTGCTGGCCAGCTCACGCAAACAAATGCGGCAGAGCTTGAACTTGCGGTAGTAGGCACGGCGCCGGCCGCAGCGCTGGCATCGGTTGTAGGCCTGCACCGGAAATTTCGGCGTGCGGCGCTGCTTTACCACTAAACTGGTTTTTGCCATGGAACGTCCTTGCTCGTTGCTAAACTCATAAAGGGCATGCCGAACGCGCGCAACAATGCGCGGCCCTGCTCATCGGTGCGCGCCGTGGTCACAAAGGCGATGTTCATGCCCTGGGTGCGCTTGGCTTTGTCCGGATCAATTTCCGGGAAAATCAACTGATCGGTGATGCCCAGCGAATAGTTGCCGCGCCCGTCAAAGGCCTTCAGCGGCACGCCGCGGAAGTCGCGAATGCGCGGCAGCGCGATGCACACCAGGCGCTCCAAAAATGCATACATGCGTTCGCCGCGCAACGTCACTTTGCAGCCGATCGCCATGCCTTCGCGCAATTGAAAGTTCGAGACCGACTTGCGCGCGTGCGTGATCATCGCTTTCTGCCCGGTGATCATACCCAGCTCGTTGGCCGCTTCCTGCAGAAAGGCCTGGTCTTTCTTGGCCTCGCCTACGCCCATGCTGACCACAATATAGCTCAGGCGCGGGGCTTGGTTGACGTTGGCCAAGCCCAGCTCTTTGAGGAGCTGCGCGCGCAAGGTTTGCTCGTACAGTACGCGCATGCGCGCCGGTTCTTTCGGCGGCGCGGGCTCGTTGCTGCGCGCCTCTTTCACTTTCGGCGCTTCTTTGCCTTTGACTGCCGCTTTGGCCTTGCCGGCCTCTTTCGGCATCTTGCCGCCCAACTTTTCTTTGTGTTGTGTTGCCATAACGAATCAGCTCTTATTCCGTTGACGTAATTTTCTGCACGTTCGAGACGTGGATCGACATTTCCTTGTCAACAATGCCGCCCTTTTGATTCTTGGCGTGGGCCTTGACGTGGCGCTTGACAAGATTGACGCCCTCAACCAGCAAGCGCGATTTCTTGGGCAGCGCGCGGATCACTTTGCCCTGCTTGCCGCGATCCTTGCCGGCGATCACTTTTACCATGTCATTGCGTTTTATATTCATAATCATTCCTATACCACTTCGGGCGCCAGCGAGATAATCTTCATACAATTCTTTTCGCGCAATTCGCGCGCAACCGGCCCAAATATGCGGGTGCCGCGCGGATTTAAATCCTTGTCCACCAAGACAACCGCGTTGCTGTCAAAACGCAGCTTGCTGCCGTCCGGGCGCATGATCGTGAATCTGGTGCGCACAATCACACCGCGCACCACCTCACCCTTCTTGACCGTGCTGTCCGGCTGCGCCAGCTTGACGCTGCACACAATGACATCGCCGATGTGGGCATAGCGCCGGCGCGTGCCGCCCAGCACTTTGATGCACTGCACCCGCTTTGCGCCGGTGTTATCGGCCACATCCAATCCTGTCCGCAACTGAATCATAACATAGTCCTTCGCTTGCTCGTCGCGAGTCGTGGTTAGGCGCCGACCGGTTCGACTGGCACGGCCTGCATCGTCGCGTGCGCGACCACCGCGGCCAGGCGCCAACGCTTGGTCCTGCTTAACGGCCGGCTCTCAACAATTCTGACACTATCTCCTTCATGTGCCGCGCCGTGCTCGTCATGCACGTGATAGTTCTTGGTACTTTTCATTAACTTGCCGAACTGCGGCTCGGGCGCGCGGCGCTCAACGCGCACAATCAGCGTCTTGGGCGTCTTGGCGCTGATGACGGTGCCGACCTGCTCTTTGCGTGTGCTGGAGGTGCTGCTCATAGTCATCCTTGCGGCGCGGGCGCAGGCGTGACAATCCCGCGTTTGCGCTCATTCATTATGGTGAGCACGCGCGCCAATGCGCGGCGCGTCTGCCCCATTTCGTGCATCTTCTCGGGCTTGCCACGCACGGCTTTGTTGCGCAGCTCGAACAGGGTCTTGCGCAACTGCTGCGCCTCGGCCACCAACAGCTCGGCCTCGACACTGCGTATTTCTCGCGCGGTTCTCATGATTGCATCATTCCTTGCTTCATATTACATGCCGAAAGACAAAGCGGGTGTGCACCGGCAGCTTTGCGGCCGCCAGCACCAGTGCGGCCCGCGCCAGCGACTCGGGCACGCCCTCGAGTTCGAACATGACCCGTCCCGGCTTGATCACCGCCACCCAGCCTTCCGGCGCGCCTTTGCCTTTACCCTGGCGGGTTTCGGCCGGCTTTTTGGTGTAGGGCTTGTCCGGGAAACAGCGGATCCAGACTTTGCCGCGGCGCTTCATGTGGCGCGTAATCGCCACCCGCGCCGCTTCCAGTTGCACGGCCGTGACCCAGCCGCGGGTCAAGGCTTGCAGGCCGTATTCGCCAAACGACACATCACTGCCGCCTTTGGCAAAGCCCTTGCGGTTGCCGCGCTGCTGTTTGCGATACTTGACTCGTTTTGGTTGCAGTGCCATACGTTATTCCCTTTGCGTCACGCTGCGCCGTGGGCGCGCGGGCCTTTGCGGCGGCGCGGGCGCGCCAGTGCGCTGTTATCTGTGTTAGCCTTCAATGACATCTTCTCGCCCTTGCAGATGTAGACCTTGCAGCCAATCGAGCCATAGGTCGTATGCGACTCGGCGAAGCCATAATCAATATCCGCGCGCAGGGTGTGCAACGGCAGTTTGCCCAGCCGCACGCTCTCGCGCCGCGCGATTTCGGTCCCGCCCAAGCGTCCGCTGATGATGATGCGCACGCCGTCCGCGCCGAAATCCATCGCCGTTTGGGCCGCGCGCTTGATCACGCGCTTGAAGCTGGCGCGCTTCTCGAGCTGTTGCGCCACGTTCTCGGCCACCAATTGGGCCTCGGTCTCCGGGCGCTTGATCTCCTCAATCTCAATGTAGACTTCCTTGCCGGTCATCTTGCGGATCATCTCGTTGAGCTTCTCGACCTCGTCGCCGCGCCGCCCGATCACCAAGCCCGGCCGGGCCGTCGCGATCGTCACCCGAATGCGCTCGGTGACGCGCTCGATCTGCACGCGCGAAATGCCCGCGAATTGCAGCTTCTTCTTGACCGCGTCGCGGACCTTGATGTCCTCGATCAGCAGCGTGCCGAAGTCTTTCGATGGCGCATACCACTTCGAGAGCCAGTTGCCAGTCAGGCCGACTCGAAAACCAATTGGATTTACTTTTTGTCCCAAGGAAGCACTCCCGTGCAATCACTGTTAAACTTCATAATCAGGGCGCAAGTATACCAAACATGCTGTAATAAATCAAGCGCCATCGCTGACCGTGACATGAATGTGACAAAATCGTTTGATGATCGGCAAGGCGCGCCCGCGCGGCGCGTTCACCGAGCGCTTCATGCGCGGGCCTTCATTGACGAACGCCTCGGTCACCGTCACTTGCTCGACCGGCGCGCTGCCGCGCAAATTGGCCACGGCCGACTTGAGCACCGTGGCAACCAGCGGCGCGGCCTTCTGCGGGCAGCCCTTCAAGGTCGTGTACGCCTGCGGCACACGCTGGTTTTGAATCAGGCGTGTCACCAGGCGCGCTTTGCGCGCGGACATGCGAATGCGTTTGGCAATTGCTTTAGCTTCCATACGGGTAGGTCCTTGTCGTCATAGTCGTCATGGTTTATCGCCGGGCTTCTTGCCCTTGTCGCCGCTGTGCGCACGGAAAAGGCGCGTCGGCGCAAATTCACCGAGTTTGTGCCCGACCATGTTCTCGGTGATAAACACCGTGACATGTTTGCGGCCGTCATGCACCATAAACGTGTGACCGATAAAATCGGGCGTGATCATCGAGCGACGCGACCACGTCTTGATCGGGCGGCGCTCGTTGCCTTGGTTCAAGCGCTCGATTTTCAGCGCCAGCTTGGCATCCACAAATGGTCCTTTACGAATTGAACGTGCCATACGTCGTTGTGCGCATTACTGGTTAGGCCGCCATCACTTGGTGCTGCGACGGTCTTTAATGATATAGTCACTCCGCTTTGAACGCGTCCGCGTCTTCTTGCCACCGCAAGGCTTGCCCCACGGGGTAGTCGGATGCCCGCCGGAGGCACGGCCTTCGCCGCCGCCCATCGGGTGATCGACGGGGTTCATCGCCACGCCGCGCACGCCCGGGCGAATGCCGCGCCAGCGACTGCGCCCGGCTTTGCCCAGCGAGATCTTGGCATGGTCGGCGTTGCTGACCGTGCCGATCGTCGCCCGCGCATGCACCGGTATCAAGCGCACTTCGCCGCTGGGCATGCGCAGATGGGCGTAATTGCCTTCGCGTGCCATCAGCGTCGCCGCACAGCCGGCCGAGCGCACCAGCTTGCCGCCCAACCCCGGCACCAGTTCCACATTGTGCACTTGCATCCCCAGCGGAATCTTGCTGAGTGGCAAGGCGTTGCCGACCGTGAATTCAGCATTCTCGCCGGAGATGACCACCGCGCCCACCACCAGCCCTTCCGGCGCGATAATGTAGCGCTTCTCACCGTCGCGATAGTGCACCCGCGCAATGTGCGCGCTGCGGTACGGGTCATACTCGATGCCGGCGATGTGGCCGGGCACGCCGTCTTTGTCGCGCTTGAAGTCGACAATCCGGTACATTTTCTTGTGCCCGCCACCTTGGTGGCGTGTCGTGATATGCCCGTAGGCGTCACGCCCGGCATGCGCCTGCAATTTCTCCAGCAACCCGCGCGGCGGGCGCGCATCGCTCAGACCGCTGCGGTCGATGTTGGTGATGAAGCGGCGGCTGGGAGTAGTCGGTTTATAGATCTTTATCGCCATAGCAATTTCCTGTGCATGTCGTTGCGAATGTGGGTCTGCGGGTTATGCAAGCTGGATGCTGTGCTTAGGCTGCAGCCGCACCACGGCGCGCCGCGACGCCGCCGTCATGCCAACCGAGGCGCCCCGCCGTTTCGGCTTGCCGGGCCGGTTCATGATCTGCACTGCCGCGACTTTCACATTGAATATTTTCTCGACCGCGTATGCCACCTCAATCTTGTTGGCGCTGCGCGCGACGCGAAACAAGTACTGGTTATTCTCGGCGGCCAGGTCGGTGCCTTTTTCCGAGATGATCTGACTCAATAATATGGTGTGGGGATCTTTCATCGTGGGTTCCTTCAGTCGGCGGACGGATTGGCGACTGCGGCGGCAAATCGCTCTTCAAGTTGGTGCCAGGCGTCTTCCGCGATGACCAGCGTGGCGTGCGTCACCACGTCATACACGCCGGTCGCGTTGACATCCAGATATTTCACTTTGGCGACGTTGCGCGCCGACAGCATCGCGTTCTTTTGCGCACCCAAGCCGAGGCACAACAGGGTGCGTGCGCCCAGCGTCTGTTTCAATGCCGCAATGACTTTTGTCTTGGGCGCGTCCATCTGCCATGAATCCACAATCCGCACCGCGCCGGTACGCACGCGCTCGGCCAACAGGCCGTAGATTGCGCTGCGCTTCGCTTTGCGGTTGATCTTTTTGTTGTACTCATGCGGATGCGGGCCGAACACCACGCCGCCGCCACGCCAGATCGGCGAGGCGATGTAGCCGGCGCGCGCGCGCCCGGTGCCCTTTTGCGCCCAGGGTTTGCGGCCGGTGGCGTCCACCGTGCCTTTGGTCAGCGTGCTGGCCGTGCCGCGCCGCTTGGCGGCCTGATGCACGACCACCGCGGCATGCACGACGGACGCATTGCAGGGATACGAGGCCAGCGCGTCACTGACGGGGACGTCACCGATCTGCGTGCCTGCCAGGTTGATTTTTGGTATGGTTGCCATAGCTTTTGTGCTGTCTTCGCTGTGCGTCGCCCGCCCCCGGGCACAACGCGATTATGCCGTTGCCTTCTTATGCTTGACTTTGACCGACGGCCGCACGATCACCAGCGCGTGCGTTGCGCCCGGGATCGCCCCGCGCACCGCGATCAGATGATCCTGCGGAATTATCGCCGCCACTTTCAGATGCTCGGCCGTGACGCGCACGTCACCCATGTGGCCGGGCATCCCGCGCATCTTCAACGTCCGCGATGGAAACGAGCTCGCGCCGATACCGCCCGGCGCGCGATGAAACATCGAGCCGTGCGTCGCCGCGCCGCCATGATGCCGGTGGCGCTTGATCACGCCCTGAAAGCCTTTGCCTTTCGAGACGCCGATCACATCCACAATCTGGCCCACGCTGAAGCGTTCGACCGTCAGCTCCTGGCCGACGTGGTACTCGTCCGTCTGGTCAACCCGCATTTCGCGCACAAAGCGGAAGGCGTGCGCCAAACCCGCTTTCGTGGCGGCCCCGCGCTGCGGCTTTGCCGCGCGTGCATCCGTGACCGGCTCGAAGCCGAGCTGGATCGCGTCATGCCCGCCATTCTGGGCGGCCATGTGCTTGCCCATCACCACGCACGGGCCGGCCTGAATCACGGTCACAGGAACGGCCGTGCCGTCTTCCTGAAACAACTGCGTCATGCCTAATTTTCGTCCCAGTAACAACATTATCGTCTCGCCTATGCCGGTGCCGCGTTTAGAGCACCTGGATTTTAATGTCAACGCCGGCTGGCAGATTCAGCTTCTTCAAGCCTTCCACCGTTTTGGCCGTCGGATTGACGATATCAATCAGCCGCTTGTGCGTCCGCATTTCAAACTGCTCGCGGCTCTTTTTGTCAATGTGCACGCTGCGGTTCACCGTAAAACGCTCGATCCGCGTCGGCAGCGGAATCGGCCCCGTGACCAACGCGCCGGTGCTCTTGGCCGTCTCGACAATGTCGGACGTCGAAGCATCCAGCACGCGGTGATCGTAGGCGCACAACTTAATCCGTATCTTCTGTGTGTCTGACATGGTCTGTCTCGTGGCGCGTCAGCGCGGTCCCGTTCGGTTACGCAATGATCTCGGTGACTTGGCCGGCGCCGACCGTGCGGCCGCCCTCGCG
>CAYNJC010000024.1:0-68252 GCA_964397565.1 uncultured bacterium
TAACATAAAACGAGACGATGTATGGCGGTACATGAGCGGAGACATGCACGCGAGTACAGCGGCGCGCGGGTATTGATTACCGGCGGGCTTGGCTTTATTGGTTCGAACGTGGCGCGGGCGCTGGTCAACGCCGGCGCGCACGTGACGCTGGTGGACAGTCTCATCCCTGAATACGGCGGTAATCTCTTCAACATCCATGACATTTGTGATCGCGTGCGGGTCAACATCTCGGATGTGCGGAACGCCGCGGCCATGCAACATCTGGTGCAAAACCAGGATCACCTGTTTAACTTGGCGGGCCAGACCAGTCACATTGATTCCATGACGGATCCGTTTACGGATGTCAGCATCAATTGTGTGGCACAACTCGCAATTTTGGAGACGTGTCGTGCGCACAATCCGCGCATCAAGATTGTGTACGCCAGCACGCGCCAATTATACGGCAAGCCGCAGTATCTGCCGGTGGATGAGCGGCACTTGTTACAGCCGGTGGACGTCAATGGCATCAACAAAATGGCGGGGGAATGGTATCATATTCTTTACCATAATGTGTATGGGATACGCACGGCGGCGCTGCGCCTGACGAACACGTATGGCCCCGGCATGCGGATGAAAGACGCACGCCAGACGTTTCTGGGGATTTGGGTGAAGAATGTGTTGAGTGGCGCGCCGATTGACGTGTATGGCGACGGGCGGCAACGCCGCGACTTCAATTATGTGACGGATGTGGTTGATGCCCTGCTGCTGACCGGCGCGGATGAGCGCGCCAATGGGCAGGTGTACAACTTGGGCAGCGAAGAAGTCTATGCGCTCGAGGAGGTTGCCAAGCTGGTCATTCAGGCGAATGGCGCGGGCACGTTCCGCCTGATCCCGTTTCCCGCGGCACGCAAGGTGATAGACATTGGCGACTATTACGCGGACTTCAGCAAGATCAAAGCGGCTCTTGGCTGGAGTGCACGGGTGCCAATGGCTGAAGGATTACGTGACACCCTGGCGTATTATCGCGCACACGGGGCGCACTATTGGGAACAGGGCCAGGCCACGCAATGATCCCGGTGTTTGACATGGCTGACCAGCACGCGGGCATCCGCGCAGAGCTCGCGGCGGCGTTCGAGCGCGTGGTGCGCAGTGGCTGGTTCATCTTGGGCGATGAAGTGGCCGCCTTTGAAAAAGAATTTGCCGCGTGGGTTGGCGTCGAGCACTGCCTGGGCGTTGCATCCGGGACGGATGCGCTGACCCTGGCATTGCGCGCACTGCAGATCGGCCCGGGCGATGAGGTGGTGACGGTGTCGCACACCGCGGTGGCAACTGTTGCGGCGATCGTTTTGGCGGGCGCCACGCCGGTCTTGGTGGACATTGACGAGCAGTCCTACACGATGGATCCACTCGCAGCGGAAGCGGCAATTACTGCGCGCACAAAAGCAATCGTGCCGGTGCATTTGTACGGGCAAATGGCGGACATGGATGCGCTGATGGGCCTCGCGCAGCGGCACGGGCTGGCGCTCGTGGAGGATTGTGCGCAGGCGCATGGCGCGGCGTACCAAGGACGCGCGGCCGGCAGTTTTGGTGTGGCGGCGGTGTTCAGTTTTTATCCCACCAAGAATCTTGGGGCGCTGGGCGATGGCGGTGCGGTGGTGACGCGTGACGCGGCACTTGCAGAACGCGTGCAACTGTTGCGGCAATATGGCTGGCACGAGCGCTATGTCAGCAGCGTGGCTGGCATGAACTCGCGCTTGGATGAGCTGCAGGCCGCACTGCTGCGCGTGAAACTGCCACACCTGCGCGGGTGGAATGAGGCGCGGCGCGCGCACGCGCAGCGCTATGGCGAATTGTTGCGGGGCGTGACGGTGCCGCAAGAAATGGCGGAGCGCTGCCATGTGTATCACTTGTATGTTGTGCGGGTTGCGCGACGCGATGCAGTGCGGGCGCAATTACGCGCACGCGGCATTGGCAGCGCAATCCATTATCCGTGTGCGGTCCACCAACAGCCGGCCTATCGCGCGCTGACGCCACCCGGCGGTCTGCCGGTCACGGAACGCGCGGTGGCGGAAATTCTTTCCTTGCCAATGTATCCAGAGCTACGCCAAGACCAGATCGAGACGGTCGCGGCGCAGATCAACGCCGTGGTGCAATGACAATGCAACTGCCAAACTCTGTTTCGATAGTTATCCCTGTCTATAATGCCGCCGGCACGATCGGCGCGTTGGTGGATCAGCTCGTTATAGTGCTGGGGCCGCGCCACGTATTGGAGATTGTGTTGGTCAATGATTGCTCGCCGGGCGATGCATCAGAGGAAGCGTGTTGCCAGGCCTATCAACGCCATCCGCGGATTGTCAAGTTTTACTCATTGGCGAAAAATGTTGGGGAACACAACGCGGTCATGGCCGGATTGCGCCACACAACAGGTGCGTCGGTCGTGATCATGGACGATGATTTTCAGAATCCGATCACGGAGGTTGAGAAACTGATTGCAGCGGGCCAGGCCACCGATGCGGATGTGGTCTACACATTTTACGCCGAGAAGCGGCACGCCTGGTGGCGCAACCTGGGGAGCCGCTTCAACGGGGCAGTGGCAACGATCATGTTGGGCAAGCCGGCCGGCCTGTACTTGTCAAGTTTTAAGCTACTGACCCGCTTTCTGGTGGATGAGCTTGTCAAGTATGATTTTCCGTTTACGTACTTGGACGGATTGATCCTGCGCACAACCAGCAAGATTACGGCGGTGCAGGTCGATCATGCTGCGCGCACGCACGGCCAGTCGGGCTACACGCTGCGCAAACTGGTGCGGTTGTGGCTGAACATGTTCACGAATTTTTCCGTGCTGCCGTTGCGGGTCGCAATGGGCCTGGGGCTTGTCATTACTTTGCTGGGCATCGGACTGGCGGCGTATACGTTGTATGAACGCTTGACCGCGCCGACGTTGCCGCCCGGATGGGCATTGCTGACCATCGTGGTCTGCATCTTCTCTGGCGCGCAATTGGTGTGCATCGGCACGGTGGGTGAATATGTCGGCCGGCTCTTTTTAGGGATGAACAAGCAGCCGCAATACACGATACGCCGGGCGTATACGGGGGATGATGCCCATGCAGACCAGTGAATACGCGAGGATTTACGCGCTCGAAGACGAGCATTGGTGGTATCGCGGCGTGCATGATCTGGTCGAAGACATAGTGCGGGCGCGCGGGCGGAAGGATCTGGCTATTCTTGATGCGGGTTGTGGCACGGGCGGACTGCTGGCAC
Organism: uncultured bacterium; assembly: GCA_964397565.1. Classification (GTDB taxonomy): domain Bacteria; phylum Auribacterota; class UBA3054; order UBA3054; family JAPLST01; genus JAPLST01. The sequence continues at coordinate 3,241 of CAYNJC010000024.1, forward strand.
AGCTGCAACACTACGGCACGGTTGCTGGTTGTGACTATGCTGACGAAGCGCTGGCATGCTGCCGGCAGCGCGGCTTCGCTGCGGTTGTGCATGCCGATCTCAACACGTGGGCGCCGGACGAGAATCGTTATGATGTCATCGTCAGTGTGGATGTGCTCTACCATGCCGCGATTGCTGACGATCTGGCAATAGTAAAAAAACTGGCGCGTGGATTGCGTAGCGGGGGCGTGCTGATCTTACACCTGCCCGCGTTCAATTGGTTGCGCCGCCGGCACGATGTTGCCGTGGCAACCAAGCGGCGGTACACCCGGCACGACGTACGCGCCATGGTTGTGGCGGCCGGACTGCGTCCGCGGATGCTGACCTACCGCTTGCCGTGGTTGTTCGGCATTGCGGTGATGCAAAAGATGTGGGAGACACTGTGCGGCACGGTTAGCACTGCGCACTCCGATTTGCAGCCTGTGCCGGGCTGGCTGAATCGCGCCTTGCTGAGCATCGTGCATGGGGAAAATATAGCGGTGCGATGGGGGCTAGCGATGCCCCTGGGCACATCCGTTTTTTGTGTGGCGGAGAAGTGAACACTATGCAAGCACCGGAGCTTCAGGAGGCACACGCACGGGTATTGCCGCGCTGGCACATGACGGCGTTAGTGCTGCTGGTCACCTTGGCATCACTCGCGGCGGTTTTGCCCGTGCTGCGCGACGGGCGGATGTGCATTCTAGACTGCGCCAATGTCTATCGGTCATTTCCAGACATAGAATGGCTGCGGCCGGCGACGTTTCTGAATGTTGATAACGATGTGCAGAGTGCGCGACCAGGCGAATTTCTCGTGTATCTGCCAGCCTGTGTCGGCACACGATCACTGACGCATTACTGGTATCAGAGTGGCGCGGTACTGACGCTGACGATGCTGATGTTGGCGGTCGTGATTGCGCGTGTGACCCAACGCGTATGGGTCGGCACAGCTGTGGCGTTGTGCGCACTGGCCATGCCCTCATTTGCCGAGAATTACTACACGCTGGGCAAGTGCGAACCCTTCATACTATTCGGCGCGATCGGCGTAAGCTGGGTGTTGTATTACGCGTTATTCGCACCGCCACGTCGCGGCGGTAGATGGCTGCTGCTGGTGCCTGCGGGGGCGCTGTTCGCGTTCTTGGCCATTACGGTGAAGGAAACCGGCGGTGCCTTTCTGGGCGCGTATCTGGCCGGCTGGTTTGTCTTGGGCTGGGCGGCGCCGATATCGTGGTGGTGCGCGCTGAAACGCACGTGGTGGCTCAGCATGTTCGTGGGCTTGGCGTTTGCGTTGCTGGTGCATTGTGTTCTGGCGCTGCCGTCGTGGTACACCCAAGGTGGCACCGGCTCCTACACCGCAACAGCCGCCGGGTTGCTCCAAGGCATTCTGGCGCTTGTGCAACATTACCAAGCATGTGCGGCGTATGTCTGGGGCGGGTTGCTAGCCTTGGTTATGGCGGCGGCGCAGCCAGTGCAGTGGCGGCGCGGCCCGCATCGTCAATTACTGGCGTGGACGGTGTACTTCTGGCTTCTGGCTGCGGCGTTGACGCTGGTATATGCTCCGTGGACATCATTGCAAGCGCGCTACTTGCTGCCCGCGCTCGTCAGCGCGCTGACGGCAACGATCCTGTCGTTGGTCATGCTCTGGCGCAGCGTCGCGCAAGCACGCTGGTGGCTGTGGCGCTGGAGTTGCCGGAGTGTGTGCGTGCTCGTAGCAGTGCTGCTGGTTGCGCAGTGCCTGTTCACCGTACTGGTGGAGCACACGTCAGAAGGTTTGGTGCGACTGCAAGTGGACCAGGCCTACGATGACATGTTTCGCTACATCGCCACGGCGACCCCGCAGGGCGGCACGGCATACTTCATGTATGATGCCGCGCATGAGGAATCGCGCTACAACACGCGCTTCGGCATGCCCTTGTTCTATGGCAGGCCGGACATTGGCTGCGTGTTTCCGCGCACGCCCCAGGAGATCACTGCCGCCGGATTGGTGGCGGTCTCCACTAGTGCGGTGGCGTACAATCCCAACCGCATACCAATGCATGAGCGCGCGCGCGCGCTGTTCTATGAGCAACTTGCGCCGAGTATTCCGCTGAAGGAACGCGTGCGGTCCGTTTCTGAGATATCGGTGAGGCATTTGGCGAAGAACACCTATGGTGATGTTCAGTATGTCACATGCTACCATGCGACGAACGTCTATCGCGGGTTTCAGTACGCAACGTGGTGGGGCATTCCGGCGTTTTGGCGTCTGCAGTGCGGGCGGTACAGTTTCGGCTGGGTCATCTATGAGTACGCACCGCATGCCGGCGCGGTGAACATTCTGCAAAATGGTGACTTTGCCTACGGCCTGCAGCATTGGGACACGTGGGGGACGGCGGCGGAGAAGACAAATCTCGTGAGCACCAGTCCGCACTGCGTGCGGATTGAGAATCCGGACGCGACGATGCCGGGCATCAAGCAGTATGTTGCCATCAACATGGTTTCGGGCGCGGTCTATCGCCTGAGTAGTGCGGCCCGTTGCATCGGCGCGCCGGATGCCGGCAAGAGCATGGGCGCGCGCGTCACGGTCTGGTTGCCGCCGCAGCCGGGATATGATATCGCCTGGATGGCGCAGCGGGATGCCTGGACGCGGGTCGAGCGCACGTTCACGAATCAGGTGAGTGGCGCAGCCGTTATTGTGGCGCATCTGGGCTATGGCCAGATCGCCACCACGGCCGAGTTTGCGGACATCCGCCTGGAACGCCTGCCGTAAAATGAATTGCCGCAATTCATTTTGTACAAAACGGTTTTGCGGCAAAACCGTTTTTCTCTGCAATCCCGAACCCTGAACCCCGCCACACCTCAGAAGTATGGCCACGAAGCCACGAAGGCGCGAAGAAATCGCAGAGCCAGGCCTGGTTAATTGCGCCGCCGCTGCCTGCGGCGCGTTGACAACCAAACACGTCAATTCTGTAGTTGCTGCTTCTTCGTGTCTTGGCTGGCGTCTGCTAGTCCCGCCCTGCGGCGTGGATGCCTTCGTGGCAACTTCATCTGCTTCTGCCCTGAACGCTATTCCGAGCGCAGCACTTCGAGAAAGGCCTTCTGGGGAATGGTCACGCGCCCGATCTGTTTCATGCGCTTCTTGCCTTCTTTCTGCTTTTCCAGCAATTTGCGTTTGCGGCTGATGTCACCGCCATAACATTTGGCGATGACGTTCTTGCGCAATGCCGAGACGGTCTCGCGCGCGATGACCTTCCCGCCAATCGCGGCCTGAATCGCCACGGCAAATTGCTGGCGCGGAATGACGTTCTTCAAGCGTTCCGTCAAGACGTGGCCGCGTTCATAGGCATGCTCGCGATGGACAATCATGGAGAACGCATCCACTGGTTCGCCGTTGAGCAAAATGTCGAGTTTGACCAAGTCGCTGGGCCGATAGTCGCTTTCCTCGTAGTCCATACTGCCATAGCCCGAGGTGATGGTCTTGAGCTTGTCATAGAAATCGATGATAATCTCATTGAGCGGCATGTCGAAATGCAGCAGGACGCGCTTGGCATCCAGCGATTCGGTGCTCTGCATCGTGCCGCGCCGCTCGCGCGCGAGCTGCATCACCGCGCCAATCCGCTCAATCGGCGTGATCACCAGGACATTGACAAACGGCTCGTCGATCCCCTCAATCGTGGACAGGTCGGGGAAGTTCAGCGGATTGTCAATGTCTTTGATCTCGCCGTTCTTGAACATGACGTGATAGATGACGCTGGGTGCGGTGGCGATCAGATCAATGTTGAACTCGCGTTCCAGCCGTTCCTGAATGATTTCCATGTGCAACAGGCCGAGGAACCCGCAGCGGAAGCCAAAGCCAAGCGCCGCCGATGTTTCCGGCTCGAACGTGAACGAGGCGTCGTTAAGGCGTAGGCGTGCCAGCGCTTTCTTGAACTCATCATACTGGCCGGCGTCAACCGGGTAAAAGCCGCTGAAGACCATCGGGTGAAACTGCTTGAAGCCCGGCAGCGGCGCGGGCGCGGGCGCCGCGTCATGCGTGATCGTGTCACCGATCAGCACATCGGCGGCGTCACGGATGATGGCCGTGAGGTACCCGACTTCGCCCGGGCCGAGCGCGGCAATGGGTTTCAAGGTCGGGGTGAACACACCCAGTTCAATGACTTCAAAGACCCCGTTGCTGAACATCATCCGAATGCGATCGCCCTTGGTGATCGTGCCGCTAAAGATGCGGCCATAGACGACGACGCCTTTGTAGACATTGTACTCCGAATCGAACACGAGCCAGCGCAAGGCATCATCCTCGGGCGTGCGCGGCGGCGGCACGCGGCGGATGATGGTGGTCAGGAGCTCGGGCACACCGGCGCCGGTCTTGCCGCTGATGTGCAAGATGTCGGCGGGATTGCAGTGCAACAATTCGACCATTTGTTGCACACTGCCGGAGATGTCGGCGGCGGGCAGATCGATTTTGTTGATGACCGGAATGACGACCAATTTGTGTTCGAGGGCCAGGTGCACGTTCGCAACGGTCTGCGCTTGCACGCCTTGCGTGGCATCCACCAACAGCACCGCGCCATCACACGCGGCCAGACTGCGCGAAACTTCATACGCAAAATCCACATGGCCGGGTGTGTCGATCAAATTCAGCAAATACGTGGCACCCGCGGGCGTGGTGTGCTGGAGCCGGACGGGATGGCATTTGATGGTGATGCCACGCTCGCGTTCGAGATCCATGTCGTCCAGCGTCTGGGCGACCATGTCGCGCGCGGCAACGGCATGGGTCAGTTCGAGGAAGCGATCAGCCAGCGTTGACTTGCCGTGGTCAATATGGGCGATGATGCAAAAGTTGCGAATGTGATCAAGCATGCGCTTACAACAATTGTCGGATTAAGCGCTTGACGCTTTCTTGAAGCTGCTGCGATTCTGCGGACATGCTTTGATTGGTGCCGCCGCCGCCAAGACGCTGTTGCAGGTGCGCCGTGATGACCATCGTCAGGCGGTCTTCAAGTTCGGTGCGCTGTTCGTCGGTCAGGCGCAAGTCGGCGTGCGGTTGCGCCAGCGTGCCACGCACCCGCAACGGGATCTCAATCTGATTGTTATGCGTGAACATACCCAGCAACGGATGCGTGCCATATTGGGCGACCAGCGCCGGCGCCAGCTGCACAGTGGTAATGTAGTCCAGCACGCCATTGGTATCGCAGACGCCGGCGGCGCTGATGACGCCGAAGGGTGTGGTTGCGCGCAAGTCGGGGGTCGAGAGTGTGCCGTCGTGCAGCACGAACTGGGTCGCAATGGTGCGGGGCGCCTTGAGCGACAGGCCGCGCAGGGTGCGGGTCAGCAGCGGCACGTTGAGCGCGGCACCGCTGATCTGGGCGAGCATGCTGAACATCGTACGCAGGGGCGCCGGCACATCCGGCGCCAGCAACCATTGCTCGCCGGTGAAAGCCTGGAACTGGGCATTGGAAATGATCAGCTCACTCTTGGCGGAAAAACGGCCGAGCTGCGTGAACCGGCGGGTCAGCAAGTCGGTGACGCGCATGTTATCCATTTCAAACGAACCGTGGGCGGTGAGCGTACCGCCGCAGCGCACCGGCATGGGCGCGATACAGGCGAGCAATTGATCCAGCGCGACGCGTTGCAGGATGAAATCGCCCAGCAAGACGGAATTTGTCGCTGCCGCATGGCCCGTCTGGCGAGCGGCGAGATTGTCAACTAGAGCGAGGTGGCTGACGCCATCCCACGTGTGACCAAAGGCGGTCAGGGTACTGATACGGTCATTGTCGAGTTCGGCCGTGAGGGTGACATTGCTGAACGCGATGCCGTGCAGATAGCCGACGCGGGCCTTGAGCAGCACATCCGACATCAACGTGCGCGTGTGTGGATCCGTGCTGCCGCTGATATGGCAGACGACATCGTGGACAAAGCCACTGGCGGCCTGGGTCAGCCAGCGCGTGCCCGACCATTGCAGGGATTGCGGCGGCAGGTCAATCTGAAAATGGGTATTGGTGGCATCCACGCTGAGTTGCGCTTGCACATGCCACGTGGCACCCGACAGAACCAGCGTTTTCACGGCAACGTCATCAGGACTGAACGCGCCAGCAAATGAGCAACTAAACGGCATGCGCTCGCGCAGCGTGCGTGGTGCAGCGCCCGGCGCAATAATGTGGCGCACGGTGACGTGCACGCCGGTGATGGACGCCTGCATAATGGTGGTGCGCCGCGTGCGGCGATTGTACAGCACGTCGGTCGTGAAACGCACCTGGCGCAGATTGGGCAGCTCGCAACGGCCGTGCGCAGTGATGGCATAGCGGCCGTGGGCGCCGCGCACGTCGGCGGTCACAGCGCGCAGGCCGAAGGTCTCGCGCATGCCCAGTGCGTGCGGCGTAAGAATGGGCTGCGACAAGTACCCGCGCCGCACCAAGAAGTCTTGCAGGACGGTGGTGGGCGGATCAAAATCAAGCCGGCTCATGGTGACGTCGCGGGCCACAATGTGTCCCAGCAACAGCGGCCAAAAGTCCACGCGCAGACGACAATTGCCGCAGTAGGCCAGCATGACATCGTTGCTCAGGTTGTAGAACGTGAGTGCGGAAAATACGAAGGTCGGTCCGCCGCTCCAGGTCGTTAGGTTCACTTGTTCGAGTTCGACGCGCGCGTTAAACAGCCGGCCCAGATGTCGTTCGCAAGCGTTGCGCAGCAGGGCCGTGTCGCTTAATGCCGGCGGCAGCAGCAGCCAGAGCGCGGCGCCCACTACCACGACCAGCGTGCCACGTCGCACAGTACGCCACATGTGTTTAGTGCTGATGGGGTGCATAGTCATGCCATGTCCAGTGCTGCGTGTCGAACAACCAGAGCGTATTGCGCGCGGGCATCAAAGCGGCGGCGAAGGACATGCCGTGCAGCGAACACGTCTGCAGGATGCGGCCTTCACGAGCAACTAGTGACAATTCCTCGGCGGCGGGATCGAGCATGAGCCAGCCGGTCTTGTAGTGCGGCGCGATGAACAGCCGTTGCGCGTCGCGGCAGGCCAGCACGGCTTTCACGCGGGCGCGACTATCCATAACGATGACGCGATGGCGCAGCGCATCGGCCAGCACCAGCTCTTCATCGCGCGTGACAATCAGGCTGCACGGCACCAGCGGCCTGACCGTCGCCAGAGTGAAGGCTGTGTAGGTGCGGCCGTTTGACGCATAGCGCTCGATCAGCGACAGCAGCGGCACGGCAACGTACACCGTGCCGCGCCGGGAGATGCAGGCAATGCGCGGAACGATCACGGTGGGAGGACTGACGGCACAGTATTCACGGCGTGCCTGAGCATTTGCCACCATCGCGCGGACACTGCTGCCGTCCCAATAATTCGGATACGTGCGCGTGTACAGCAACCCGTAATCCTTGCTGACCAAATGTTGGCCGGTATGGACGCGCAGCTCACCGAGCGGAAACGACAGCGTCCCGCGCTGCAAGGCAAACAAAATGCGCTGGTCATCGCCAAACGAGATGCTGGTCACCACGCCGCGCGCCGGCACCGACACCCGCTGCGCGCGCGTGCCTGAATGCTTGTACGCGCAGATTTCATGCCGGGTTTGATCAGCGATCCAGAGCCGTTCGTCGTCATCGGCGGCCACCACCAACGGGATTGCGTCGGACGCGGCGAGTGGCATCGCGCGGGTGCGTGCCAGCGCCCAGACCGAGGTGAAATGAACCGGCGGCGTGTTGGTGAGCGTGACGCTGGCCGGACATGGCACCGTCGTCCACAGCAGCAGCGCGCCCAGCCCACCAGCGCGCCGGGCTGCGGTCAGAAACGTGCTGGTGGTGGCTGGTATCACGGCGCGTCAGTCACGGCAATATGCAGATCATGCAACTGGTCAGTGCGCACGGTCGCGGGCGCGCCGCTCATAAGGTCGCTCGCCTTCTGCGTTTTAGGAAACGCGATCACGTCGCGCAGACTGGTCGCGCCGATCAGCAGCATCACCAAGCGGTCTAGGCCAATGGCAATGCCGGCGTGCGGCGGCGCGCCGTAGCGCAACGCAGTGATGAAAAAGCCGAAGCGTTCCTCGATTTCCTGCGCGGACAGTTGCAGCAACTGAAACACCTTTTCCTGAACCCGTGCATCATGGATGCGCACCGAGCCGGAGGCGAGCTCATAGCCGTTGATGACCAAGTCGTAGGAACACGCGCGGACGGCCTGCGGGTTCGTCTCGAGCAGCGGCACATCCGCTAGGACCGGCGCGGTAAACGGATGATGCTCGCTGACCAGGCGCTGTTCGGCCTGGTCGTAGGAGAACATCGGGAAATCCGTCACCCACGCGCAGGCATACGTGCCGGGCGTGATCAGGTTCAGTACCTGGGCCAGTTGGCCGCGCACGGCGCCGAGGGCCGCGCGCGCCGTGGTGACGGCATCCGCCACGATCAGCACGCAATCGCCCGGTTGCGCGCCGGTGCAACGATCAAACTCCTGCCACAACGCCGGCGTCATGTGTTTTGTCAGCGGTGACTTGCGCTCGCCGTTGGCGTCACAGCGCACGGACAACAAACCCTTTGCGCCGACTTTGGTGGCGGCCGCGGTCAGGTCGTCAATCTGTTTGCGTGACAAGGTCGCGCCACCCGGCACGCGCAGTGCCCGGACCACGCCGTTGGCCTGCAGTGCGCCGGCAAACACGGCAAAATCAATGGTGCCGGCCAGGGCACTCACGTCACAGATCTGCAGCGCGAAACGCAGATCCGGCTTGTCGCTGCCATAGCAATCCAAGGCGTGCTGATGGGTCATGCGCACAAACGGTGCGGTGATGCGCAGGCCGGCGGCGACAAAGGCGGTGGCCATCAAGCCCTCGATTACCGCAAAGACATCGTCGTGGGTCGCAAACGACATTTCAAGGTCAATTTGGGTGAATTCAGGTTGGCGGTCGGCGCGCAAGTCCTCGTCGCGGAAGCAGCGCGTGATCTGGCTGTAACGATCCAGGCCGGCCACCATCAATAACTGTTTGAGCAATTGCGGTGATTGTGGCAGGGCATAGAACATGCCCGGATGCACGCGACTGGGGACCAGATAATCACGCGCGCCTTCCGGTGTGGATTTGGTCAGCATCGGCGTCTCGATTTCGAGGAAACCGGCACTGTCAAGATAATTGCGCACCGCCAGCGCAACTTTGTGGCGGATTGCCAGCGCGCGCTGCAAATGCGGGCGGCGCAGGTCGAGATAGCGATAGGCCAGGCGCAGGTCATCCGTCTCTTCGGTGTCATCGAGCGGGAACGGGGGTGTCTCGGCGTGATTGAGAATGGTCACTGTATCGGCCAGCAGCTCAATCGCACCGGTCGGCATGTCTTTGTTCACTTGGGTGCCGCGCGAGCGCACCATGCCGGCGGCACTCAGCACGTCTTCACCGCGCAACTCCTTGGCGGCGGTGTGCGTCGCGCTGTGGGTTGCCGGGTCGAACACGATTTGGGTGACGCCATAGCGGTCGCGGACGTCCACGAAAATCAACTGGCCAAGATCGCGCCGCTTCTTGACCCAGCCGGTGAGAATCACGTGCGTGCCGATGTGTCGCTCACGCAAGTCGCCGCAGGTGTGGGTACGCTGTAAGGCAGGTGTCATCATGCGTGGTGATCCCTATGCTTGAACATCAGTAATCTCGCCGCCGAAAATCTCGAGCGCCTTTTGCACGAGCGGCTCCTGGTGGGCCTGCTGCATCAAGTCGTCGCGCGTCAGTGGCGCGGTCGCGGTGGTGGGCGGTTGTTCACGCACGATATCAAGCGCGATGGGCCGGCTGACGTGCCGGCTGATCTCCGCGATGAGCCGTTCGCGTGTTTTCTTCTGTGCAAGCGCCTGCCACGTCATTTCAGCATCGTGCGGCACCAGCACACGCAACGTGCCGGGGCCGCCGTCGGCTACCGTCACGGGTGCGATCAGCGCATGCAGTTTCGCATCGGCCGTCGCCAAGCCGGCCAGCAACGTTTTCCAAGAACTCGCCAGCGTGGCCTCGCTGCGTGGGCTAGCTGCGGGTGCTGCCGGCGCCGCCGGTTTTGCGGGCCGTGCCGACTGATACGCCGCGGGTGCCTCGCGCACCACCGCCGGCGCCGTCATGGCCGCGCCGTCGAGTGAGTGCAGTCGTTCCAGCATGCTGTCCAGACTGACGCGCCGCCGCGCGCGCAACAGTTTCAAGAGCGCCAGTTCCAGCGCGGTCTGCTTGGCTTCGGTGGCGGCCAGGCGCGGCAATGTTTCCAGCAGGACGTCCATCGAATACAACAATTGTTCTTGCGAGTAGTGCTGGGCGGCGTCCCGCAAGGCGCGCAGCGAATCGGCAGTCTCTTCCAAGACCGTCTCCGGACTGCTGACATGCTGCACCACCAGCATGCTCCGCAGAAAATCCAACAACCCCACAAGAAACTGCTCCGGGTCGCGCCCACGCTCGATGACGTGCTGCACGATACCTAGCGCGCCGGCAACATCCTCGGCCACCAGCGCGTGATGCAGCGCGAAATACGTTTCGCGTTCAGTCCAGCCCAGCAGGGCGGTCACTTCCGCTTCCGTGATGGTCTCGGCGGCCAGGGCCAGCACTTGGTCAAAGACCGAGAGTGTATCGCGCACGCTGCCATCGCCGGCCCGCGCAATGACGCCCAGCGCGCCACGTTCGACGGTCACCCCTTCTGCCGTCGCCACTTTGTCGAGATAGGTTACGAGCGCGTCCCAGGCCACCCGGCGCAGCTCATATTTCTGCACCCGCGACAAAATCGTCGCCGGAATCTTGTGCGGCTCTGTCGTCGCGAAGAAAAACTTGACGTGCGGCGGCGGCTCTTCGAGCGTCTTCAACAGGGCGTTGAAGGCCTCTTTGGTCAGCATGTGCACTTCATCAATGATGTAGACTTTGTAGCGCGCGCTGACCGGCGCAATCGCCACCGAGTCGCGCAGGCGCCGGATTTCCTCAATGCCGCGATTAGACGCGCCATCAATCTCCATCACGTCCAGACAGGTGCCGTCGCGGATCGCCACGCAGTTCGCGCACGTGTCGCACGGCGTCGGCGTCGGCTCGGCTGTGCTTAGGCAGTTCAGCGCTTTGGCCAGAATCCGCGCAATCGTGGTCTTGCCCACGCCGCGCGTGCCGATAAATAGATAGCCCTGCCCGAGGCGACCTTGGGTGATGGCATTCTGCAGCGTGGTCGTGACATGCTCCTGCCCGATCACTTGCGCGAACGTCGGCGGCCGCCACTTGCGCGCCAGAACGGTATATGACTCGTGTGGTATGCTCATGCTATAGTTCTGTGATTATAGTGGAGTCCGCCCGTTTTGTCAATCGCATTGCGCAGGAACGAATCAGGCGCACCGTCGCTAATCAGAGGGAGAAGTGCAAGGCCGGCAGCGCTTTCAATCGACATGTGTTGTCGTTTGCGCATTGCGGAAAATGGTAATGCCAAGGTCGCACAGGACAAACGACACGCACGGTCGTCTGCACTCACCCATTGATGCTGTTGAATGTTTTCGTTTATGGGCGCGACACAGGTTTCACAATACTCAGGTGGTTGCCTGGCCGTGCTTGTCAAAACGCATAGCGCCTGCCCCCCATCTTCCTTGTCCCTATCTTCCTCCGTGCACTCCCCGTTTGATCCCCTTCATTTGGCAAAAGCATTCGCTGTGGTCATTGCCCTTTTTGCCATTTTGGTTGAGTATTTCGTCAGGTAGTCGGTGGCGCGGCTTCTATCCTGAAGGTACAACACGCCGGCGGTCTGTTCTACCTCTGCCTGCGCAGCGAACTCTTTCTGCTCGAATTCGTTGAATTTCTTTCTGATACGGCCGGTGGCAACGAGATACCTCACGTCGGCATATCTGGACACCATCCTGAATGTCCAGTAGGCTGATTTTTTGGTGAACACATTGGAGCCGGTGGCATACGGCGTGGGGATTTGCTGGCTTCCAAAATACCACGGGCTGAATATGCTCGTGCACGGGGTGGCCATCGCCCGCCAGCATAGTGCGCCGATTTCAACCGGTAACCAGCCGCGCAATTGGCACACGACGCTGACTTCGGAGTTGATGGAGCACAAGGTCCGTTCGTCGGTCTGATGCGGTGAACCATTGGTATAGCACCCGGTCAAGTCGTACGTGGTGCCTTCGTAATGGTCCCTGAGGACGGCAATGACATGCTGTGGCTCGATGCCGGCAATGCGGGGATCCAACAGATAATTGGCGCGCCACACCCGACGCGTGTTGTACGGATCATCGAGTTTTGACGGTTCGGCGTACACGGTGGCGAAACGGAATGGCGCGTTGGTGTCACTGTACCAGTTGTTGCTCTTCGCGTAGTCAACAAGGTCGGCAGAGAACATGAAATTGGTGGGATCGTTGAAATCAACCACGTCGATCCGAAAGATGTTCGCGCGCACGCTGACCGCATTGCTTGGCACGCGCTGGGCAACCCATTGTCCATCATACGTCACTTCGACCCACCAGCCTTCGTTGGTGTCGGCGACGCCATACATCGTGCCCGAATCGGCCCCCAGCTTGTAGGCGTGGGCAAGGTCGCCGATGACCCGGACTGCTTCCCTGGCCGATGTCGACCGCTCTAAGGCCAACTGCGTGAATTCCGTCCAGATCAGCCGATTGGTCGTTGCCAGTTCCTCTGGCACGTCCCGGCGATAGGACATGTTGTTCACCACGGCCACTTGGTGTTCATTGATGCCGCTGGTGATATCGCCAGGAACATAGCTTTTCCTGAATATCTTTGTCGCCGTGTAGGCATAGGTCACCGCTGGTTGTGGCACGTTCGTCCCGAAATATGCGGCAAACGTCGCGCCGGGCGCATTGGTCACCCGCGGCACGAAAACGAAATGATGTGCGCAGTAGTTGGCCAGGTCTTCATTGTGTGCCAGGATGACGGATCCGTCCGCCGTGGCGTCCTTACCGACAATGATGGACGAGCACTTCTGGACAGTAGGTGTGCGGCGCGTGGCCGGGGCGCCTGGCGTTACACGGGATTCCTGTGCAGCAAGGTCAGCGCCGGCAGAGAGAAAAGCAAGGCAGGCTGAACCGGCAACGAGAAGGAAAAAGCGGGATTTCATGGCTGACGTTCAATGAGTGTTGGATTAGCTGAACCTGGGGATGTGCCAGTGCATGCAGGCCACGTCATGCTGTCTGCGGAGGCTGCTATCATCGTGTTCCTTGCATTCATGGTTGAATCAGAAAAATGCCGTTCCCCGTCACTTACATGTTTATAGTATATCACAAAACACATTTTGCGTGGGGCAAGGCAACTCGATCCCTTGCATTTCCGAAAACAATATGTGATACTATGGTAGCGTCGTTAATGCAAAACCGTGTCCATGCAACCGGTGGCGGCACAGCGACGAGATAAACTAACCGACACCGTACGACAACTAAGCCTCCGCAAAACCTCCGGTCACTACCATGCTGCGCACCAAGATCCCAATACATTTCTGTGCCGCTGTCTGCATCGTCATTGCTGCGCTGTGTTCCGCTGCGCATGCCCAGAGCAATGCATTTATCAACGCGCCACTGTGCCGCCAGGCGAAATCGTTCACCTGCGGTGTCGGCGCCATGCAGTCTGTCCTCTGCTATTATGGTCTTGAAGTGCGTCAGGATATTCTTGCGAAGAAACTGCATACCACGCCCAATGGCACGCAATTCACGCGCATGATTCAATATGCCCAGTCACAAGGATTTTCTGCTGATTGGAAGACCAACATGTCACTGGCCGAATTGCAGCAGCGCATGGACGACGGCAAGCCCACTATTTTAGCGATCCAGGCCTGGGCGGATAACCCGCCCGTGAACTACTCCAACGACTGGAAGGATGGCCATTACGTGGTGGCGATCGGCTACGACATCACCAACATGTATTTCATGGATCCTTCCACGCTGGGCAATTTCACCTACATTCCCACGCCGGAGTTTCTGAATCGCTGGCATGATAGTAACCGGCGCAAGCCTTTGCCGCAGTTCGGGCTGACCATCAGCAAAGGTGCGCCGGCCTACGATCCTACGCGCATCTTGCGCATGGACTGATAGCGCGGACGCGTAGTAAGAGGAGCTGGTTCAATCGACATTTTCTGTCGTTTGTCTAATCATCTCTGTAACTGTAGTTTCCTTCGATTTTTCCAATCGTCAGCTCAACATTCCTGTCGCGTTGTTCAATCCAAGAGTAAGGCCAATTACTAATGAGAGCGCTTTCTACGTTGCAGTGTACTTGTAGCCGCCCGCGGTGAGGGCGGCTTCTGCAGCCGCGGTCAGCGCCCGCGGCTACAATTGGCATGACACCTAGTAAGCGCATTCATTAGTATGTTGCAAAGATAGAGCCTACAATAGCAAGCATGAGAAGGCTTTTCATAGGTGATTTCAGCATGACTCACTCACATCAAAACCATCTATCAACGATCTACCGCCGCTTATTCCAGCGGCGTGTCTTCGGCGGCGCTGGCGGCCACCGTGCGCATGTCGCGCCCGAGCAGGACGCCGCGCTGGCTCGTTTCCACAAAGGTGATGAACTCCTCGACCTCGGGCAACAACGGCACTTTTTCGCGGACCTCATCCAGCGCTTTCTTGACACTGCGCCGGCCGCGAAAGAATACTTTGTGTACCAGCCGCAGCGCATTGATCGTCGCCGCCGGGAAATTGCGCCGCCGCAAGGCCACCACATTGACGCCGGCAATCGCGCCGTTGCGGCCATTGACAATCATGAACGGCGGCAAATCTTTCGAGATGGCCGAGATGCCCCACATCATGGCGAAGCGGCCAATCCGGCAGAACTGGCGCACGGCCGTCAAGCCGGAAATGAAGCAGCCGTCGTGCACTTCGACATAGCCGGCCATCAGCGCGCAATTGGCCATGATGACTTGGTTGCCGATGATGCAATTATGGCCGACATGCGAGTTGGCCATGAAGAAATTGTCATTGCCAATCACGGTTTCGGTATCGGCCTTGGTGCCAACGTGGACGGTGACGCCCTCGCGGAAAAAGTTGCCATCGCCGATGCGCAAATACGAGAGCGTGCCGAAGGCAAAGCCGAAATCCTGGGGCTCGGCGCCAAGGCAGACCTGCGGATAAATGAGGTTGCGCGCGCCGATGGTCGTGTGGCCCGTGATGCAGGCCTGGCCGAGCAGGCGGGTCTGGCTGCCGATCGTCACGTGCGGGCCGATGAGGCAGAGCGGGCCGATGACGGCGTCATCGGCGATCTGCGCGTGCGGATCTACAACAGCGGTCGGATGGATGTCAGGCATAAAGGTGCTCGTAGTGATTGACAGACAGACGCGGATTGACTATGATACAGTTTGCAGTCCACAGGCCAGCCAGGAGGGATGGCAGAGTGGTCGAATGCGTCGGTTTTGAAAACCGATTTGGGCGCAAGCTCAACGGGGGTTCGAATCCCTCTCCCTCCGCCACATTCGGTACGTCGATGATTGGTAATCGGTGTGTCGGTGTCTGCAACTGAAAACCAGAATCCGAAAACTGAAAACCGAAAACCAGCCCAGCAGCAGCATTCGCCGCATGGAAGCGGCTCCGATCCACGCCGCTGGCGCGACTGGCCCACACCCAGCATTCTTTGCAGCAAGGGATGTTCACAGGGCCAGCACTTCGTTGACTTGCTTCTTCATGCCAAGGAAGGCAGCGTAGACGCCGAAAGTCGGATAGGCGCTGCGCAACGCGCGCAAATTCACCAGCGGATCGTAATTCAAATCTTCGGGCGGCAGCTCATAGCCGACGCAATTGGCAACCAGGTCAATCCGCTTGGTCATCCAGGCTTCGACGAAGACCGGCAACGTCAGGCGTTGGAGCCAGTCCACATTTTCATGGCGGCGAATGACCGGCTGGGTGATGACAAAGGCGGCGCCGGCATCCAGTTTGCGTTTCAACTTTTCGCGCTCGCTGTGCTGCGGCTCGTAGTGATTAAATGCCACGCCATGCACAAACTGGCCGGGATATTCGCGGTTAATATAGCAGATCAACTCGACCGAGGTGATCGTCTGCACGCCGCTGATACCGAGTTCGGCGGGCTCGAGGCGGTGCAGCCGGTCATTGCCGTCGCCGCTGACGACCAGCAGATATTTCAGGCCGCGCTCCGCCATGGCGCGCAGCATGCGATCGAGATCAACCTTGCGGTGAAACGTGTTGAGATGAATCAGCAGGCGTTCGGGCTTGGTCTCGACGCCGGTTGTTTCAATCGTGTCGAGCGCTTCAAAGCTGAGCATGCCGACCGGATTGTCGGTGATGCAAATGACAAAATCGTGGGCCAGCGAGGCGTTGTATTTCTCGGTGAATTTCGCCAAATCGCCTTCGATATCCTCGCTGTCCTGCTTGGGGGTCAGGACTTCATTCAAGTAGCGTTTTGGTTCCAACCAATCTTTCACTGGGCGATCTCCATTGTTTAGGAAGGTGATAATGATTCAAGATAGCGTTGGGCATCTAGCGCGGCCGTGCAGCCAGTGCCGGCGGCGGTGACGGCTTGTTTGTAAATCGGGTCCATGACATCGCCGCAGGCGAACAAGCCAGGCGTGCGTGTCGCGGTCGAGCCGGCGTGGACGGTGACAAAACCATTCTGGTCGAGGTCGGCGAGGTCTTTGACGAGGGCGCTTTGCGGCTCGTGGCCGATGGCGACAAAAATGCCATCGCAGGCGATGCGCTCGGTCGCGCCAGTCTCGGTGTGTTTGAGGAGCGCACCCTGCACGGTCGTCTCACCGAAAATTTCTTCAATGGCATACGGCACCCGCCATGTGATCTTTGGATTGGCGCGGGCTTTTTCCACTTCAATCGGTGCGGCGCGGAAATAGTCGCGCCGATGTACGATAGTGACGGTGCTGGCGAAGCGCGTCAGGAACGCGGCGTCCTCCATGGCGGTATTGCCGCCGCCGACCACCAGCACATGTTTGCCGCGGAAAAACGCGCCGTCACACGTGGCGCAGCCGGAAACGCCGCGGCCATAATACTTCTGCTCGGAAGGAATCGGCAAGCGGCGCGCCTCGGCGCCGGTGGCAAGAATGACACTGGCGCTTTCGTACGTACCGCTGGGCGCCTGCACCTGGAAGTGGTCGCCGTCGTGCGTGACGCGCTCGACTTCCTCGGTCAGCAGACGGGTCTCGAAGCGCTCGGCCTGCTGGCGGAAGAGCTGCATCAGTTCAGCGCCGCTGATCGTGACGGGGAAGCCGGGGTAGTTCTCGACTTCGTGCGAGACGACCAGCTGTCCGCCGGGGACGCGACCTTCAAACAAAATCGGGCGCAGCAGGGCGCGGGCGGTGTAAATCGCCGCCGTGTAGCCGGCCGGCCCGGAACCAATGATGATGACAGTTTCCATGGCAGTGCTCACGTGGTCGGTTGATACTGCTCAATGTAGCGCGAGAACGCGGCGCGGAAGCGTGGCAGGAATGTGGCCAGCGGCTCCTTGACGACCGCGCCCGAGGCGCAGACATGGCCGCCGCCGCCGAATGCGCACGCCAGCGGATTGACATTCACCGCGCTGGACTTCGAGCGCAAGCTGATGCGGACATGCCCGCTTTCGGGCAGTTCCATCAAGGTTGCCGCGATGAGGGCGGAATCGAGCGAGCGTGGGTAGTTGACAAAGTCCTCGACGTCCAAACTAGTGGCATTGTAGCGTTGGAGCGTGTCTTTGGTCAGATACATGAAGGCGCCCGCGCCATTGTTGGTCAGCTCGAGGGTGGCGAGGGCTTCGCGCAGAAGATGCAATTGCGTGACGGGCACACTGTTGTAAACGTGTGATGAGATCGCGGCGATATCCAAACCGGTTTCGAGCAGCACGCGGGCAATATCGAAGGTGCGTGGCGTGGTGTTTTGATAGGTGAAGTTGCCGGTGTCGGTGATAATCGCCGTGTACAAGGCGGCGGCGATGGGCGCGCTGATCGGCGTCGGCAATGCGCGCAGCAGGTCGTACACGATGCAGGCGGCGGCGCTTTCACGCGAGTTGGTGCACGCGAACGTGGCGCTGGTAGCCACCGGCAGATGGTGGTCAATGATCAAGGTGGGCACGCCGGCGACAAAGGCGGCGGGATCAATGGCGGCGCGCTCGGTCGTGGCGGTGTCGAGCAAGACGAGCAAGTCAAATGCGGAAAAATCGTTGTGCAGTGGGGGAGTGATGAGCGGCTCAAGGAAGCGATAGCGGGCGGGCGCTGCTTCCGCGGACCACGCCTGCACGGCGGTGCCGTGCGCGCGCAGGCCGAGCGTGAGGGCGATCATTGAGCCAACGCAATCGCCGTCGGGCCGCACGTGCCCAAGAATCAGGATGCGTGCGGCGGTACGCAGCAGTTGAACAGTGGCAGTGAGGTCAAGGGATTGCATGGCGCCGCGGTCGTCACTGCGGCGGCGCGGCCGGGTGATCGTCGTGGTTGAGCTTGTTGAGCAGGGTGTCGATGCGCAGCGCACGTTTCAGTTCCTCATCGATTTCAAAAATGAGTTCGGGGGTGTAACGCATGCGCACGGCGTGGGCCAGTTTGGCGCGCACAAACGGCTGGGCATGGCGCAAGCGCTGGATGGCGCGCTGTTCCTGCTGCTCGTCGCCCAAGACGGTGAAGAACACGCGCGCATGCTGCATATCTTTGCTGACCACGACGCGTGACAACGTGACCCAGCCCAACGAGGCATGGGTGAACTCGCGCTCGATGATGACACTGAGCGCGCGTTTCACCACTTCATTCAATCGGACAACGCGTTCGACACTCATAGGAGCAGACGGGCTTAGCGTTGCGTCTCCGGCAGCTCCGGCAATTCGCGTTCGAGCTTGTAGGCGCGAATGCGATCACCGGCCTGGACGTCTTTGAAGTCGCGCAGCAAGATGCCGCATTCAAAGCCGGCGCGCATCTCGCGCACTTCATCCTTGATATGCCGCAAGGAATGGATTTCGCCGTCGAACAGTTGCTGTTCACCGCGGAAAACCCGGACGCGATTGCTGCGCTGGATCGTGCCGCTGACGACATGGCAGCCCGCCACCATGCCAGCCGAGAGCTCGAAGACTTGGCGCACATCGGCGACGCCGGTCTCGACGTCCTTGAACTTCGGTTCGAGCAGGCCCAGCAGGGCGCGTTGCAGCTCTTCGCCGACATGGTAGATGACATCGTAGGACTGAATGTCCACGCCTTCGTTCTTGGCCAGCGTGCGCGCACTTTCCGGCACATCGACGCGGAAGGCGACGATGATGGCATTGCTGGCCGACGCCAGCATCACGTCGCTTTCGCTGACATCGCCCGCGCCGGTGTGCAACACGGTGATGCGCACCTCGCCGCTGGCAATGCGCTCGACGACGCCGCGCAACGCCTCGGTCGTGCCCTGAGTGTCAGCCTTGATAATGATCGGCAGCTCTTTGACTGCCTGGGTAGCCATCCGGTGATGGAAGCTTTCGAGGGTGAGTTTTTGGGTATCGACATGGCGCTTACGCTGTTCATCAACGCGCCGCTCATCGACCAGGTCGCGCGCGTGGCGCTCGCTGGTGGCGACGCGGAAGACGGAGCCGGGTGCCGGCAGTTCACTGAAGCCGAGGACTTGGACCGGCATGCTCGGCCCGGCTTCTTCGACGGCTTCGCTGCGGTAGTTCAGCAACGCGCGGGCACGCGCAAAGCAAGTGTTGCAGACCAGCGCGTCACCGCGCCGGAGCGTGCCTTCCTGCACCAACAGCGTCACGGTCGTGCCCTTGGTGGCATCCATGACGGACTCGATAATCACACCGCTGGCGGGCACATCCGCGCGCGCCTTCAGCTCCAGCACTTCGGCTTGCAGGCAGATCATTTCGAGCAGATGATCAAGGCCGTCCTTGGTCACGGCGGAGACACGGCAACAGATTGTTTCTCCACCCCAGTCTTCGGGTGTCAAGCCGCGGTCGGCCAACTGCGAGAAAATCCGGTCAGGATTGGCAGCCGGCAAATCCATCTTGTTGATAGCGATCATAATCGGCACACCGGCCGCTTTGGCGTGGTCCAACGCCTCGAGTGATTGGGGCATCAGGCCGTCATCGGCGGCGACGACCAGGACGGCGATGTCGGTCACCCGCGCGCCGCGCGCGCGCATCGAGGTAAAGGCCTCGTGGCCGGGTGTGTCAATGAAGGTGATCGTGCCAAAGGAGCCGGTGGCTTCATAGGCGCCGATGTGCTGGGTAATGCCGCCGGATTCACCGCCGGCGACATTCGTCTGGCGGATGGCATCCAGCAACGACGTTTTGCCGTGATCGACGTGGCCCATGAAGGTCACCACGGGCGGCCGCGACGGCGCATCGGCATCATCGTACTGTTCCTCGCGCTGTTCGTTGAAAGCGAAATCCTCGAGCGTTTCGCCTGCCTCGGCGAACGAAATCTCCAAGTGTAAATCGAGCGCCAGCAGCTCGACCGTTTCCTGGTCCAGCGCCTGGTTGATCGTGGCCATGATGTTGTGTTTCATCAAGGTGCTGACGATATCACCGACTTTGACGCCGGTTTCCGAGGAAAAATCACGCACGGTAATGGGCACGTCCAGTACAATGCCCTTCTGTTGCTGCAACGGTTTCTGCCCGGGCCGCACGCCGTGCTTGCGCTTACGAAATTGGCGCATGGATGCGGCGCGCTTGGCGGTGGCAACGGCCCGGTCGGCCAGAATTTGGCGCAAGGGCGCGCTGGACGACAAGCGCGGGCGGTTGATCAGATCGTCAATATTATCAACGCCGCCGAAGTGTGGCTTGAGCTTCTTTTTCTGGGCATCATCGGCGGGCGGCTCGACGCGCGGCTCGACGCGCGGCTCCGGACGCGACTCGACGCGGACGCGCTTGGTCAGGGTCTGGGATTGCGCCATTTCAAGTGCCGACTTGATCTCTTCTTCGCGCGTAGAGAGCTTCTTGATGCGGTCGAGCGGCACCATGTCGAGCGATTTTTCCGGTTTGGCCTTGGCGGGCGTGTGCTTGACCGGCTTGCCTGGCTTGGCATGCTTGGCGGGCGCGATCGGCGCGGCCGGCTTCTTCACGGCCAGCGCGGGCGCGGGCTTGAGTGGCGCGGGCGGCGGCGCCGCTTTGATCATCTGCGCCATGGTTGCTTTGGTCAGCGTCGGTCGCGTACTTGGGCGTGCGTGGAGCGGGCCTTCCGGCGTGCTGGTGGGCGGCGGCGTGGCGGCGGGCGGCTCGGGGGCCAGCGCAGCCGGCGGCGCAGCGGCAGCAGCAGCAGCAGTGCGGGTGCCAGGCTTCGGTGGTGTGAGGGTTGGCCGTGCGCCCTTCTTGGTTGCGGTATGCGCTGCGTCACGGTGCGGGCGTTCTGCTGCGTGGGCGTGGACGGCGTCCTCTTTCTGCTTCTGTGCGTCGTCGCGCTGTGCTTGGGCACGTGCCGCCTCATCGTGGGCACGCTGATGTTCCGCTTTCTTCTGTTCCTTGCGCTGCTGCTCCTGCGTTTTCTTATCCGTCTTGTCCTCCGCTTCCTTGCGCTTGCGTTCGCTGTCTTGCGTGCGTTTGTCGGCGGCACGCTGTTCGACCGCTTTTTTCGAGCGTTCCTGGCGGCGGGCGGCTTCCTTTTTGCGCTTGTCCTCTTTTTTTGCGATGATAAGGGCCGGCATGCTCTTAAGCGCCTGCTGTGCATAGTGCAGCGACACTTCATCCATGTCGCCGCGGCAGATGCAGCCGATTGTCTTCAGATATGTCTTGACGTCACCGCTGCTAGTGCCGAGCTGTTCAGCCAGTTCCAAAACCCGCATGCTGCCTCATTCTGTCACAAGGTTAAACCGCCGCCGGGGTGGCCGGCAAGGCGCGCGCCGCGTCGAGCAACGCGGTCGCGTTTGCATCGCCGATGTCCGGCATAGCGCTGATGGTGGCGGCATCGGATGCCAGCAGCTCATCAACGTTAGTGACACCGTGTTCGATCAACGACTTGGCAATTTCCGCAGTCATGCCGGGCACAATACTGAGCGAACGTGCCGCGGGCGTGTCGCCGGTCTGCAGACTTTCCAAGGAGTGGAAAATGGTGGCAACCCGTTCCTTGGCATTGCGCGGGCGCCGTTCCGGGCGGGCGGCCTGCTTGCCGAACAGGGCGACGGCGGTCGGCTTGACATCGACCGGTGCCAATTCGACGCCGTGCTCGCGGGCGACGCGATCCGCCTCGGATTGCCGCACCACGTCCACCTTCCACTGCGTCAACTTGCTGGTCAGACGAATATTCTGGCCGGATTTGCCAATTGCCAAGGAAAGCTGGTCATCCGGCACCACCACCAGAATGCGCTCGCTTTCCGGATCGGCAAAACAGCGCGCCAGCTCGACCGGCGCCAGCGAGTTGGCGACGAATTCCTCGATGTTCTCACTCCAGCGCACAATGTCAATTTTCTCGCCGCCGATCTCTTGCACGATGTTCTTGACGCGCGAGCCGCGAATGCCGACGCACGCGCCGACACTGTCAATCTTGGGGTCGTGGGAAATGACGGCGATCTTGGTGCGGAAGCCGGGCTCGCGCGCAATCGCCTTGATCTCGACAATCCCATCGTAAATCTCAGGAACTTCCGTCTCGAACAGGCGGCGCACCAGGCCGGCATGCGCGCGCGACAAAATCACGCGCGGGACGCGGCCTTCCTCAGTGTCCTTGACGTCCTTGACCACCGCGCGGACATGATCGCCGGGGCGATAGCGTTCGGTCGGCGATTGCTCGGTCTTAGGCAGATGGGCCTCGGTCCGGCCGAGATCAATAATCAACGTGCCGCGCTCAATGCGCGAGACCGTGCCATGCACCAGCTCGCCGATGCGGCTGACATACTCGCCCAGGACTTTTTCGCGCTCAGCTTCGCGCATGCGCTGGATGATGACCTGCTTCGCGGTCTGCGCCGAGATGCGGCCGAAATCCTCGACACTGAGCACAATGCGCACGACCGTGTTGGGCTGCGCGTCGCGCAGATACTTGCGGACGGCCTTGAGATGCCACCAACTGATGGGCGGCTGGCCTTCTTCCACGACCGGGCCGGCCTCATCGTTGGGCACGACCAGCACATCGCTGTAAGCGGTAATCGCGCCGGAAACCGGGTCCAACGTGACCTGCACGTCGGGCGGCAGCCCTTCGACTTTGCGCGCCGCCGTGGCGATCGCCTCTTGGACGGCTTCAATAACCGTCCCGCGATCCAAGCCGCGATCTTTTTCCAAAAACTCAATAATAGACAGCAACTCGCCTTTCATGCGTTGCTCCTGCGTTCAACGATGCGTGCGGACACCTGCACTGCGCAGGCGGCACGATTAACAAAAAAAGCGGGCTGTGAACCCGCCTTTTCACCGGCACGGTGCCGAGCAAAAAAACGATACTAAAGAAGTATAGCAAACCCGCCCCGCTTTGTCAAACAGCCCCGCAACAGCCCCACAATGTCCCTGAAACGTCGAATGTCGAACCCTGGCATTACTGCCCCTGCCCGCTGATCACCACCCAGATCGTCTTCAACAAAATGCGGAGGTCCAATGCCGGGCGCCACGTGTCGATATATTTCAAATCGCAGGCAACCCAATCTTCATTCGGCAACTGCGTCCGGCCGCTCACTTGCCACAAGCCAGTCATGCCCGGTTTCATGGAGCAGCGCCGCCGTTCCCACAATTGAAACTTGTCCACTTCAGCCGGCAAGGCCGGGCGCGGCCCGACCAAGCTCATGTCACCCATCAATACATTCCACAATTGCGGCAGCTCGTCAATGCTGAAACGCCGCAGCATGCGGCCGAGCGGCGTGATGCGCGGATCGTGACGCAGCTTGAACGCCCAGCCCTGCAGCTCATTGGCCGGTTCCAACGTCGCCCGCATGGTCTCGGCCTGGGCCACCATCGAGCGAAATTTGACCATGGCAAAAACGCGGCCGTTCTGTCCCACCCGCGCCTGGCGGATCAGCACCGGGCCGCGCGAGGTCAGCCGGATGCCCAGCGCCACGATCAGCAAGAACGGCAGGCTCGCCAGCAGCAACAGCGCCGCGACACTCCGGTCAAAAAACAATTTCACCGTCAAGGCCGCGAAATTCTGCGTCGTCGGATGCAGCTCGATCACCGGCGCGCCATCAATGATTTCGGTGGACATCTTGCAGATCAAGGGCTGGTACAGGTCGACAATAATGCGGGTCGTCACGCCCAGTTGTTCGCAGACGTACAGCACGGTTGGCGCCATCGCGTACGAGCCGGGCGCCGGCGCCAAGACCACTTCATCCACCGGCTGCTGCGTCAAGGCCGCGGCGAAGGCGTCGGCCTGGATGCCCTGCAACGGCAGGCGTTGCACCACCAGCACACCCCAGTCGCGGTAGTGCTCGATCAAGCGGTCGGCCAGTGCGCCCATCTGGTCGTCGGCCACGACCACGACCGCATGTTGATACTCCGGCTGCTGGTGCAGGCGCACCAGCACGCGCCGCATGATGCTCTCTTTAAGCCACAGCGCCAGCGTGGTCCAGATGCCCATGCTGACGATCACCACGCGTGCAATGAACTGCTGCTTGAACACGAAAATGACCAGGATCAGCAAGGCCGTGCTGAGCACTGATGCTTTGACGATCGTGACCCGGCGTGAACGGGTGTGGCGCGGATCATACAAGTCATAATAGCCCCAACGATTCAACGCCAGTGGCCACAACACGGCGCAGGTCGGAAAGAGCCACGCATACTCGCGCAGCAAATGGCTTTTCTCATACGGCACCATCTCGGGCAGCCACCACGGCAACACGTCCACGCCGCCAGCCCACAGCAGCGCCAGCAACGAGCGCGTGTAATAGGCCGCCACCAGGGCCAGCAGCGCCAGCGCCATATCCAGCAGCAGATTCAGGCGCAAAAACACATATTGGCGCTCGCGGATCATCTCAGATGGTGGCACTGCTGAGCCGTTGGGTCACGGCCGTCACACTGACACCCTCGTCCCAGACGCCGTTCTCGAAAATGCTGATTTTACCGGACTCCTCGCTGACGCAAATGACCAGCGCGTCGGTCTCTTCACTCATGCCCAGCGCGGCGCGATGGCGCGTGCCCATCAATTGCGAGAGCGGATTGTTGGACAAGGGGAAAATGCAGGAGGCGGCCAGAATCCGGCCGCTTTCGACAATCACACCGCCGTCATGCAATGGATTCTTGGGAAAGAAAATGCTGATCAGCATCGCGGCGCTGATTTCACTGTCGAGGGTCACGCCGGTGTTGGCATAGCCGCGCAGGCCGACGGTGCGCTCAATCGCCAGCAGCGCGCCAATCTGCTTGTTGGCCAATACCCGCACGGCCTCGCGCACCGGCTCGGCCAGTGATTGCGAACCGAGCACATTGCGCACAAAGGTCTGCCGCCCAATCTGCATCAGCGCCCGGCGCAGTTCCGGCGCAAACATCACAATCATGGAAAACACCACGAATTGCGCCAGGGTGCGGTACAGCATATTGATCGTTTCCAGGGAAAACGCGTTGGCCACCGCAAAAACCAGCGCCAGCAACAAAGCGCCGCGCAGCACCGCCACCGCACGCGTCCCGCGCACAAACATGATCGCGTAATAAATAAACAGCGCCAGCAACACAATCTCAACTGCGTGTTGCGGCTGGCGCAACAGCTTGTCTGCCAGATACCTGATATGTCCTGCAACGGCGCTTAGCATGGCGGTCATCACTCTGGTTATGCTGCATTGTAGCATATTCGGCCCCAACTTGAAAGGCGCGCGACAATATGCTACTCTAAAGAGCCGTCATTTTGATTGCCTATGACAATAATCATTTTTGTTGGAGCTTACCATGCATGTTCGGACAAGCATCGTGCTGCTGGTACTACTGTCCTGCGTCCTGCTGCCGGCCGCGCCGATCAATGACAATTTTGTCAATGCGCTGGTTTTCGCCGGCGTGGCAGGCACCAACACTGGCACAGACACCCTCGGCGCCACCAAGGAAGTCGGTGAAGACAGTTGCGTCAACGTCGCCTACACCAACACGGTCTGGTGGACGTGGACCGCGCCGACCAATGGCGTTTTGATTATCAACACACTTGGCTCACGCAGCATGGGCGGCACGGAATGGGACGCCTGTGTCGCGATCTACACCGGCAGCTCGGTCAACACCACGACCAAGTTCGGTGAGCAGGACACCGGTTTGGATGAATTGTTCACCTTCAGCGGTGCGAAGGCCGGCGCGCAATATTTTCTTCAGTTTGCCGGTTACAATTGTGCGGCGGCCTCTAACATTTATTTCACCTATGCGTTTGTCCCGGTCAATGAGCCGGTCACCGCCGGTTGGTTCTCGATCCCGGTCGCCAGCGGCATCGCCGCTCTGGATTCGTTGCGTAGTTGGCTGGTGCCCGACCCGGACAACCAGCTGCTGTGCGCCTCGCGCTGGGATAACGGCGACTATGCCGCCCACACAATCACGTTTAGTACCGCCACCAATCCGGCCTCGACCGGCGCGTCGTGGAGCAGCATTCCTGCCCCGCCCGGCACGCTCCAAGACGGGGATGGCAACGGCACCGCCGGGATCGTCGCCAATGGCACTCTGTATGCCTGCGCCGCCTTTGGCGCCACCAGTGACGACCGCAAATATGTGCGGCTTACGACGACCGGCATCACCTGGCAGGTCAGCACCAAAGTCGGCGGTGAAATTCCCAGCGGCGCCAACCCCGGTTGGGCCGGCGCCTATGCCATCATTGCCGATCCGACCAGCACGGGTACGTTCATCTACGGTCAGTGGTGTGGCACGCGCTATTACCAGTCGTATCTGGTCAGCAATGAAGCCAATTTTGCGTACTACGCCCTGGCGCGCGGTGAAAACACGCCCTCATTCTGGGGCGTTGATGCGGTCCTCGGCGCGGACAAGACCATCTACTATTACAGCCAAGGCGTGGATGGTGGCTCGAACATGCTGCGGCGCGCGCCGCTGGGCGGCACAGTCACCGCGCAAATCTCAACGCCATGGGTCAATGCGCGCGGCGAAATCAACAACAATCAAAACGCCAAGACCGGCGCCGCCATCGAATTTGTCCCGGCCGGCCGCGCGCCGTCGTTCATGGATGAACTGTGGGTCATGCCCTGCCGCGTCGTGCAAAGCGGCATGCCCTTGCCGTACAACAAGCTGGATCGCTATCGCGCCGCCGACGGTAGTTACCTCGGTTCCGTAGATTTGCCGTTCAGCGTCGCCAATGATGGGCGCGGCTATGATCTGGCCTGCCTCAATGGCTACATCTTCGTGATGGAAGGCGCGACCGGCATGAAACTGTGGGCCTACAAACTCGGCGATGCCGTCCCGATCAGCGAAGCCCGCCAGCAGCCCATGAGCGCCATGGTGACGATCGGCCCCATGACTATCTCGACCACCAACGACATCACCCGCAGCGGTTACGCCATCGCCGCGCAAGATGCGACAGCCGGTATCACGATCTATGGTGTCGAAGCCGAAACGATCTATGTCACCAACCTGCTGAACCAAGGAGTCAAGCCGGGTGACCGGGTTGTCTTGCATGGCTCGAATGTCTGGTATCATGGCTTGTATGAAATCATGCAGCCCATTTTGGTGACCAATCTCGGTCCGGTCGGCGTCCCGGCCGCGGTGCCGATTAGCATGCATGAGATGCAGAACGGTTCGCTGCCGGGCGAGGCCCTGGAAAGCATGCGGGTGGTCCTCAGCAACGTGTTCATCGCGACCAACATTGTCACGTTCACGGGCGGCAACGTTGAGTATCCGTTGACGAATGCTGCCGGCCAGTCCGCCATCCTGCGCATTATGGACTTGGCGGATCCATTGGTGGGCACACCGATTCCCAGCCTGCCGTGCGTGATTAGCGGGATCATGTCGCAGTACAGCACCAACACGCCTGGGATCAACGACACCGATGGGCGCCGGCTTCTGCCACTGGTGCTGCTGCCAATACCCGAACCGACGCTGCTGCCCGGCGTGCTGCTGGTCGCCGCCCTGCTGCCGCGCCTGCGCGGACTGCGGCGGCCACAAACGAATCACCGAGGCGCGCTTGAAAAGCGCGCGACAATATGGTATCATAGCCAACTGTCATTTTGACTAACTTTATTGATAACCATTTCGCTTTGGAGTCTGCAATGAATGTTCGATCATGCGCCACGCTGTTGGCAATCCTGTCCTGCGCCCTGTTGTCAGCCGCGCCGGTCAATGACAATTTTGCCAATGCGCTGGTTTTTGCCGGCGTGGCAGGCACCAACACTGGCACAGACACCCTTGGCGCCACCAAAGAAGTCGGTGAAGACAGTTGCATCAACGTCGCCTACACCAACACGGTCTGGTGGACGTGGACGGCGCCGTCCAATGGCGTTTTGACCATCAGCACACTCGGCTCGCGCAACTTTGCTGGCACGGAATGGGATGCCTGTGTGGCGATCTACACCGGCAGTTCGGTTAGCACCACGACCAAGTTCGGCGAGCAGGACACCGGCTTGGACGAGACCTTCAGCTATAGCGGCGCGAAGGCCGGCGTGCAATATTTCCTTCAGTTTGCCGGCTACGACAACGCGGTTGCCTCGAACATTTATTTCACCTATATGTTTGTCCCGGTCAGTGAGCCGGTGACCGCCGGCTGGTCCTCGATCCCGGTCGCCAGTGGCATTGCCGCCTTGGATTCGTTGCGCAGTTGGCTGGTGCCCGACCCGGACAACCAGCTATTGTGCGCCTCGCGCTGGGATAACGGCGACTTTGCCGCCCATAAGATAGCCTTCAGTGACGCCACCAATCCGGCGTCGACCGGCGCCTCATGGACCAGCATGCCCGCCCCGGCCGGCACGCTCCAAAACGGTCCTGACAACGGCACGGCCGGCATGGTTGCCAATGGAGAACTGTATGCCTGCGCCGCCTTTGGCGTTAATAGTGACGACCGCAAATATGCGCGGCTGAACACCACCGGCGCCACATGGCAGATCAGCACCAAGGTTGGTGGCGAAATCGCCGGCGGTTGGGCCGGCGCGTATGCCATCATTGCGGATCCGACCAGCACCGGCACCTTCATCTATGGTCAGTGGTGCGGCACACGCTTCTATGAGTCGTACCTGGTCAGCAACGAAGTTAATTTCACCTACTACGCCCTGGCACAAAACCAGTACACGCCGTCGTACTGGGGTGTTGACGCAGTGCTGGGCGCGGACAAGATCGTCTATTACTACAGCCAGGGCATTACCGGCGGCTCCAACATGCTGCGCCGCGCCGCGCTCAGCGGCAATGTGCCCGCGCAGATCTGCACACCGTGGCTCAACGCGCGCGGCGAACTCAATAATGACCAAAACGCCAAGACCGGTGCCGCCATTGAATTTGTCCCGGCCGGCCGCGCGCCGTCGTTCACTGATGAACTGTGGATCATGCCCTGCCGCGTCGTGCAAAGCGGCACCGCATTGCCCTACAACAAGATTGATCGCTATTGTGCCGCCGACGGCACTTACCTCGGCTTCGTGGATTTGCCCTTCGTGGTTGCCAACGATGGTCGCGGCTATGACCTGGCCTATCTCAACGGCTACATCTTCGTCATGGAAGGTGCGACCGGCATGAAACTGTGGGCTTACAAGCTCGGTGATGCCGTCTCGATCAGCGAGGCTCGTCAGCAAGGCATGAGCGCCAGCGTGACCATCGGGCCGGTGACGGTCTCAACGACCAATGACATCACCGCTAGTGGCTACGCCTTTGCCGCCCAGGACGTGACGGCCGGCGTAACGATCTATGGCTCCGGCGCCACCACTCTCTATGTCACCAATCTGCTGAGCCAAGGGGTCAAGCCGGGCGACCGGATCGTGCTGCAGGGCTCGAATGCCTGGTTCCGTGGCTTGTATGAAATCATGCGGCCAACCTTGGTGACCAATCTCGACGCGCTCGGTGTCCCGGCCGCGGTGCCGATCACCATGGACGAAATGCAGAACGGCTCGCTGCTGGGCGAGGCCGTGGAGAGCATGCATGTCGTCATCAGCAATGTCTACTTTGCGACCAGCGCGGCAACCTTCGCTGCGGCGAATTACCCATTGACGAATGAAGCTGGCCAAACCGCCACCCTGCGCATTCAAGATGTATCGGATCCGCTGGTTGGCACGCCAGTTCCCACACTGCCCTGCGTGATCTACGGCATTATGGCGCAGTACAGCACCAACAGTCCGGGGATCAACTATACGGACGGGCGCCAACTTCTGCCGCTGGCCCTGCTGCCGATTCCCGAGCCGGCGCTGCTGTCCGGTGTACTGCTGGTCGCCGCCCTGCTGTCGCGCCGGCGCAGACTGCGTCTGCCGTAGTCGCGCCGGCGCGGCTTGCACTGCACCGGGTGCCTCCCGAATCTGGCGTCGCGCACAGCCATTGCAGTGCAGATGTCGCGCGGTACTGCGGTTGGCACGCCCATGCGCGCGGTGTGGGTGAGTGGCGCTGACGTCGACGGAGATTCAGCCTCTGTAATACTTCTTTCGCCGCGAAAGAAGCATGAGAGGATCAGACTCCCGCCACGAAGAATTACTAATGAATGCGTTTGCTTGGTGTCATGTCAATTGTGGCCGCGGGCGCTGACCGCGGCTGCAGAAGCCGCCCTCAGCGCGGGCGGCTACAAGGACACTGCAAAGTAGAAAGCGCTCTCACTTAGTAAACCGGCTCGTCCCGCGCACCGCGTCGCCAAAAGCGAGGGCCTGTGTGTGGTTGACCTGTGCGCATCTTTTTGCTATACTAACCAGTTCCGAACCTTGCTATGTGCCAAGGCGCATTTATTGTTCTGTTTATGCAACACTGACGAGAATCTATGAACTATCTGCTGACCGAAGAACAACTGATGATCAGGGAGACGGCGCGCGAGATCGCCCAGAAGCGCATCAAGCCAATCGCCATCGAATGCGATGAAAAGAACGAATTCCCCTGGGAAATTCAGAAAGTCATCGCGGATGCCGGCTTGTTTGGCGTCTACCTGCCGGAACAGTACGGCGGCATGATTGATCCCGCGACGTCCAACGGGATTACGAACCTGGTAGTCGCGGTCGAGGAGCTGAGCAAGGCCTGCGGCGGCATCTCGCTGAGTTTGGCGGCGACGGCGCTGGGTACGCTTCCGATTGTGCTCTTTGGCACCGACAAGCAAAAGCAAAAATACCTGCCGGACCTGGCCTCGGGCGCCAAGCTGGCCGCGTTTGCCGTGACCGAAGCCGGCGCCGGCTCGGATGCCGGCAGTATTCAGGCCACCGCGCGCAAAGATGGCGAGGACTACATTATCAACGGCACCAAGCAGTGGATCACCAACGGCAAAGTGGCCGAGACCTACGCGGTGGTCGTCATGACCGACAAGGACAAGGGCGCGCGCGGCGCCACGGCCTTCATCATCGAAAAGGGCACGCCCGGCTTCTCGTTCGGCAAGAAAGAGGACAAGATGGGCATTCGCGCATCGAGCACCTATGAGCTCGTCTTTGAAGACTGCAAAGTGCCGGCGTCGCAGGTGTTGGGCAAAATCGGCCAGGGGTTCATTGTGGCGATGAAAACCTTCGATATGTCGCGCCCGGGCGTCGCCGCACAGGCGCTGGGCATTGCCGCCGGCGCACTTGACGATGCGGTTGCCTATGCCCGCCAGCGCGTGCAGTTCGGCAAGCCGATCATCGCGAATCAAGGGCTGCGTTTCCTGCTGGCCGAGATGGCCATGAAAGTCGAGGCCTCGCGCGCGCTGGTCTATGCCGTGGCGCGTTCGATTGACGCCGGCGACCTCAAGTGCCAGAAAGAATCGGCCATGGCCAAGTGTTTCGCCTCGGACATGGCCATGGAAGTGACGACCGACGCCGTGCAGGTCTTCGGCGGCTATGGCTACATGAAAGAGTATCCGATGGAAAAACGCATGCGCGACGCCAAGATCACCCAGATCTACGAGGGCACCAATCAAATTCAACGCGACGTCATCGGCCATGCCCTGGTGAAAGAAGCCGCCAGCAAAGAGAAGTAACCCACGCCGCACGACCATGATTATTGTTGTATGCATCAAGCAAGTGCCGGACACGAACAATGTCCGTATCAATCCGGAAACGAAGACGCTAATTCGCGAAGGCGTTGAGTCAATTATCAACCCGTTTGACTGCTATGCGCTGGAAGAGGGCGTGCGGCTGAAAGAACGCTTTGGCGGCAAAGTCATGGTCCTGACCATGGGCCCGCCGCAGGCGGAGAGCGCGCTGCGCGAAGCGATCAGTCTGGGCGCCGATGAGGCCGTCTTGTTGTCCGACCGCGCCTTCGCCGGCTCCGATACGCTGGCAACCTCGTATGCGTTGTCGCAGGCGATTCGCAAGTACGGCCAGGTGGATTTGATCATCTGCGGCAAGCAGGCGATCGACGGCGACACCGCCCAGGTTGGGCCTGGCATCGCCGTGCATCTCGGCATTCCGCAGATCACGTATGTGCGCAAGATCGAGGCGATTGAACACGGTGTCATTCGTGCCGAACGCCTGAATGAAGAGGGCTATGACGTGCTGGAAGTGACGCTGCCGGCGATGCTGACCGTCGTCAAGGAGATCAACCAGCCGCGCATCGCCAGTTTGAAAGGCAAGATGACGGCCAAGAAGGCGACGATTCCGACCTGGACGGCAGCCGACGTCGGCGCCGAGCCGGCGCTGGTCGGGCTCGAAGGCTCACCGACCATGGTTGTCGAAATCTTCACCCCGCCGCCGCGCAAAGGCGGGAAGACGATTACCGGCGAACCCGCCGCTGTTGCCAGCGAGGCCATTCGCGACATGCGTGCCATGAGCATCGTCTGAGTGCGTGATCTGAAATCTCAAATCTCAAATTCATAAAAGCCGCCATGCCCCTGATTATTGACCAAGAAAAATGCACCGGCTGCGCCGTCTGCCTCGAACGTTGCCCGTTTAATGCGCTGACGATTGTGGACAATGTCGCCCAGGTTGACGACGTCACCTGCACGCTGTGCGGCGCGTGCGCCAAACAGGGCGTCTGCCCGTTTGACGCCATCACCCTGCTGTGCGAGAAGAAAGACGCCAAGACCGGGCTGGACGCACATCGCAATATCTGGATCTTCGCCGAGCAGAAGAAAGGCGTGCTGCAAGGCGTCGTGTACGAACTGCTGGGCAAGGCGCGCGAACTGGCGGATGTCCGCCAACAGGAAGTCTGGGCCGTGCTGCTGGGCAAGACCGTGGCGCACAAAGCGCAAGAGCTGATCGCCTGCGGGGCCGACAAAGTCGTGGTCGTCGAAGACGATTGCCTCGAATTCTTCGAGGATGAAACATATTCGACGGTGATCACCCGGCTGTGCCGGAAGTATAAGCCGGAGATCGTGCTATGCGGCGCGACTACGATCGGTCGCGCGCTGATCCCGCGCGTGGCCGTGCAGCTCAAGACCGGCTTGACCGCCGATTGCACCGCACTGCACATCGACCCGGAAAAACAGTTGCTGGTGCAAACGCGCCCGGCCTTTGGCGGCAATATCATGGCGCGCATTCTCTGCCCGCTGCACCGCCCGCAAATGTCAACCGTGCGCCACAAAGTGTTCCCCGCGGCGCAACCGGACTCAAGCCGCACCGGCGAAGTCATTCGCGAAGCGTTTGACGCGCGCGAAAAGGCCAACAATGCGCGCGTGGTGGATGTCATCGAGATTCTCGAAGACACCGTCAACCTGACGGAGGCCAACATCATTGTCAGCGGCGGGCGCGGCATCAAAGGGCCGGAAAACTTCACCCTGCTGCATGATCTGGCCAAGGCCGTCGGCGGAGCCGTCGGCGCCAGCCGCGCCGCGGTGGATGAAGGCTGGATTCAGTATTCGCACCAAGTCGGGCAGACCGGCAAGACGGTCAATCCGAAAGTCTACATCGCCTGCGGTATTTCCGGTCAGATTCAGCATTTGGTCGGAATGCAGTCGTCCGATGTGATTATCGCGATCAACAAGGATCCTGACGCGCCGATGATGAAAATCGCCACACTGGCCCTCTGCGGCGACCTGTTCCAAATCATTCCGGAGCTGATCAAGCAACTCAAGTAATGTCGTGCTGCGGCCTATAGCTGCCACGAGGGCACGAAGAAAACGCAGGCCATGATGTAGGCGGCGACTGGAGAGTGTGGCTGGGCTTTCAGCCCGTCGATTCGTTCGCAGCCAACAAGGACGATTATGAAATCCCTTTTGCACATTATCGCCAGTCCGCGCGGCGCACAGTCACGCTCCAACCGCATCGCCGCGGCATTTCTGGCCGAAACCACCCGGCGCAGGCCCGCGCTGCACATTGACACGCTCAACGTTTTTGACGAACCCCTGCCCGCGCTTACGGCGGTGCGCGTCGGCGGCAAGTATCAACTGATGGCAGGTCAAGAGCTGAACGCGGCAGCGGAAAAAAGCTGGAAGGCCATTGTCGCACAGATCACCCGCTTTTTGGCCGCCGACGCCTATCTCATCAGCACGCCCATGTGGAACTTCGGCGTGCCGTATGCGCTGAAGCACTATTTGGATGTGATTGTCCAGCCGAAGCATTTGTTTCGTTACACTGAACAAGGGCCGGTCGGATTGGCGCTGAACAAACGCATGCTGGTGGTCAGTGCCCGCGGCGGCGATTACAGCATCGACAGTCCGTATCATGCCTGTGATTTTGTGGAACCCTATCTGCGCACCGTGTTCGGCTTTGTCGGCATTAGCGACCTGACGTTTGTCAATGCGCAGCCGTTGGATGCCGGCGACCCGCAAGTGACCGAGAGCAAACTGGCCGAGGCTGAGACACAGGCCCGCGCCATAGCCGTCCAGTGGTGCAGCTGAGGCTTTATCTCCTGTAGTCGCGGCGCTCTGCGCCGAGCGCCTCTGATATCTCCCTTTGCTAAAGGGAGTACCCGGCTTGGCGGGGGGGAGGGATTTATCTCGGACGACCTGGCAAGTTCACCAACAAATAGCCCCGGCACCCGCTTTACTATAAGGGGGATTTCAGCGACCGACCTGCGGCGCCTGGCACCGTTCAGCAAAGCCGCGCGAAGTGAAGAAGCCCAAGACGTTGGTGCCTGGCGCCGGTCGCACGATAATCAGACATTCCAGATTTGTCACGTGCTCCGCCAAGGCAATGGCATCGGTTGCCGGCATAGTGAACAATGCCGTGGACCATGCATCAGCGCTGGTACAGTCGGGCGCCCAGGTGGTGACGCTGATCGTCTCGGTTTGCAGCGGCGTGCCGCTGCGCAGATCGATGATGTGCATGACGCTGTTGCTGCCACGCTGGTAGAAATTTCGATAGCTGCCCGAAGTGGAAACCGCGCCGCGCTGCATGGCAATAATGCGATCACGCAAGTAGGCGCCATCCATGGCGTGCGCATCGGGCACTTGGATGCCGACATGCCACGTCTTGCTGCCGTCGGATGAAACCCGAATCTCGCCGCCACCATTGACCAAGAAGTTGGTGAAGCCATGCTGCAACAGTTGCTCTGCGGCCCGATCAACCGCAACGCCCGCCGCCATCGAGCTCAAGTCAACCTCCACGCCGGCAACCACGGTACTCACGGCCTGCTGTTCTGGCAGACGCACAAGCTTGTCCATGCCGCTGCGCGCGCGGGCCGCGGCAAGCTCGGTTGCATCAGGCACGCGATTAGTCTTGCCAGGGCCAAAGCCCCAGGCGCGAATCAACGGGCCGGCACAGACATCATAGCTGCCGCTGGTGTAGCGCCACAATTCCTGCGCGAAACGCAAGCAGTCCATGGTTTGGGTTGTGACGGGCACCAGCGTGCCAAGCCGGGCGGCGCGGATGCGTGCCACATCATTACTTGGCAAAAACCAACTCAACTGCTGCTCGACGTTGTCAATTGCGGCGAACGCGGCCTGCATGGCCCGCTGCACATCTACCGCCGCGCGCGGCATGGCCATCACCTGAATCTCGACGACCGTGGCCATGGCAAAGCGCTGCTCGACGAAACGCTGCGGCCGCGAACAGCCGCATAACACGCTTGCGCTCGCGACGCACAATAAAACAGAGATCTGTCTGGTAACGCTATGGTGCATTGAGTCCTTGTGGTAATCAGACTCACATTGTACACAATTCTCGACGGAAGAACATCCAGACATGAACGCGATTGCTCTCTGCAAGGGGGGAGCCACTTCAGGTGGTGACGCTGCGCGAGCCTGCGCCTTCCCCATGCAGGCGCGGAACGGCGTTCCGCGTGCAGCAGCACCTTCCGTCACGAAGTGCAACACGAAGCAAGCAACACCCGTTCCGGCCCTTAGCGTGCCCCCTGCTCTGCCATCGACCACGACGCTGCCCGCCCGCTGCATCTGCTTACATCTGCGTGCATATATGGTAGAATATACTTAGCGAAGCGTTCGCACGTGATGCGGACGTCACCATTCACCCCTACGCGACCCGTAAGGAAGACCTATGAAAACTCATATCATGTTGCTGCTGGTACTTGCCACCATAATCATAGCCATTTCGCATCGCGCCAGCGGCGCCACATTGCTGTGGACCAACACGCTGCCCGTGAATGCCACTTTGACCGATCTGATGCCGGACGGCAAGGGCGGCGTGGTCATCTGCTATTCGCTTGTGACGTCCGCCTATATCCGCTATCTCGACAAGAACGGCGTCAAGCTCTGGGAGTCAATATTCTCTAGCGCCAGCGAGGCCTATGCCGACTACATCTCCAAAAAGCAGGTCATTGTGGTCGTATTCCAGTCCGGTCAGTTCGCGGCGTGGCAGTTCGAGCTCAAGACCGGCAATTCGCAGCCCATCGCGAGCGCCGCTGGCTCGGACTTCACCTTTGGTCCGGCGGTCCCCACGGCTAACAAGGACGCCAAAGGCTTTTTCCTGTTCCAACGTGTCACCGCCACCAACGCGCGCGTGATCCAGCGTTACTCGTACAAGTAATCGGCTGTAGCAAGGTAGGGGAGCATTGCACTTGCTGGCCCAGCCGTTGCTTCAGTTCTGTGGGAGGGTCGCCGGCCCGGCGACCACCAATGTATCCGCCGATGCCGCAATGTAGGAGCGGCTGCCATGCCGCGAAGCTGCCGCCCCTGCCGCAGATGAAGGATTGCCTCTCTGAGTTGCCGCCACTGCAATGCGCGCCGGCGACGTCTGCGCCGTACCGCCCACGGCGGTAGGGTTGGGGGATGTTGCTGGCGACCAGCGCTGGAGCTGGCTTGGCCAGTCCCGCCATCGGCGGGATTGACAGTCAATGCATGCCCCTATTCTGGGCCGGCGAATCCGCCGGGCTGCCGCAGCAGCCACGCCGCCACGCAAGCGCCGCGCCGCAATCTGCTCCAGAGTGGGAGCGACCTCAGTGTCGCGATTCTTGCTTGTTGTGACCGTCGTATCGTCACAGTTCTGCGACGTGCGAGCCGCCGTGCTGGCTTGGCGAGTCCCGCCAGCGGCGTGGACCGCGAATCTGTTGCACCTCTGCGAAGGGAACGCCGATCTCCAGATCGGCTGAAGGTAGGTGCGATCGCCCGATCGCACCTTCTGCTGGAGCGCGCCCTGCACGCAACCTCCGGCATCTCTGCGGCACGATAAACGTGGCGGAACTTCGATTCTGCCAAAAGAGCGTTCGCGTCCTTAAGTCGACCTGCATGTGCTATCGGCGGGATCAACGGTCAATGCATGCTGCTGCTCTGGCCTCTCCATGCCATTCTGCCGCAAAGAAGATTAAGTGTCAATTGTTCACGCCTGACCCCAGTCCGCCCTGACCCCAGTCCGCCCCCGCCTGACCCCAGTCCGCCCCTGTTGCTTTGCGAAGGGAACGCCGATCCCCGGATCGGCTGAAGGTAGGTGCGATCGCCCGATCGCACCTTCTGCTGGAAGTCGCGCACATGGACCCGCCGACATATAAGTGGCACGCGCGCGCCGCGTTCCCCTCGGCGCTGACGTAGCGGCGCGGTAAACGTGGCGGAACGTCGATTCTGACCAAAGAGCGTTCGCGTCCTTAAGTCGACGTGCATGTGCTATCGGCGGGATCAACTATCAATGCATGACCCTACTCCGACCCCCAGTAAATAGGCCGAAAGAGCGCCTTAAGTTAGTGCCATTCATGCATGAACCTGCTCGGCCGGAAAATTACGCGGGAACAATCATACGGATATACATAGTTAGAAGAAATGGACTAGCAAAGTACACGTAATGTAGAAGTGAAGAAATCCGATTCAGCATTTTGTGGCGGCGCCTAGAACACCACGAATACGTAAAGAGAGAGCAGATCATTGTCACAGAATAGAAGAGAAAAAACAAGCAGAAAAATGTGAAGGAATCATGTTGGAATGAAACAGCAATGTACCAAACACACACAACTGGGCTCAGATACACGATGGTCAAACAGAACACTATCCAGTCAAGTGGCCCACTCCGTGCTATAGGGCTTATGCTACTAATGAGCAAATTGTCCTTGCTTAATGAGCGTTCTGTCATAAGAAAACGATGCACCAAAACGTAGCACGCCATACCAATTGGAAATCCGGGAACAATCCAAAGGAGAATATCACTTACTAGACCGCCAAGGCTAGTGCTCCCGTGTATATAAGCGTGTTCCCTAGCCCAAATCAATATTACAAAGTAACTTATCATACATGCCAAGAAGCCAGATATGCCACAATTCACCATGCTCAAACGCGATGCGATTGTAATGAATATATAGGGCACACAAGCCATTACTGACAGGAGAATACAAAACGCCATGTTATGTGGGTCTCGCTCATAGGTTAAAAGCACATAGAAGAACCATATAGCGAGCCAACATATTACTGCAAACACATACTCTATAATCGTCTTCATTTTATAAATTCCTCAGGAGCGGATTAGGGTCATGCAATGACAGTTGACAGATGTGCAAGCGTTTGCAGATGCCGGCGCAGACGCGCATGGGTGCGCTGTGCTGCTGGCGTTCGCGTTGTGCAAATAGAATTCACGCGTGCCAGGATTGCCGCGTTTGCTCACGCGGTACCGCATAGCGGGCGCGGAATGTTAATGGTCATTGCATGGCACTCCATTTGAGGGCTACGGTCGCTGAGGCCAGCGCCCCTCCCGAAGCAAAGGCCGCTGAGGCCAGCGCCCCTCCCGCAGCAAAGGTCGCTGAGGCCAGCGCCCCTCCCGCAGCAAAGGTCGCTGAGGCCAGCGACCCTCCCGAAGCAACTGGCTCGGAAATTGTCAATGGTACATTGTAAATCGCAAATCAGCATTTGCCTAGCATGGCAGATTGGGTGCGATTCGTCAAGCCGGGGCTGGCCAGATATGACAAAGGCCGGCGTACGCCGGCCTTTGTTGGAGCAGCAGCAGTCGCTACGAAATCACTTGCGGCGCAGCAAACCCAAGCCGGCCAGCAATGCGAGCAGCATGGCGGGTTCCGGCACCGGCGCGCCCACTTCAATGTACTGATTGCCGGGCACCAAGCTGTAATTCACTTGCGGCGCAGGGCCATAGCCATTGACATCGCCGTTGATGCCGGGCAACGATTGATTGACAATATTGCTCTGATTCCAATCGAAGAGAATGGCTTGAATGCGGACGGTCGCACCGACGATCAGGTTGGAATAAACGAGCGTGTCCAAGTCGAGGTAGCAGTCGAAGCCGGTATTGGCTTCCGGCGGCGTGGCGGCGGTGTTATTGTCGTTGAACGCGACCACATCGGCAGCGGCGCCATTGACAATCCGCTGGAACGGATTGAAGATGCTGGTCCACTCGGTCTTGGTGCCCCAATACCATTCCTGGTTTTCGTTGATGTGATAGACATTCACCCAGCAATCGCCGGGGTTGTTGATCGAGAGCAGCACGGCCTTGTCGGGCGTGAAGTCGGTATCGAAGGTCAGCCCGGCCAGATTCTGCAGCTTGGCGGGTGAACCAGCGGTGATCAGCGGCATGACATTCGAGCCGACCGCATAGTCGGTGTCAATAAATACGCCCAGGGTGCGATCGCTGGTGCCGGTGGTCATGTTGCCGCACACACCGATGTACAAGCGGCTACCATCGGGATAGGCCATGATGCGCTCGAGTTGCGCGCCGTCGCCCGGCACGGCCGCGCGGCCCCATTGGCTGGCGGGCGTGTCCTGGACCACATTGGTGTCCGCGCCGGCGAACGCATTGGTAATGTCCAGACCGTTGATGTCCGTGGCAGGATACACCTTGACGGTGCCGACAGCGGAGGTCAGGACTTGTCCGCCGGCATCGCTGCCCACCAAGGTGACCGGATACGCGCCGGGCACCAGGTAATTGTAGTCAAAGGCCGTTACATTGGTGGTGAAGCCATCGCCCATGTTCCATTCGACAGTGTACGGCGGGGTGCCGCCGCTGACCGTAGCGTTGCAGGTCACCGGCCCGCTTTGCGCAAACAGGGTGTACTTGCTGACCGAGCCGGCGACTTGGATGTTCGTATCAATGCCGGGAATGATGATGGTCATGAATTGATTGCCGGGAATGAGGGACGCGTCATGTTGAACGGACGGGCTGCTGATCCAGTAATTGGTGTCGCCGCCGGTGTTCGCCAAGGTCTGATTGTTGGCCCACGTGCCGTCATTGCCGGTCAGCACGACCATGACATTGACGGTCGGACTGACATTGGCGAGATCGGCATAGGGAATGGCAATTTCAATACCCTCGCTGGCAGTATTGGTCTGCTCGAGTGCAAGCGCCACCGGCATGAACGCGCCGAGGATGAGGTTGCCATTGGTCGTCACACTACTGGCGTTGGCAATATCGCCCAGGCCGCCCAAGTAGGTGCGATTATCGGCGACGATATTTTCGAGCGCCGGCCACGCGGAACTGCGGCCACCGGCG
Organism: uncultured bacterium; assembly: GCA_964397565.1. Taxonomy (GTDB): domain Bacteria; phylum Auribacterota; class UBA3054; order UBA3054; family JAPLST01; genus JAPLST01. The sequence goes on from CAYNJC010000024.1 coordinate 43,793, forward strand.
ACCCGCACCGCAATCAGGCGGTCGGGCGTGAAGTCCGTGTCAAAAGTCAGGCCGGCCATGCCGGCGGAGATGGCATCGGGCATGGTCAGCCCGCTGGGCATCACATTCGAGCCAGTGCCCGGATTGCCGTCAATGATGAAACCGACGGCGTTGCCATCGGCGATGCTGGGAATGCCGACCAAGAGGTGCGTGGCGTTGGTGTCGAGGTAGCAGGCCAAAATGGAATTGTTCTGGCCCCAGGAGGATTCGACATCCTGGTACGTGACCCAGGGTGCGTTGGCGAAATCGCCGGTGATGTTCTGGCCGTCAATCGTGATGGCCAAGGTGATGAGCGGCAGGTAGAGACAGAATAGCAGGGTGAGCAACATTTTCATGACGATCCTCATGCGCGAGTGATTATCCGAGGCCCGTGCCGGGCAGCCCGACACCGCAAAAGCCTCTATTCGTAACGTTATCAGTATAGCATATTGCGCCACCAAATGCAAGTGGGCAGCATGCCGACGGTGGCAGGCAGCGCGTCGGTGCGGCGGGGGTTAGGGTTCAGGAGAAATGATGAATGATGAGTGATGAATGATGAGTGTTCAGCACGCAGCATTCATTGTGTTTCAGTTCATGATTCATCATTCGGAGTTTAGGGGGAAGATGCAGCGGAATGGCCAATAGTACTTTTTTCGCAACGAAACATATTATGGTGCAGCAGTTAATTAATTTGTTCGGCGCGAACAGATTATTGGATTGCGTCAAGCAATTCTTTGCGCAGAAGAGCAGGCGTGACCGATCAGCACAATGGAATATGCTGCGCGGTGCAGACGGCTTTCAAGGCCGTGACCGCCGTGGCAAACAAGGCCGGGCCAGTGAAGCCCTGGAACTGGCCGGCGACCGACAAATGCGGTTCGAGCGAGAGATAGCCGCGATAGCCGCTGGCATAGGCGTCGCGGAGGATTTCAGGGATATGACCGTCGCCCTGGCCGGCCGGCACAATGGTGCCGTCCGCCATCCGGGCGTCCTTGATGTGCAGATGGACCACAAAGGGCTTGAGCAGCTGCCACGCCGGCCACGGGTCGTCCTTGGCCACCACAAAATTGGCAAAATCAAACACCGCCTTCAATTTGGGTGAAGCAATGGTCTGCAGCAGATCCAGGCATTCGGCCGGATGCTCGCCGAAAATGTTGGCCTCGTTTTCGTGCACGAGGACGGGCGTGTACGCGGCGGCATACTCAACTTTGGCGCGCATACGGCGCATGACTTCGTCACGATGCTTGGTGATCAAATCGCGGTGTGATTCGCCGCGGGCGGGATAGTAGCTGAAAATGCGCACAAAGGGCGCGGCGAAGAATTCGGCCAGCGCAAGCGCATGTTTGAAGCGCTCGAAGTGCGGCGCGAACGGCTCGTCAATGCGAATTTTGCCGATCGGTGAGCCGATGCTGACGACGGACATGCCGTTGGCGGCCAGCGCATCTTTTATGCGCGACCGCAATGCGTCATCGAAATCCAGCACATTTATTTCATCAACGCCGCGTAGTTCAATGGCGCGCACGCCGTTATTCAGACAGTGTTCAATCTGGGCGTCGAGCGCGGGGGCGATCTCGTCGGCGAAAGCGGCTAGGCGGAGCACAAGGTTGTGGTGATATAGTTGAAGCTCTTCTTGAGCGAATCGAACGGGTCACCCGGGCAGGTATCCTGTTCGACACAGAACCATTGGCAGCCGGAGTTTTCGGCGGCGGTGATGATGCGTTGCCAATCGAGATTGCCACAGCCAATCTCGGCGAAAGAGATTTTGTTTTCGCGGGTGATCACGAAATCTTTCATGTGCAGAATTGGCAACCGATTGTGTAAATACGTGCACCAAGCCACCGGGTCGCCGCCGCCATATTGCACCCAATACGTGTCGGGCTCGCCTTGCAGGTAACGCGGATCAGTTTCCTCGAAGATGACTTGCAGCGCGGGCTTGCCGCCGACACGTTTGAACTCGATGTGATGGTTGTGATAGCACAAGACGCAGCCGTTGTCATACAGCACTTTGCCGGCCGCGTTCAGTTTCTTGGCCAGTTCCTTCACGTTTTCAAGCGTGTCGCAGGGATAGCCGCCGGGATACGGATACGCGGTAATGGTGCAGCCATAGGCCTTCAGGAGTTTGACCACGGCGAGCGGCTCATTGAGAATCAGGTTGCTGTCCTCATGCGTGGCGCAGCAGACCAGGCCGGTATCGTTAAGCATGCCGACCAGCGTGGCCGGTTCGATCGGACCCAGGCCGCTCAATTGCACGGCCTGGTAGCCAATGTTTTTGAGCTTCTTGAGGGAGGCGGCGATAGCCGCCGGCGTGGTGAGAAAATCGCGGACGGTGTACAACTGGGCGGCAATGTGGGGTGTTTTCATTACAGAATAAGGTCTAAGGTTTTAGGTTTTAGGTTTTGGGAGTCAGCAAAGAAATCAGGCTTTGTTGAAGGAGGTGGACAAGTCTGCGGCCGGGCCTTTTGGCGCGGTGGCTTTAGTGCATTTCGAGGTGGCAATCAGCTCCTGCAATGTTCTGGCATACGCGGCGGCATCCAGCGGCAGCGTGACCGTGCGGTCGGTCAAGGCCGAGTAGAGCATGGCGTTGGCGAGCGTGACCGAGTGGATGCCTTCCTCGGCCGGGGCAATCAACGGCGAGCCATCCAGAATCGCATTGACAAAGTTCTGCAGAATCTCGACATGCTGGCCACCGCAGTCGTGGGCGGGGATATGCACCTGCCAGACTTCCGGGGTGCTGAACAGGCCGGGGTCGTGCATGCAGAACATCTTGACCGACGAGACCGTGCGATGGAAAGTGACCGTGCCGTTTTCGATCACGACTTTGCCGCGGTCGCCGGAGATTTCAAGGCGATTGGTGCCGGGCACCTCGCCGGTGGTGGTGACGAACACGCCGGTGGCGCCATTGGCATATTCAAGATAGGCGGTCACATCATCTTCAACTTCGATGCGGTGATACTTGCCGAAAGAGCAATGCGCACGCACCGTGGCGGGCATGCCGCACAGCCACTGCAGCAGATCGAGGTTATGCGGGCATTGATTCAGCAGGACGCCGCCGCCTTCGCCGCCCCAGGTAGCGCGCCAAGCGGAGGAGTTGTAATAGGACTGGGTGCGGAACCAATTGGTGATCAGCCAATTGACGCGGCGCAGTTCGCCGAGCTCGCCCTGCTGGATCAGCGCGCGCACTTTGGCGTAATGCGGATCGGTGCGCTGGTTGAACATGGCGGCGAAGACTTGCGTGGCATTCGTGTGGGCGGCGATCAATCTCTGCGCATCGGCGACATGCACGGAAATAGGTTTCTCGACCAGCACATGCAGACCATTTTGCAGCGCATCAATGCCGATGGTGGTGTGCGCGTAATGCGGTGTGACGACGAGCAGCGCGTCGACCAAGCCGGAGCGGATCAGCGCGGCGCTGTCGGTGAAGTGGGGGAGATCAGGATAGTGTTCGAGCGTGGCCGGATCGAGGTCGCAGACTGCGGTCACGCGGACGCGCTGGACTTTATTCTCCAGCAGATTGCGCAGATGGAAGGTGCCCATCGCGCCGAGGCCGATGACACCGAGACGAACAGTATTCATGCGAGCGGGGGCACGAGCCAACCGTGCCGGTTCAGCGGACGATGCCGCGTTCACTGCGGTCAATAAAGTCGGCCATTTGGAGCGCGGGCGGGCAGGCGGCCAGTTCGGCGCGAATGCGGACGACGGCCTCGCGCGCCTTGAGCTGCTGGCGGAAGATCAGGCGATAGGCTTCCTTGATGGCGGTGACGGTTGTGTCATCCATGCCCATGCGTTTCAGTTTGACGAGATTGAGACCGACACTGGCGGCCGGATTGCCGTCAGCAATGCAAAACGGGACAATGTCTTGCACGATCTTGGTGCAGGCGCCGACCATCGCCATCTGGCCAATCCGGCAAAACTGGTGCACGCCGGCCATGCCACCCAGGATGGCGTGATCCTCGATGGTGACATCGCCGGCCAAGGTTGCCAGGTTCGACATGATGACATGATTGCCGATGACGCACTTGTGGGCGATGTGGCAATAGGCCATGATCAGATTGTGGTCGCCGATTTCGGTGGCGTCACCGTCATTGGTGGCGGTGTTGATCGTGACGAATTCGCGAAACACATTGTGATGCCCGATACGCAGATAGCAGGTACCGCCGGTGAATTTGAGGTCCTGCGTTTTTTGGCCGAGCGAGGCCATCGGGAAAATCTCACAGTGTTCGCCGATGGTCGTATGGCCGTCAATGACGGCATGCGCCATGATGCGCGTGCCGGCGCCGATCCGCACGTGCGGGCCGATGACGACGAACGGCCCGACCTCGACATCGGGCGCGAGTTCGGCCTGCGGCGCAATAACCGCGCTGGAATGCACCGAGGCCATGGTCAAACCTGCGCGGGTGGGTCGGCGATGGCGAACGCGACGACGGCTTCCGAGACGACCGTGCCGTTGACGCTGGCGACGGCTTTGGCTTTGCCGGTGGTGCTGCGCATGCGGATCATATCCACGCGCAAGACCAATTGGTCACCGGGCACGACCGGTTTGCGGAATTTGACTTGGTCAATCGTCATGAAGAACGGAATTTTACCTTTGTAGGCGGGATTGGACAGGACGACGATGGCGGCGGCCTGGGCCATGGCTTCGACAATCAAGACGCCGGGCATGACCGGCGAACCAGGGAAATGGCCGGCGAAGAACCATTCGTTGATGGTCACGTTCTTGGTGGCGATGACATACGTGGCGCAGTCGGTTTCGTCGATTTTGTCAATCAGCAGAAAGGGCGGACGGTGCGGAAGGATGTTCTGAATCTGACAGATATCGAAGGTGCGTTTCTCGTGGGCGGTGTGCATGGCAACTACTGTTCGCGTGAAGGTGAGGCAATGCCGGCCGCGGCGCACAATGCGCGGGCCAAGGCAACATTCAAGGTATGGCCAGAGCGAATCGAGATGACATGGGCGCGCACACGCCGGCCGGTCAAGGTCAGATCGCCGATCAAGTCCATGATTTTGTGGCGCACAAATTCGTCGGGATAGCGCAGGCCGTCCTTGGTGAGGATGGCTTGGTCGGTGATGACGATGGCGTTATCCAGACTGCCGCCTTTGATCAGGCCGGCGTTCAGCAATTGTTCGAGTTCGCTGTAGAGCGCAAAGGTGCGTGCCGGCGCGAGTTCGTTGACGAACGTGGCCGCAGTGATGGGGAACTCGCGGAACTGCGGCTTGATCGCCGGATGATTGTAACTGAGCGTGTACGAAATGCGGAAATCATCTGCGGGCAGGGCACAGAGGGCCATACCGCTGGCCTCGACGGCGAGCGGCGCAGTGATGGACAGGAACGGTTGGTCGGCGTCCTGCTCGACGCGGCCGGCTGCCTGCAGAATTTTGACAAACGGGCGGGCCGAGCCATCTGTCAGTGGTGTTTCGGGCGCATTCACTTCTACGATGACATTATCCAGGCCGAGACACTGAATCGAGGCGAGAATATGCTCGACCGTTTGGACAATGGCGGGGCCGACGCCGAGGGTTGTGCTGCGCTGCGTGTCCATGACACTGGCGATGTGGGCCGGAATTTCGGGCTTGTCCGGCAAGTCCACGCGGCGGAAACGGACGCCGGTGTTAACGTCGGCCGGCACGAAGCGCAGGGTCGTGATGCGGCCGGTGTGCAGACCAATCCCGGCCAAGGCCTGGGGGGTTGCTATCGTCGCCTGGCGGGCCATGATCAGGGCGCGAGGTGGTCGAGGCGGGCGGTGAGCTCGGCCACGCGCTTTTCGAGCAACTTGATCGTGCGTGCCAGTTCAGGCAGGCGCACGACGACGCTCTCGCGCTTCTTGTACGTCATGTGGGGCGTGGCCGGCGAACCGATGTAGAAGCCCGCTTGCGTGAGTTCCTTGGTGACGCCGCACTGCGCGCCAATGATGATGTTGTCGTGAATCTTGATGTGCCCGACCATGCCGGCTTGGCCGGCCATGATGACGTGATTGCCGACTTTGGCCGAGCCGCTCAAGCCGGCTTGGGCGCAAATGATGCTGTCCTCGCCGATTTCACAGTTGTGCGCGATCTGGACGAGATTGTCAATCTTGGTGCCACGCCGGATGATGGTGCGATCAAAGCGGGCGCGGTCAATCGTCGCATTGGCGCCGATCTCGACATCGTCTTCCAGAATGACCGTGCCGATCTGTGGGATTTTGACATGCTTTCCGTCGATTTGCTCGTAGCCAAAGCCATCCGTGCCGATCGCCGCGCCGACATGAATAATGACGCGCTGGCCGACCGCGCAACGCTCGCGAATGGTGACGCGCGGATACAGGAAGCAGTCGTTGCCCACGCGGGTGCAATGCCCGATGTAGCAGAACGCGCCGATGACGACGTTGTCACCGATGGTGGCGCCGGGCTCGATGACGGCATACGGCTGGACAGAGACGTTCTTGCCGAGGACGGCATCCGGCGCGACAATGGCGCTGGGATGCACGCCGGGCGCGTAGATGATCGGCGGCGGGGCCAAGGCGCGGGTCAGCACGTGGAACGCGTCGCGCGGATTGCGCACGCGGATTTGCGGCATGCTGGCGGTCGTCTGCAAGTCGGCCCGGATCAAGACCGCGGCCGCGTGCGAATGCTGCAGCGCGTCAAGGTATTTCGGATCGACGACAAACGTCAGATCGCCCGGCTCGGCTTCATTGACACCGCGCACGTTATGCACGCGCACGGTGCCATCACCGACCACCTCGGCCTGCAACAATTGGGCAATTTCGGCAACAGAAATATCCACGCGGGATTCCTCGGCTGGTACGATGGCGCGGCGCTACTGGACGCGCGTCGGCACTTTACGCTGCAACTTGTCTTTCTCTTTTTCGTAGTCCGCATTTAGCAGCTGCGTCACGCGCTCGGTCAAGTCGGTGACTTGCGCGGCGTTCAGGTACAGAATCGGCTTGACATCCAGGATCATGGTCAGGTGCTGATCACGGCCCAGTTGTTCGATGATCGCCCTGATTTTGTTGGCGATGCGCTTTAGATCCACGCTTTGGCGTTCAAGAATATCCTCGCGCGACTGGGTCTGGAAGTCCATCAATTCCTGGCGCTTGCGATTGTATTCGGGCAAGCGCGCCTTGCGCTGCTCTTCGGACATGACGCTGAGTTCCTCTTCGAGTTTGCGGATGGCCCCCAACTTTTGCTGGCCTTCCTCCTCTTTGAGATCGATCTTGGAGCGTGCTTCGCGATCAATCTCCTTGAATTCAAGCGCGCCCTGCAGCACCAGCTCGGTGTCGACCGAGCCAATCGTAAGAGGCCCCGCAGACGCGGTGACAGTCGCGGTCGCGGGGGCCGGCCCGGCGGCGCTGCAGAGACAGGTCGCGAGCGTCATGCCGCCGACCAAAAACCAAGATGCACGGGTGATCATAAGTGTGCTCATTCAATGGTTGGTTAGATGGTGGATATTGTAGCAGAACGGGCGCTGGATGTCAACGCGCGCGTGCCGGCCCCTGAAATCCCGAGGATGGTGGCGCCGAGCGTATTGAGGCAGAGTGCCGCCAAGGATCAGCTGGGAGTCAAATTGGTGGTACAACAGACACGCAGGTGCATGCTGCGCACCGTGCCAGCCAAATTGTCCACAGCGCGGGCACATATTTTACAGCAGCTCCGGCGAGAACATTTCTCAAACAATTGCACCGCATATAGTTATGGACAATGCACGGCATGGCATTGCTTATGCCCACTATTATATGACAGTAGTCTTAACTCAACCATCAAGGACTATATGAAAAGACTGTCAATCTGCCTAACGCTTGTTCTTGCTTGCCTGGTGACCGCCTCTGCTATGTTTGCCCAGACCCACGGCAGAGATGCCAACAAATCGAGAAAACAGCCGAGCATGACCAACCGCGTCGATCGGATTGCGGTGACCAATGCTGCCGGCAAAGTAGTACACCCGGTGCGCAGGTCAGAACGTCGGGGCCAACGTTGAATTCGACAACTGGCGGTCTGCCGTTATCGGCAGGCCGTCTTTTTTGTGCATGGGCAGCGCGCCGCGACGTGTTAGCCAAGGTTCTCTGGGCGATCAGATGATGTGCGTTGCGCGTCCGGCTTGGAGAAAACGTTTGAGGATGCGCGCGATGTGTTCGTCGGTATGGATGGCGCTGACGCTCAGGCGCAAGCGTTCGCCACCCGGCGGCACTGCCGGCGCGATCACCAAGCTGGTGAAGACGCCTTGGGCGTAGAGGGTCCGCCACAAGGCCGCCGCACGTTCCATACTGCCGATCAACACGGGAATAATGGGCGTCACGGACGCGCCGACATCAAATCCCAAATCGTGCAGGCCGTTGCGCAAGAGGTCTGAAACCTGGCGCAAGCGCACGCGCCGTTCCGGCTCTTGCTGCACGATCTCCAGTGACGCGATCACGGCGGCGGCCATCGGCGCCGACAGAGCTGCTGAGAAAATCAGTGAGCGCGCATGATGGCGCACATAATCGATCACATTCCTGGTTCCGGCAATAAAGCCGCCCGAGGCCGCCAAGGCCTTTGAAAACGTGCCCATGACCACGTCGACCTCATCGAGGCAGCCGAGTTCCTCCGCAGTACCGGCGCCGTTGGCGCCCAGAACACCGATGCCATGCGCGTCATCCACGATCACGCGCGCGCCGTGCGCATGTGCTGTGGCGAGCAGCGTCGGCAACGGCGCGATGTCGCCATCCATGCTATAGACGCCCTCAATCACGACCAACGCGCCGCCATCCTCATCCGTTTTTTCCAGCAGGGCCGCCAAGGCCGCGGCATCATTGTGCGGAAAGCGGGCCATGCGCGCATGCGACAGGCAGCAGCCATCCAAGATGGACGCATGCACCAGCTTGTCGGCAAACACCCAATCCTTGCGGTGGGCCAGGGCGCTGATCAGGCCCAGATTGGCTTGCATGCCGGTGCTGAACACCAAAGCCGCCTCCTTGCGCACGAAGGCCGCCAAGCGCGTCTCCAGCTTTTCATGAATACGCAAGGTGCCCGCCAGAAAACGCGAGGAACAACAGCCCGTGCCGTAGTGGTGCAAAGCGTGCGCCGCCGCCGCCTGCACGCGCGGATCGTGCGCCAGCCCCAAATAGTCATTCGAGGCCAGCATCAACATGGTCTGGCCGGCAATCACCACCTCCGGTCCGGGCGCTGATTCGAGCACGTGAAAGTACGGATAGTACCCGCAACGCCGTGCTTCTTCCGCCGTCCGGTATTCCGCACAACGGGTGAAGATATCCTTCACTTTACGCGTGGACATAGTGTGCATAGGTTGCTGCATTCCTCGTTAGCTCTCTAAGTGATACTTCGTGTCGCGTGATGATGCGGGTTACGGCCAGTCTGTAACGTGCCGTTGATCACCACCGCCGCTTGACAGGGTAGTATAGCATAGCGGCGTGCGAGATGCAACTGGAATGCGCGACAGGGTTACGCATACTGCGGCGGTTGACGCGCGTGCGCAAGTCTGGTACTATACTGCATCAACCACCACGAGAACCATGAGTACGTTTGAAACGCAACGCATCTGTATTACCGGCGGCGCGGGCTTTCTGGGCTCGCATCTGGTTGCGCATCTGCGCACGCGCGGCTGCCGCAACATATATATCCCGACCATCGAGGAATACGACCTGACGCGCGAGCCCGATGTGGTGCGCATGTATGCCACGGCCAAGCCGGATGTGGTCATTCACTTGGCCGCGATCGTGGGTGGCATCGGCGCAAATCGCGCACACCCTGGCTCGTTTTACTATAAGAATATGATGATGGGCGCCCTGCTGATTGAGCATGCCCGCCTGACCGGCATCCGGAAGTTCGTGGCCATCGGCACGATTTGCGCCTACCCGAAATTCACGCCGGTGCCGTTCAAGGAAGAGGAGTTGTGGAATGGCTATCCGGAGGAAACCAATGCGCCCTATGGCATCGCCAAGAAATGCATGCTGGTGCAACTGCAATCCTATCGTGAAGAGTACGGCATGCATGGCATCTTCTTGCTGCCGGTGAATTTGTATGGCCCGCGCGACAACTTCAACGAGCAGACGTCCCATGTGATTCCGGCGCTGATCCGCAAGTGCGTCGAAGCCAAGCAGGCGGGTGCAGCCAGCGTCGCCTGCTGGGGCACGGGCAACGCCACGCGTGAGTTCCTGTTTGTCGAAGATGCGGCGGCGGCGATCGCCTTGGCCACCGAGCGTTATGACGGCGCGGCGCCGGTCAACATCGGGGCCGGCTTTGAAATCCGCATTCGCGCCTTGGCCGAACTGATCGCGCGCAAGACCGGCTTCACCGGCCAGCTCGTCTGGGACCCGACCCAACCCGACGGCCAGCCACGCCGCTGTCTCGACGTCGCGCGTGCCGAGGCCTTGTTCGGGTTCCGTGCCCGCACGTCGTTTGAGGATGGCCTGCAAAAAACGATTGACTGGTATGTCCAAACGCATTCTTGATCTGGCGCTGGTCCTACCGCTGTTGGTGCTGACCGCGCCGTTGCTGGCGTGTATCGCGGTGTGGATCAAACTGGATTCGCGCGGCCCGGTCTTGTTTCATCAAACGCGGGTGGGCCAAGGCGGCCGGCTATTTTCCATTCTGAAATTCCGCACGATGGTGGTGGATGCCGAGCAACGCGGCTACTACACTGCGGAACACGATCCGCGCATCACCCGGTGCGGCGCATTGCTGCGCCGCACTAGCCTGGATGAGCTGCCGCAACTCCTTAATATCTTACGCGGTGAGATGAGCGTGGTCGGCCCGCGCCCGACCTTGCCGTATCAAGTGGAGCAGTATACGCCGCGGCAACGCCGGCGCTTGGCAGTCAAGCCGGGTGTCACCGGCTGGGCCCAGGTCAACGGCCGCAACAGGCTGTCGTGGCCGCAACGGATCGAACGTGATGTCTGGTATGTGGAGCACCAATCGCTCTGGCTTGATCTGCGGATTCTGGCGCGGACGCTGCGGGTCTGGCTGCGTGGCGAAGGCGTCTATGCCGACAAAGACAACTTCAAACTCAGCGCGCAGGATGATGCGCAGCTGGGCGGTCCAACGTGATCCTGGCCTTCGAGACGGCGGCCTATCGCGGCGCTTCGCTGGCCTTGCTGGAGGGCGACACCTGCCTGCGGCAGATTGCGTTTGACACGCCGCGCACGCTGACCAGCGCGCTGGTGCCGGCGGTGCAAGGCCTGCTGGCCGAGGCGCGCATTACGCCGGCGGCGCTGCGCCTGCTGGCCATAGACTGCGGCCCGGGTTCGTTTACCGGCATGCGCATCGGCGTGGCGGTGGTCAACGGCTTGGCCGATGCCTGGGGTATTCCCACGTGCGGCATTGCCCAGTTTGACTTGTGGCCGCAGCCAGCCGGGCAAGATCTGGCGCAGTTGCTCATGATTGATGCGCAAGCCAGCCATGGGGCGCATTACCAACTGACGCTGCCCGATGGCACGCGCGAGCGCGGGTTCACGAGGTATGCCGCGCTGCCGGAGGTGCTGCACGCCGCGGGCGACATCACCGGCATGATCTACAGCGACCGGCCGCTCGATGTGTGCGACACGCTGGGCTGGCGGGTGGTGGTTGTGCCGCCGCCGGCAACCGCGGCACAGGTTGGCCGGGTTGCCATGGCCGCCATGGCCGCCGGCGTGCGCGGCGCGGTTGCACCACTGTATCTGCACGCCACGCAGTATACCCGAACTCCGGCGCCGGCGTGCTGAACGGGCCGACGCGCGCGCAGCGTTTTGGCGCCGTGGCCATCATCTGGATGGCGCTGATCTCGAGCACCTCGGCGCAACCCAAACAGCGTTTGCATTTCATGCAGCATTTCTATGACGCCCCCCATCACCTCCTGGCGCTGTGTTCGCCGGCGACGCGCGCGCACGGCCTGGTCGGCTGGCTCGAACAGCAGAATTATGCACATATACTAGACAAGCCGCTGCATGTGGTTGCGTATGCGGTGCTGGCACTGCTGTGGCTGCAGTCTCTGCGCGCGGCGCGTCGTCCGCGCCTGTGCCACAACGCCCTCGCGTGGGCGGCGCTTCTCACTCTTGTGTTTGCCGTCTTCGATGAATGGCATCAATCGTTTACCCCCGGCCGCGAAATGCGTGCCAGCGATGTGCTGGCTGACGCGGTCGGCGTGCTGGTGGTCGCGGCTTGGGCGCGCCTTGGCGCCGGGCTTCGGCCAGCGCCAGCTAACGAGAAGTAAGATATGCCACGGCCCCACGGTTGACAGTGCCGACGCACGTGGCTAACATGGACAGGTGATTATGGAACAGACCCGACAGGAAGAGTTGGTGAATACCTTGACGCATGCCTTTGGCGTGCTCTTAAGCATTGGTGGCACGGCCGTCCTGCTGGTCTTTGCCGTCCTGCACGGAACGGTCTGGCATGTGGTTGCGTGCAGCATTTACGGGGCCACGCTGGTCGCCATGTTTGCCGCCTCCAGCGTCTATCATCATGTTGCCTCGCCGCGCATCAAACACCTTTTGAACATCATGGATCACAGCGCGATTTATTTGTTGATCGCGGGAACCTACACGCCGTTTACGCTGACGATCTTGCGGCGTGGCGGGCTCGGCTGGCCGTTATTTGGCCTGGTGTGGGGTTGCGCGCTGGCCGGGATTGCGGTGAAAACCATGTTTGTTGGCCGCTGGCGCCTGGTCTCGACGGCGCTGTATGTTGTCTTGGGCTGGCTGTGCGTGATCGCCTACAAACCATTGCTGGCCGGGCTTGGCACGGGCGGTACGGTCTTGCTGTTGAGCGGTGGCGCGGCCTACACGCTGGGGGTCATTTTCTACTTGTGGCGCACGCTGCCGTACAGCCACGCCGTCTGGCATGTGTTTGTGCTGGTGGGCGGCATCCTGCAGTATCTGTGTGTGCTGCTCTACGTGGTGCCGCTGCTGCAGCCGCAGTAGTGTGCGCCTAGTCTGCGCCGTCGCAGGATAGCCTAACGGACGCGCCGACGCAGCTCATCGAAAACGCGTTTGAGTAGTTGGGTGAGATTGCTGGTGAAATAGAGCACGGTGGCGGTGTCGCTCAGCACGGCGCTGACGCCGTGGGCGATGTGGGACACGCCATAGATGGTATCGCCGGTATTCAGGCGATGCGTATCCGCGCCATGCGTGAAATCAATGGCACCCTGCATGACCATCACAAAGATTTGGCCGGGCGCCTGCGTGGTTTGTGGCACAAAGCCCTTGCGGTCATATTCGCGACATTCCGGGAAGAACATCGGCTCGCCCAGGTCGGGCACCACCAGCGGTGCGCCGCGATACCGGTGACCGCCTTCAACGCGGGCCTTCAAGACGCGTTCGCCGACCGGGATGAATGACGCGCGGCACGTGCTGACTTCCTCATCGAAGAAATAGGCGACCGGCACGTTCAGCGCGCGCGCAATCAGTTCGAGGGTGGTGAGCGAGGGTTTGGACCGGCCGGATTCGATGTGCGAGATCATGCCATAACTCAGGCCGGTCTTGGAGCGCATGGTGGTTTGCAGAAAGCCGCGCTGCGAGCGCGCGTACCGAATGCGCCACGCCAGCCGCTGGATCGGCGACAAGTGTTGTGGGGCGCGCGGTGGCCGCGCAAACAGGCCGCGCGGGTCAAGCCGCATGTCCAGCCAGCCATACAACTCGTCGGTGTAACAGACCAGATACTCGGCATGCTCGCTGTTGACTGCAATCGGCCCGTGTTCTTCGTGACTGTGGAAAAAGACGCTGTCGCCAGGATTGACGGTGAAGATCTCGTCGCCGCAGGCATAGTTGAACGAGCCGCTCATGCCATAGATCAGCTGGTCGCCGCGCAACGACACTTTTTGACTCGAAAACGAGTGGCGATGCACGCGCACCAAGACAGGACCCATCTCTTGTGGCTTGATGCCGTCGAGGACCAAGCCGGTGTCTTCATAGCGCATGCGGCCGTCGCGCGTCACGCCATAGCCGCGATCCGCCACATGTTGAACGACATAATCGTGCGGGCTGATCACCGGTTCCGCGAACAACTCCGACAACGAAATGTTCAGGGCGCGGGCGATGGCAAATAAGGTATCAATGGACGGATGAATCTTGCCGCGCTCGATCATCGAGATCATGGCCGGGGTTACCTGTGCCCGTTGGGCCAGCTCACGCAAGCCCAGATTGCCACGCTGCCGTTGCGCCCGCAGACGCGCGGGAAACCGTTCAAGCGGGTTGCTGTTTGCTTCTGCCATAAACGCCTCCTTGACGCTTCAACAAATGTCGCGCCGTTACACTAGCGTAACCAGACGCAACAAAATACTGGCTAAACTCGTTGACAAGTATAGCATACTTCTTGTTAATTTGCACTAACCTTGCGGGTGGCGCAGGCTTTTGGCCGCTTTCGGGATGGGCGTGGGCAGATGGCTGGGATGGCAGGGCGTGCACGGCGGCAATGCGCCTGCTGGTGGGGCGAAGACGCAGATTGGGCGTGTGGCACGACAGCCGGGGTGCACGAAATCCCCCGGCGCTGCTGCGCCCGCCCCTCCCGCCGTTGGCGGGAAAAGGGGGACCAGAGCGCGGCACAAGTGCCAGGCCCCTATTGGCGCGCCTTTTACACAGTTGGTCGCGTGTCGCATTTGGGGTGGGGTTTCGGGTTTGCTCTCGTCAGCCCGCTGCATTTTCCCACGGAAATCCCGGAAGAACCCAAAAAAGAGAAGGGCGCCCGTGGGCGCCCTTCTCACAAACCTAACAGCAAGCCAGCTTACTTCTGCGGTGCCGGGAAGGCAGCTGCAGCCGTACCACAAGCATCGCGCTCGAGGTAGATCGGCTTGACGCAGAACGGCAGGTAGCTGTTGCCTTCATCCGGCAGCAAGCCGAGGGTCAGCACGTCGCCGAGGCCGCCGAGCAACCGGCCAACCGCGTAGACGGTGCCCTTCACCGGGCCGATCACCAGGCCGACAACACTGTACTCATTGACATCTTTGAAGAGCCAATGCGTGATCTCGGTCGGGGAAACGACCATGTTCTCGATGCCGCGCTGCAAGCCTTTGGTCATCAAAGAACCGGTGTTGTTCGACCACGCCGGAAAGCCTTCGGCGAGGGCGAGGCCAGCAACCAAGCTTGCTGCCAGTGCTACTGCGATGATATGCTTCATACTATCTCCTTATGGTATCGTTACGTGTGATTGCTGCCGTTAAGCAACGGCACCGACAACCACTTATAGGCACTATAGCATATTTATCATGAAAATGCAAGGGGTGGGGAAAACCGGGCTATCCGGCACAAAATAGGCGGACTAGGGAGCCCGCCTGGAAAGCACTGCAGATAGGAGCGGAGGCTGATTATGCTGGTGGCGCGCCCTGTTTCTGGGGCGGCACGGCGTCGCGCTCGCGCAGCATGCGGACATGGGCGCAACGGAACTCGCGCAGCCATTGGTCGAACGCTTGATCGCGTTTTAAGCCGGCGAAATAGTTGGTGTAGATGGTCTGCATGGCTTGGGCGTCGAAGACGGGCAGGCGCGAGGGATCGCGCGCCATCAGGATGGTCTCGTACACCTCGCGGCCCTTGGCGGTGATGTCCTTGGTCGGAATGCCCATGTCAATGTGCTTCGGATAGCCCTTAATGCCAAGGTCACGGTAGAAATTGATCGTGCCGAAGGTCGGTTCGGCCAGGCCCAGGTCGTATTCGGCGCGCGGCAAGTCGCTGTAGGCGCACTTGAAAATCCAAATGGCGGTACCTTCGTTCAACGCGGAAATGCCGCCGGCGGCGTGCTGCTGGTGGTTGAAAATGTGAAATAACTCATGGGTGATCGTGTTGCGCAAGACGGTGATGTCCTTCTGGCCAAGCATGCCGCTGCTGAGTGAAATATGGTCGCCGGCGGCATACGCGCCACTGGGCGCATCATGCATGCGAATCTGGGTGGTGGCGTAGAGTTCAAGATAAAAGCCGAGGTCCGGACTGTCGGTGACCAGGAGGGCGGCCTCGGTCACCCGTTGCGTTTCGGCCGGCGTGACGGTGATATCCAGCGCGCAACTGACCAGCTGTCGGCGCTGCGGCGGTGTGAGCGCTTGGAGGGCGGCATTGATGTTGCTCGCCGGCTGGGTCGCGCACCAGGCGGCGATGGCCGCGCGGCTGGCATTGGTGAGCAGCAACATGGGCGGCAGCGTTCGCGACGCGGCGGTCGCTTCCGTGGCATTGGTGGCGGCAGCGGCGCTGCAGACGAGGGCGCAAACGACAAAACACGTCGATAGCAGATGGCGCAATGGGTTGATGGACATCAGTGGGTGGAGGTGGGTGAGTGACGTGCGCGCAGGCACAAGAGAATAAGCGCGGCACCAGCGAGCAATGCTGGTTCCGGCACGACAAGGAAGGGGAACGGCCAGAAGATGTGCTCGGTCGTGTTGCTGGCGGCGTCGCGCACGACAAAGCGAATGACCAAGCCGTTGCTATTGCTTTCGAGGTTGGCGGGCGGCGCCCACGCGGCCAGGCCGGCGCTGTTGTTGACATCGCTGGCGATGGCGGCGACTTCCTGCGTACTGCCGCTGTCATGCGCGCTGATCCAGGTGATGACACAGCTGGTGCCATTGACCACATCGGTAATCTTGGCGGGGGCCCAAGTGACGTTGCGCAGCACTTCGGAAAGCAGCAGCGCGCCATTGGTCGGGAACGTCAGTGCGTCATCGGCGACGAAGGGTGGCGTGGTGTCAGGCTCGATCGTGAAGGGGAACGCGGTGAAGACGCGATTGGTCTCGTTCATCGAGGTGTCGCGCGCGGTGACACTGATAGCGCAGACGGTGGTGGTCGCGACGAGGTCGGCGGGAATCGTCCACGAACGCGTGCCGCTGTTGCTGAAATTGCCGCCGATGACGGCCAGTTCGTTGGTCGTGCCATACGCGAGCACGCTCATGCGCGTGATGGTGCAGCCGGTGCCATCCGCTTCGTCATTGATGCGATAGGCGATCCAGCGCAGCGTGATGGCTTGGCCATTGAACAGGCGCGCGCCGGGATAGGGATTGAGTTGCGCTTCACAACCAATTTGCGGCGGGGTTGTATCCTGGCGCACATAGGTGACGACTTGCGTATCAGCCAGGCCGCCCGGCCCATTGGCAGTGACGGTGAGAACATTGGTGCCCTTGGCGGGCGTGACGGCACGACGCCATGCGCCATAGTAGTAACTGGCGGCGCTGCCGTTGACGCGCACGGCGGTGGGCGTGGTCGTGCCGCTCATGACGACGGCGACATCGAGACTGCTGCCGAGCGGCGTAAAATAGCCGTTGGTTGGCGTAATGCCGGCAATGCGAAAGGTGCCGTCGAGCATGGCGACGCCGAGGGCATACGTGGCGGTCTGCACATTACCGCGCCAAAACGCCAGATTGAATTCCATGGCATTGAGGAAACCAAAGCCGGTCTGGGCGCCCTGCTCGACGCGCAGCAGGAGATCGCCGCGCGAGATGCCGTAGCCGTGGGAGATGAAGCCGGAGGTGCTGAACGGGCAGCGGCCAAGGGCGACGCGACCGTCGGCATCGCTGGTCAATGTCAGATTGGGCGCATTGGTGAATTTCTTGCCGTACCACGAGCCGGTGTTTTGGGCTTGGTAAACTTTGACGGTGGCATTGGAGATCGGTTCGCCCAGCGCGCCGCGCACCGTGAGAACATTCTGGGTTGGCAGGTTTTGGAGGTACACGCCGATGTTGCCGGGTGAGTTGTAGTTCCCGAGAATCGCGCGGCGGCCGGCAATAAAATTCAGGGCCGGCGCGCTGTAGTGGTCGACCATATCGTAGGGGCCGGACATCAAGCCATAGCCGGGCCAGCCGAAGGATGTCGGGAAATAAGCCGAATCGGCCCAGGGCGGGTTGATCGGCAGATAGGGTGTGCCCGAGATCCAATTGCCGTTGACTTGCACCGTGCAGTTGCTCCACCAGGGCGGATTGGGCGGATTATAGGCCGGAGTTTCGTGGTAATTAAAGCCGTAGGTGTCAATCAAGTAGCGGGCATGGCCGAGCTCGTGAATGAGCGAGCCCTCGAAATAAAAAGGTTTATCATCATTGATCGTGGTGTGATCGCTATAGGCGGAGAAATTGCCGCCGTCGGGCACGGGGAAGCCCCACTGCAGATCGACTGTACGATTGGTGTAATCCGGATCATTCGAGGCAATCCCGCCGTTGAGCGGCAGTTCGCCGTCCTCGACCATGTTGATCTGGTCCAGGCGGATGCGGTCGAGCACGCCGGCGGGCGCCTCGGGATAGACCGCGCGGGCGAACATTTGGTTCCAGCGTGTGACTTGCCGCTGGGCCCAATCTTCCCAGCCGTTGGCGCCGATGTTGAGGTCTTTTTGATATTGATGGAAGTAATTATAGGTAGTGCGCTCGACCCAGAAGCCGACACTGATCGCATCCGTATTGAGATACAGGCGGTTATTCAACTCTGAAAACTCGGGGGAGGCGTTGTCGCTGTCGATGGCAAACGACAAAAGATGTCGATTGAACGTCCACGGCCAAGCCAAATCAACGATGGTGTGGGCATTGGTGGCCAGAGTGACGACGCCGGTGGCAATGACGGTACCGTCGAGCGACCAGGTGTAGGCCACATTGGTCTTGACGGTGTCGGACCAGTTCTTGACAAAGGCGCGCCAGGTGACGACCTGGTTGTTGGTCGGCCAGCCGTCGCGCGTGGCATTGGTACTGCCCCACACATAGGGGATGCTGGGCAGGCGCTTGATCCAGCCGGCATCAATGTCATTGTCATGCGGCGCGGCGAAACCGGCGGCGGTGAGCAGTGTGGCACACAAGTAAATACAAGAGGCAGAGCGAGTGAGATCAGCCATGATTGTGTCGGATAAACCGTTGGTAGTTACTGCGCCGGTTGCTGCGGCACGGTTAAGCAGCTATATAAATGTATTATAGCATAAATTGGTGCGCGCTTACGGGGTGGTGGCACTGCGGGTGTCGGGTGTGTGTGTGCCGGGCGCAACGGCGCGCGTGATCGTGATCGAATCGCTGCCGACAATGCCGCTGGTATTGGTGCCGCTGATGGTCAGCAGATTACCGCCGAACTGCAGCGCAATGCCGGTCGCCTGCCAGGACGATGTGGCGCAAAACGAGCCGCCACCGCCGCGCTCGTTGATCCATTGCATCGTGCCCACCACGTTCCGCGTGGTACCGCCCACCGCCGTGCTGGCACTGGTCACCGTGCTGATGGCATTGGTGACATCAACCAACGGCGCGGTCGCTCGCGGCACGTGGAAAATGATGCGATTCCAGGTATGATCCTGCAGCACAAAGGATGAGCCGTCGAAGAAACAAAAGGCGGGCTGGCCCAGATAGGTGTTGATGATATGCGTGGGCTGCGGATTGGCGCCGGTCTGTGGTGTGGGGTAGACAAACAGGTGCATGCCCTGAGGGGTGTTGTAGGTGTCGTCGGTCAACACCATGGCGTTGGCGCTGTTGAAGGTCAGGGTGATCGGTGTGCCGGGGCGATTGGCGTCGTTGTAATCGCGGGTGGTCGTGAGCGTCGGCTTGCAGAAGACCGCATCGGCCGCCGTGTTGGGGAAAATGTTGCCGTCGACCGGGTAGGTATGGGCTTCGTCGAAGCGCACGACGCGGCGGTTGCCGGCATTATCGACGCGGCCCTCGTAGCCGGAGTCAACGATGTAAAGGTTGCGGTAGTTGTCGAGAAAGACCTGCGACGGACTTGCCATGTCGGTCGCGTCAACGGTGAACGGACCGTACGGCTCGAAGTACTTGCCTTTGTTTCTCAGGTTGCCGGTCTTGTTGGTCTGGCCGAGCACGAGGTCAACCAACGGATTGGTGGCCAACGGATTGCGGATGCGCAGCACGCGCGAGCCGGGATAGTCGTCACGCACATGATTTTGCGTGACCCACAGCACATTGCTGACCGGATCATAGCACACGCTTTCGAAAGGCACCGGCGCGCAGTCGCTGTTGTCGTCCGCCCATTTGAGTTGGTTGGCCTGGTTGCCGTCAATCGTTTTGAAGGGGGCGCAATCGCGCCCGCCGCGGGTAATCGGCAGATGAAACATAAACAGTTTCCCGTCGGCGGTCACGAAGAGGATATTGCTGCTGGCATGCAGAAAGTTGGGAAAGCGGCCTTCAAAGGTGCCGCCGGGTTCGCTCTGCTCCATGGCTGACTGGCCAATGACCACATCCGCCGACTGAAAGTTGACTGCCATGGGATAGTTGGTCCAGACCAAGATGCGATAACGGTCGTGCACGAACAGTTGGTTCTTCCAGCGCGCCATGCCCCAGTTGTCCCAGGTCGTGCGCCCGCTGATTGCGTTCATGCCTTCCTTCATCATCTCGCCGTTGGACCGGACCAGGCCCTGGGCATTGCGCGTGATGGGCAGGGGAAAGCGGACGACTTTGCTGTGCCCGCCAAAACCGGCGAGGTAGAGATTGGTGTGGGCGTCAATACTGATGCTGCCGTCTGGTTGCCCGAAGCGGGCCACGGAGCCGTCCGGGCGCACATACGGGCCGAGGTCAAGAAAGTTTGTCGGATTCTGCTGGCCGATGCAGTCAAGCGGCTGGCCGGTGACATGGTTGAACTTGACGATGCGATTGTTACCGCCGTCGGCGACCCAGACAACGTTTGAATCAAACGGATCAAGGCAAAAGCCACGAGCCCACCAGAACACATTAGTGCCGAATTCGTTCGTCTGGCTGAACGCGCGGTTGGCGCGCATGCCGTTCGAGAACGGCGGGCGGAAGACCATGATGCGCGGGCCGATGCGCTCGTCGTACCAGTCGTTGCGACAGTCGAGAACGAAGACCTCGTGCGTCTGCGGATGCACGCGCACGCCACTCGGCCGGTTCATTTCGTTCAGCGCTGTGCCGATGCCGTTGTTGGTGAACGTGGATTGGCCGAGCACCAGCGTGGCGCGCTTGGCACCGTTGGTGAAGCAGAGCACACGACTGTTGTCCGTGTCGGCGACCCAAATATTGCCGTCCGCATCCACATCCACACCGGAGGAGTATGCGCCCTGGGTGCTCAGTGTGGTGGCACTGGTGGGTGGCGGTGTGTGCGTGTTATCAGGCGAGCGGTTGGTGAACGAGGTCTGACCCCAGACATCGTCCGCGATTTGATCGGTCTCGAACGGATCAAGATACTTGAGCACGCGGTTGTTGCACAAATCCACCACGTAGAAATTGCCGGCGGCGTCCGTGGCCATCATGCTGGAGCGCGGTGATTCGGAGACGCTGCTGACAAACGGATATGACATCAGCGCAAGCGTTGCGGCAGTCGGCGGTAAAAACTTGGTGCTGTTGCCATTGACAGAGCCGACGTCCCACATAGCGGGCTGGCCAATGACGATGTCCGCCCACGGATATGGGCCGTTTGGCAGCGTTGCCGGCTTCCAACCGTTGAAACCGAGAATGCGATTGTTGGCCGAGTCGAACAGATAAATGCGCGGCGGATTCTTGCTGGTGTCCACGTGAACGCCACCAATGTGCGCGCCAGCATACGGCACAATCCGATTTACCATGATTTCCTCTTGGCGCGTCGTGCCGAGATATTTACTGATGGCCAGATCCAGCGCCGGCAGGGGCGTGGCGGCGAAGGCGGCGGATGCGGCAAGCGCGAAGGCAGTCACTGTGGACAATGTCAGGCGATGAGGTTGCACAATTAGCACTCAGGTGTAGTGTTATTAAATACTCACAGTTATACAACAAAGCGGCAAGCGTGCCTGCGCAGCAACGCCGGCGCCAGCAGAGCGAGAAGAACGCCTGGCTCCGGCACGCCGATCTGCTGAAGCGTGATCGAATCGCTGCCGACAATGCCGTTGACGTTGGTGCCGCTGATGGTCACCAAATTGCCGCCGAATTGCAGCGGAATGTTGGTCACTTGCCAGGGTGATGTCGCGGGAAACGCGCCGCCGTCACCGCATTCGTTGACCCAGTGCATCGTGCCGACCACGTTCACATTGGTGCCGCCAATAGCCGTCGCCGCGCCCATCACGGTGCTGTTGTTGTTGGTGACATCAACCAGCGGCGCAGTCGGGCGCGGCACATGGAAAATGATCCGATTCCAGGTGTGATCCTGCAGCACAAACAGCGGGCCGTCAAAGAAGCCAAACGCGGGCTGGCCAAGATAGGTGTTGATGATATGCGTGGGCTGCGGATTGGCGCCGGTCTGCGGTGTGGGATAGAAAAACAGGTGCATGCCCTGGGGGGTGTCGTAGGTGTCGTCGGCCAACACCATTTCGTTGGCGCTGTTGAACGTCAGGGTAATGGGTGTGCCGGGCCGATTGGCGTCGCCGTAGTCGCGGGTAGTGGTGAGCGTCGGCTTGCAGATGACCGCGTCAGCCGCCGTGTTGGGAAAGATAGTACCACCGACCGGATAGGTCTTGACTTCGTTAAAGCGGACGACGCGGCGATTGCCGGCATTGTCGATGCGGCCCTCGTAGCCGGAATCGACGACGTACAGGTTGCGGTAGTTGTCGAGAAAGACCTGGGCCGGATTGGCCATGTCGGTCGCGTCAACGGTGAACGGACCAGATGGTTCACTGTATTTGCCTTTGTTTTTCAGGCCGCCAGTCTTGTTGGTCTGGCCGAGCACGAGATCCACCCGCGGAATGGCGGCAAACGGATCGCGGATGCGCAGAACGCGCGCGCCGGGATAGCTGTCGCTTGAGTGATTGTGCGCGACCCACAGCACATTGCTCACCGGATCATAGCATACGCCGTTGAAGGATACCGGGGTGCAATCGCTGTTGTCGTCCGCCCACTTGAGTTGATTGGCCTGCCCGCTGTCAATCGTTTTGAAGGGGGCGTAAGCGCGCCCGCCGTTGGTAATCGGCAGGTGAAACATGAAGAGTTTCCAGTCGGTGGTCACGAACAGGACATTGCTGCTGGCATGCAGCATGCCGATCGAGCGGCCCTCGAAGGTGCCGCCAGGTTCGTTCTGATCCATGGCTGACTGCCCCATGACAAAATCAGCCGACTGAAAGTTGACCGCCATTGGATAATTGGTCCAGACCAGGATGCGATAGCCGTCGCGCACGAACAGTTGGCTGTTCCAGCGCGCCATGCCGAAGTTGCCACAGGTGGTGCGCCCGCTGATTTGGTTCACGCCTTCCTTCATCATCTCGCCGTTGGACCAGACGTGGCCCTCGGCATTGCGCGTGATCGGCAGGGGAATGCGGACGACTTTGTTGAAGTCCTGAAAACTGGTGAAATAGAGATTGGTGTGGGCGTCAATGCTGATGCTGCCGTCAGGTTGCGCGAAGCCGGCCACGGCGCCGTCCGGACGCACATACATGCCGATGCCCAGAAAGGTGGTCAGATCCGGCTGGCCGATGCAATCCAGCGGCTGGCCGGTGAGATGGTTGTACATGACGATGCGATTGTGCGCGCCGTCGGCGACCCAGACAATGTTTGACGCGAATGGATCAAGGCAGAAGCCACGCGCCCAATTGAGCTGGTTGGTGCCGAAGACGCGCTGGGCGCCCATGCCGTTCGAGAAGGGCGGGCGGAAGACCATCACGCGCGGGCCGGGCGCATAGTCATCCTGGCCGTCGAGGACGAAGACCTCGCGTGTCTGCGGGTGCACGCGCACGCCGGTCGGTTGATACATTTTGTTCAGCGCCGTGCCGGCGCTGTTGGCGGTGAACGTGGTCTGGCCGAGCACCAACGTGGCGGTCGTGGCGCCGTTGGTGAAGCAGATCACGCGATTGTTGCCCGTGTCGGCCACCCAGATGTTGCCGGCCGCATCCACATCCACGCCGGAGGAGTAGGCCCACTGGGTGTACAGTGTGTTGGCACGGGTGGGCGGTGGTGTGGGCGTGTTGTTGGGCGAGCGGTTGGTGAACGTGCTTTGCCCCCAGACGTGGTCGGCGACTTGATCGGTCTCGAACGGATCGATATATTTGAGCACCCGGTTGTTGCATAAATCCACCAGGTAGAAGTTGCCGGCGGCGTCCGTGGCCATCATGCTGGAGCTGGGTGATTCGCCGGTGCTCACGACAAATGGAAACGGTAGCAGCGCAAGTGTTGCGGCGGTCGGCGGCAGAAACTGAGTGCTGTTGCCGTTGGCGGCGCCGACGTCCCACATGCCCGGCTGGCCGATGACGATATCCGCCGAAGGATACGGGCCGTTGGGCAGCGTCGCCGGCTGCCAACCGTTGAAACCGAGAATGCGATTGTTGGCCGAGTCAAACAGATAGATGCGCGCGGGATTCTTACTGGTGTCCACATGGACGCCACCAATGTGCGTGCCGGCATACGGTACAATCCGGTTCATCATGATTTCCTCCTGCCGCGTCGTGCCAAGATATTTACTGATGGCCAGATCCAGTGCCGGCAGGGGCGTGGCGGCGAAAGCGGCGGATGCTGCCAACGAAAAGGCAGTCAGTATGGACAGTGCCAGGCGATGAGGTTGCATAGGTTGATCAGCGTGCCGCGCTGGTAGTATGCGCGCGTGTGATTGTGATCGAATCGCTGCCGACCATGCCGCCGGTATTGGTGCCGCTGACGGTCACTAGTGTAGTGTTTCAGTAACGGCTTTACAATGAGAAAGCTTCTTCAAAATAT
>CAYNJC010000025.1:0-64978 GCA_964397565.1 uncultured bacterium
TCAAGGCCTCGCGCGGGATCGAGGACATCTATGAGCTGACCTACATCCGCAAGGATGGCAGCCGCTTCCCGGCGGTCGTGTCCGTCACGGCGCTGCGCGACGCGCAGAACACCATCATCGGCTATCTGCTGATCGGCACCGACAACACGGCGCGCAAGCAGATCGAGGCAGAGCAGAAGCAGCTCGCCCAGCGCCTGCGCGACCAGCAGTTCTACACGCGCTCCCTGTTCGAATCCAACATCGACGCGCTGATAACCACCGATCCGTCCGGCATCATCACCGATGTCAACAAACAGATGGAGGCGCTCACCGGGTGCACGCGCGACGAGCTGATTGGCGCGCCGTTCAAGAGCCACTTCACCGATCCAGATCGGGCCGAAGCGGGGATCAAACTGGTCCTGAGCGAGCAGAAGATCACCGACTACGAACTCACCGCGTGTGCCAGGGACGGCAAGGAAACGGTGGTGTCCTACAATGCAACCACCTTCTGCGATCGTGACCGGCGATTGCAGGGCGTGTTCGCCGCCGCGCGCGACATCACTGAACGCAAACGCCTGGATCAGGTGCTGCTGGAAAAGAACGTCGAACTGGAACACGCCAGTTCCGTGGCGGACAAAGCCAGCCTCGCCAAATCGGATTTCCTTTCCAGCATGAGCCATGAGCTGCGCAGCCCGCTCAATGCAATCCTCGGTTTCGCGCAACTGATGGAGTCGGCCTCCCCGTTGCCAACGGACGCGCAGAAGGAAAGCATTGCCCAGATTCTCCAGGCAGGATGGCATCTGCTCAAGCTGATCAACGAAATCCTCGATCTCACCATGATCGAGTCCGGCAAGGTGTCACTCTCGCCGGAATCGGTCGCGCTGGCCGAGGTTATGTTCGAATGCCAGGCCATGATGGAGCCGCAGGCGCAACAGCGTGGCATCTGCATGACCTTTCCCCCCTTCGCTGACGATGCCCCGTTATTTGTCAAGGCCGATCGGACGCGCTTGAAACAAATCATCATCAACCTGCTTTCCAACGCGATCAAATACAACAAGGAGCAGGGCACGGTTATTGTAGGTTGCACCGTGCGCACCCCACAACGCATTCGTATCAGCGTCGCGGACACGGGTGCGGGATTGCCTTCGGAAAAGCTGGCGCAATTATTCCAGCCGTTCAATCGTCTCGGCCAAGAAGTCGGCGATGTGGCCGGCACGGGCATTGGCTTGGTGGTGACAAAGCGCTTGGCCGAACTGATGGATGGCGTCATCGGCGTGGAAAGCACGGTCGGGGTGGGCAGCGTGTTTTGGTGCGAACTGACCTCGGCGGCGGCGCCCCGCCTTGCAGTCCACCACGACGAAGCCGAGGCCGTTGCCGCAGCGCACATGCCGCATGCTTCGCCACTGCGCACCCTCCTCTATGTCGAGGACAACCCGGCCAACCTACAACTGATTGAGCAACTTATCGCGCGCCACCCCGCGCTGCGCCTGCTGACCGCAGTGAACGGGACGAGCGGCATCGAGCGCGCACGCGCCTGCCAGCCGGCGGTGATCCTGATGGACATCAATCTGCCGGACATTAACGGCTTCGAAGCCCTGAAAATCCTGCGGGCAGACCCGGCCACGACGCACATCCCGGTCATTGCCATCAGCGCCAATGCCATGCCGCGTGACATCACCAAGGGCCGGAAGGCAGGCTTTTTCCACTATCTCACCAAGCCCATTAAGGTCAAGGAGTTCATGGACACGCTGAACCTGGCCTTGGAATATGCGGAAAAAGGCACGCCATGACTGCCACCCAGCAGCAGCAGGCCCCGCACATCCTGATCGTGGACGACACGCCCGCCAATGTGCTGCTGCTGGTGAGAATGCTGACGGAGCGCGGTTACCAACCACGACCGGTGCTCAGCGGCAAGCTGGCGTTGCAGGCCGCCCGCGCGGAACCGCCTGACCTGATCCTGCTCGACATCACCATGCCGGTGATGAACGGCTACGAAGTCTGCGCGCAACTCAAGGCCGACGCGGCGTTGAAAGATATCCCCGTCATTTTCATCAGCGCGCTGCATGAAACGATCGACAAGGTGAAAGCGTTCGGTGTGGGTGGGGTGGACTATGTGACCAAGCCGTTCCACTTTGAAGAAGTCTATGCCCGCATCCAAACGCATCTGCGCCTGCGCCGGCTGGAGAAACTTCGCGACGACCTTACCCACATGTTCGTCCACGATCTGTGCAACCCGCTCTCGGTCATCTTATGTTTTCTGGATGCCCTGCAGTTCCAAGAGAGCCAGAACCTTTCCGACAGCATCCGGAAATTCGCCACGCTGGCGCACCGCAGCGCCGAGGAGTTGCGCACCATGATCAGTGCCATCCTCGATGTCAGCAAAATGGAGGCGGATGAGATGCAACTCCACTGTGAGCCGTGCGACCTCGACGCACTCATCCGCGCCGTGCTGGCCACGACCCAGCCCTTGCCGGACAACCGCACGGTGACGCTCGCTGCGCCGCAATCGCCATGCACCATCACGGTGGATGTCGGGTTGATTCGCCGGGTGCTCCAGAACCTGCTCAGCAACGCCCTCAAGTACAGCCCGAGCGGCGGCGCGGTTCGCATGGTCGTCACCCCATCCCGCAGCGAGGTCCGCGTCGCCGTCATGGATGCCGGCCCCGGCATCGCGCCCGAATATCATCAGCGCATCTTCGAAAAGTTCGGCCAGGTCGAAGACGGCAAAAATCGCTTCGGCACGGGATTGGGATTAACCTTCTGCAAACTGGCCGTCGAAGCCCACGGCGGCCGCATCGGTGTCGAAAGCGAAGTTGGCAAAGGCTGCACCTTCTGGTTCGTGCTCCCCTGCCGAACGATAGGCGCGGGACGCGCTAAGACAAGCCGCTAGTACTCTTCCGGCAACAGCAACAATAGAAATCGCGGCACGGGGGCCGCTCCCCTGCTTAGTAATCGGTATTCGGTGTTCAGCATTCAGTCGCAGCCTGAGCCCTGTACCCTGAATCCTGATGAATATCGACTATCGAACAGGGAATAGCCAATACTGATGAATGATGCATGTGGAACAAGAAGAACATCATGTCTTGCATGCTGCGCAGACACTCATCACTCATCATTCATCACTCATCATTTCTCCTGAATCCTGACGCCAGCCGGCGCGCCTACAGCAATTTGACGCGCGTTTTAGTACAATATTAATGAATGAGAGACAGATGTACTAGTTCGACCATAGCACCAATCATGGGATCAGACACTATCCGCGTGCGCTTTGCGCCGAGCCCGACCGGCATGCTGCATGTCGGCGGCGCGCGCACCGCCTTGTTCAACTGGCTGTTCGCGCGCCATTGCGGCGGCGCCTTCATTGTGCGGATCGAAGACACCGACCGCGCCCGCTTTGACGCGCGCGCCCTCGATGACATAACCGCCAGTTTGCGCTGGCTCGGCCTGCAATGGGACGAGGGCTATGAAGTTGGCGGGCCGTGCGGCCCGTATGTCCAGTCCGAGCGCAGCGCGCTCTACCTGCGGCACGCACAGCAATTGCTGGACAGTGGTCACGCCTACAAATGCTATTGCACGCCGGACCAGCTCGCGGCCGCGCGCGAGCAACAGCAACGCGACGGCAGCGCGCCCGGCTATGACCGCGCCTGCCGCGACCTCAGCCCCGACGCACGCGCCGCGCACGACGCGGCCGGCACGCCGTGTGTCATCCGCTTTCGCATGCCGTTGACGGGCGCGACCACCTTTACGGATGCGATTCGCGGCGTCATTTCGTATCCCAATGCGCAGCAGGATGATTTTGTGTTGTTGAAGAGCGATGGCTTCCCGACCTATCATTTGGCCAACATCGTGGATGACCATTTGATGCGGATTTCGCATGTGCTGCGCGGCGATGAATGGATCCCGAGCACACCCAAACATGTGCAGTTGTACGCGGCCTTCGGCTGGCAGCCGCCGGTGTTTGCGCATCTGCCCGTGATTCTGGCGCCGGGCGGCGGCAAGCTCTCGAAACGGCATGGCGCCGCGGCCGTCTGCGAATACCGCGCGCGCGGCTATCTGCCGGACGCGCTGGTCAATTTCCTGGCCTTGCTGGGCTGGGCAGTCTCGTCGGATAATGAGATCGTGCCGCGCGCGCAGATGATTAAAGAGTTCACGCTCGAAGGCATCAACAAGACCGGCGCGCAATTCGATCATGAAAAACTGAACTGGATGAACGGCGCCTACATTCGGCAATTGCCGCTGGCGGAGTTTATCCGCGAAGTAACGCCGTTTCTGACGGCCGCCGGCGTGCTCACGGGCGATGAGGACCACGTGCGGGTCGCGCAGGTCTTGCAGATGGAGCAGGCGCGCGTGCATCTCTTGTCGGATGCGCCGGCCGCCTGTGCATTCTTCTTTGCGGACCCGCTCGAGTATGAGCCGCAGGCGGTCAAGAAAATTCTGCAGAAGGCCGGCACGCGCGCCCATCTGCAGGCCGTGCACGACCTGCTGGCCGGCGTGCCGAGCGACCAGTTTGACGCGGCGCATCTGGAAACGCTGCTGCAGGAGTATCTGACCCGCAGCGGGCAGCCGCTGAAAAATATCGTGCATCCCTTGCGCGTCGCGGTCACCGGCCGGTCCGCCAGCCCGGGCATTTTTGAAACGCTGGTGGGCATCGGCCAAGCGCGCGTCGTGCAACGCCTCGCCTATGCCGTCGAGCATTTGTGCAACACGCCGTAGAACAACAATCGGAGCGGGTAGTCAATCTCGCCAACGCCATCACGCTGGTGCGCATCCTGTGCACCCCGGTGTTTGTGGCGCTGCTGGTGCGGCATCGCTTGGTGCACAATGTCACGCCGGATGCAGCGGTACTGACGTGGTATCGCCATTGCGCGCTGGGCGTGTTTATCTTCGCTTCGCTGTCGGATGCCGTGGACGGCTACCTGGCGCGCCGCTTTGGCCAGCGCACCACCGTGGGCGCCTGGCTTGATCCCTTGGCCGACAAATTGTTGTTGACGACCGCAGTGCTGACGCTGAGTCTGCCCGTGGGCCTGCCGGAGCGCTTTCCGTTTTGGTTTCCAATTGTGACTTTGACGCGCGATTTCATTATTTTGACCGGCACGGTCCTTCTTTTCATGCTGCGCGGCAGCGTCGAAATAAAACCGGCCTTAGCCGGCAAATTGACGACCTGCGCGCAAATGCTGTGCGTCATTCTGGCATTGCTGGTGGTGCCGGCAACGGCCTTGTTCTGGGCGCTGGGCGCCGCGACAGTCTTGACCTGTGTGTCGGGCGCGCAGTATGTGGCGCGTGGCTTCCGGCAAATGAACGCGCAAGGATGAACGCATGACCCGCTTCGCAATTGTAGGCCGGCCGAATGTCGGCAAGTCGGCCTTGTTCAACCGCCTGATTGGCCGGCGTCTCGCGATTGTTGACGCCGAAAGCGGCGTGACGCGCGATCGCCTGCACGTCGTGTCCGAATGGCAGGGCACGTATTTCGCGCTGATGGACACGGGCGGCTTGGTCAGCCAGCCGGACGAGCTCGAGACGCATATCGCCCACCAAGTCGCGCAGGCCGTCGCGGAAGCGGATGTGCTCTTGTTCATGGTGGACGGCCAGTGCGGGCGCCTGCCGCTGGATGACGAGGTGGCGGCGCGCGTGCGCGCGATCAACAAACCCGTCTGGCTGGTGGTGTCGAAGGCCGACACGCAGGCGCTGGACGATGCCTGGACGGATTTTGCCGAGTACGGCTTTGCGCGGCGCTTCACCCTCTCGGCCTTGCATGGGCGTGGGATCAACACCCTGCTGGATGCGATGATCGAGGTTGCCGACGACGACGTGCCGACCGAGGCACCGGCCAAGATTTCAATCGCCATCTTAGGCCGGCCTAACGCGGGCAAGTCGTCGCTGCTGAATGCGCTGTTGGGCACGGATCGTGCGATTGTCAGCCCGATTCCGGGCACGACCCGCGACGCCGTGGACGCCCACGTGTTGTTCGACTACACGCACAAGCGCGCGCTCCTGCGCGAACAGATCATCCTGATTGACACGGCCGGCATCCGCCGCAAGCGCACGATCAAGACGACCCTCGAGTATTATGCGATTCATCGCGCGGAAGCCGCCTTGGCGCGCGCCAGTGTCGCCATCCTGTTGATGGACGCCGAAGCCGGCGTGACCGTGACCGACAAGAAAATCGCTGCGTTGATCGCCGAGGCCGGCAAGGGCTGCGTCATCGGCGTCAACAAATGGGACCTGATGGAGAAAGCCACAACCACCCGCGCGTTCAGCGCCTGGGTGCGCGCGCAACTGCCGTTTGTGGCCTATGCCCCGCTGGTGTTCCTCTCGGCCCGGACGGGCGAGAATGTCCGCCCGCTGGTGCAGCGCGCCTGCAGCGTCCACCATTCAACCCATCTGCGCGTCAGCACCGGCGTGTTGAACGAGCGCCTGCAAAAGATTTTCACCACGACCCCGCCGCCGATGCTGCGCGGCAAACGCTTGAAATATTACTATGCGACCCAAGTCAGCGTCGCACCGCCGCGGATCGTCTTGTTTGTCAACGATCCGGAACGCGCGCAACAAGCCTATGCGCAGTATGTCACCAATCAACTGCGCACGGCATTTGACTATACCGGCGCGCCCGTCGTGCTGGAATGGCGCAAGCGCGACGACGCCCACCGCTAACGCATGCTGCTGGTCATTGTGGCATATTTGTGCGGCGCGATTCCGGGCGGCTATTTGCTGAACCGCCTGCTGTGGCAGCCGTTGACGCCGCGCATGGCGCGCGCGCTGGCCGGCCGACGCGGCGCCGCACTGTTTCTGCGCGTGGCGCCGCGCGCTTTGTCGGTCATGGCGGATTTCTGCATCGGTGCGCTGGTCACATGGGCCTTGGCGAATCTGGCAGCGCACTTGCGTGGCACGCGCTGGGAATGGACCATCCATCCGCTGGTTTCCGACGGCCTGGTCCATGGCGCAACCCTGATCGCGCTGGTCGTCGGGCATGCCCTGTCCGTCTATATTTGCGGCTGGGGCGGCAAAGGCATTGCCATGGCGCTGGGCGGTTTCATGATCTTGACGCCGATCCCCAGCCTGGTCGCCATCGGCGTCTTTTGCCTGACCACCGGCGTCACGCGACGCATCGGGTTGGGCGGTGTGGCCGGCACGCTGGCCTTGCCCCTGGCGATCTGGTATATGGATCATTCCGCGCTGGTCTACATCGCGGTGGCCGGCTTGCTGTGTTGCTACACCGTGTTGGTACATGCCGTTGATTTTTTGCCCGGCCACCATGACCAGGCCTAGTCACAGCGTGCGCGTGGCCGTGCAAAATCGCCAGCGGGCGTGCCCGGTAGACTGCGCGGCCGTGCGCGCCCTGGCCCTGTTTGTCTTGGCGCACGAAGGCCGGCCGGCCAGCGCCGGCGCGACCGTGCGCTTGGTCAGTGACGCCGCCATGATCGCCTTCAACACCCGCTATTTTGGCAAAACCACACCGACGGATGTCATCAGTTTCCCGGACGCAACGACACCCGGCCACGACGCTACCGGCGCGTATGTCGGCGACGTGCTCGTGTCGGTCGAACAAGCCCGGCGGTATGCCCAGGCCCATGCGCTCGCGCCGGACGTCGAGCTGGCCCGCTACGTGATTCACGGCCTGTTGCATTGTCTGGGCTACGACGATCTAGAACCGCGCGCGCGCCGCCGCATGCTGCCGCGCCAGGAAGCCTTGCTGCGCGCATGGCGGCGCCAGCCGGCCTGCAGGCCGCTCCTCAAAACGCCTGCAATTAAAGCTCCCCTATAGCGCCGCAGTCCCGGCCGTGTCTGGCTGCAGCCTGTCCCGTCCCGCCCACGACGCAGCGCGCGGATCATGCCGTCATATCGGAATTTTAGTGAAAACGCTATACTAATTCATGCACTCGAATTTGATTATGTGTCTGACGAGCATCGCAACATGGTTGGCATTGCAGGCGATTGCGGCAGCGGCGGCGGCGATGCGGATTGCCTTCCTGCGCCTGCACGCGCGCGAGGTGATGGAGATTGATGATCTCGATCATGCCACCGCCGCGCATTGGTTGAAAGGCGCGCCGCAGATGCGGGCAGCGGCCGTGGTGACCCACGCCGTGTGCAGCGCCGGCGCGGTGGCCGCCGCCTTGTGGGTGGCGCAGGCTAGCAATGTATTCTGGCCGCAGGGCGGCGTGGCGCCGGCCCGCATCGTGCTGGTGGCGGTGACGATTGTCACGACCGGCTGCATGCCCTGGTATCTCGGCACGTATTACGCCCACGGGCTGGTGCGCACCTGCACGCACGTCATGTTTGCGTGGGCGACCGTAACGCGCTACCTGAATCTGGCCTTGCTGGCGCTGGGCCGCGCGTGCGCCTGGCTGCTGGGCGTGCGCGGCAGCATCCTGCAGCCGTTCCACACCGAGGAGCACGATTCGCCACTGGCCGAGATCAGCGGCAATGCCGAGGAAATCGAGGCCGAAGAGCACGAGATGATCAAGTCCATCTTCGAATTCGGCGACACCATTGTGCGCGAAGTCATGACACCGCGCACGGCCATGTGCGCCGCATCGGCGACCATATCCTTGCGCGATGCGCTGGCGCTGGCGTGCGAGTCCGGCCATTCACGCCTGCCGGTCTATGACGAGACCGTTGATAAAATCATCGGTGTGTTGTACGTGCGCGACGCCCTGGCGCATTGGGACGCGCGCGACAGCGCCAGTTTGCCGGCACTGAAAAGCATTGCACGCACCCCGCTCTTTGTCCCGGAAACCAAGAAGGTCAATGAGTTGCTGCGCGACTTCCGCGCCAAGCGCACGCAGTTGGCGATTATTGTGGATGAGTACGGCGGCACCGCCGGCTTGGTCACGCTCGAAGATCTGCTCGAGGAAATCGTCGGCGATATTGATGATGAATTTGACCAGGCCCAACCGGAAGAGTATGCCCAGACGGCCCACGACACCTTCGAATTGGACGGCAGCATCCCGGTGTTTGATGTCAATGACTCGCTCAATCTGAATTTGCCCGATGATCAAGGCTTTGACACCTTGGCCGGCTTCATCATGTACAAACTCGGCCGCCTGCCCGACGAGGGCGAAGAATTGCGCATGCCGGAGTGGACCCTGCAGGTCTTGCGCGTGGAAGACCGCCGCATCGATCGCGTCAAAATCACTATGCACGCCAAGCCCAGTCCGTAAATCTCAAATCTCAAATCTCAAATTTTCTATGACCCGCCGCACACTCCGCTACAGTATTCTGATCGTTTTTCTGGTCACCGTCGTGATCCTGACCGGCTATCTGGCCTATGATGCCCGGGTCTGGTGGAAGGTGAACTTCCGCGAAGTGACGCCCGGCCGCGTCTATCGCGCCGGCATCTACTCGAAAGACTCGCTGCAGCGCATCCTCAAACGCCAGCCGATCCGCACGGTGCTGCAGTTCTCCGGCGATGTCACGCCGCGCTTCCTCGAATACGACGCCTTCGTCGCCGCCCAGCCCGGCATGCGGCATATCAAAATGCCGCGCTATGTCACCACCGTGCCGAGCTATCAGGACACGCTGACGGTCATGGCCATTCTGAACGATTCGAACAATTGGCCGGTACTGGTGCATTGCGAGCACGGCAAAGATCGCACGGGCTATTTCATCATGCTCTACCGCATCATGCACGACGGCTGGACCTGGGAGCGCGCGTTGCAGGAGGCGGCCGATTGCCGCATGCGCACTAACGGCCGGCCCCAGCTCGTGTTGCAGCAGATGCCGGCGCTGCTGGCCGAGCTGCGCGCGTCGAACGCCTTCGCCCAAGCGCAGACGCCCTGAACAGCCGGCGGTCGCAGACGAGCCGTCTCAGCTCGTTTCCCATGTGCGCGCAGAGAGCCCACGACCCCGCCGTTGGCGGGATCGTGGGTGAATGAGGTATCGCGCTGACTTTGACAAGGCAAAGCGGTTATGCTATAGTCTCTGCAAGATCACGCCTACTGAAGTATGCACAATGTAGAATAACACGTTAGCCTCACAGAAAGGAACAAGTTATGAAAAACATTGTTGAAATCAAAAACACGAAGCAAGCGGTGTGGAGCGCGTTGAGGACAAGCGTTTTCGGAGCACTTGTCACCGTCTTGCTTGCCTCAGCCTGGATGTTTGCACAAGAAGCTGCGACGAAACCAGGCGTTTCGCCAGAGCAGAAAAAGAGATTGGACCTAATGAAATCCAAAGGAACGGAAGCCTCATTGACCATTCTCCCCGTCCGACTTGGTGGGAAACCGTTGGCTCAAGAGACCGCACAGGCGAGAGATTTTCGGGCTCGTGTTACCGAAGTTGTGGGACTTTTTCTGGAGCAGCAGGGGCTGCAGAATATTGAACTTCAGAAAACGGCGTTCGAACCGGCAGCCAAGACCGACATGGCGAGTTTGGCTGCCTCTCTGGCTGAATTCGTCAAGCAGCATCCAATCACAACTGAATATGTTTTATACGCCGAGTTGCGTACCGACGGGATGAGCGCGCTCGTGGGCGACAAGACCGGCGCGGTCGTATGGTCCGACCGGCTGACGGCCCAGGATAAACTCTTCAAGAGTGGACCGCCGGAACCGATGGCCGTCATTGCCCTGCTGGTCAAGCGGCTGAGTCCGCAATTGGGTCTCACTGAGCAAACCAAGAAGGCCGCCAAGCCCGGCAAGATTGCGGCAGTCATGGCGGAGCGCAGCGGAGAGCCCCCCGAGAACGAAACCACGCCGCTCCCTGGACGCCAGGACGAGATGAAGAAAGCAATGCCCAACGCGACCTTGGTGGTTTTTCCGCCTCGGGTCCGGGTGGCTGAGAATGCCGCAGAAGCCGGGAATGCCGCCGACCTTGTGAAACTGATCAATGCTGCGGGATTGTGCAAGGCCGAGCCTGCCAAGCAGTCCCTATTGCTCAAGGCTTCCCAGGCTGATGTGAATGAGGCGAAGGTGATGTGGGACCTGGCGCGCGAGTTCCGGGACTACGCCAGGAAAAACCCGACAGATGCTGATTACGTTCTCTATGCGGACTACCGATTCAACCCGCAACGATGGGAGGCAGGATTTGTGCATTTCATTGTGTGCGACCGCAGGGGCGAGTGGGTCCTCGCGGACCTGGTGAACTCGCATCACCCCGAATACCAGAGCATCAAGCCGACATCGAGGGAGGACTGCGACAAGATTCTGGTCAAACGGCTGAAGGATTACCTGAAATGACCCGGCCGGCATGACTCCAGTTTCACGGCCCCTTGGTCATCGTCGGTCGGGTGCGGCCCTCTGCAGCGTTCGAATGGAATCAGGCGGCGCCTAACAAAATCACTGGAGCGAACGCGGGCGGGCCGCGTCAGTTGCCAATGCGGACGCGCGGCACCGCCCGCGTCGTTCAGTTCTGGCGTTGGCCAGAAGATAGAGGCAGATATGGAAGGCAAACCATTGATGTATGCCGACATGAGTGAACGAGACCTGCTCACGTGGCAACTCGACTACACGATGCCTATGATCATCAAGGATTTCGAGGCGATTCCCGATGACAAGTTGGGCTGGCGTCCTGCAGCGAAGGCTCGGTCGGCCGGTCAGATCTTCGGGCATATTATGGCAACGGAACGCGTACACGTTCGCGGCTTCGTTCAGGGAATAGACGATTTTGAAAAAGACGCACAGTTGTTCCACCGCCTCTCGCGCTGCGCCCCGAGCGCAAACAAAGTTGTGAAAGCCATGGCTTCAAAAGAACAGCTCATTGCCGCATGGCGTGCGGTGCGCAAACAGACACATGAGTATCTCTCTAAGTGTAGTGTCTCATAAATACCTTGACAAATCAGAACTGTCCGGATAGGTTGCCTTCGTCATAACCTAAATCCCGCTTGCATCTCTCCCGCCGCTGGCGCATGCGCGTCAACTTAAGCGGCTGCAAGCCGCATCTACAACAGATGTTCCTGAAATTCCGCTATAGGGGAAAATGCGAACCTGACGTGGCCAAATCTGTTGGGGGTCCTGCGCGTGCGTGGCCGGAGGCTGAGGTAGGGCGGTCAGGCCCTGACCGCCGTTGCTGCATGCGCGCGCACGCCGGTGCTACCATGGCGCAACAACGACCGCGGCGGTCAAGGGCCTGACCGCCCTACCTGTCTGCGCGCTCTACGCCGGCGGCTCCCGTTCTTATAGCGGAATTTCAGGACAGATGTTCTTGTTACGTTGACGCGCATGCGCCGCTGGCGGGACTGGCGAAGCCAGCCACCCGACCAGGGAGACCATACAGCGCCTGCGCAAGCGCTCCGTCCCCCTGGCGGCGCTTGCGCCGTACCGCCAACGGCGGTAGGGTTGGGGGATTTTTTGCGATTTTGCCTTGGTGGTCAAATGTAAAGAAATGTTAGAGACACTGCACTAGCGCTCCATTCCCGCCCGCGAGCTTCGCCGTTCCACGGCGACTATGGTATAATCTTCGCAGGCGCTCCAGCCAGCCGCGGGTCAACGCCCGCGCCGTTATGCAGAGTTACGTTCAATCAGGTACAACCATCACCAGGAGCACATGCTATGCGTGTTGAAGACTACTTTCGTGACAAAAACTGCGTGGTTACCGGCGCGGCGTCGGGCATTGGCTATGCCGTCTCTGAGGCGCTGCTGCACGCGGGCGCCGTTGTCGTTATGGCGGATCGGGATGCGCAGACGCTGGCCTCTGCCGTTGCACGACTTGGCGCGCATGCCGATCGCGTGCGTAGCGCGAACGTCGACGTGACGAGCCAAGAGCAGGTGCAACAGATGATTCAGGCTGCGGCTGCACCCCCTGGTCGGCTCGACTTTCTCTTCAACAATGCCGGCATCGGTTACGGCATGCCGATCGAGAAGGCAACCTTGGAGCATTGGCGCCGCATTATTGACATCAACCTCTGGGGTGTCATCTACGGGGTTGACGCGGCCCTGCCGATTATGCGTCACCAGGGCGGTGGGCACATCATCAATACGGCGTCAATCGCCGGGATCATCCCATTCGCATACCAAGTTCTGTATTGCGCAACCAAGTATGCGGTGGTGGGTCTGAGCGAAAGCCTGCGCCTTGAACTCGCGGATGAGGGCATTCATGTCTCCGTCGTCTGCCCCTCAGAGGTCGTCTCCCGCATTTGGGGGAAGAAGGTCCCGGACAGTGCGATTGCCGCCGAGGAGGCAGCCCAGACCATCCTTGCGGGCGTCGCGAGTAAACAGGGCATCATTGCCCTGCCCGAATCAGCCCGGCAGCTTTGGCTGCAATACCAAACTGCCCCTGCATCCAGTGAGGAGTTTCTGCTGACGATGGCCAGGGACCGCCGTAAGGCTTGGCAGTCCACGGGCTCCTATTACTAGGCCTGGCACCTGGAAACCAAATGATGCCGCTATCGCTTAGGGCTTATATTCGCACGCAAGGAATTTCTGCCGCCATCATTAACGCCGTGCTCAACCCGGCGCTGGCATGGCTCGGCAACCGCAAGATGGAGTTTGTGCCGCTCACCGGCGGGCACAGCATTATCATTGATACCGCCGTGACTGCCGTTCTCCTGTCGCTGCTGGTGGCGCTGTTCGTCACCGCCGGGTTTCATCGCGATCTTGGGGCCGGGCGGGTCACCGCGGCCAACGTCGTGGGCCGGCAAGGGCGGCTGCTCGGGCGCCTACCGCATCACGCGTGGGCGCTGGGGCTGCTGCTTGGGTTTGGCATCGCCTTTGTCCTGATACCTCTCCTGCTCGGGCTGTTCCGTGTGACCGGCATGCACGGACTTTCTTTCGTGGCGTTTGCGCTGTTCAAAGCCGTGTACACTGGGCTATTGGGCTTTGTCGTGACGCGTTGGGTGATTGTCCGGCAGTGGCTGCTGGTGCCCCAGGCGTGAGGTGGGCGGCGCGGCACCTTGGTTTGTTGCGTTGCGAAAAACATTATCAAGGATTTGATTTTGCATTGAGTACCTACAGTATGCAACAACATGTTGTCTGGTGCTGTAATAATGGAGGACCTTATGGTTGGCGCTTCAGCAGAGCAAGATCGCTTGAGGGCAGCACGGCGGCGATTGCACTTCAGGCATGGCGCGAGTCCGCTCAACGTCTCTGAGGCGGAGTGGCAGACGGCGCTCGCTGCCGCCATGTTCGACGCCGCGGTTGGCATCTGCCACGCAAAAATTTCCGGCGACACTTCCTATAGCATCCATGTTGCCGCAATCCCCAATCAAGTGGGATGCCACCTGCATCGGAATCCGAACCGCGATCAAGTGAACGACGGCAATGAAGTGTACGTGGTGGTGTCCGGCCATGGCGTCCTCCATTTCGGCAAGGCCGGGCAAGATGCCGGCGCAGTGCGGGTGGCTGATGGAGAATGGGAGCGGCTCCCGGTGCAGACCGGCGATAGTTTTATTATTCCGGCAGGCTTCGCACACCAGCTCAGGCGCCATGGGCCCGGCGCGTTGACCGTTCTGTTTGCCTGTCCGGACGCACACCTCAAGGATGACCGGGACAGGACCATGCTGCCGGACGCACCCGATTGAACTCATGCGGTGCCACGCGGTGAATTGATTCTTTGCAGCGCCACCACTAATGCGTGCGCGTTCTCCTTTGCAGCATCCTTGTAGCCGCCTGCGGCGAGGGCGGCTTCTGCAGCCGCGGTCATCCGCGCCGTTGACGGGATCGCCGCCGGTGGCGGGATCCCCGCCTTTGACGGGACTAGGCTGGTGCCTTAGCTAGCCAGGCCAGCTCCAAGCAGGCGCCCGCGGCCACAATTGAAATGCCAACGAGTAAGCGTACTCATTAGTAAGATGTTGCAACGCCATGGATGAATTGCTATAGTACTC
This sequence comes from uncultured bacterium, assembly GCA_964397565.1. Classification (GTDB taxonomy): domain Bacteria; phylum Auribacterota; class UBA3054; order UBA3054; family JAPLST01; genus JAPLST01. Next base: position 14,732 of record CAYNJC010000025.1, read on the forward strand.
ATCATGCACACAACATTGACCGGAGCTTACCTGCGTCTGCGGTGGGCGCTATTCACGGTGGGTGGCACCGTCGGGTTGGTGGTGGTGCTGGCTGGTTGCGGGCGCCACGCGTCGGCGCTTGCGGGCACGGCCCGGCCCCTCTATCGGATCGCATTCGCCTCGTTCGGGCCGGATCTGGCGGCAGACAATGCCATCCAGGGCTACCTGGACGGCTTGCGCGCCGAAGGCATTGAAGAGGGCCGCAACCTGGCGGTCATCCGCAAGCACGCCTTTGGCGAAATCAGTCAGTTGCCGCTGATGATGCAGGTCCTCGATGCCCAAGACCTCGATTTGATTGTGCCCATGACGACGCCGGGGCTGGCGGCTGCGTTCGGGGCGGTCAAGAGCACGCCGATGGTTTTTGTCTACACCTACGATCCGCTCGGTGCGGGCGCGGGCAAGAGCTTCGCCGACCATCTGCCGCGCGTCACGGGCGTGGCGTCGTTCCCGCCCATTGAGGAAACCATGGCTGTCATCCTCCAGCTGGTGCCCCATGCCCGGACGGTCGGGACGCTCTACAACGCCGCGGAAGCCAATTCGGTCAAGGCGGTTGGGGTGGCGCGTGCCGTGCTTGCAGCCAAGGGCGTCGCGCTGGAGGAAGTGACCATCAGCAGCACGGCTGACGTGCAACTCGGGGCGCAGGCGCTGCTCGCGCGGCACCCGGATGTGATCTGGATCACCGGCGACAACACCGTGCTGCAAGCGCTCGAAGGCGTGATCAAGCCCGTGACGGACGCCAAGCTGCCGCTCATCCTGAATGATCCCGAGTTTGTCGAGCGCGGTGCCCTGGCCGCTATCGGGATCGGCTGGCATGCCAGCGGCATGGCCGCGGGAAAAATGGCGGCCCGCGTTTTGCGCGGCGCGCAGACGGCCACAATGCCCATTGTGGCACTGGCCCAGCGCCGCATTGTCCTCAATCACGACGTGGCCCGCAAGCTGGGGGTGGTGTTCCCGCCCGCCTTGGCGCGGGAAGCGGCACAGCCGCCACGGTGACGACGATTTATGCTATCATATCCATATTCACTTACCGGATGAACCCCATGAAACGCATCAAACAATTCCTGATTCTATTGCTGGTGCTGCTGATCGGCGTCGTGCTGCTGCGCAATGTCATCGTCCGCCTGGCGCTGCCGCCGCTGGCGCGGGCGCTCGCCGGCGTGCAGGTCGCCGTGGGTAACGTGGCCATTGGCCTGCGCGCGCCGCAGATTGCGCTGCGGGATGTGCACGTGATGAATCCAGCGGGCTTTCCGTCCGAGCCAATGCTGACCGTGCCGGAAGTGTACCTGCAGTACAGTCGGGCATCCTTGTTGCAGGACACTGTCCGCGTCCTGAGTGCGCGCCTGCACATCAGCCGCATCGTCATTGGTCGCAATGCGCAGGGCGCCGTCAATGTGCGTGTCCCGCCGGATGGCGGCAGCGGCAGCAGCACCGGCAGTGGGGCAAAGCCGAAGAAGAATATCGCCTTCGAACGCCTGCATCTGGTCATCGACGACGTGGTGCTGAAAGATTATTCCGTCACGCCGCCGCGTGAGTTTGTCGTGCCGGTCAACCTGGATGAGGACGTGGCCAACCTCACCAACCATGCCCAAGTGGTGGCGATCATCGTCGAGCGCGCCATGCAGCGCATTCCGGTTGACATGCTGGCCCAACAGGGCTTGGCGGCGCTCTCGCGCTCGCTGGGCGGCGGCAACGCGATCAACGTCAGCAATGTGCAGGCGATCATTCGCGACGCAAGCGCCACGCTGAAATCACTGCTCAACAAGAAAAAATAGCATGAAAGAAACCACCGCAGCAGACGACCAGAGCAACGCGGCGCTGCCGCTGTCGCCATGGTATCTCGAGCATCCGCTCCGGGCGGCCCGCTTTGTGCATCGCGGCATCTGGCAGATCGAGAGTGCGCGCCTGCCGCGCGCCAAAGCGCTGTTGCTCAAAATCGCCCGGGTGCTGGTGCTCTCGGCCTTCAAATTTGTCGAGGATAAGTGTCTGTTGCGCGCGGCGGCGTTGACCTTGTATCTGTTGCTCTCGCTCGTGCCGCTGGTCGCGCTGGCCTTCGCCATCTCGAAGGGCTTCGGCATGGACGAGCTGTTGCAGAACAAGCTGCAGGAACTGGAGTTGCAGAAAGAAGTGATTTCGCATATCACCTTGTTTGCCCGCAATCTGCTGGACAAGACCAGCGGCGGCGTGGTCGCCGGCGTCGGCGTCGCGTTCTTGTTTTGGACCGTGTTGCAGGTGCTGGGCAATATCGAGGAGTCCTTCAACGCCATCTGGGGCATCACCAAGTCGCGCGGCTTCGGGCGCAAATGCACCGACTATTCCTCGATCGTCATTCTCTGCCCGCTGCTCTTGATCGTCTCCAGCAGCTTGACCGTCATGATTAACAAACAAGTGCAGTTCATGGCCAGCCAGTTTGAAGTGCTGGGCATGGTCGCGCCGCTGATCATTCGCGCGCTGCGCTTCTCCACCTATTTGATCATCTGGATTCTGTTCTCCTTCCTGTATCTCTTCATCCCCAACACGCGCGTGCGCTGGTCCACTGGCATTATTGCCGGGATTGTCGCCGGCACGATTTTTCAATTGGGCCAGTTCGGTTACGTCACCTTTCAAATCGGCGTGGCGCGCTATAATGCCATATATGCCGGCTTCGCCGCCCTGCCCTTGTTCATCATCTGGCTGCAAATGAGCTGGATGATCGTGCTGTACGGCGCCGAATTTGCCTATGCCTGGCAGCATGTGCAACAGTATGAATTTCTCGATGAAAGCTTGCGCGCCAGCGCCGCGACGCGCGCGCGCATGGCCTTGATCATTGTGCGCGCCATTGTCGCGCGTTTCACGCAGGGGGCCGCGCCGTTCTCGCTGGCCGAGCTGCAGGCCACTCTCGCCCTGCCGCTGCGCCTGTTGCAGCAACAATTGGACGCGCTGGTTGCCTGCGGCGTCTTGGCCGAGACGCGCGCCGCCGATCCGGTCGGTATCACGTATCAGCCCGCGCGCGACACCGCCCTGCTCAGTATCAACAATGTGCTCAGCGCACTTGAGCAACACGGCGCACAGGACGTCCCCCATGCGCCGACCGCCGAGGCGGCGGCAGTGACCGCAGCGCTGGCTGAGTTGAGCGCCGCGCGCGCGCAGTCGCCCGCCAACCGCCTCATCCGCAACCTGTGATGTTGCCCATGCGATGATGCTGTCTTTGTGAGTCTCGTGCCTGCCTGTGGCCATGATTCTTCTGCGGCAGGCGCCAATGGCTACAAACGACAAAAAATGTCGATTGTCGAGGAAATTCGTTTGCGGCGAACGAATTTAGAACGGGCGCAATAGCCAACGTCAACACCCTCTGCCCAAGTTTCGAGTTTCAAGTTTCAAGTTTCATACCCCCGCCATTGACAGCGCGGCGGCGGCATGCTATTATGCTCGCACATTGATCTTCACCACCCGGAATTTGCTATGACCGACCCATCCGTCGTTGTTGCGTATCCCAAGCCCGACCCAGCTTGGTTTGTCGCCAGCCGCTTTGGCATGTTCATCCACTGGGGCACCTACGCTCAGGCCGCACGCAATGAGTGGATGAAAAGCCATGAGCAAATCCCGGCCGACGCCTACATGGCCTACTTTGACCATTTCTACCCGGACTTGTACGCACCGCAGGAATGGGCCGCGCTGGCCGTCGCAGCGGGGATGAAGTATGTCGTCATCACGGCCAAGCACCACGAGGGTTTCTGCCTGTGGGACACGCAGTATACCGACTACAAAGCCACCAAGACCCCGTGGGGCAAAGACCTGCTCAAACCGTTTGTCGAGGCCTTCCGCGCGGCCGGCCTGCGGATCGGTTTTTACTACTCGCTGATTGACTGGCATCATCCGCAGTTCACCATTGACGCAAATCATCCCCTGCGCAACAATGCCGCGGAACGCGCCCGGAACACGAGCCGGGATATGCGCATCTACACCCAGTACATGCGCGACCAAGTGCGTGAGTTGCTGACCCAGTTCGGCAAGATCGACATCATTTGGTACGACTTCTCATATCCGGGCCCGGATGGCAAAGGCCGCGCACAGTGGGAGTCTGAAAAGCTCTATGCCCTGACGCGTGAATTGCAGCCGCAGATTTTGATTGACAACCGGCTCGATCTGCCCGGCTCGGGCGATTTCGTCACGCCCGAACAATTTCAGCCAATGGTGCAACCCAACGACGAACACGGCGCACCGGCCGTGTGGGAAGCCTGCCAAACCTTCAGCGGTTCGTGGGGCTATCACCGCGACGAACAGACTTGGAAATCCGTGCCACAATTGCTCTGGATGCTGATTGACGGCGTTAGCAAGAATGGCAATTTGTTGTTGAACGTCGGGCCGACCGCGCGGGGCGAGTTTGACGAGCGCGCCACTGAACGTCTGGCCGGCATCGCGACCTGGATGAAGCGGCACAGCCGCAGCATCTATGGCTGCGGCGCCGCGCCGCCTGAGTTCGCCTGCCCACCTGACTGCCGACTGACCTACAACGCCGCGACCAAGCGCCTTTATGTGCATGTCCTGAGCTGGCCGATGAGACATTTATGGTTGACCGGCGCCAGCTACTGCCAGCACGTGGCCTACGCCCAATTGCTCCACGATGCCTCGGAAATTCAGCGCACCGGTATCGAGCAATGGCAGGAGCAAAACTCCGGCGCAGTCAAAAACGCTGACGTGGTCGGCCTCGTCCTGCCGATCCTCAAGCCGCCGGTCGCCATCCCTGTGCTTGAGCTTTTCTTGCGCTAAGACCGGCGGTGGTCCGACTCCGGCATGTCCTGCCGGAAAATGTTTGTGCTCACCTACTGCCGTGCCCCCTCAGGATGCGCAGTAACTTCCCTCACGATCCGGCAGGCATCAGCGACTCTCTCTTCCATTGCGCCGGTCAACCGGTTTGTGTCACGAAAGATGAATTCAATGAAATAGCCGGCTCCGATATCCAGCGTTTCTCTGAGGTGTGCCCTGAAGTCATGCGGATCAAACGTCGCGCCGCAGAGTTTCAAGGGGACCGGTTTTCTGGACCAGATGATGCCGCTATGGCAATGGGCGGCAAGTTTCTTCTGATCGCACCATGGCGAGACACTTATTTTGCGGAGTCCATGCAGTTCCTGGAGGTGGGGCATGAAGCCATGGACCGGTTCGCAGCACCCGAATTTCATCAGTCTGAACCGCGCGGCAAGTTTCCGGAAATGAGGCATGAGAAACTCGGCGAACATGTCCGGAGAAAGACCGGCAGCTTCCTGTGCTTCAAGATATCCGTACCGGTCTGTGGAAAGGATGGGGTCCCCTGGCGTAATCGCGCGACCCGGAAGGTCGTCTGAAAATTGCGAACTGCCTGAACAGTACCCCTGATTGCCGTCATGGTTGTGCGTGAGCAGCCCCAGATCTTCCTCCCACTGTCCCAGCGCCATGTTGTCCTCGGCGAGGAATGTCAGCAGGCGATGAACGGCGGCGGGCTGCATGGCCATCTGGAGATAGAGTTCCTGCATGCCCATCAGATGGACCGCCTTGCCGGTAATGCCGTCCGAGTAGCACGAGCCACATCGGCCGACCACGACCGGCAAGAGTCCCTGGAAAACATTCGCCGCCAGTTCCGCGTGCGCATCCGTCAACTGCCTGTTCAGCGTCAGGGTTCTTTTCTTCAGTTTGTCGAAATCACCGTCAATATCCTTGACGGGCTTGTTGGTTGCATATCCGAACAGTCCACCATGGCCGTCGTCTGCATGAGTGAACTGGAGCGCATCACAGTACGTGCTGATCTCGGTTACCCAGTCGACGACGAATCTGTCCGGTATGATCCGGTCATCATTGATGCGCTCATAGCTCACGATGGCATGGAGAAGTTGCGCCTCAAGATGTCGCTGCAGCGGATCTTCGCATATCAGCGCCGGGATCAGATCCTGAAGATAGGTGCCATTGTCTTCGATGTGAAACGGGAACGTTCGTGCCCGCAGGCCATTATGCAGCCGCCACTTCTGCCTGCGCTGCGCCATGACCTCGCCGAGGGCATATGCCGCGTACGTGCCGGCGAGACGCCTCAGGTGTGAGCGGCATTGTTCATGCATTACGGACCTCGTCTTGCTGGCGAACTACTTCCATGCAGTTACTACTCAGTGCATGCACTACTTGACATAGAGGGTAAAGAGATGAACAGAGCAACAGGAGCCGGCACATCCTTATGACTGCTGGTTCTCTTCCTGCTCTTTCGACCTCTGGTCCTCTTCGTTACAGCGCAAAGTAAATGTAAATCTTATTACTAATGAAACCGCTTTCTACGTTGCAGTGTCCGTGTAGCCGCCCGCGGTGAGGGCGGCTTCTGCAGCCGCGGTCATCGCCCGCGGCCACAATGGGCATGACACCAAGTAAGCGCATGCATTAGTAGTATCATACGGCATATAGCACAACATGTCAAGACTACGCACGTGATTTTCAATCATTTGACAAAGCATTACGCACATGCTACACTGTCACCATCTTGATTTTTTGGCGTAGGTACACTAAAGAACACCTAGTGGAACTAAAGGAATCTTACTCATGCGGAATACGACAAATATCGTCGTGATCATCGTAGACACATTGCGCGTGGCGGATGTGGGATGCTACGGGAACGGGCACGTACACACGCCCCATCTGGATGCGTTGGCCCGACGGAGCCTTCGTTTCACGCGCGCGTATCCGGAGAGCCTCCCCACGATCCCCGTGCGTCGAGCCCTGCACACCGGCCGTCGCGCGTATCCTTTTCGCGATTATACAGCCTGCAAGTGGGGAACCGTCTGTACGCCTGGTTGGCAGCCGCTCGCTGAAGATGAAGATACGCTGGCCGAAAACCTAGCCGCGGCAGGTTATCAGACGGGGTTTGTGTGCACCACGCAGCACTGCTGGAATCCCGGTTTCAACTTTCAGCGCGGCTTTTGGCAGTGGGAATTTGTGCGCGGTTATTCCGGTGAAGATCGCTGGAATTCGCCGTTCGCCGTTCCCCGCGAAGCGCTGTCACGCTACGGGGCTGCAGATGCGCTGCTTGCCAAGCCGCATGCCGGACTGGGTGCGCCGATGGTTCTGGCCAACCGCGGCGTCAGCATGATTGACGAAGAAACCGCCACGGCCAAGGCGTTCACCTGGGCTGCTCGGTTCCTGGCAGATAATCGCGACGTCCCGTTCTACCTGCTGATCGATTCGTTTGCACCCCACGAGCCGTGGGAAGCTCCACAGAAGTACTACCAGCTCTACGGGGATCGCGACTACCAGGGGACGAAGCATCTTTGTTCCTGTTACGGACCGGCTGATCGCTATGCCGTTGAGGAACTCAACTACATGAGGGCGCACTACCAAGGGCTGGTCACTCACGTCGACCACTGGTTCGGGGTCTTCATGGAGACGCTGGACAAGCTGGAACTTGCAAAGAACACGGCGGTGTTGCTTATCAGCGACCACGGAACCAACTTCTGTGAGAATCCACGAAAGGTGATCGGAAAACCATCCGACTCAATGTATCCAAGCCTCATGCGGCTGCCATTGTTCCTGAAAACGCCGGAGGAGCACGCCGCCGGAACCGTGTGCCACGAACAGGTCTACAATTTCGACCTGACTGCAACGGTCTATGACTTGGCCGGGGTCGCGTCGGCCCAGCGCATTTCAGGGCAGAGCCTCTACCCCCTTTGCGGTGGAAGAGGCCAGTGGCAACCACGCGAGTATATTACGTGCCGGTACGCAAACTCGCTGTGCTACCTGGATGATTCGACCTGGGCGCTGGGCGACATTGACGGACACCTCCAGGAAGTCTTTGATGTAAAAGACGATCCCGAATGCAGATCGCCGCTGGAGCAAAAGGATGCTGAACCCCGGTGGGAGCGCGCATGGAGACGGTTGCTTGCTGACGCCGGCGGGGAGTTCCCCGACTACCGTGGCGCGCAGAAAACGGACGCTCTTGGGCGCCGCTAGATGACTCTCAACAATCACATCGAACCTCCGACGTGCACCGCGCTTCATGCGCGCCGTTCGCCAAGCCAGAACGACCGCTGCGCCGGAGATTCACGGAGGTATGTCGCGTGAAAACACAAACAAGTGCAGAACAGAGCATCACCTTGAACCACGGCGTGATCGTGGTGGATGAGAACCAGCCTGCGTATGTGCAGCATGCCGTCGGGGAACTGGCAGAGTATCTCAAAGAAATCACTGGCAGTGAGATAGGTATAAAAAGTGCACCGGTGCCGGATGCCCCGCTCCAGATCGTCGTGGGCGGGCCAAGCGTGCAGAAGGTAGCCCCCGATCTCTGGCAGGCACACGCGGAAACTCTGGGGCAGGAGGGCTTCCTGATCCGCGCGCTGCCGCACGGCCGCGGGACGGCCTTGATCGTGATGGGTGCCACGCCCCAGGGGACCAATTATGGCGTGATCGATCTGATGAAGCGGATTCAGGTGCGGGAGCAATCGGCCTTTGTCTGCACTACGAACGATGTCATCATCAGACCTTCCTTTCCGGTGCGCGGCATGCATCTGAACGGCTGGGCGTTCAAGTACCCGCACACCTTTCGATGCTGGAAAGAGGCTGACTGGCGGCACTACGTGGATCTCCTCGCCTACCAGGGTGTCAACCTTTTCTTCATCTGGCCCTTCATGGAGATCATGCCGGTGCCCCTCTCGGCGGAAGACGAGGAGTACCTGCACGAGGTGCGGCGCGTCGTAGACTACGCCCAGCGACAGCGCGGCATGGAGGTGTGGGTGTTCCAGAGTGCGAACCGGGTGGCGGTGTCAGACTGCGGAGTGCGCGATCCGCGCCTGCGCCCCTATTGGGTGTTGCAGGCGCAGGGCGACTTTCCGGCCGCGGGCCAGGTCGACATGGACCCGGCCAATCCGCAGCAGTTCGAGGCGATCATGCAATCACGCGAGGCGCTGTATCGCATCGTCAACAATGCCGACGGCTACTGCACGATTGACAACGACCCGGGTGGGATGGAACAGAGTCCCGTCGGCGATTTCATGAAGATCTTTACGGCCTCCCGCGCGCTGCTTGATCGGCTCGCCGTCCTCGGGCAACGCACGAAATTGATCCAATGGCTGTGGACCGGCTGGGGTGTCGGCGGGCGGTGGTGGGCCGCAGACTGCAACCCGCAGGAGCGGCATGACTTCATGCGGGAAATGATCCGCGCGATGAAGGAGCTACGGGAACCCTGGTGGATCGTTGCGGGCCGGCGGGAGTATCTGCCGGCATGCGCGGCCGAAGGGGTATTGGCCAAAACGGTGTACCTGCCCTATAGCATCATCGAGGACGAGCCGTCGCGCCCACGCACGCAGCACAACTTCCCGAACATGCGCGATCATTTGGACGCGCTGTCATCCTATCCGGGAATTGCAGGGGTCATGGGCAATGTGCAGACGCCGCTGCTGCAGTTCCCGCACGTCTACAGTTTTCTTTCCTCCGCCTGGGACTTTGAGTCTCGGCGGCGAAGCCCGCGCGAAGTCCTCCTGGAACTGGCGCGGCACCTCTATCCCGACCAGGCGGAGGTGCTGGCCGACTGCTGGATAGCCCTGGCGTCGTGCGGTCGAGCGCACATGGACGAACTCGTTGGCTGTCTGGAGCGGTTGACGGCCGAGGACTGCTTGGTCCGACCAGGGATGTTTGCGCGCAAATTGTTCCCTCATCGTCTACAGATTACGCGGGACTTGCTTTGGCAGTTGAAGGGCCGACTGGCGTTCGAAGCGTTACGGGCGGGCGCAACTTCCGACGCGCGGCCGGAAACGTGCGCGACGTTGATCGAGGCGTGGCTGGACGCAGAACTGGCGTGGGACCAGCAGCACGGCTGGTCTGTCTATTGGCGCACATTGGGTCGCGCGTGGGACCTTATGCCCGTAGCGGACGCGGGATTCCCGCAGATCCTCGCGAACGTGAAGAAGGTCTTGGGGGGCACCGCCGACGAGCCGACTCTGGATTTGTTCCTGGAGCCGATATGCCAGCGCCTGATGCGCAAATACGACGCATGGGTGGTGGCGCAGTGTGCCATCGCGCCCTTGAAGAAAGCCATCCTGGAAGTAAAGTGATCCGTCTGGAAAAAGGAGTGCGCACGAGGGGCCATTGGGTGCTAGTGGGGGCGGACCTAAACACACAGTTGCCCTTCATGGTGTGGCATCATCAGAAGGGCTGCATTTGACCGATAGACCGCCGTTTTGCACAGCAAAATCGGCCAAATAAGGATACGCGGCCCCTCTTACTAATGAAACCGCTTTCTACATTGCAACGTCCTTATAGCTGCCCGCGGTGAGGGCGGCTTCTGCAGCCGCGGTCAGCGCCCGCGGCTACAGTTGGCATGGCACCTAGTAAGCGCATTCATTAGTAGATACACCTTTGATACACCTTTGCTTGATCAGCGTGCCACGCCGTAGGCGGGATCCACGTCGATGGCGGGATCCACGCCGCTGGCGGGACTAGGCTGGTGCCTTAGCTAACCAAGCCAGCTCCAAGCAGCCAGCTTTGCCTTCGCGGCTGCGCGACTTCGTGGCGAGCACCGCATTGGCGCTTTGATTGCCGGCGCGTAAAATGATAGACTATCCCCATGTCTATCGAATGCCATGCACAAACGACCGGCATGGTCGTCAGTCCTTCAGCCACCGTTGTATTGCATGCGCCGGTGTTCGTTCACCTGCGCACGTACGGTTGCCAGATGAACGTGCTGGACTCAGAAATTCTCAGCGGCTTGCTCGCGGCACGCGGTTTTGTCATCACCGCCGATGAAGAAGCTGCTGATGCCGTGCTGTTCAACACCTGTAGCGTGCGCGACAAGTCCGAGCGCAAAGTGTTGGGCAAACTGGGCATGTTGACGTATGCCCGTACCCGGCGGCCTGAATTGGTGCTGGGGGTGCTGGGCTGCATGGCCGAATTGTCCGGCGACGAACTGCTGCGGCGCGCGCCGCAGCTTGATTTTGTGTGTGGCACGAATCAGCGCCAGCACGTGCCCGCCTTGCTGTATCAGGCGCTGTGCCGGCGCGTGGCGGCAGCGCCGGCTACCCGCCACAACACAGCCTCGCTCGAGCGTCTGCGCCAAGCCCTCAATGGCCACGCCGCTCAACCTGTGGAACATGCACAGGTGGTCACCGGCCTGGATGCGCACTCGACCGTGGACGAACGCGTCGCCGTGCGGGCCCAGCCGTGGCGCGCCTACGTCGAAATCATGCGCGGCTGCAGCAACTTCTGCTCGTATTGCGTCGTGCCCTACGCACGCGGGCCGGAAGTCAGCCGCGCGACCGACGATATCGTGGTGGAGATCGAACAGCTTGTTGCGCACGGTTGCCGCGAAGTAACGCTGCTGGGCCAAAATGTGAACTCCTATGGCAAGGATCGTGGGGAGGGACCCGCTGCGTTTCCCGCCTTGTTGCACCGGCTCAATGCCATCGCGGATTTGCGCTGGCTGCGCTTTGTCACCTCCAATCCGCAGGACGTTTCGGACGCCTTGATTGCCGCGCTGGCCGCGTGCGAGAAAGTATGTCCGCAGATTCATTTTCCGCTGCAATCCGGGTCGGATCGCGTGTTGCAGCGCATGCACCGCCAGTATAGCTGCGCCGACTATTTCGACCACGTCGCGCAGATACGCGCAGCCGTGCCGGCGATGATGTTCAGCAGCGATTTCATTGTGGGCTTTCCGGGCGAGACGGACGAGGATTTTCAGGCGACCGTGGCGGCGCTGGAGCAGGTGCGCTTCGCCAGCGCGTTCATCTTCAAATACAGTCCGCGACCGCGCACCGCCGCCGCGCGCGACCTGCAGGACGACGTGCCGACCGCCGTGAAGGAGGCGCGCCATCAGCAGTTGCTCGCCCGGCAAAACGCGCACACCCTGGCACACCATCAGCAGCAGATCGGTACTCGCCAACTCGTGCTCGTGGATGGCCCCAGCAAAACCAACCCGGCCATGCTGCAAGGCCGCAGTGCGCAACATTTCAACATTGTTTTCCCCGGCGCCGCGCACCTGGCCGGCGCCTTTGTGGCGGTGCACATTACGCATGCCACCGCGTTGACCTTGTACGGAGAACAAGCGCCATGAAGTCAGCCAAGCAATCCACGCGTGCCGCCGAGCCGGCCAAAGAGCTGATGCCACGCGAGAAACTTGCCGCGCTCGGCCCCGGTGCCCTGACGGTCGCGGAATTGCTGGCGATCATTTTTGGCACGGGGCGGCGTGGCGAACCGGTCAAGGAATTGGCTGGTCGGATTTTGCGCGAGTATGGCGCCTTTGCCTTGCGCGATGCGCGCACCCTTGCGCAGGTGCAGCGCGAAACCGGGTTGCCGCTCGTCAAGTCCTGCCAGTTGCTGGCCTGCTTTGAGCTGGGCGCGCGCTTGTTCAAGCCACTACCCCACGACAAACAAGCCGTCACCATTCGCACGCCGCAGGATGTCTTTGAGTTTCTGACCGACATGCGCAGCCTGCGCAAGGAGCAATTGCGCGGCCTGTACCTTAATGCGCGCAATGTCGTGATTCACCAGGAGACCGTCTCGATCGGCACGATCACCGCCAATTTGGTGGATGCCAAGGAAGTCTTTCGCCCGGCCCTCGAGTATGGCGCCATCAGCGTGATAATCGCCCACAATCATCCGTCCGGCAATCCCGAGCCGAGTGACGAGGACATCGCCGTCACGGCCCAGCTTTCGCATGCCGGCAGCATTCTCAGCGTGCGCTTGATTGATCACATCATCATTGCCGGCGAGAGTTTCGTCTCGCTCAACGAGCGGGGTGTGGTATAATGGGCCGGCATGTATCCATGTGGCTTCTGGCATGCAGTGCCCTGGCGGCATGCGTATGCCGGGCCGGGCCGATGGATGACGCCGAACAGTATTTTCTGCAGCGCAAGTACAGCGCGGCAATTCAGGCTTGTACACAAGCCTTAACCTTTGACTTGAGCGCGCCGAATCGCGCCAGGTGCTGGTATATGCTGGGCCAATCGTATTTGATGAGCGGCAACGCCAGTAAGGCGCGCAGCGCGTTTCAGACGATTCTGACGGACTATGCCGCCACCGCCTGGCTGCCGCACGCCTATCTGGGTGTGGGCGACGTGGCCTTTCATCAAAAAAAGTATGATGACGCGCTGAAGGCCTACAAGAGCTCGATGAGTGCGCAATTTCTGCGGCAATACGGCGCGAGTGTGTATTATCGTCTGTTGCGCGTCCATCGCGCGCGCGGCGAGACAGCCTTGGTCACGCGCTACGAAAGTGTTTTGCGCAACCAATATCCCAATAGTCTTGAAGCACGCTTGATGCTGAACGGCAAGGAGACGACGCAGCCGGCGCCCGCGCCCGCCGGCGCCATGCAGTATGCCGTGCAGGTGGCGTTCACGCCGCGCGCCGATTATGCCCAAGCCGCCGCCACACGCCTCAAGAAGAAGGGCTACAATGCCTATCTCGACACCGCAACCATCAAAGGCAAGGCCGGGTATCGCGTGCTGGTCGGCCGCTATCAAGGCCGCGAAGCCGCGGATGCTTTGGCCAAGAAACTTGCTGGCGCCGAGAAGATGCCTGGTTTTGTCACCACAATCGCCGCGGATTGACCCATGACCAATAACCAATGAACTACTGCCCTTGACCCCGCGCATGGCCACTCCTGATTTCAGCCCGATGATGCGCCAGTATTTGGCGATCAAACAGCAGCATCCGGACACGATCCTTCTGTTTCGGCTGGGTGATTTCTATGAAATGTTCTATGCCGACGCGATCGAGGCCGCCCGCCTGCTCAACCTGACGCTGACGCGCCGTGGCACGCAGAAGGGCGACGATGTCCCAATGTGCGGCGTGCCGTATCATGCCGCCGAAACGTATATCGGCCGCCTGCTGCGCCACAACAAGCGGATTGCCATTTGCGACCAGGTCGAAGATGCGCGCGCAGCCAAGGGCATTGTCAAACGGCAGGTCACGCGTGTCGTCACGCCCGGCACCACCTTTGATGAACGCACGGTGCCGGTGACCGCCAATAATTATCTGGCCGGCATCTATGCACAGCGCAGCAAAGCTGGCGCGATCACGCGCCTCGGTATTGCCGTGCTGGACGTGACCACCGGCGCGTTCGAAGTCAGCGAAGTGGCGGACGCCGAGACCTTGCGGCAGGAACTGGTGCGCGTCCAGCCGCGCGAGCTGCTGGCGCCGGCCGACCTGCCGCTCGACGAGCTGCGCGCGCAGCCGGCTGTTGCCAACGCCTTGGTCATCACCCGCGATGCCCTCTTCTTTGATGACGGTCGCAATGTGCTGCTGAAGCATTTCGGCGTGTTGACCCTGGACGGCTTCGGCTGCGAGAAGATGACCTGCGCGGTCTGCGCGGCCGGCGCCGTCCTGCGTTATGTCCAGGAAAACCTGCCGGAGGCGAATCTGGCGCACATTCGCGCACTGCGCGTCTTTCAGCGCGAACAGCACATGTTGCTGGATGACGTCTCGCGCCGCAATCTCGAGCTGGTCCAATCGCTGCGCGATGGTGGCACGGACGGGACGCTCTTCGGCGTCTTGAACCACACGGCCACGGCCATGGGCGCGCGCCTGTTGCGCCAGTGGATCATGACGCCCTTGCGCACGGTGCTGCCGATCGTGCAGCGCCAGGAAGTCATTGCCGCCTTGATGCGCGCACAACGCGTGGTGCCGCAATTGCAGCAGACGTTGAAGTCGGTCAGCGATATTGAACGCCTGACCAGCCGGCTCAGTACCGGCTACGGCACGCCGCGCGACTTGGCCGCCTTGCGCGACACGTTGCAGTGTCTGCCGCAGGTGCGCGCCGGCGTGCAGGAGGTGCTGAACGCCCGCGCACTGGACTCGCTGCCGGGCACGCCCGCCGCCGTGCATGACGACGCGCCGGACGAAAACGATCTGCTGGCCGCGCTGCTCACCGACCTGGCGGATGTGCCAGAGTTGTCTGCGACACTGGCCCGCGCACTGGTGGACGACCCGCCGCTCAAGCTGCAAGACGGCGGCATCATTCGCGCAGGCTACCACGCCGAACTCGATGAAACGCGCGCCCTGGCCCACAGCGGCAAGGATTGGGTTGCCAAGCTGCAGGTCGCCGAGGCGAACCGCACGGCCATCAAATCCCTCAAAGTCGGCTTCAATAAGGTTTTCGGCTATTACATCGAAGTGACCAAGCCAAATCTGCACTTGGTGCCCCCGGAATACATTCGCAAACAAACCATCGTCAATGGCGAACGCTTTGTCACACCGGAATTGAAGGAAATGGAGGCGCGCATTTTGCACGCCGACGAGCACGCCAAGGAACTTGAATATGATTTGTTTCAACAATTGCGGTTGCTGATCGCCGCGCAGCATGAGGCCTTGCAGCGCAGCGCGCACGCCCTGGCGTTTCTGGATGTCAGCCTGAATCTGGCCTGGCTCGCGTTGCAGCGCAATTATTGCCGCCCGCACATGACTGCGGATGACACGCTCGAGATTGTCGCCGGGCGGCATCCGGTCGTCGAGTGCCTGCTGCCCGAACGCCAGTTTGTGCCCAACGATGTCCGGCTCAACCCGCGCGACGCGCAGATCATGATTCTGACCGGGCCGAATATGGCCGGCAAGTCCACCTATATTCGCCAAGTTGCGTTGCTGACACTGATGGCCCAGATGGGCAGTTGTATTCCCGCCCAGGCTGCCACCCTCGGCGTGGTTGACCGCATCTTCACGCGGGTCGGCGCCAGCGACGAGTTGACCCGCGGCCAGTCCACCTTCATGGTCGAAATGACCGAGACGGCCAATATTCTCAACAACGCCACGCCGCGCAGCTTGATCATTCTCGACGAGATCGGGCGCGGCACCTCGACCTATGACGGCTTGGCCATCGCCTGGTCGGTCGTCGAATATTTGTACCACTGCGCGCCGGTGAAAGCCAAGACCCTGTTCGCCACGCATTACCACGAATTGCTGCAGCTCGAAGCGCAATTGCCGGGCGTGGTCAATTACAATGTCGCCGTGCGCGAATACCAGGACACCGTCGTCTTTCTGCACGAAATTGTGCGCGGTGGCAGCGACCGCAGCTACGGCATTCATGTCGCGCGCCTGGCCGGCCTGCCTGCGCCGGTCATCACTCGCGCCCACACCATCCTTGAGCATCTCGAGGCTACGCACCAGGAAAAAGCGCTTGCCACCGGCAGCATGCCGCCCACACCCGCTGCGCCCGCCACCACGCCTTCATCCGCCGCGCCGGACACCGTCGCCACACCCGCGTCAGCGCCTGCTGACGACCAGTTGCAATTATCCCTTTTTTGATATAATAGCCGCTATGAAAACAACATTTCCTTTCTTCGCCATTTTGTGTGCCGCTGTCTGTCTGTCTGCGCAGGCGGATTCCGGCCCGACCCCCAGTGCGCTCGCCGCCTTGACCACGTCGCAGGTCTCGGTCGCCATGACCGCCTTGCCCGCGCCCGTGGAGCAAGACCTTTCGCGCGTCTTTGCCACCATCGATCAAGGCGCGGCGCTCCAGCCGGATGATCTTGACGATATCATCAATCTTGCCTGCGAGGCCTGTGAGGCGCCCAATGCCTTCCGCATGGCCGACCGCTGGAACGCGTCCGGCGCGGGCAATGCCGTGCACATCAGCAAGGATTTTCAGGAATTCCTGTCCATGCTTTTTGGCACCAACATTCCGATGTACACCCTGTATGCCGACATGCTGCGCTATGCCGCGCCACTCGACCAGGAGCGTTATCGCGAGGCCTTTGAGCGCTGCGTCACCGCACCGGCGCCAGCCGGCACCGTCCGCAGTGCTTCATTCCTGCGCTATGAGGAAACCACGCCCAATCCCGACGCCGGCTCGGCCTACACCTATACGTCCGCCTGCACGTTCATCCGCACCACTATCGCCGGCCATGATGCCTTGATCTTCACCGCCCGCGTGCTGGCCCCGTCATCCATTGGCCTGCGCGGCGTCAATGTCGGCAATCCCTTGTATAACCTTTACTATTACAGCAACAAGACCGGCACCAATTTGCGCGGCCTGACCTGGGCCGATTCGCAAATTTATGTCACCCGCCTGCTCAGCGTCTTCGTCGATCTCGGCGACCAGCAGACCGCCCTGTTTTCCTGCACTTGGGTGCGCGCCGGTTGGAATGATTTCAATGTCGTCGCGGCTGACAGTATTTACCAAAGCTTGAGTCGCAGTTTGCAGCGCATGCGCCTGGTGCGCGAGTATCCGCGCGTGACCAGCGCGATGCTGGCCGCCTGCGCCGAACGCGTGCGCATCATGCCGCCAGCCGAAGTCACGGAAATGTTCAATCGCTACTGCGCTTATGTCCGTTATTGCCAGTCGCATCAATCAACCAGTTGGGCGCCGTGGGTGCGCACGCCCTTGCTGACCCAGCTCTACGACCCGGCCACGCTCCGGCTCACCACGGAGTATCAGAAACGCGCCCTGATTTTGCAGGAATATGTGCGCATTATCGCCGGCCATCCCACCTGGTCGCACGAAGATAACTTTCACACCGCGCGCGACTAGTAGTAGTCATGGGTTCCTCGGCGTTTCTTGCGCGCCTGCAGCACGGCCTTATTCTTGGCGACGGCGCGCTCGGCACCATGTTCTACCATCGCGGCGTGTTCATCAATCGCTGCTACGATGAGCTGAATCTGTCGCAGCCGGCGGATGTCGAGGAGATCCACCGGGCCTACATCGCCGCCGGCGCCGAATTGATCGAGACCAATACGTTTGGCGCCAACGCCATCGCCCTTTCACGCCACGGCCTGGCCGAGAAAATGGCGCAGATCAACGAGCGTGGCGCCGCCATCGCCCGTGCCTGCGCCGCCGACACCGCCGTCCTCGTCGCCGGCAGTATTGGTCCCACCGGCCTGATCCTCGAACGCGATCTGCAGCACACCGCCGATCGCGTCCGCGACGCCTTTCTCACCCAGGCCCAAGCGCTTGTCGCCGGCGGCGTGGATGTCATCATTCTTGAGACCTTTTACTCGCTGGCCGAGTTGCTGCTCGCCCTCGACGTGATCAAGGCCGCCGTGCCCGTGCCGGTCATCGCCCAAGTCACGTTCGACCCACACAAGCAGGCCGAATACGACATGGCCGCGTCAACGCCGGCCGAGATTGCACGCACCTTGGCCGCGCATGGCGCCGATGTGGTCGGCACCAACTGCGGCGGCGGCCCGGCCGCGCTTCTGCATATTGTCGAGGAAATGGCGCGCGCCACGCCCACGCCCGTCAGCGTGTTTGCCAACGCCGGCGTGCCGGAAACGCACGGCGGCCGCTTGCTGTGTCTCGGCACTTCTTCCGAGTACATCGCCGAATATGCGCGCCGCTACGCGCAAGCCGGCGCGCGCGTGCTCGGCGGCTGCTGCGGCACGACGCCCGAGATGATCAAGGAAATGGCGAAGTTCTTGAAAGGTGTGACCGCCGCACAACGCTCGCGTGCATTTGTCGCCGGCGCCGCGTCAGCGGCCGCGCGCGCGCCGATCCCGCTCGCGCAACGCTCCGCCTTCGGCGCAAAATTGTGCGACCGCGCCCGCACGCGCCCGCTGGTCAGCGTTGAACTGTCCCCGCCGCTCGGCACCGACCCGGCCCGCTTGCTGCGCGGCGCCCAATTGCTCAAGGATGGCGGCGTCGACATCGTCAACATTCCCGATGGGCCGCGCGCCACACCGCGCATGAGCCCAATCGCCTCCGCGCGCTTGATTCACGACACGGTTGGCCTCGAAACCCTGGTCCATTATTGCTGTCGCGACCGCAATCTGCTGGGCATGCAAATGGACCTGCTCGGCGCACACGCGCTCGGCATTCATCACGTGATGCTGATCACCGGCGACCCGCCCAAAATCGGCAACGTCCAAGCTGCCACGCCGGTCTTTGATGTTGACGCAATCGGCTTGATCAAAATGGTCAACAACATGAATCGCGGCATCGGCTTGGCCAACACTGATCTGGGCGGCCAGACCCAGTTCGTCATCGGCGCGGGCTGCAATCCCGGCGCGATTGATCTCGCGCACGAAGCGCAGCGCTTCGCCCTTAAAGCCGAAGCCGGCGCCGAATTCTTTTTCTGCCAGCCGGTGTATTTGCCGGAATTGCTCGACCGCTTTCTTGACCTGACCAGAGACCACGCAGCGCTCCCCTTCTTCGTCGGCATCTTGCCGCTGGCCAGCTTGCGCAACGCCGAGTTTTTGCACAACGAGGTGCCCGGCATGCAGATTCCGGCCGACATCATGGCGCGCCTGCGCGCCGCGCGCTCCAAGGAAGACCAACAGCGCGAAGGCATCCGCATCGCGCAGGACATGCTGCGCCAGGCCTTGCGCCATCCGCGCGTCACCGGCATCTATCTGTTTCCGCCGTTCGGTCGCTACGAGAGCGCGCTGGAAGTCCTCGCCGCCCTGCCGTAACGTCCGTATTCGACATGAGGAAATTCGTTCGCGGCGAACGAATTTACGGCATGGTCAATTTTTCCAGCGCCTCTTGAAACGCGCTGTTGAGACACGCATTCAACATTTCGTCGTCGCTGATGCGTCCTTTGTCATCGTTCGCGCGCTCCTTGCTTACTTGCGCGTCCAGCGACTGCGTCTTGATTATCTTGCTTGACAGCCGGTCACGCACGGCCACGCGCATCTCGACATACGCGCGAAATTCATCATCCCAAATCCACTCATATTGCTTGACCACTTCGAGGCGCGTAATGTCACACTGGATATAATAATCGGCTTGATCCGGATTGGCCACGACAATCTGCCGGTGACGCGCGAGGAATTGGCGCCATTGCCCGATGGCCCATGTCCGCAGGTCGCTCTCGGTCTTGATCCGCGCCCAGAAGTCGCCCGCCAAGGTCCGCCGAATGCCGATATTGTTGTCCTTCGTCAGCGGCAGCACCAGGCGATCCAGATACAGTTTCTTGCCCTGACTATTGAACAGCGCCATTTTCTTGACCGGTACCTGCACCGAGCGCACCTGCATGGTGCTGCTGCATGCAACCAGCAGCGCGCTCAGCGCCAGCGCACACGCATAGGTCGTTCTCATGCCGAAAGTATAGCACGATCCCGGCCTGCTTGTCAATCAGCGCTTGACAGCCGTTCCCCGAACACGGTACAATTGTGAGCAACCTCGTAACAAGATTTCAGACGCAGGCTACTTATGAATGAGCAAACAACCCAGAAAATCCTCGCCGTCCTCATCGACGCGGACAATACCACACCCACGATCGTCAACGCGCTCTTCGCCGAGATCGCCAAGTACGGCGTGGCCACCGTCAAGCGCATTTATGGCGACTGGACCAATCCCCATCTGAAAGGCTGGCAGAAAGTCCTGTTTGACTATGCCATCCATCCCGTGCAGCAGTTCAGCTATGCCAAGGGCAAGAACGCCACCGACTGCGCGCTGATCATTGACGCGATGGATTTGTTGTACACCAACCGCTTCGAGGGCTTCTGCATTGTGGCCAGCGACAGCGACTACACCCGGCTCGTCTCACGCATTCGCGAGCAGGGCTTGTTGGTCTATGGCTTTGGCGAAAAGCAATCGCCCTTGCCGCTGGTCAATGCCTGCGACAAATTCATTTACACGGAAATTCTGCGCGAAGGCGCGCGCGAGGAGCGCGAGAAACCAGCGGACGAGAAATCGCTGCGCCGCGACACCAAGCTCATGCAAGTGCTGCGCGACGCGGCCGAAGCCGTCGCCGATGACGACGGCTGGGCCTACCTCGGCAGCATCGGCAATCAGATTCTCAAGCAAAGCCCGGCCTTTGATCCGCGCAACTACGGCTACGGCAAACTGCTGAGCTTGTGCCGCGCCACCGCTTTGTTCGAAATGCGCGAGCGCGCCGTCGAGGGCAGTCCCAGTCAGAAGGCATGGTACATTCGCTGTCGGCCGTAGTCGCTGCCGCTGCCGCTCCCACTTTACTACTACTGAAAACCGAAAATCCCGCCGTTGGCGGGACTCCAAGCAGCCGAAAATCCCGCTGCTGGCGGGACGCCACGCAGCTGCAAACTGAAAACAACTGCGCCGGCGCCATGCAGTTGACTTTGCCGCGCCAGAAGCGTACCATGTTCTGCACGTCACGGCCGCTGACCGGCGGCTGGGTGGCGGGATTGCATCTCCCGCCCCGTGACAGTATCACCCACACGCGGCGCGCGCGCCGAGAGTACTCATGAGCATATTAGCACAGGTGGTCAAGCGCAGTGGCGCCGTCGTTCCGTTTAGCCGCGACAGAATCATGAATGCCATTTACCGCGCGGCCGTCGCGGTGGGCGGCCGCAATCGCGACAAGGCCGGCCAGATTGCCGATCAAGTCGTGCAACGTCTTGAAGAGACCTGCCCGGCCGGGCATATCCCGCACATTGAGGAGATTCAGGATATTGTTGAAAAAACGCTGATCGAGAATGGGCATGCCAAGGTTGCCAAAGAATACATCTTGTACCGCGCCGAACGAAAACGTCGGCGGCAAAAAGACAAACGCTTTTCTTCGCGCCCGTCGGACAATATTCCCTGGTCCAAGATCTGGCATGTGCTCGATTGGGCCGTCGATCATAATCTGCATACCATCGCCGCGCTCAACACGCGTCTGGTCAAGGGTGAGTTTGCCCAAATTGTGCAGGAGTCGGAAAGCGCATATGAAGAGGATCTGGACACGGTGGCCGATGCCATTGCCGAGCGGCAGCGCGAGCTCAAAATGGTCATGATCTGCGGCCCGTCCTCCTCCGGCAAGACAACCACGACCATCAAACTTGAGCAGCGCTTGCAGCGCATGGGCTTGAAGTTCACGGCCTTGAATGTTGACAATTATTTCTTTAACCTGGACGTGCATCCCAAGGATGAATTTGGCGATTACGATTTCGAGACGCCGCAGGCGCTGGATTTGGCGCTGATTAACGAGCACCTTGAACAGTTGAGCGACGGCAAGGAAGTCGCCATTCCTTTTTATAACTTCAAGACCGGGGTGCGCCAGCTGAATCACACGCCCATGCAGCTGGCCGACAAGGCCATTCTCCTGATTGACAGTCTGCATGGCTTGTATCCGCCCATGAGCGAAAGCATTTCCAGCGAGAAGAAATTCAAACTCTATCTTGAACCGCTGCTGCAGATCAAGAGTGCCGATGGCCATTATGTGCGCTGGACCGACATTCGCATGATCCGGCGGATGTTGCGCGATTCGGTGCAACGCTCCTATAACCCGCAGCAAACCCTGGAGCATTGGCACTATGTCCGCACCAGTGAACTGCGCAACATTATCCCCTACAGCAACGCCGCCGACTACATTATCAACAGTGCCATGCCCTATGAACTGGCTCTGTATCGCGCCCGCATGCTGGAGTTGTTCGCCACCTGGGAACAGGAATATCGCGGCAACCAGCTGCGCGAAGATGCCTATCGCCGCGCGGCCCGCATCCATGCCGTCCTGAAGAGTGTGGAACCGGTGGCCGACGATGCGGCCGTGCCGGCTGACTCGGTGCTGCGCGAGTTTATCGGCGGGAGCTGTCTGCACTATTGAGCCGTGCCGTTAGTCTCTTGCGCCACGGAGTACATTGAAGGCCGAACCAGCGCCTTCAGTGTACCATTTTCCCGCGGCGAGCACAACGGAAATGCAGCGTAACGCGCTGACACAGGAGACGACAATGGAGCTGAAAAAGCCGCTCGGATTGATCCATGTGTTCTGCATTGCAGCGGGTGCGATGATCAGTTCGGGGATCTTCGTGCTCCCCGGGCTCGCCTACGCCATGGCTGGTCCTGCGGTTGTATTGTCATACTTACTGGCCGGCGTACTGGCCGCCACAGGACTGTTGAGTACGGCTGAACTTGCCACCGCTATGCCAAAGGCGGGCAGCGACTATTACTTCATCACCCGGAGTGTGGGTCCGGCATTTGGCACGATTGCGGGCGTACTGAACTGGGTCTCATTCTCGCTCAAGAGCGCTTTTGCGCTGGTGGGGATGGCGGCACTGATCCGGCTTCTGGCCCCCATCGATATGCGCGTCAGCGGCGTCATCCTCGGCGCTGTTTTTGTGGGAATCAACCTGGTTGGGGTCAAAGATGCGGCTCGTCTTCAGGTCTCCCTTGTCCTCGGTCTCATGGCGCTGATGGCGGTCTACATTGTATACGGTGTGCCCGCCGTCAGCCTTCGGAACTACGCGCCTTTTAGCCCACGTGGCATGGGCGCCGTATTCTCAACCGCGGGTCTCGTCTTCGTTTCCTACGGAGGACTGCTCAAGGTGGCGAGTGTCGCCGAAGAGGTGCGGAACCCGGGGCGCACCATCCCCGCCGCGATGATTCTGTCGCTGGTGCTGGTGGGCATCTGCTATGCCCTGATGGTCGCGGTGACGGTGGGCGTCGTCAGGCCGGATGCGCTGAGCGGTACACTCACCCCGATCACCGATGGTGCTTTTGTGGTGATGGGCCAGGCTGGCGCGGTCGCCATGGCTGTTGCGGCTTCTCTGGCATTCCTTACGACGGCTAATGCCGGCATCCTTGCGGGTTCCCGCTACTTGCTGGCCCTTAGCCGCGACGGCATGCTGCCACCGTCGCTTGCTAATATCAGCGCACGCTTCCATACCCCGCATGTCGCCATCCTTGTGACCGGCGGCCTCGTGATCGTGCCCCTCTTCATTGATCTCCATATTCTGGTGGAGTCTGCGTCCGTCGGGCTGATTCTGACAAACATGTTCTCGCTTCTCTCGGTGATCATTCTGCGAGAGAGCCGGTTGCAGAACTATCGCCCGATTTTCCGCGCACCGCTCTATCCCTGGCTGCAGATTATCGGTTTGGCAGGCTTTGCCTTCGTGCTTGTGGAAATGCGCGAACAAGCGTTTCTGATCAGCGCGGCGTTGGCAATCACAGGCTTCGCCATTTACTGGTTCTACGGACGGCCCCATGTCGAGCATCAATCCGCCCTTCTTCATGTTCTTGAGCGGCTTACCGCCCGAAAACTGGTCAATGGAACCCTTGAGGCGGAACTCAAGGAGGTCGTCCGCGAACGTGACGAAATCGTTGCTGACCGCTTCGACGAACTGACCGAGCAGTGCCCCGTTCTTGATCTGAACGGCACGCTGACCCGAGATGCGTTCTTCGCCAAAGCCGCGGACGCCATGGCCCCCCGGCTAGGCGTGCCCCGCGAGACGCTTGTCCAGCTCCTGATCAACCGAGAAGAAGAGAGTTCCACGGCACTCGCTCCACACTTGGCGATTCCGCACATTATTATCGAAGGCTCAAAGCCTTTTGAAATCCTCATCGCACGGTGCAGGCCCGGGGTCTATTTCGGTGAGTCTGATCCGGAGGTACAGGCGGTGATTGTGCTTGCCGGCCCGCTGCACGAGCGCAATTTCCATTTGCGCTGCCTGGCGGCAATTGCGCAGGTTGTGCAGGCGGCAGACTTTGTGCCGCGCTGGCTGGCCGCCCCCGGACAACAAGCGCTTCGGGACCTGTTCGTCCTTTCACGACGCCACCGCAGATAATCGGCGCGATCCGTTCTGCAGACAACTAGCGCTGGTGCCCATCCTTGCCGCCGACACCATGCAACAAGCACGGGCGGCTGCGTGCGTCGCCTGATCGCGTCACATACCACTTGCATGCTGGGCATGGGTCGCATTGGGAGTGGGTTTCGGGTTCGCTCCCGCTGCTCCGCCTTTTTTCACCACGGAACATTCTGTAGAAGCTAAAAGATACGAAAAATGCGTTGGCGTTGTTGACGCAGGCACAATTGCGCCAGCAGGAGTTCAATATGCTATACTAGGCCTGTTGTAGCGTAGACCGGTGATTCCTCTTTCAGCAGCACTCAGGACACACCATGAAACCAACCTTGCTCCGCATCCGCGTCATCTCTTTCTTTGTGGTGTTTTCACTTCGGCATGCGGCACACGCGCGTTGGGCGCTGGTCGTGTGTCTGTGCGCCGCGGGCACCGCCTTGGGCGGCGCACGCATCAATGGCACCGGCGTTGTCTACAGCACCGTGCAGGCCGCCGTGGATGCCGCCCAGCTTGGCAATCGCGTGCACATCGCCACCGGCCTGTACTTTGGTACCGTGAATGTGCCGCGCTCGCTCACGCTGGCCGGTGGCTATGACACCAACTGCACGGTGACGCTCGGCCGGCGTTCGGCTTTGAGTGTCAGCGGGCTCGGCAGCGTCTTGGAACTCACGACGGAAACCAACATGGTCACCCTGACCGACCTCGAATTCACCGGCGGCAATGGCTTCCGTGGCGGCGGCGTCTATCTTGGGTTAGGCAACACCATGTTCATGGACAACTGTCTGGTGCACAGCAACAGCGCGCAGATCGAGGGCGGCGGCATCTGGGGCGGCGTGGGCAGCAGCCTCATCTGCAGCAACACGATTGTTTGTAGCAATACCGCCGCGTACACCGGCGGCGGCATCGCGTTTCAAGGCAATCTGCTGATGGTACGCGGCGACCGCATGCGCATTTTCGCCAACCGGGCCGAGAACGGCGGCGGCGTGCACTTTGGTGGCGGTGTCTTCTGGCAAACCGACCAGGCCGATATCTATGCCAACGTCGCCTCGAATAGCGGCGGTGGGCTGATGCTGCTAGGCTACGCCACGGCGATTGTCTGCGGCCCGAATTGTACGATCGGCGTGCCCGGCGGCGAGAATGTCGCGCTGACCGGCAACGGTGGCGGCGTCTGCGCCACGGTGGCCAGCATGCTGGTTGTCTCGAATGAGGCCGCAGTCCTGCATAATCGCGCCGCCCTCGACGGCGGCGGCATCTACGCCAGCAACAATATCACCGTGTTGCTTGCGGATCGCGCGTACCTCGGCTACGACTCGCCCTTCGTCACCAATCTGGCCGGTCGCAACGGCGGCGGGCTGTGCGCGTTGCGCTCGATCGTCCTGCTGACCAACGCCGTGCGCGTGTCACGCGGCGTGGCCGAAGCCGGCGGCGGGCTCTATCTTGGTCTCGGCACGCGCTGTGACATTGTTGATTCCAAGGTGCTCACCAATCGCGCCGAGACCGGCGGCGGCATCCGCTGCGTCGGCGCGTCTCTGCGCATTGCCGGTGAAGACACGGATGTTCGCGACAATTACGCGCTCGAAGGTGGCGGCGTCTCGTGCAGCGGCGGCACGTTCGTGCAAGAGACCGGCGCGGATATCCATGCCAATATTGCCGTCACCTTTGGCGGCGGCGCATTTCTGGCCGACGGCGTCACCGGTGTTGTGCGTGGCAGTGGCACGGCCATCGGTTTGCTGCCGCGCTATGACAACATGGTGACCAATGGCGACGGCGGCGGCATGTATCTTGAAAATGCGTGGCTGGTGATCAGCAACAGCGTAGGCTTCGCGCGCAACAGTGCTTCCCGCGACGGCGGTGCGCTGTATGCCGTGAACAGCATGATTGAATGCTATGACGGCGTCTCATTTGGCACGGGCAACAGTGCCAGCACCAACAGCGCCGGGCGCGATGGCGGCGGCGTGTTCGCCGATGCCTGCGGGCTGACGTGCAGTGGCAACGTCGGCTTCGAGTGCGGTGTCGCCGGGCGCGACGGCGGCGCGTGTCGCATGGTCAACAGCACCGGCGTGTTCATATTGTGCGAGATGCTCCACAACCGGGCTGATCGCGGCGGCGCACTCTTCGCCGATGGTGCCTCCTTCGTCCAGATGTCAAGTTCGTGCGTGGCATGGAATTGGGCCACCAATTATGGCGGCATCGGCCTGACGGACACGCGCAGCCAGCTCAGTGTGGATGCCAGCGACATTGTCAGCAATTACGCCCACACCTTCGTCGGTGGGCTCTATTGCGCCGCGCCGCTGATGGCGTCCGACGTGCGCATCAGCGCCAATCGCGCCAGCGGCATGGGCGGTTGTTATCTGGTGAGCTGTACCGCCACGTTCACCAACTGTGAATTCAACAACAACACGGCGGCCATGGACGCCGGCGGCCTGCAGGTCGCCAGCGCGATGGTCACCCTGCGTGATACCTCGTTTGCCGACAACGTCGCCGGCATGGGCGGCTATGGCTTTGGCGACGGCGGCGCGGCGGTCATCAACAACTCGCACATCTCGTACGAGCCGCTCAGCGCCAATTGCAGTTTCGCGCGCAATGCCGCCTGGAACGGCGGCGCGATTTACGCCGATGCCGCGGAACTCGACATTATCGCGCCCGCCAATCGCTTCACGACCTTCTTCAACAACACGGCCAGCAACTGCGGCGGCGCCGTCTATCTGCGCGGCGGCAGCACGCTGAATGTGCAGGGCAACGTCCGCTTCACCGGCAATGACGCGCTGCACGGCGGCGGTCTGTGCGTCATGACGCAGGGCACGGTTTGGGTGGCGGTCTCCAACAATTACGCGCCGCGCTTCTACGCCAACACGGCGCGCGGCAGTGGCGGCGCAATCTACGCCGCGGGCCCGGTCTGGCTCTCGCTTCTGGGCGTCGAGATTGGCGCGCCGAATTTCGGCAATCGCGCGGGCGCCACGGCCGGCACGAGTGGCGGCGGCGGCCTGGCGCTGTTTGACCGCGCCGCCATGCTGGGCATCAACTGTGCCGTGTGCGAGAACAGCAGTGCCAATCTCGGCGGCGGTCTGCTCGCCTTGGGCGGCTGCGATGTGCGCTTCGACAGCGATGTCCCCGCGCCCGTTGCCGGGCCGCTGCCGCCCTCCGTGTTCCTCGGCAATTACTCCTCCAATTCCGCCGGTGGCGCGTTTATCGGCGATGACTCATTCGCGCGCTTTGCCAGCACCTGCATCGCCAGCAATCGCGCCATTGTGTTTGGCGCCGGTGGCATCTACTTCAGCCGCAGCACGGGCGAATTGGTCAATGTCGTCATGGCGCGCAACAATTCGGCGAGCGAAGGCGACGGCATTTATTGTTATGAAAACCGCGCGTTGCGCCTGCTGCACTGCACCATCGCCGACAATTCCTCGTACGGCGTGTATAGTCCCAGTAACCCGTTGAGCGCCACCAACTGCATTGTTTGGGGCCACTTTGCCGAGCAAATCAGCAGCGGCAAATCCGTGGCATATTCTGACGTCGAAGACGGCTATGCCGGCACGGGCAATCTGAACGCCAATCCCCTCTTCGTCAGCGCCGGCCTGTTGAACTATGCCCTGCAAAACGGCTCGCCGTGCATCAACACCGGTGTGTTTGCCGGCGTGACGGAGGACATTCTCGGCTACCCACGCCCGTTTGGTCCGCGCGTTGATCTCGGCGCGTATGAATTCGTGCCGGAGCCGGGCGGCGCACTGCTGCTCATGGCGCTGGCCGGCATGGCGGCGCGCATGCGGCGCCGGGCACGGCGTGCTGATGGCGTGTGCCGGCATACGCCGCCCGCACCGGCGGCGTGGCGGCACCGCACGACCAATGGCCTACGGCGCGACAGTTGTACTGCCTGTGTCTGCAGGCGGCACGACGTGCGTGAAGCGCCGCGCCAGGATCATCACATACTCGACGATGTCTGTGCGAACGGCACTCGGCCCGTGCGGCACTTCGCCGCGGAAAAACAGGCAATCACCACTGCCCAAGCGATAGATGGTGCCGGCATGGCTGTAGTCCAGCATGCCTTTCACCACATAGATAAACTGGTCGCCTGGCGCTGTGTTGGAGATGGGCTTGAAACTGCGGCGCTTGAGTCGCACCAGGAACGGGTTGAATAACTTGCGGCCGTACCCCTCGCTGACCAAGGGTGCGAACGAGTTCCACGGCGTTTTCGGCGACGCGATGAAACGATGCGCGCGGGCACGTGTGTGCGATATTTCTGCCACGCCCTCCTCCTGGAAAAATGCACTGATGTGCACGTCGAGCGCATCCGCGATTTTGCTTAACGTCGCAATCGGCGGGCTGACCAAGCCATTTTCGATGCGCGACAGCAGGGCTTTGGAAAGACCGGTTCTCTCCGCCACAATCGCCAGGGTAAAGTCGCTGGCAACCCGCAGATTGTGGATCAGTGCGCCGACATATTTGTCATCAACCATGGGTGATCCGGGGTGATCGTTCGTGTGTGCGTGGCCAGTATAGCGAAGTGCCGGCCAGCTGTCAACAAACCATCGAGTTGCACAACAAACAATATAGTTGATTTTCGTGCAACAATATGCTATATTGAATGCTGATGCGCGCCAGTCCGTGCCGCTGGCACTGCGGGCTATCCTGCCGACACCGCACGGTTGGCGCGCGCGTATGATAACTCTCACGCGAGACTCACGATGAACGTTTCTCACTCCACGTTTTCAATCCGCCCGTTGTTGCTGTGTCTCGGCACTGTGCTGGCGTCAGGCATTGGCTTGGCTGCGGATGCCTACGTTGCCAAATGGGGCAGCGACGCCAGCGACGGCCTGTCATGGGCCATGGCCAAACTGACCGTCAACGCTGCCTTAGGCGTCGCCACGACAGCCGGCAACACGATCTACGTCGGTACCGGCACGTATAGCGGCGCCGGCAACGTCGACCTGAGCTGGAGCGCCCGCAATGGCGTCAACCTGATCGGCACAGGTCCCACCAAGACCACGTTCGTGCTGACCGGCACGCAACGCTTGATCACCGGCCTCGAGAACAAAACCATCGCGCCGCTGTTGGCTAGTTTTAAGATTGACGGCAGCGCCAAAGACGACGGCTTCGATGGCTCCGCCAGTCTCCTGTATGCCGACAATGCCATTCCGTTGAATCTGGTGTTTTCCAACCTGTGGCTGGTGGGCCGCTATGACGGCGATCAAGTGAACAATGTCAAGGGCACGGCCGAGAAACAGAACGGCACGGGCATCGAGTTGAACTGGTATGGCAATGCTGCCTATACCGGGTATGTCACCATGACGCACTGCTTGTTCGAGCGGCTGGGCCGCGCGTTCTACGCCGATGATGACAACGGTGGTTTTTCGTGTTACACGGCGCGCTTCGTGCGCTGCACCTTTGT
Organism: uncultured bacterium; assembly: GCA_964397565.1. Classification (GTDB taxonomy): domain Bacteria; phylum Auribacterota; class UBA3054; order UBA3054; family JAPLST01; genus JAPLST01. The sequence continues at coordinate 44,532 of CAYNJC010000025.1, forward strand.
CAACAACGCCGACACGCGCAACAACGCGTATGGCGACCGCGCGACGGTGTTCATGCGCGGCGCTACGGCGGGTCGTTGGATGTTCTTTGACAAGTGCGTCATGAGCCACACCGCGCAGGACTCGTTGAGTGCCAGCGGGTATGGCATCTATTATAATCCCAACGTCACCACGCGTGTGTTCTGCAATGACGATCTGTTCTACACCAACACCATCGGCCGCGGCGCCGACAACTGCTATGGCCCGGGCATCAACCGTTACGTGGGCTATGGCACCGACCTGGTCACCAATGCGCCGACCTATGTGCCGTATCTAGGCCAGGCCTACACTTTGCAGATTCCTGAAGCCGGCACAGAGCGCGGCTGGAATTGCACGACCAATCAGAACGTGCCCTGGCTGGTGATTGCGCCGGCGAACCGCTGGGTGCCGCGCAGCACCACGGCCTATACATTGCTGGCGGGCACATCCGGCAACATGGTGGGCATGCTTGCCTGGCACAACGCCAACAACGACGAGCGTGGTGCCATTGCCGCTGTAGCGTCTTGGAGTGTCGCGGCGGTACCACTGGGGCTGGGCAACAATCTCATCACCGTTTCCGGCACGAATGCCAGCGGCGACGCAGCCAGCGCGAGCGTCACGGTCATGCGCGATCTGACGCTGCCGATGGTGACTGTTGCGCCATTCGAGATATGGGTTGAAAACCATATTGCCGACCTGGCGCTGAATGGCGTGCCCAGCAATGTCGCTGAAGCGATCGCGTGGCAGAACACCGCCACGGGGGCAGGCGGCACGGTGCCGAGCACGACGCCGTTTATCATCCCTGCCATCAGCGTGAACGTCGGCACGAATTACATCGTTGTCTCGGCGACCAACATGTACGGTGACAGCAGCGTGCAGACGGTCGTGGTCTATCGCACCGGCGTGCCCACCAACTACTATGTCAACCTGATGGGCAGCGACGTGACGGGCAGCGGGTCGCTGGGCAACCCGTGGCTAACGATCAACAAGGCCATCGGCACGGCGCCCAATGGCACCTTCATGCAGCCCACGCTGATCAACGTCGCCGCCGGTACCTACACCAATGAAACTACCGGCGGCAACTGGGTGATGACCATTGCCAGCAAGCAGTATTTCATCATCGCAGGCGCCGGCCCGACCAACACACTCCTGAGAAAGGGCGCGCTCATCCTGAGCTTGCCGGTCGTGCGCATTGACAATTCGCGCTTTACGGCCCTGCGCGGGATGAATCTGGACATGAGTGCCGAGACCGTCGCTTGGAGCGATAACAACAGCGCGTTGCGCATGCAAACGTATGAGCACGTGGTGCTGGAGGACTTGTGGCTGAAAGGGCCCGTGACCACAGCCCAGCGCAACGGGCATGGTCTGCAATTGGTCAGCGCCACCACGACGAGGAACGTCACGGCGCGGCGCGTCCTGGTGGACGGCTTTGGCCGCGGCGTGTACGTGCAGAACAACTCCGCCACCGCGCCAGCCACAATGCTGATTGACCAGTGCACCCTTGTCAATCAGAATGGCAGCAATCCACCCGACGATTCGCGCGCGATCTGGACACGCGCCAACGCCAGCGGGAACGGCAAAGATTCGATTGCGGTCAAGAATTGTGTCGTGGCGAACGTGCAGCGCGGATTGTGCAGTGACAACGAGGTCGGCAATGTCAATAGCATCGGGGTGAAGCTCTTTGTGCAATCCTATGGCAATGCCTACTCGAATGTGCTCAACGGGTTATATAATGGCGTGGGCATTCAAAACAGCGGCGCAGCGCTGAACGATCTTCAGATCGCACCGCTCTTCACGACACTGCCCGACACGCGGCCGTATGTGGCCACGGGCGTCTACGGCAAAGGCTGGGTGACGTACAGCGAGAACACCCTTGCACCGCGCGCGATTGGCGCCGGCACCAATGTGCCGCCGGGTGGCTCGGTGTACATCCTCACCAACGCACCCGCGACGTTTACCGGTACTAAACCATTGATGTCCTACCTGCTGCTGAATAGTAGTATGCAGAACGCCGGCTGGACTGACACGACCTGGTCGGTGACTATGCCCTTGCCGCCTGCGGGCATGGTCGCAACGAATCGGTTGGCGTTTATTGGCAGTCCGATGTCGCCGGAGACGTTAATCATCATGCAGCAAATCCCGGAACCGCTGGTGGGTGGCTTGCTGCTGCTGGGTGTCGCGCTGCTGCGCTGCCACCGCGATCTGTATATGTGAATACCGCGGGAACGGCGCGCCGTCACGGCGCGCCGTTCCCGCTCATTGCCTCTCTACACGAGCCCCCCCATGCGGACTATTCCAATTTGGTTTGCGTTCTTTGCCGCGCTTATTTCGGCACCTGCGTATGCCAATGCGCTGACGACCGGTCTTTGGTCAACCCACACACAATCCGCCACCCTGCGCGCGGATCTGCTGCTCACCAACCAAGGTCATTTCATCTGGGCCACTAGCCCGGTGGCGCCACGCAAGCTGGTGGTCGTTGTTTTGGATGGCTATCGGGCCAATAGCGTGTTGCTGTCCGACTCGCCCGGCGTCGTCTACAGAGACCCGGAAGACATGGCGCGCGAATACATGCGCGACATGTTCATCAGCAGCCACGGGCACGTGCGCTATGACGCCATCGAGGTGATTGTCAGCTCCAATGTGCCGACCCGCAAGCTCGGCGCGGCGGAAGGCAGCGTCTACACCAATTTTACGATTGACGCCTACTACGACCGCTGCGTCGACAATCCCACCCACGGGCCGCTGACGGTGGACAACGACGGCTCGACTATGGACGCCACCTGCATCACGTCCATGCTGCACCGCCTCGCCATGCGCAGTGGCATCTCGCTGTTTACCGCCGCCACGAACGCCGCGGTCCATGAAATTCTCTACTTCGGGCCACACAAAGCCTATCAATGGGAAGCCAGCATGTGTGGCGCCCGTCCGCTCTCGATCAACGGCGCGACTGCCACGATTCCCAACAGTCCGCATTTCGTGATCCTGGCCTGCAACACGGGCCGCGGGATTGCGGAGATGATTCACAACAACTTCCATCGCTGGGAAAATGTCGCGCCCAACATGTACGCTAATGCGAAATCGGTTGGCTGGAAATACGAATGGTCCTACAAGTGGGACACCACCACGCCCGCGCCCTACACCGAACTGCAGCGACAGACATTGTTCACCGACAAGTATAATGCGTGGGAACAGTTCTCCGCCCTCTATCTTGCGCTGCACACGAACATCAACAGTGTCGGCCAGACACTGGCGGGCATCGGCGATTGCCATTACCCGGTAAATGTGCAGGCCAAGGTCGATGGCGCTTATATTTATAACAGCCCACGTGCCGCCTATTCCACGTACCGCTATTGGCGGCAACCGCGGCTTGTGTTGAATTACAACCGCGCGCCCGACCCACGCAATGGCTCGACTACCAATGTTTCATATCTGACATGGCGTAACGAAGTGAAGTGGAGCCCCGCTTCTACTGATGACCAACGTTCCTTCATTAACTGGGCGTACTGTGCCATGCCGCACGGCCCAGGCCAACACAAGAACATCACGGCCCAGGAAGTCCCCGGCGAAACGCCCAACTATGTGCACAACAACTGGTGGGGCTACTTTTCCGATCATGACTATTTTCTCGAGCCCATCCGCGCGGTGCGCCGCGCCGGCCAGATGGTCAATAGTTTTGCCGAAGCGGCCTGGACCAACAGCACCCTGATTCCTATGACCAACCTGTGGGGCGAACTCGGGCTGCCGCGCACCGCGCATGATGTGCAGGTGGCCGCCAGCGGCTCGGGTGTTATTGGCGGCACGGGTGTTTTCTTTTGGGGCAGCAGTACGCTGCTCACCGCGTCGCCCCCGGCGTATATGTGGATTCACAACACGGCCACCAATTTCTGCACCGACTGGTTCCCGCTGCTGGTGACGAACGCATCGCTCGTGCAGGTTGTGTTCCAACCCTATCCCGAGAATGCCATCACCAACCCGGCCTCCACCAGCATTACCATGCCGACCGCGGTGGAAACGTACGCGCTGGCCGGTGTCAATGCCAATGCGCTGGCGGCTTGGTGGACGAATCTCACCACCGGCGCGCACGGGCCGCTCGCGCTCGGCGGCTGGTCCACCACCGTTGCGCTGGTCAAAGGAAAAAACGTCATCGTGGTCTACGCGACCAATCAATGGTTCTCCACCAGCGCGGGTGTCGAGATTACGCGCCAATCACCCTTGTATGTGGCCAAGTGGGGAAACGATGCCAATGGCGGGCGTTCATGGGCAAACGCAAAACTAACCGTCAACAGCGCCTTAACTGCCGCTATCGCCGGGGATATGATCTATGTCGGCACCGGCACCTACAGCGGTGCCGGCAATCAAAACTTGAGTTGGTCGGGGCGCAACGGTGTGGCGCTGATTGGTGACAGCCCGGTCAGCACGGTCTTTGTGGTTTCCGGCGGCAACAATTTCATCAATGGCCTTGAAGGCAAAACCACGCCGACGTTGTTTGCCAGCTTCAAGGTGGACGGCAGCGCCAAGAGTGACGGGCTTGATGGCGGCGCCAGCTTGTTGTATGCCGGCGACAGCACCGCGCTGAATCTGATCTTCTCGAATCTCTGGCTGAAAGGACGTTATGACGGCAACCAGAGCACCGGCAGTGCCGGCACCGCCGGACAGGCCAACGGCTCCGGCATTGAACTGAACTGGTATGGCACGAGTGCCGCGTATGCGGGCGAAGTAACTGTGACGCACTGCTTGTTGGAGCGGTTGGGCCGCGCGTTCTATGCCGATGATGACAGCGGCTCATCGTGCTACACGGTGCGCTTCACGCGCTGTACGTTTGTCAACAACGCCGATACGCGCATGTCGCCGGCCGGCGACATGTCCACGATCTGGCTGCGCGGCAATAACACCGGCCGCTGGCTGATGATGGATCGCTGTGTGATGAGTCATTGCGCAGGTGACAATACCACCTCCGCAAAATCCGGCATGTATTGCCAGCCGAGCGCAGCGCGTGTCATCCACAACGACAATCTGTTGTACTCAAGCAGCATTGGTGTTGGCGAGAACAATGTGTATGGATCCGACATCAGCAAACACAGCGGGTATGCTGGAAATTCAGTGACGGTCGACCCGGCGTATGTGACCTACGACGGCCGGGATTACAGTCTGCAGGTGCTGGCCGGACAAGCCAAGCGCGGGTGGAGCATTGCGGAGGACACGACCCCGCCGACGATCGCTGACACTGCACTCCTGTATCCTGCCGCGTTCAGCCTGGTCGAGCAGGGCATGCCCACCAATGTGCAGTGGAATCCGGCGCTGATCAACGATGACCATGATGGCAGCAATTGCTGGGTCGTGCAGTTCGATGTGTTGTATAGCAACACCCTGGCGATTGCTCAAGTCATTGCTGCGCCCGTCAGCAACACCGTCGGGCAGCATCCCTGGGTGCCGGCGGCGCTGGGGCACACCTACCCGGACGAGATGTTTGTGCTGCGCATCGTGGCGCAAGATTCTGCCGGCAACAGCGCCAGTAACATCATGTGGAACAATCGCTTCTACATCATGCCCGAGCCGGGCGTAGCGTTGCTTGCGGCGCTGCTGTCCCTTATGCTGCCGCGCTGTCGCACGTTTCGTGCACCTATGCGCCGCCGGGCACGGAGTGCCGGAGCAACGGAGTAGCGGCGTCGCGGAGTGATGTATGGGAACAAGCGGCGCGGCACGCAGGTCGCTTCGAAGTGCTGCCCGCAATTCCGTTTGACATGGCGGCGGTTGAAGCGTACAATGTTGCCCAGCACCATGACGCAGACCACGACCATAATCGCGCCGCCACGCCGCTGGCTTTCCTTCAACTGGCGCGAGTTGTGGCGCTATCGTGATTTGTTCATCGTCCTGGCGTGGCGCGATATCAGCGTGCGTTACAAACAGACCGTGTTCGGCGTGGCCTGGGCCGTGTTTCAGCCGATCAGCGCCATGGTCATCTTCACCTTCATCTTCAACCGCGTCGCCAAGATCGAGAGCGGCGACGGCACGCCCTATCCGGTCTTCTTGTACACCGGCTTGCTGCTGTGGCAGTACTTCGCCGGCATTCTTTCAAAGGCCAGCAATGCGTTGGTCGCCAATGCCTACCTGCTCCAAAAAGTTTATTTCCCACGCGTGATCATTCCGGCCACCACCGCCGCAACCGGGCTGGTGGAGCTGGGCATCGCCGCGATAGTGCTGGCTGGATTGATGCTGTGGTACGGCTGCGCGGTGCACTGGCTCGGCCTGGCGCTGCTGCCGCTGTTACTATTGATCACGATGTCGGCAGCGCTCGGCTGCGGCTTGTTTTTGAGCGCCGTGCACATCAAGTATCGCGACGTCGGCCACGTGCTGCCGTTTCTGATCCAGCTTCTCATGTATGTGACGCCGGTGCTGTATCCGGTCAGCATGCTGGCGCGCTATCCGACCATTCGCGCGCTGATGCGCTGGCTCAATCCGATCGCGGCGGTCATCACCACTGCGCGCGCCGGCTTGCTCGGCCACGCGGCGGTGGACTGGTCCTCGCTGGGCATTGCCGCGGTCTCGGCGCTGGTGATGTTCGTCGGCGGGCTGTGCTATTTCCGCAACACGGAGCGCTACTTTGCAGACCTGGCATGAGCACCGGCGGCGCGGAGCGAGCCGTCAGTTTCTTTGTGGCACTGGTCCCCTTCAATGTTCAATGTTCAATGTTAATGTGAAACCTAGTTAAGCATGCCCTCCCCCGCCATTACCGTCTCCGGTCTCAGCAAAGTGTATCGCATTGGTGCACCGCGCGAACCGTATTTGACATTGCGCGACAGCGTCGCCGGCGCAGCCACACAGGTCATGCGGCAGGTTGCGCGCCTGGCGACGGGCGCGGCGCGCGGCGCACGCGACGGCGAAGAGTTGTGGGCGCTCACGAATGTCAGTTTCGAAGTCAACCAGGGCGAATGCTTCGGCATCATTGGCCGCAATGGCGCGGGCAAGACGACTTTGCTGAAGATTCTCAGCCAGATCACTCCGCCAACAGCCGGGCGGATCATTTGTCGCGGCCGCGTCGCCAGTCTGCTGGGTGTCGGCACAGGCTTTCATCCCGAACTGACCGGGCGCGAGAATATTTTTCTGAACGGCACGATTCTGGGCATGACGCGCGCCGAGGTGCGGCGGAAGTTTGACGAAATTGTCGCCTTTGCCGAGATCGAGCGCTTCCTGGAGACGCCCGTCAAGCGCTACTCGAGCGGCATGTATGTGCGCCTGGCATTTGCCGTTGCGGCCCATCTCGAGCCGGAGATTTTGGTGGTAGACGAAGTACTGGCGGTGGGCGACACGGCCTTTCAGAAGAAGTGTCTGGGCAAAATGGAAGCTGTCGCCAGTCATGGGCGCACGGTGTTGTTTGTCAGCCACAACATGGCGGTCATTGCGGCGTTATGCAAGCAAGCGGTTCTGTTGGAGAGCGGCCGCGTGGCCGCAGCGGGCCGCGCGGACGACGTGGTGCGCGCGTATCTGACCACGGCGGCGGCCGAAGGTACGTCGGCGCAAGCGTACCAGACGATCGCGCCGGTAGAGCATGACGCGGCGTGGGGCGGCACCAGCCGCATTGCGTTTCGCTCGATCCGACTGGTGAATAATGCCTATCCGACCTTCACGGTGCACTGGAAGGAACCGATCACGCTCGAAGTCGAGTTTGCAGTGCAACAGCCGGCGCGCAATGTCGTGTTCTCCCTAACGGTCTCCACGCTCGAGGGCGTTGGCATATTTCGCGTGCACAGCAATGATGCAGGCGGGCGCTTGTTCTCCTTCGAGCCGGGCAGTCACCGGATCAGCTTGGTGGTCGAGAATGCGCTGCAAGCCGGCAATTACGTTGTGGCGCTGGACGGCACCACGGCGGTGGGCAACGTGCCGCTCGCTCGCGTTGCAAGAGCGGCGGGGCTGGAAGTGTTGGATGTCGCGTTGGGCGAGGAACTCTCGCCGCAGCGCGGCGGGCATTTGGTTAACGGCGCGGCCTTGTGGTCGGAGCCGGTGCGGTGCTGAGCCGAAAACCGAAAACTGCTGCCGCAACCGCACTCCTTTCTCTCACAAAGGCACAAAGCCACGAAGGATGTTGCATGGTAAACAGTAATCAGTGATCGGTGATTGAAGTGTGGAATAATGGCGGGCTGGAAGTATCAATGCTGATTACTGAAAACTGAAAACCGAAAATCTCGCCGCCGGCGGGACTCCAAGCAGCTGAAAACCGCTGCCCGCACGCCACGCGCTCCGCGCGGGGCATGCAGTTGCTGCCATTCTTCTCACAAAGACACCACGGCACAAAGAAGCGACACGCATAGTTGCCGTTTGCAATCGACATTTTATGTCGTTTGCATCGCCGGTTGTAGCCACGCCGCCCGGCGTGGATGCTGCCGCTGCCACTTATCCCTTATTCATTCCTTATTACTAATGAGAGCGCTTTCTACTTTGCAGCGTCCTTGTAGCCGCCCGCGGTGAGGGCGGCTTATGCAGCCGCGGTCATCCGCGCCGTTGACGGGATCGCCGCCGGTGGCGGGATCCCCGCCTTTGACGGGACTAGGCTGGTGCCTTAGCTAGCCAGGCCAGCTCCAAGCAGGCGCCCGCGGCCACAACTGGCATGACAACAAGTAAGTGCTTTCATTAGTAATTCTCGCGCCGCGCGAGAATTATGCGGCAGCGATTGTATCCGCAGACGGCGCCGATGCCACCGATGTTTTAATGGCAACAAATTACCATTGTGCGCCGAAGCCATTAAGAAAGCCGCGCATGCAACCTTACATTATTTCGCCGCGAAAGAATTTATCGTCGTTTCTTCACCGTGCTGCGTGGCTGGCGGCGTGGATGATACTCGCCCGGACCATCGGCGGCAATAGACGCGGCTGGCACGCCGACAGGATACACCGACACACCTTCCCGACGCGCGACCATGAGGAGCGGCTGCCACGCTTGCTCCGCATATTGCCGCACGCCAACGCCAATGGGTTCGATGCGCGTGTCCACGCGCCAGACCATGTGCCACAGCGTGTCCAACGCAGCTTCACGGTCCTTGCCGTCGAACGCAGGCGAAACCACCACCAGATCAATATCGCTTTCCGGCCGCTGGCATCCGCGCGCACACGAACCGAAGATGACGCCCCGGTCAACCACAATGCCGGCTTCCGCGACTTTCGCCAGATACTTCCGCACCACGCTCACAATTGCATCATCAACCATCTGAAAACCTCCTTCGCCCTCTTCACGCGCGCCTGTGCCGAACGAATTGGCACCGGTTGATTCTTTTCGTCAGGATAACGTCCCGCAATATTGAAGCGACCGGTTTCGCCCAGAACGTCTCGCATCCCGGCACTAATCGTCAGTCCGCTCAGTTCAGCCAAGCGGGTGAGCGAATGGATCTTGGGCGCAACGTCCTTTGTGGCGCGCGTCACATGCGCCTTGAGGACTTTTTCAAGCGCCAGATGGATGAAGAACAAGCCCTGACGCCCGTGCCCGCTGCGCACCAGCACTTCGCCGCTCGCCAAATCCTCAACGGCGTTGGCGCGCCAGTACCCGACCTGCCGCTCAATGTCTTGTGCGCTTATCATATACATGCTGATCTATCATGTCATATCATGTCGTTTCTGTCAAGCATGTAAAGTACCGCGCCTATAATGGGCGCACTTCACCTTTGCCGGTCTTGCCTAACCGGGCGCTGCAAAAGGCACGCATAATGTTGTCACAGTCCGCAATCGCTTCCATGAGGTTCCCAATCCGTTTCATATTTTTCGACAGGATTTACATGATTAAACATGATTGAATCCTGCACTAATTAAGATTCTTGTTTGTGTTCGGCGCTTTTCTCATCATGTAACATCATGTCAATCCTGTCAAGAAAACTGTGCTCCAAAAAGAATGTTCGCCCGAACTGACGAATTCACGCTGCACCGTCAACACCCGGTGCGTCGCGAGAAATGCATTCAACTCGCGCTCGGTTTCACCGACGTTTTTAATCGGTATGACGAAGAAACTCTATTTCATACAATTACTCAACTCTTGCAGCCCATGCCTGCCACGGCAACATCGGCGTCGCGCCGAGGGGAACGCGGCACACCCGTGCCGCTGATGGTCGGCGGGATTTCCATATCCCGCAAGTACACCAGGAGCTGCGATCTGGAGATCGCACCTACCTTCGGCCGATCTGGAGATCGGCGTTCCCGGCGCGACGCGGCGTGCCGCCGCGCCGCCAGAACCAGAACCAGACCGCAGGGCGCCCGGCAGGTGCGGCTCCGCGCGCACCTGCCAGCACCCTGCTCACGCTAACCTCAACGACGCACACAACGGAAGCCAATACCTTCGTCCGCGCCGTCCGGCGTGTAGTAGCTGCGGGACGCCACGCGGCAGCGGTTCGAGCTGTAGGCCCAACCGCCGCCGCGCAGCACGCGGTCCGAGCCAGAAGAAGGTCCGCATGTGTCATTTTGCGTCGCACCCGTATTACTGTACCAACTTGCATCATACCGGTCCCAACACCATTCCCAGACATTGCCGGCCATGTCGTATAAGCCATAGCCATTCGGCGCGAAATAGCCGACCGGACTGGTGTAGGGCATTGGTTCGTTGGTAAACGCCGGATTGTAGCCGTTCGGACCTAAGTCGTATGCGTAAGCTGTATTACCATAATAATTCGCGCGCGAATTCGTGATCGCATTCGCATCGCTCCACGGGAAGCGCATGCCAACCGCGCCGCCGCGCGCCGCTTTCTCCCATTCGGCCTCGGTCGGCAGGCGATAGCCGTTGGCACTCCAGTTCACCCATTCGTTCGACAGATTTGCTGACCCGCCGCGGTACACCAGGGTCTGGGCCGCATTGGTATAATAGCATGGCGTCAGGCCTTCTTTCTCACTGCGCGCATTGCACCACTTGACACAGTTGTACCAGTTCACCATCTGCACTGGGTGATTCGGCACTTTGCCAGCGCCGGGATTTGTAAACGCGTAGCCGTTGTTCGTGGCCCAGATATACACATCCTGCCACTGCTGCGACGTCACCTCGTGTTTGTCCATGAAAAAGGCGCTGAGGGTCACGGTATGATTCGGTTGTGCAGACGTTCCGTCGTCGGTGAAGTTCGTGCCCATCTGAAACGGGCCGGCCGGGATCAGCGCCATATCATCCATGGCCGTCACGCGCACGCGGGCCGTGACACCGCTGGCCTCCGGCAGATCGCCCGCCGCAAACCAGACGACCTGCTTATTCGTGCCGGTCGTGACGGTCGCGCCAACCGCGCCGCTGAAATTCGTGCAGGCCAATGAATACGTTGCGCCGGCGTTGGTGGAGACATTGATTGCAACCGTATGGATACCACCGCTCGGATTCAGCAGATCATAGGCAATGTCCACAATCGCCGCGCCTATCCGTTGGGCGGCCGTGACATTCGTGACCGTCACCGGCCCGGCTACGGCGGTGAACGCGCCCAGCGCAAGGGACAGAATGATGGCGGTGATTGGTGTTGATTTCATGGTTGATCTCCTGACAAACGGTTGCAGGCACGCGGATTACATTCGTGCGCGGCGAACGAATGTAATCCGGACATGCATGTCCGGCCACATTCACTTGCGCCGCAGCAACAGCCAGAGCGGCAGCGCGGCGGCCAGAATCAGCGCCGGTTCCGGCACGGTCGTGTCCAGCGTAAAATCCGGCGATTCGGCCTGGCCCCAATCGGCCAGACAGGGCAAGGTCCAGATTACCAGAATCGCCAGCAGAATCATTAGTTTTGTGTGCATGGTTTTTCTCCCCAATAAATGTTGCTGTACGCAGGTAAAATAGCATAGCACAAACGCCGACAAAAGGCAAAGGCCGGCGCAGGCCGGTCGTCACTGCGGCGTGTCCGCCAGCCAGTGGTGGAGCGTATGCTTGCTGCGCGCGCGCGGCGTCAGTGTCGTGGCGCCGCGCCATAAGTTGAAGACCGTGCGCCCATAGCGTGCCAGCAACGTCATCAGGCGAACAGGATAGTAGAGGTACAGCACGGGCGAGGTCGCACGTACGCCATAGAGCCGCGCGAGGACTGCCTTGGGTACGCAGACGTTGTGCACGAACAGCGAGATTTTCTTGTGCCACACGGCATCGTGCCACGCCACCACATTGGGCGACAGCGCCGCGTCCGCGGTCACATCCGTGAGGATTTGTGTCCGGGCGCAGAACAGCACGGGGTCTGGCAAAGAATCTGGGCGCAGCTCGCGCAGAACCTGCGCAGGCACGGCGGCGCCAACCATGTCGTGCGCCAGTTGCAGCGCCAGAAAGACACCGCGCGTCCAGCGCCACGCCCGCGCGCGCGCCACCACATCCGGCCACGCCAGGCTCTCGTGCTGCCATCGTATGATCTGCGCAATATCACAGAACGGGCGCAAACCAAACTCGAATTCGTGCTGATAAGCCGCATGGAAACAGGCATAGAGCAGGAGATCCTCGGCGCACAAGCCCAGGACGCTGTTATCGCCGATGCGCACCGGCACGGCACGCTGCCACAGGTCACCGGGTTCAATCGAATAGACGTGCCGCGGCGCAGTGATGTTCCAGTGCAGCTCGATCGTGGTGCGGCCTTGCTGCGCGAAGGGCGGCAGATGCAAGTTGCCGTCGAAGAACGCCTGGTCGAGCACATACGGGAACTGCGCCGCGTAGCCGTGGCGCTCCAGAACGTGCGCGACGCGCGCCAGGTTGCCGCGTGGCACCAGCAGATCAATATCCACCATTTGCCGCGCGCCGAGGTCGTCATAGACGCCAAAGGCAAGATGTGCGCCTTTGAGCAGCACGACCGGCTGATGGTCGGCGTGGAGCGCGGCCGCGATGTCGTGCAGCTCATTGCGGATGCGAAGATTGCGCACCGCGTTTGATGCGTAGAACGTCTGCAACGTGTGCAGGGCGTCACGGGCCGGCGGCCCCGTGATGCCGAGCGCCTTGATGCGCTGGTACACAAGGCCGACCACTTGCTGCGCCAGCGCGTCGTGCAGCAGCGCCTGCCACTCGTTTGCTTGCAGGGCTGCCAGGTGCGCGGCCGTCGCACGCTCATTGCCCGGACGCAGGCAGTCGAGCAGCAGCTCGGTCATGACAAGCACTTCCGCATGGGGATGCGCCGGCGGCCGTAGTGCTCGACGTCGGCGGCCAGCTCTGCTGCGAGTGCCGCGATGGTCACGCGTTCGAAGCCAAGTTTCTCATAGAGGGCGCGGGCGGGACAATTGTCCTCGAAGACGGTCAAGAGCAGCTCCTGGGCGCCGGCAGCCGTGGCTTGGTCAATCACGTGGCGGACCAATTCTGCGCCAATGCCCATGCCGCGATAGCGTGTTCTGACGGTCAGACTGTAGAGCCAATGGCCGACCCGCGGGGTATCGCCGGCGGGGTGCCGCATCAGCCGGACGAAGCCCAGCAACTCTGTGCCGCGCGTGGCGACGTAGTTGGTCAGGCCTGGCGGAGCAGTCGGCGCGGCGGCGGGCAGGTCACGCGCGGCGGACAGATCGAGCCATGCGGCCACGCGAACAAGCTCCGCGGGCGTGGCTTCTCGGATGACGAAGGTGGGGCGGCAGCGATGCAGCAGTGCGCGCAATAATGGGCTGCGCTGCAGGCGCCCGAGCGCGCGGCCGCTGGCGTGCCGCAGCCATCTCGTCAGCGCGCACAGCCACGCGATCAGCGGTGCACAGCATGTGCAGACCAGGCCGGCGAACCACCAAGCGCCGCGGTCGAGTGTGCGGCTGCGCCCGGCGTGGGTGGCGTGCGTCACCGTGCCGAGCAGGTCGCGCGGCGCGAGCGGCCCCGCGCGGTGAGTCTGCGCGTCACCGCGCAGCCAGACGCCCTCGCCACGCACACGCACCACGCGATGGACCACGTACCGTGCGGGCGCGGACTCGGCCAGCACAATGTCGCCCCGCGCCGGCGCAGCACACTGGGGCGCCAGCTCGATGACATCACCGTCGTGAATGATCGGCCACATGCTGTTGCCGTTGACCGTCATGCGCACGCATTGCCCGCGTGCCAGCGCCGCGCGGATGACCGGCATCATGGCATGGCCGGGGATCGTCATAGCGCCGCACGCACGAGCGGAATGACGGCCTTCTCCGCGCGGCAGCGCAGGCGGAAGACGGGCGTGCGCGCCAAAATCGTGTTGAGATTGGTCAGCGCGCGTTGCAGCAGCGGCGCATCCCAATACGGCAGAAATGTGCGCGCCAGCAGCAGCGGCGCGGCCGCCGTCGGTGCGAGTTGTTCGATCCGGTTCTCCGGCGCTTGTTCCAGCAGAATGATGGCACGCAGTGGCGCGGCATGATTGCGGGCAATATTGGCCGTGCCACCCCAGGGCGTGCCGTAGCACATGGCGGTGTGTGCGTTGACGCGTACGGCGATGCGGTCGTCGTTCATGGCGATCACGCCCGGCTCCTGGGTCCACAGGCACGCGTGTGTGCTCTTGCCGGCGCCGGAATGCCCGACGAAGACAAGGCCCTGGCCGTGGTCGTCAATGCCGGACGCGTGAAAAACCAGACCATCGGTGAAGAGCACGGCGGTGCGCAGCAGCAGTTCGCCCGCGCCGATGTTAAGGACGCTCTGCCACGTCGTGCCGTGCGGTCGCCCGGCCGGGACGCTGCGCTGTTCGGTCAGCGTCAGATCGTTCCACGCGGCATTGGCGCGCAGGACGCTGTGCATCTGCGCCGGCTGCTTGTCATCATGATACGTAATCGCGGCGTAGAACTCGGCGCCGTCGCGATACATGCGCCAGATCGAGCCCGGGTCGTACACCAAGGTGCCGCGCGGCTCGGGCGTGTCCGCGCTTTCCTCCCAGTGCAGCACGACGCGCGCCAGCGGCTGTGGCGTCAGGCCGAAGAATGGGCCGAGGCGTTGTTCGATCCCCAATTCGGCGGCGGACAGCGGGCTGTGCAGCTCGATCACAATGTCGGCGATCGAAATCGGTATGTTATGTTGGTTGGCCATGCTGTTCCTTGCGCGCCCAGGCAACTTCGCACAGATACGGCACCGGTTCGTTCAACGTATGCGTCTCGAGCAACGACCAAGCCGGGCAGCGCGGGCAGTAGACGCGCGCGCCGCAGTTCCGGCAGGCATCAGCCAGCGGCGGTGCCGTGTCAACATAGCGCTGCGTCTGTTCCCATGCCGCGCGAAAGCCAACCTCCAGCGGGCGCGCGGCCGGCAGCGGCAAGTCCATGCAGACGTTCATCTCCCCGCGCGGATTGATGACAAACGAAGCCGCGCCAGCCTGACAGTGGAAATTGCGATCATGGGCCGGCGCGACTGCGTGCCGCGCCGTTTCAGTCCACCCTCTGGCCGAGATTTGGTCGGTCGCTTCGAGTGCGACACATGCGGACGGTGACAGGCGGCAGTGCTCCACCTCGGAACACGCGCCATCGCGGCGCTGGGACAGCAGCCAGCCGCCCGAGAACGGCACACCCCAGTTGCGCGCCATCTGCCGCATTGCATCCAGTTCGCCCACGTTTTGCCGCGTGACCGTCGTCTTGAGCCCGAGCGGCACACGCCGCCGCACGAGCGCCTCAATCCCGGCGCAGCAGCGCGCGTAACTGCCGGCGACACCGGTGATCGCCTCGTAGGTCGCCGTAGTGGCGCCGTAGAGCGTGATCTCCGTCCGGCTCGGCGGCGCTTCCGCCAGGCGTTGCGCCAGCGCCTCGCTGACCAACGTCCCATTGCTGAACAGCGTCAGCAGCAGACCCATTCTGGTCAGCGGCGTGTAAATCTCAAAAAAATCGGGCCGCAGGAGAACTTCGCCGCCCGTCAGCAGCAGAAAGAGCATGCCCTCGTCAACGGCCGCGCGCGCCAGTGTCAGCCATGCCGCCGCCGTCAGCTCCTCCGCGCGCACCGTGGCGTCGCCGCCAGATTGGCTGATGTAGCACATGCGGCAGGCCAAGTTGCAGCGCGCCGTGAGTTCAAAGGTGCCATTGACGGGCTGGCGGCGCGCGGCGGCGCGCGCGTGCAGTTCACGCACCAGATCGCCATACTCGCACGGCAGGCTGCTCATCCGTCAACCATGCCCAGCGGCGCGATCTCATCGAGAAAGGTTTGCACATCGGCGCGGGCGCGCACCGGCTCGACGGCAAACCGTTCGACCACGATGGCTGTCAGTTCATCCAGCGTGCGCTCTTCTGCCAGCAGCTCCCACACACAGCAGGCCGTGTCGTTTAGGATCACCAAGCCATTCATCTCCATAACCTGGGCGCCCAGCGGCGTCAGCAGAGCGACGCCTCCAACATTCTGTAGCATGAATTTCTCACTGCGTTTCATCTTCTTGCCTTGGTTGGAACCCGACGAAACATCAGTCCGGGCCACAAATAAAAAAGCTGGCCTGCATCCTTTTCACGGTGCGGCCAGCAGCTTCTTGATGAAACCTTTTCCGGCGAATGTTACCACGCCTCGCCACTGTCCCGTGTACCAATATCGTGCTCCCTTCGCCGATTGGTACGTGCCACGAGCAGCGGACTACGCGGTAGACAAACGCCGCTTACGAGCCACTCGGCCCGTTTGAGCATGTCCTCGGGTCGGTCTTCAAACAGCCCAGCAATCTCTCCTCCAGCTTAAGCGGGACAAAGGTTGCCTTGGGCGCCTCATAGGGCTGCTTGTGCGATGCCTGCGCCGCAGTGGTCACGGTGATGTGCTGCTTTTCCATGCTAACTCTCCATACCGTTGAATAACCAGCAATTTTCTTGTAAAAATACTTTTGTTAAGTATACCAAGAACGGCCACTTTTGTCAAGGATGGCTTTTGACAGGGTGGTTTTGCCTCATGAGGCAGTCCATATTGCAAAATCAGCCGGGCTATGGTATACTGAGGTAGATCTTTGGTATGGGGGCGCACTGGGTTCGACTGGAGTCGATGCTGTACCGTGGCGTGCCGCGGACGTCCGTTGGCCGCGTTACCAATCGGGCACAAACAACAAACGCGAACGAAGAACTCGCACTTGCTGCGTAATTTAACGTAGCCGCTCGGTCGTCGTGCTGCCTGTCAGGGCGACATGAGCGACGATTACAGGCTGGCGCGGATGATCGGCTGGGAGCCATCCGCGTGAGACACTTCCCGGCTCGACCGGCGGTGGCCTGCTGATGGGCAACCAATGGTTTAAACTCAATCCACCAGCTACGCGCGTAGAAGCGGTACGGATAGATGTTCAGGACGCGGGTTCAACTCCCGCCGCCTCCACCACTTTTCTGCATTCTGTATTCAGGGTTCAGTGGCAACGTTGCCGCACTGATCACTGACGCACCCTTTTCCGACCTATTGACTTTCCCATCTTGGTTGGCTATCATCACTGGCCGGTCTGTTGCAGCCGCACAGATCAGCACCCTAACGCATGGCTGACCAGCTTCACATCCACGTCGTCGAGACCGCGCGTGACCGCGCCGCATTCCTCGATCTTCCTTGGCGCATCTATGCCGGCTCGCCGTGCTGGGTGCCGCCACTCCGGCGCATCATCCGTCACCAACTTGATTTTCGCGCGCACCCCTTTTGGCAGCATGCCGAGGGCTGCCTGTTCATCGCCTGCCGCGGCGCCGCAGTGCTCGGCCGCATATGCGCGCAGATTGACCACGCTTACATTGCGCAATGGCACGAGCCGGTCGGCTCGTTCGGTTTCTTTGAATGTGTGGATGAGGTCGCCGTGGCGCGCGCGCTGGTGCAGGCAGCGGCGGCCTGGCTGCAGCAGCGCGGCATGCGCGTGCTGCGCGGCCCGATGAGCCCCTCGTGTCATGGCGAATGGGGCCTGCTGATCGAGGGCTTCGCGCGGCCGCCGACCTTACTGATGCCGTACAACCCGCCCTACTATCGCGCCCTGCTGGAGGCCTGCGGCTTGCGCCCGGTCAAGACGGTGCTGGCCTATGAAAAAACGCAGGACAGTCAGAGCCCGGCGGTACTCGCACGCATCGCCGCGCGGCTCCTGCGCAATTCACACGTGCGCATCGAGTGCCTGCGCAAGGCCGAGCTGAAGCACAGGGCGGAAACTGTGCGCCTGCTGTACAATGCCACCTGGAGCGCGCAGTGGGGTTTTACGCCGCTCAGCGCGGGTGAAATGAACGAGTTTCTCGACGCGGTGCGCTTCTTCGGCCGCGAAGAGCTGGCGTGGCTGGCCTTTTATGACGACCAACCAGCGGGGCTGTGCATCACCCTGCCCGATATCAATGAAATCCTGCGCGATGCCAACGGACGACTCGGCCTGCGCACGCTCTGGCGCCTGCTATTTCAGCAGCGGCGCATCACGGGCTGCCGCACGATGTTGGTCGGGTTTTTGCCGCAATTCCGGCGCACCGGTCTGCCGGCTTTGCTCTATCACATATCCGAGCCGTATATCCGCGCGCACTTCCAGCGGGCCGAGTTCTCGTGGATTTTGGAGGATAATCTGCCGATGCAAATGCTGATCGGCGCCATCGGTGCGACGGTCAGTAAACGCTACCAGCTCTTTGAATTGCAGCTGCCTGTATCACCGCCGATTCCGCTCTTCGATGAACATCGCTGACACGACTGCGCTGGTGTTGATTGATGTGCAGGCATCACTGGCGCCGCTGATGTTCGAGGCCGCGCTGTTGCGCGCCAATTTGCGCAAAGTGCTGGCGGGCGCCCGTCTGCTCGGCGTGCCAGTGCTGTGGTGCGAACAACATCCACGCCATTTGGGCGGCACGCTGCCGGAGCTGGCCGCGCTACTGCCGGACCAGCAGCCAATTTCCAAGATGACGTTCAGTTGTTGCGGCTGTCCGCCGTTCATGCAGGCCGTGCGCGCCCTGGGCCGCCCAACTATGGTGCTGACCGGTATCGAAACCCATGTCTGTGTCTATCAAACCGCGCGCGATCTGATGGCCGACGGCTATCGCGTCGAAGTCGTGGCCGATGCGGTCTCGTCGCGCACCGCGCTCAACCGCACGATCGGCCTGCAGCGCGTGCAGCAGCTCGGCGCGGTTGTGACCTGCACCGAAATGCTCTTGTTGGAATTGCTCGGCAGTGCCGAACATCCAGCGTTCAAGGCGATCCTGCAACTGATTAAGTGAGTTGTTACTATAGTAGACGTCTCGTAACAGAAGCACCATTTCTGAAGGCTCCCCACGGTCTCGCCGCTGGCGTGACCGCGGCTGAATCAGATTGAGCAGAACCACGCGCCCGCTCTTTTCAATACCTGCTTCCACCGATCCCGCCACCGGCGGGATCGGTGGGGAGACGGAACTGCACAACATGACCATATGGGTGCGGGTAACTTCATTGCGTTGCTACTACAATTTCTAGTATTGCGAGACGGTTACTACCACTGAAATGCGCCAATCACTAACCTTGGGAGTTTGTATGGAAAAAACATGGATGGGTATTGTGCTGGCGTGGCTGCTGGTAGTGCGCAGTGCTTGCGCCGACAGCGTCTGGGCGCTTGAGGCCAACGGCATTTTGCGCGAGATCAATCCGGCCACCGGTGGCGAAATTGCGCAACACACATTAGCCGGAGGCGCCATTGGCTATGGCGGTCTGGCATATGGCCAGGGCTATCTGTGGGCGGCGCACACCAATGGCGTGCTGCAAAAGTTTGATGTAGCGACCTCGGCGCAAAGCACGTCGCACACCTTGCCAGGCGGCGGGCCCTATGTTGGTTTGGGCTTCGGCGACGGCTACCTGTGGGCGCTCGAACACAACGGCATTCTGCGCAAGATCAACCCGACCACGGGGGGTCAAGTGAGTGAACACACGCTCGGCGGCGGCACGTTGTACAGCGGCTTGGGGTTTGGCGATGGCTATCTCTGGTCGGTCGAAAACAACGGCATTCTGCGCAAGATCGATCCGGCGACGGGTGGCCAGGTGAGCGAGCATACCCTGATGAGTAGCATTGGTGGTTTGGCAGAAGGTGAGCAACTCATCTGGGCGATTGCCGGCGATGGTGTCTTGCGCCGCTACAACATCACGAATTTTACGGAGCATGGTTCGTCGTTTGATTTGCCTGGCGGGCCCTACACCGGCCTGGAATATATCCCCGAGCCCATGTGCATGGCGGCGGCCGCTCTTGGGGTGGCTGCTTGTGCACGCCGCTTTCTGCTGTAGGTGATATCCGGGCGTCGCCGGATTAGGGTTCAGGGCTGCTTGGAGCTGCTTGGAGTCCCGCCACAGGCGCGGATCCCGCCAGCGGCGCATGCGCGACAACTTTAGCTGATTGCACCCGCATAGCTGCGGGTTTCTCCCAACGCAGACGCGTTCCCGCCCGCGGCAGCGGCTATAGAGTGGGAGCGGCTGGTGCAGCGTGAATCTGTGATGCCGCTGCGCGCAGCGAAGGGAACGCCGATCGCCAGATCGGCTGAAGGTAGCTGCGATCTCCCGATCGCAGCTGCTTGCGCCTGCGCGGGATATGGAAATCCCGCATCCCTTCAGCGGCACGGGCGTGCCGCGTTCCCCTCGGCGATGCCGACACTGCGCTACGACAGAAGCGTTTGCGCCACTAAGTTGACGCGCATGCGCC
>CAYNJC010000026.1:0-15462 GCA_964397565.1 uncultured bacterium
GTCGGGACGGGATAAGCGCTGAAAGCATCTAAGCGCCAAGCCCCCTCCAAGATGAACGTTCCCAATCAGGCTCCCCGAAGACCACGGGGTTGATAGGCCGGGTGTGTACAGTCCGTAAGGGCTTCAGCTAACCGGTACTAATGTCCGATTGGCTTGCATATATTTATATGATTCTCTACACTGTAGCTTCTTATCTCGCATGACTAACCTTGTTCTTGTTGTTGTGGCGGGCGGCCTCGGCCGTCCGCCGCAACAACACAATTTTTCCTGGTGATTATAGCCCGGGGGCCACACCCGTTCCCATTCCGAACACGGCAGTTAAGCCCCGGCGCGCCAATGGTACTGCAGGTAAGGCTGCGGGAGAGTAGGTCGTTGCCAGGTTTTCCTTCGCGCCGCGCGTGCTTGCACGCGCGGCGCTCTTTTTTCTTGGGCTCTTATTCCAATTGTGGCCGCGGGCGCCTGCTTGAAGCTGGCCTGGCTAGCTAAGGCACCAGCCTAGTCCCGTAAAAGGCGGGGATCCCGCCATCGGCGTGGATCCCGCCACCGGTGCGGATGACCGCGGCTGCAGACGCCGCCCTCACCGCGGGCGGCTACAAGTCTGATAAAATAGTCAGCACGATGGTGCAGAAACCGCCCTTGCCGCGGGCGGCTACAAGAACGCCGCAAACTAGAACGCGCTCTCATTAGCAAGTGCGCAGCGTTGCGTATTCGCTCCACCAGCCGGCGCAGTGCGTCTTTCCACCGCCAAATGTAACGGGTTATGCTACACTAATGTCATGAAAGCGCACATGTTTGTTGCAACGTTACCCGCTTGCGTGTCATGATGCACACAACACCGGCACACGGCGTGGCGATTGTCACCGGCGGCGCACAAGGCATCGGGCGCGGCATCACCCGGCACTTGCTGGCGCAGGGCATGGCGCTGGTGATTGCCGACTGTGATCGCGAAGCCGGCGAGGAATGCCTGGATGCACTGGCGCAGCCAGAGCACATGCTGTTTGTGGAAACCGATGTGGCCCAAGAAGCATCCGTCAGCGCAATGGTGGCGCAGACCGTCGCGCGCTTCGGGCGGATCACGGCGTTGATTAACAATGCCGGCGTGGGCGGGATGGGCACGCCGCTCGAAGATTTGACGCTCGCAGCCTGGCTGCGCGTGATCCATACCAATCTGACGGGTTGCTTTTTGTGTGCCAAGCATTGCGCGCCGCAACTGCGGACGGCGCGCGGCGCGATCATCAATATTGCCTCGACGCGCGCGCTGCAATCGGAACCCAACAGTGAAGCGTATGCGGCCTCCAAGGGCGGGATTGTGGCATTGACCCATGCACTGGCATTGAGTCTCGGGCCGGCGGTGCGCGTTAATTGCATCAGCCCTGGCTGGATTGAAGTAGGCGCGTTGAAGAAGCAGCGGACGCGGCACGCGAGCGCACTGAGCCCGGAAGATCACGCACAGCATCCGTGCGGACGGGTGGGCGCGCCGGGCGACATCGCCGCGCTGGTCGCGTTTCTGATTGGGGATCAGGCCGGTTTCATCACCGGGCAGAATTTTGTGGTGGATGGCGGCATGACCAGAAAAATGATGTACGTGTAATTTGTTCGTGGCGAACAAATTAGTGCAAAACCATGCGCGGCGCATGGTTGTTGTCAGCCAGGCGGCAGCATGAAAAGCCCACGCCTCTTTTCGTAGACGCCGCACTGGGTGGTTAGTAGATATCGCGCGACGCGGCCACAGGTACTACAAACGGGCAGCCGCAGCGCGCGATCATGTACGATCATGTGAATCCTGTCAAGAGAGTTTTCTAACAGGAGCAGCATGATTCTACATGATTGAGGAGAAGATGAGCGCCATGACCAATGTAGAAGCCGCAGCGGATTATCACCATCTGCGGCATCGGCGCCCTCTGCGGATAAATATGCTGCCGCATCATTCTCGCGCGGCGCGATAACTACTAATGAATGCGCTTGTGCCAGTTGTGGCCGCGGGCGCTGACCGCGGCTGCAGAAACCGCCCTCGCCGCGGGCAGCTACAAGGACGATGCAACGTAGAAAGCGCTCTCATTAGTAATAAGAAAAAACTTTGCATTCTGCGGGCGGATTTGTTATACTACAAAATTTCTGAGACATATGGAATTTGAAGCGTGATTATTGTTGGCTTGGGAATATTGCTGGCGGGCGGTATGCTTGCGTTGCTGCTGCGGCGCTGGCCGGGGTTGGCCCAAGTGCTTGGCTGCCTGACGAACATCGGCGGGTGTGCCGTGGTGCTCGGCGGCGCGCTGTGGCACGGCACTGCGACGCAGGCGTGGTCGTGGTCCTTGCCGTATGCCAGTCTAAGCCTGGGTTGTGATCGCATCACGCTGTATTTTGTGTTGATCATGTGCATCGTCTGCGGCTGCGGCGCGCTGTATGCGCGGGCGTACATGGCGGCGGACCCGCGCGCCTGCACCCATTGGCTGTGGTACAATTGGTTGAGCGCCAGCATGCTGGTCGTGGTCCTGGCGCGCAATGCAATTTTGTTCATGCTGGGTTGGGAAGTAATGACGCTAGCCTCGTTTTTCCTGGTGCTGCATGACAGCGACCAGGCGAGTACGCGGCGCGCGGGTTGGATTTATCTTGTGGCCACCCATGTGGGCAGCGCGTGCTTGCTGGCCATGTTTGTGCTGCTGAGCCATGGCACGGGCCAGTACGATTTTGCAGCCTTTGCGCACGGCCCGCTGAGCGCGGCGCAGGGCACGGCCGTCTTTGTCCTGGCCTTGGTGGGATTTGGCGTCAAGGCCGGCTTTGTGCCGTTGCATGTCTGGTTGCCGGAAGCGCATCCGGCGGCGCCCAGTCATGTCTCGGCGGTCATGTCCGGCGTGATGATCAAGACCGGCATCTATGGCTTGATCCGGATCCTGATGTTTCTGGGCCCGCCGCCGCCGTGGTGGGGGGTGACGCTGATCTGTATCGGCGTGGTATCCGGCATTTTCGGCGTGCTGTTTGCGCTGGCACAGCACGATCTAAAGCGCCTGCTGGCGTATCACAGTGTCGAAAACATCGGCATTGTCGCGCTGGGGCTCGGGCTGGGCATGCTGGGGGTCAGCTACAACCAGCCAGCTGTGGCGCTTGCGGGTTTTGCCGGTGCGCTGCTGCATGTGATCAACCACGCGGTGTTTAAGGGCCTGCTGTTTCTCGGCGCCGGCGCGGTGGCACATGCAACGGGCACCCGCACGATAGACCACCTGGGCGGCCTCCTGAAAGGCATGCCGTGGACCGGCGTGGCGTTTTTGATCGGGGCGGCGGCGATTGCCGGCCTGCCACCGCTGAACGGTTTTGTGAGCGAACTGTTGATCTATGTCGGCGCGCTGCGTGGCGTGCTGGCGCAGCCGATGGGTCTTGTTATTCCAGCGCTGGGTGTGGCCCTCGGACTTGCCCTGATCGGCGGGCTGGCGGTGGCGTGTTTTGCGAAGGCGTTTGGGATCATATTCCTTGGCGAGCCGAGGTCTGAGCACGCGCGGCACGCGCACGAGGTCGGGCTGGCGATGCGGCTGCCAATGCTGTTTCTGGCGGCGGCCTGTGTCGGCATTGGCTTGGCCGCGCCGCTGGTGTGCCGCTGCATGGTTGGCGCGGTCGGAAGCATCACCGGGTTGGCGCCGGCGGTGGTTGCGAACGCCGGGGCAAGCCTGGCAACGACAATGTCGTTTTTGGTGGTTGGCAGCATTCTGCTGCTCGCAGTGACGGGCGCGGCCATCGTGCTCCGCCGACGATTGCTGGCCGGGCGCGGCGTTGGTCTTGCGCTAACGTGGGACTGCGGCTATGCGGCGCCGACGGCGCGAATGCAATATACCGCGTCATCGTTTGCGCAGCCATTGACCGAACAATTTTCGCCGGTGTTGCAGACGGAGACGCATGTGGAACTGCCTGCCGAATCGCTGCCGGCGCGGGCGACGTTCCATAGTCACACGCCGGACGTCATCATGCGCCACGTGTATCTGCCGATTGTGGCGCGGATCGTGCGCATGGCGCGCGCGGCGCGGGTCATCCAGCAAGGCTTGGTGCAAGTCTATGTCTTGTACATGGTAGTGGCCTTGCTGGCGCTGTTCATCTGGACATTTTGGTGAGCGGGATGACGGTGCCCACGGACATGCTGCTGCAGGCGTTGCTGGTGCTGACCGCACTGGCGTGCGCGCCGCTGCTGCCAGGCATCATGGTGAAAGTCAAAGCTGCGTTTGCGGGCCGGCGCGGTGCGCCACTGCTGCAAGTCTACTATGATGTGGCGAAATTGCTGCATAAAGGCGCGGTGTACAGCCGCACGACGAGCTGGGTGTTTGTCGCCGGACCGGTGCTGACGTTGGCGGCGGTGACCGTCGCGCTGCTGTGCGTGCCGTGGGCGGGCGGACCAGCGCTGCTGGCGTTTCCGGGCGACTTTGTGTTTCTAGCCTATGTATTGGGCATGGCGCGCTTCATGACGATGCTGGCGGCCTTGGACACCGGTTCGAGTTTCGAGGGCATGGGCGCGAGCCGCGAGGCCTGGTTTGCCGTGCTGGCCGAGCCGGCGCTGATGGTCTGTTTCCTGGCGTTGGCGCGTGCCAGCGGCGCAGCCAGCATGTCGGGCATGATGAACGGCGGAGCGGCGGACACGAACCAACTCACGTTTGCGGTACACCTGCTGGTGGCGGCCGCGCTGTTTGTGCTGGCCTTGGCGGACAATGCGCGGATTCCCGTGGATGATCCCGCCACGCATTTGGAGCTGACCATGATTCATGAAGTGATGGTGTTGGATCACAGCGGCCCGGACTTGGGCATGATTCAGTATGCAGCGACCCTGAAATTGTGGTTGTTCGGCGGGCTGATTGTCAACGTGAGCTGCATGCCGTGGCTGCCGGCGCATGCGCTGGTGCGCACAGCGACGCTGCTGGGCGGCATGCTGGTGTATGCCGTGGTCATTGGGGTTGTGGAATCGAGCATGGCGCGTTTGCGTTTGGTGCGCGTGCCGCAGTTATTAGTGGGTGCCGCGGCGCTGGGTGCGCTGGCATTCCTGCTGACGCTGGGGCATTGACCATGAACACCCTGCACATGGCCCTGATTGTAGGCGTGGTGCTGACCAACCTGGCGTCGCTGGGTTCGAGCCGCTTGCGGGCGTGCATCACCATCATTGGCGTGCAAGGCGTGCTGGTCAGCATGCTGCCGTTGTTGGGCGGCGCGCATGTGACGTGGACGGTGGTGCTGTTTGCGCTGGTCAATGGCGCGGTCAAGGGCGGGCTGATTCCCTGGTTGTTGCGGCGCGCGCTGCAGGTCTCGGGCACGCGCAGCGAACTGGACCCGTTTGTCAGTTACACGATGGCGCTGCTCCTGGGCGTGGCGGCCTTGGGTGCCGCGAGTTGGCTGAGCACGCGGCTGCCCTTCGCCGGGCGCCACCTGGCACAGTATGTCGCGCCGATGGCGTTTCACACAATGCTGATCGGCTTGCTGCTGGTGATTGTGCGGCGCACGGCCTTGTCGCAGATTCTCGGCTATCTCACGCTGGAGAACGGCATCTTTGCGTTTGGCGCCTTGTTCGCCGTGAAGGAGCCGTGGCTGGTGCAACTCGGCGTTTTGCTGGATTTGCTGGCCGGTGTGTTCGTCATGGGCATTGCCCTGTTCCATATCAGCCGCACTTTCGATCATATCGACACGGTGAAGCTGTCAGCCTTGAAGGATCAGTGATGCTCTTGACGGCCCTGATCATAATTCCGTGTGCGGCCGGCCTGCTTGCGTTTGTGCTGCGCGCCGTGCGCCTGCGGCGGGCCGTGCTGATCGGCGCGGCACTGGCACATATGGCCCTGACCGGGCTGTGCTGGCTGCGCCCGCCGCCGGCAGCCTGGCACGGCTGGCTGTTTTTGGATCCGATCGGCCTGTTGTTTCTCAGCATCACCAGTGTGTTATTCTGTGCGGCAGCGTTGTACTGCGTCGCGTATTTGCGGCGCGAGGCGCAGGGCACGCATGCGGATTACGAGGCCGGCTTTCTGTTTGAAAATCAGCCCGAAGCAGTCTTTCTCGGTTGCTTGCTGGTGTTTCTGTCGATGATGACCTTGGCCTGCATGAGCCAGCATTTGGGCCTGTTGTGGGTGGCGATTGAAGGCACGACCTTGGCCAGCGCGCCGCTGATCCATTTCCATCGCCAGCATCATTCGCTCGAAGCGGCTTGGAAATATTTGTTGATTTGTTCGATCGGCATTGCGCTGGCGTTGCTGGGCACCTTCTGCATCAATGTCGCCGGGCTGACGCCCACCAGCCATGTGCCGCTCATGCTGCGCGACCTGCTGGCCAATGCGGGCCGGCTGGATCACGCCTGGTTGAAGGCTGCCTTTGTGCTGCTGGTGATCGGCTACGGCACCAAGATGGGGCTTGCGCCGATGCATACCTGGCTGCCGGACGCGCACAGTGAAGCACCGTCGGTCGTCTCCGCACTGCTGTCCGGCGCGCTGCTGAACTGCGCGTTTGTCGCGCTGCTCCGGACGCAACAAGTGTGTGTGGCGGCCGGATTGGAACACTACACGGGCCAAGTGCTGCGCTGGTTCGGCCTTTTTTCGATGGGCGTGGCGGCCTTGATGATCATCAGCCAAACCGATTTCAAGCGCATGCTGGCGTATTCGAGCGTCGAACACATGGGCATTCTGGCGCTGGGCGTGGGGATTGGCGGCGCGGGCGTCTTCGGCGCGCTGTTGCATGCGCTCAATCATTCGCTGGCCAAAGCGTTGCTTTTTTTGGTCGCCGGCAACATTATCGCGTTGTATCACACCAAGGAAATAAAGAATGTGCATGACCTGTTGCGGCGCGCGCCGTGGACCGGCATGCTCTGGCTGGCGGGCATCCTGGCGATTGTCGGCATGCCGCCGTTCGGCCTGTTCATCAGCGAATTTGTGATCTTGAGCGGAGCCCTGGGGCAACAGCACTACCTGGCCGCGACCATCTATTTAGTGCTGCTGTGCGTTATTTTCGCAGGCATGCTGAATTGCGCGACCAGCATGGTCTACCGGCACGAGTCGCATGCGCCGGTACAGCCGGCGGCGCGCACGACGGCCTTGGCGCTGCTCCCGCCGCTGGGGCTGGCACTGCTGGTGTTGATCCTGGGATTGTATCTCCCAGCCTGGCTGGCGCGGGTGCTGGCACTGGCGGCGGCGTTGGTGCGCGGAGGTGCGCTGTGATGCGGTGCACACAGATTTTAGGTTTTAGGTTTGAAGTGTTAGGTTCTGCACCGAACACTGAACACCGAACACTGAACACTGAATTTCAAAGCGGCGGCGGAGCCAGATGCTGAACCCTGGCCTTCAAGCACAGGTGTTTGCGGGTGTCGCGCGCGCGGCCGTGCCGGTGCGGGGCACCGCGGCGTTTCGCGCGACGATTATCGAGCAGACGCGTGGCGGTGCGCTCCTGACGGCGTTGTTTGGCGTGCCGCACGCAGCCGCGCTGCGGCTGCACGCCGTGCTGGCGCAGCCAACCGCGGGCACGCTGACACTGCTATGCACGGATGTCACCAAGGAGTATCCCGCGCTGACGCCGGAGTGTATGCAGGCGCATTGGTTTGAGCGCGAACTCTGGGAACAATGGCGCGTGGTGCCGGTCGGGCATCCGTGGTTGAAGCCGATCCGGTTTCAACCGGCGCGCACGGCAGATGCGCCCGCGCCGGCGCCGGTTGGCTGCACGGAGTTCTTTGCGGTGGCGGGCGGCGAAACGCATGAAGTGGCAGTCGGGCCGGTGCATGCCGGCATCATCGAGCCCGGTCATTTTCGTTTTCAATGTTATGGCGAACAGGTGCTGCATCTGGAAATTTCGCTGGGCTACCAGCATCGCGGCATTGAGCGCGCATTGGTGGGCGGCCCGACGGCGCGCACAATTCACCACATGGAAACCCTGGCCGGCGACACGACCATCGGCCACACGCTGGCGTACGTGCAGGCGTGCGAGGCGCTGGCCGGCTGCGTGGCGCCGTTGCGCGCGCAGGCCCTGCGCGCGATCGCGCTCGAACTCGAACGCCTGGCCAATCACACTGGCGATATCGGTGCGCTGGCCGGCGACATTGGCTATTTGCCGACGGCCGCCTATTGCGGGCGGATTCGCGGTGATTTTTTGAATATGACCGCGCTGTTATGCGGCAATCGTTTTGGCCGCGGACTGGTGCGGCCCGGCGGGGTGCTGTTCGATCTGGACGATGAACGCCGCGCACAGCTCGCACAGCGCTTGCGCCAGGCCGAGCGCGATGTGCGCGTTGCCACCCAGCTCTTATGGACGACACCGTCGGTGCTGGCACGCTTCGAGGGCACCGGTACGTTAACGCGCGCGCAGTGCGAGCAACTGGGGCTCGTCGGCGTGGCCGCCCGCGCCAGCGGCATCATCAATGATGTGCGCGGTGATTTTCCGGTCGGATGGTATTGCCAGGAGCATGTGTCGCCGGCAGCGTGCGACACGGGCGACGTCTATGCGCGCGCCATGGTGCGCTTGCTGGAAATTCAGCATGCGCTGACCTTCATTCAATGTACCTTGGCGACGTTGCCGAAAGGGCCGATTACGACAACCTGTGGGCCACGCGGCGCGGCGCAGCAAGTCGTGTCACTAGTCGAGGGTTGGCGTGGGATGATTTGTCATGTGGTGTTGACCGATGCCGCCGGCCAGTTCGCCGCATATAAGATCATTGATCCGTCATTTCACAATTGGATGGGACTGGCGCTGGCCATGCGCGGCCAGCAGATTTCCGATTTTCCCTTGTGCAACAAGAGCTTTAACCTGTCGTATTGCGGCCATGACCTGTAATCCGGGAGCAGAGTTATGATCCGGGCAATCCTGGCGCGGCTGCAACAAGGCTATCGGACGATGGCCTATCCGACCCGCACGCCGGTGTTGCCGGACCGGTTCCGCGGGCTGCCGCGCATTGAACGCGCGCGCTGCGCGGCCGAGTGCACCGCCTGTGTCGCCGTGTGCCCGGTGCAGGCCATCACCAAGGACCCGAACGGTATCGCGCTCGACCTCGGCCGCTGCCTGTTCTGTGGCGCATGCGAAGCGGCCTGCGCGTATCACGCCGTCACTTTCACGCGCGAGCATCGCCTGGCGGCCAGCAGCCGCGCGGGATTGCGCTGCACCGCGCAAGAACTGCCGCGCGTCACGGCTTTGCAGGGGCGCATGCGCGCGCTGTTTGGCCGCTCCTTGAAATTACGCCAAGTCTGCGCCGGTGGCTGCAGTGCATGTGAAGCGGACATCAATGTGTTGAACACCGTGGTATATGACTTGGGGCGTTTCGGCATACAGTTTGTCGCGTCACCGCGGCACGCGGATGGATTGCTGATCACCGGGCCGGTCACGGCCAACATGCGCGGCGCGCTGGACAAGACCTGGCAGGCGGTGCCCGCACCGAAATTGGTGATTGCAGTCGGCGCGTGCGCGATCAGTGGCGGGCCGTACCGCGATCACCCCGAGACGCACAACGGAGCCGACGCGTGCGTACCGGTGGATTTGTACATTCCCGGCTGTCCGCCGCATCCGCTGACGATTCTGGATGGCTTGCTGCAACTGCTGGGCAAGGGCGGCGGATAAGGTCGTGCGGCACTGAAATGGCGCTATAAGGAATATATCCGCCGTGGCGCGGATGATATTCCTTGGGCGACTTTCATCATGTTTAATAGTAATGGCCTGACACAATTCGCCCACCCGCAAGCAACTCCCAAGTACGCCACGCGCTCCGCGCGGGGCATGCTGCCATTTTTCTTCTTTTCAAAAAGGCACCACGGCACTAAGAAGCACCACGCATAGCTGCCGCTTTCAATCGACATTTTATGTCGTCGGCTGACACCTTATGAATTCTCGCGCCGCGCGAGAATTTCCTCAAATGCTAAAACCGTGCCAGGCACCCTGCCGGCATGATTTGGCGTGCGTCAGAACAACACGTCGGCCATCCAACTGACTTTTATGCTCTTGGCCGATGTTTCTAGCGCCGGCATGGCGGCGGCGAATGGTGCTTGCGGACCCCATGCCTCAAAGAGATAGACATGCCGCGGCGTGATGGTGTACGCGACGAGATACCCTTTGCTCTCGCCGTTACATTGCTTGGTTCCGTCGAGCAGCATGGCCGATCCACCATCGTCCAAGGTGAGTGCGCGCGCTGGTTGCATGGCCAGTCCGCGCGTGGTTGCGAGCGTGCGCTGAATGAGCGTGGCCCAGTAGTCAAGCGTACCGTCCTTGACGTTGGCTTGCCGGGTGACTTTGATGCAGACGCCGGCGGGTGACACAGCCCGCGTGAACCACCTGTTTTCATGGTATTTGGTGAAGCCTTGGGGCAAAGTGAACATAACACCGCTGCCCTCTTCGATCGCATAATAGGTGTTGCGCTTGCCGTCGGCCATCTCGTCGGCCAGCTCGCCCACCCACGCGACCGGCGCGGCATCTGTGACGGCCGTGCTAGTCGGCGGCAGGGGATCGGAAGTCGCACTGGTGGCGCAGCCCGCCAGCAAGGCGGTCAGCAGCATCAGCACCATCAGTGATAACGCCATTCTCATTGCGTCGCTCCCAGTCAACAGTAAGAAACAGTTACGCGGCCATGTACCTTGTGTCGCAAATTTCGGCGGCGAAAACCATGGCCGGACCATCGCCGACAAGACGGTTTCTCACGCATAGTATACCACTAATCAGCACGTGCTGCAATGATCGTAGTTTGAAGAAATCCCGATATAAGCTTCCCAGATGCCCACGGGCTTGCCCCGTGGCTGAATGGAATCGGGCAGCAGCGCTGTGGGTGCACTACCATGTCCCGCTCTTCCCACCCCCGCCCAGTAGTGCGGGCCGGGAGCGAGGCATGCGGGCGTTACAATCGTTCTTACTAACGAGGTGTGAATCTAATTTGCATTGTCACGAAGAGGGCAAGAGGTTGAAAGAGTAGCAACAGAACCAGAATGCATCATGCCGCGAATGTTCTCGCCGAGCGTGCGGCCGGTGACGGTCAAACAGTCAAATTGCCGCACGCCGGGCATTCCAGTTCCGGCGGCTCGCACAGCAATGCGGTGCTGCGCGGATGTCGAATAGCACTACGTTGCCGCGTTGGTCGTTGCGGTGGGATGCCACCGCTACTGCGGCATCCGGCATGCTTTGCCCATGAACCAGCTGTAGAACGCCGGAATCACGAGCAAGGTGAGCATGGTTGCCGAGGCGAGGCCGAAGGTGACGACGACCGCGAGCGGACGCTGGACTTCGGAGCCCAAGCCGCGCGCGAGCAGCAGCGGCAAGAGGCCGATGATCGTCGTCAGCGCGGTCATGAGCACAGGGCGCAGACGCTGGAGACAGCCTTGCATGATGGCGTCGTGTGTGGCCATGCCCTGCGTGCGGAACTCGTTGATGCAGCTGACCAGCACCATGCCGTTCTGCACCGCGATGCCGAACAGGGCGATAAATCCGACGGCGGCGGGCACGGACAGATATTCGCCCCAGAGATAAAGGCCGGCAATGCCGCCAATGAGCGCCAGCGGCACGTTAACAAAGATCAGCAGGGCGCTGCGCAGCGAGGCAAACGACAGCCACAACATGCAGAAGACCAGCACGCCCACCAGCGGCACGATGATACTCAGGCGTCGCATGGCGCGCTGCTGGTTCTCAAACTGGCCGCCATACTCGATGTAGTAACCAGGCGGCAGGCTGACCTTCTGCGCGACGAGCGTACGGATGTCGGCGACGACACTGCCCAAATCGCGCCCGCGCACATTGCCAAACACGGTCCAGCGTCGCTGGTTCTTCTCGCGGTTGATCTGGATCGGGCCGAGCACCTGTTCGATCTTCGCCACCTGCTTGAGCGGCACCTGCGTGCCCGTGTCGGTGTGGACCAGCAGGTTCCCGATCGCCGCGGGTGTGTCGCGGTACGCTTCTTGATAGCGCACATGGATGCCGAACCGGCGCGTGTTCAGGTAGATCTGGTCGACGACCTCGCCGCCGATGGCGACCTCGACAAGTTCAAGCACGTCGGCCACGTCGACGCCATAGCGCGCGCAAGCCGCGCGGTCGGCGACGATCTGGATCTGCGGCTGGCCAAAGCTCTGCTCGACCGCGAGATCCACCAAGCCCGGCACAAGATCAATCGCATTGCGGATCTCGCCCGCCTTGGCCGCGAGCACCGTGAGGTCGTCGCCGAACACCTTGATGGCAAGCTGCGACTTCGCGCCGGAGAGCAACTCGCCAAACGCGTTCTGGATCGGCTGCGTAAAATTCAACTGGACGCCTGGATAGGGCTTGAGCTCGGTGTTCAACGCGGCGACGAGCTGTTTCTTGTCCTTGAATCGCTGCCACTCCTGCATTGGTTTGAGCTCGATGTGGATCTCGGCATAGTTGACCGGATGCGGATGCGAGCCTGCCTCAGGCCGGCCGATCCGCGAGATGACTTCGTCCACTTCCGGGTATTTCACGATCTTGCGCTCAAGCGTCTGGATGGTCTCGACGGCCTTCTCGAGCGCGATCGAGGGGGCCATGTTGACGCTGATGAAGATGGAGCCCTCCTCGAGCGCGGGGATGAACTCGGTGCCGAGCCGGGAGCAGAGCACAATGCTGCCGCCCAGCGCGGCCAGCATGAGCACCAGCACGACCACGCGATGGCCGACCACGATGCGCAGCAGGACATGGTACCCGGCCTTGAGCACCCGCAGGAGCGCCAGCTCCTTCTGCGCGCCGGGCTTCAGCAAATAGGTGCACAGCGCGGGTGATGCGAGCGCCATCAGCAGCGAGCCCAGGATCGCAAACAGAAGGGTGAACGCCATCGGGCTGAACATTTTGCCCTCGACCCCCTGCAGGGTGAAGATCGGCGTGAACACGAGCAGGATGATGAGGATCGAGAAGACCATCGGCCGCACCATTTCGCGCGCGCTGGCGAGGATGACGTCGTAGGTGTCGCGGTCTTTATTGAGCTCGTGATTATTGAGATGGCGGTAGATGTTCTCGACCATGATGGTCGTGCCGTCGCCCAGCATGCCGATCGAGATGGCAATGCCGCCGAGCGACATCAGGTTGGCCGAGATGCCGGCGATGCGCATGCAAATGACGGAGAACAGCGCGCAAAAAGGCAGCGCCAGCGACACCAGGAACGACGAGCGCAAGTTCCCAAGGAAAATAGCAAGCACAAAGATGACCAATAGGCCTCCCTGCCACAGGGCGGTGGTGATCGTGCCGTTGGCCTTGGCCACCAGTTCGGCCTGCTCGTAGTAGGGCACGAGCTTTACGCCTGGCGGCAGCGAGCGCGCCACGTCCGGCAGCTTCGCATACAGGTCCTTGATCACTTTCGACGTGTTCTGGCCAAAGAGCTGGAGGATGATGCCCGAGACGACTTCCTGCGTACCATTCCGCGAAACAACGCCGCGCCGCATCTCCTTGCCGTACTTTACATCCGCCACGTCGGCGATGCGGATCGGGATGCCGTTCACGCTCTTGACATGGATGTTGCGGATGTCGTCGAGCGACTGGAGCAGGCCGATGCCGCGCACATTGTACTCCTCGCTGCCCACCACGATGAATTGCCCGCCTGCGTTTTTGTTGTTGTTGTTCACCGCCGCGATGAGATCTTCGAGCGTGAGGTTGAATTTGCTGAGCGCGCGCGGGTTGACGGCGATCTGGTACTGCAACACATAGCCGCCGATGGAGAGGATCTCTGTCACGCCGCGTACGGTCTGCAACTGATACTTGACAACCCAGTCGTTGACTTCGCGGAGATAGGTGGCCGGATCCTTGCCTTGGGTATCGGCGTCCGGCGCGATCGTGAGATAGTACAGAAAGATCTGGCCGAGGCCGGTCGTGATCGGGCCCAGCTTCGGCGGCTCGTGCAGCGTGGGCAAGTCGGCGGCGGCCTGGTTCAGCCGCTCGGCCACGATCTGGCGCGCGAAATAAATGTCGACGTTGTCGTTGAAGTAGACATAGATCACAGCCAACCCGCCGCCCGAGGTTGACTTGATCTGGCTCACACCCGGCAGGCCGTTCATGGCCGACTCGACCGGGAAGGTGATCAGCCGTTCAACTTCCTCAGGCGCCATGCCGTGCGCCTCGACAAAGACGGGCACCATGATGGGCGATATGTCCGGAAACGCGTCGACCGGCAGATTCAGGTATTGGTAGATACCCACGCCAATGATGGCCACGAGGCCGATTACAGTGAGGAAGCGGTACTTCAGCGACAGGTCAACAAGTTTGGTATGCATGAGGTTGGTGTTGCGTACGTTGGATTAGTGTCCATGGCCGGCGTGGCTGTCCATACCGGCGGTAATGGTTTTCGCCTTGAGCTCGAACGCGCCGCGCGTGACGAAGCGTTCGCCGGGCGCGAGGCCGGACGTGATCTCGACGCGGGTGTCGTCCGCGGCGCCGAGCGTCACTGACCGCGGCTCGAGCCCGTGCGCGTCTTGGATGAACACGACCGGCTTGTTGGCAATCGTCTGCACCGCCACGCTGGGCACGCACACGGCTGCGGCAACCGTACCGGCCGTCACCTTGCCCGTGATGAACAGGCCCGGGCGCAGCATGCCGCCCGTGTTGGTCACCACGATGCGGGCAAGCGCGGTGCGCGTATCCTCGAGCACGACCGGGCCGACGTAGCCAATGGTTGTGCGGACGGACGGCAGGCCATCGCCGATCGACACCACAACTGGCTGGCCGGCACGTACGCGCAGCAAGTCGGCTGGAAACACGCGCAGGTTCGCCCAGACCGTGCGCAGGTCGGCGATGATGAAGTTCGGATGGTCATCGTTCTCATCCTTCAGCACCTCACCCATGGTCAGTTGCTTCTCAATGATCGTGCCGTCGAGTGGTGCAACGATCTCGAAGCGCGTCAACTGATCGTCGGGCTGCGCGGGTAGGCGCGCGAGATCGCTGGTGGTCAGGCCCAGCGCGATCAGTTTCTGGTACGAGCTCCGCAGGGCGATGCGCACATCCGCGCGCGCCTGCTTGACATCGAGATAGCTGCTCTCCGGCGACAGCTTCTTCTGATACAAATGTTCTTCGCGCACAAAGCGCGACTGCGCTAGATCGCTGCGCTCACGTGCGGCAAGGTACTCGGCCTTGGCGTCCGCAACTTCGCGGCTGGCCAGCACGGCCAGCACATCGCCCTTCTTCACCGTGTCGCCCAGCGTCTTGAGGATCTCGACCACGGTGCCCGGCACGTGCGCGGTGACATGCGCCATCGTGTCCTCGTTGACCGTGATGTCGCCCATGAAGGTTAGCTCGATGTCCAGCATGCCGGAGCTCGCGGTCTCGATGACAATGCCTTCGGGTGTGTTGGTGGCTGCGTGCGCGCCGGGTGCTTCACCGGCGTGGGCGTCGGGTGCTTCACCGGCGTGGGCATTGGGCGCTTCGCCGGCATGGGCGTCGGGTGCTTCACCGGCGTGGGCATCGGGTGCTTCACCGGCGTGGGCATTAGGTGCTTCACCGGCGTGGGCATTGGGCGCTTCACCGGCGTGGGCATCGGGCGCTTCACCGGCGTGGGCATTGGGCGCTTCGCCA
>CAYNJC010000026.1:15562-63280 GCA_964397565.1 uncultured bacterium
GCGTGGGCATCGGGCGCTTCGCCAGCGTGGGCATCGGGCGCTTCGCCAGCGTGGGCATCGGGCGCTTCGCCAGCGTGGGTATCGGGCGCTTCGCCAGCGTGAGCATCGTAGTCGTTGCTCGCCGACTCCGCCGCGCCGGCGATGGGTAAACTGTCAAGCCGCAGTTCCTCATGAGTCGCGGCCATGGAACCTTTGCTGACGACCAGAAGACTGAGCAGCAGTGCGGCTACAAGGGTTATGCAATGGTTCATGGTTGGTTCTCCATAGTTGTTGTTGAAGTGCAGAGCATGGCGCCACTAGCCGTTTCGAGATCAATCAGCGCGGCAGCCAGGTCGGCCTTGCTGGTATGAAGGTCGCGCTGAATTTCAGCCGCTTGGATCCGGCTTTCAAAGAAAGCAAAAACATCCACCGCTTGCTTTTCGAACGCGAGGCCGTAGTTGTTCACCAACCGTTGATGCGTTGCCGCCGTTTGTTGTAGCGCGCCGATGTTGCGTTCGAGGGCTTGCACGGACGAGGCGAGGCGCATCAGCTCGGCGCGTGCGGCGCCGACGCGGGCATGATACTCGTCGCGGAGCTGGGCGCGCGCTGTTTTTTCGCGCTGCACCTGTGCCTGGTTCCGGTCGAACAGCGGGATGTCCATGGACACGGCCAGGCCGATATTGCCAATTTTCTCATCGTCGCGCCCGCCGAAGAAGCCGACGCTCGTGCGCGGTACCTGCCCCAGCAGGGCGGCCTGGTACCGCTCGTCCTGGCTGTCGAACTCCATCTGCATCGCCTGCAGGTCAAGCCGATTCGTCTCGAGCCCATGGATCAGCGACGAGACTGCGACTAACAAGTTTGATGGTACGCGCGGAAACGACACCTCGGATGCGACCGTCACCGCGCTACTGGTCGGCGCGCCCAGCATGTGATTGAACGCGAGGGACGCGGCCTCCAGTTCCTGCTCCACGTCAAGCCGGGCGGTGTACGCACGCAACCATGTTGCCTCGGCCGTGGCAAGATCAATGTCCGTTCGGCTTCCCGCCGCGACGGCCTCCTTCATGCTCACAAGGGCATCTTGCAGCCCGTGCTCGACTGCACGCACGGCGGCGATCTGGTCGCGCACGGCGGCGACGCGATACGCCTGTTGCCGCGCCTTCTGAGCCACGAGCCATTCCTGCCATGCAATCTGCAGGGCGACCGCGGCGTCGTGCCGGCGCGCCGCGGCAATGTTGGCCCAGAGCGGCACCAAGGACGTTATCTCCCACTCGGCGCCTATACTAAATTCCGCGACCCTGTCCTCGGTGCCCGCGCCGACGGGAAAGGCGAATTCCGCCATTGCTTCGGGATTCGGCAATGTCCACGCCTCGATCAACTGGGCGCGGGCAAAACCGAGTTCGTGCCGGAGCACGCGCAGTTCGGGATTCGCGACAATGGCCACGATGGCCGCCTCGTCCGGTGAAAGGCCGTCGTCAAACGTGACGCGCGTCGTGCCAACCAGGGGATGCGCCACGCGGCCAGCCGCGGCCGCCAGGTCGGGCTGACGTTCAGGCGCCGTGGCTTCCGCAAGCACCACCGGATCGAGCGCGAGTGGCGTGTGCACTTGATAAAACGCGCAGCCAGAAAGCACGGCGGCGACGCAGGGGTAAAAGGCAAAAAGAACAATTCTCATCATCGCAATAACTGCAAGTGGTGAACAGGGAAACGCAGAAGATAGGAACGGCAGCGTCACAGAACGGCCATTCCAGCAATCACGCGTCTGCGGAACGCGTCAGATGCGGAGTACAGTCGTACGCAGGCAGGTCAGCCGCGCACGCGCGGCCGAAGCAGAAGGAGGTAACTCAAGCAGGTGGTTGGATGCGCCGGCGGCGGTAACGGCTGCGCCGGCGGCGGCGTATGAAGCGTGTGATGGTGCTGCCGGCTGCTTCACGCCGCCGATATTGTAGAAACTTCCGGGTACAATGTCCGTGCATTGCGCATGGTGTTCGCATATGCAGCAATCATGCTCATTCGGCGCCTGAGGTGCAGATGGCACAGTGGGTATGGTGGCAGGCCGAGCCTGGTCGTCGGGACAGGTGCCCGCTTGGTGGCACGTGCCATCGTCGCATGTGTCAATGCACTCGATCATCCTGCTGTGCGCAACCGTGCAGGACACGAGCCACAGCAGAAACACAGCCAGATTCGCCAATGATACAGTCTTGCTTCTCATTCTGCATTAATCATAGCAGAAAAGCCACGCCATGTCAAAGTCACCGTAGTGCACATGCCGGCGGGACGCTCAGGACCGCGCCGGTGTTTGCGCTGGTCGCCAGCCGGCGGTAGCGGTCGAGCCAGCCGGGTGGCACGGCGTGTTCCACCGCTTGCCATGTTTTGCGCCGTGCGGTCAGCTCTTTCTTGGCAAGTTCGACCTGCAAGGTCTGATTGGGAATGTCAATCGCGATGATGTCGCCGTCGCGCAGCAGGCCGATCGGCCCGCCCGCCGCCGCTTCCGGCGAGACATGCCCGATGCACGCGCCGCGCGTGCCGCCGGAGAAGCGCCCGTCGGTGACCAATGCGACTTTGTCGCCCAGATTCTGGCCCATGATGTACGACGTCGGCGCCAGCATTTCCTGCATGCCCGGCCCGCCGCACGGGCCTTCGTAGCGAATGACCACGACGTCGCCGGCTTTGACTTTGCCGTTAAGAATGCCGTCGCAGGCTTCTTCCTGCGAGTCGAAAATGACGGCCGGGCCGCGATGCACAAGCATTTTAGGGTCCACGCCGGCTGCTTTGACGACCGCGCCGTCGGGTGCAAGATTGCCGGACAAAATGGCCAGACCACCCTTGGCGCTGTAAGCATTGGCCAGCGGACGAATGCAGGCCGGATCTTGCGTGACGCAACCGCGAATGTTCTCACCCAGTGTGCGGCCGGTGACCGTCAGACAGTCAAGTTGTAGCGCGCCGGGCACCGCGCTGATTTCGTGCAGAATCGCGGAGATGCCGCCGGCATGATCCACATCCTCGATGTGATATGCCGAGGACGGGCTGACTCTGCAAATGTTGGGCGTCGTCTGCGCCACGGCGTTGATGCGCTGCAAATCGTAGGCGAGGCCGGCGGCGTGGGCGACCGCCAGCGTGTGCAACACGGTGTTGGTCGAGCCGCCCATGGCCATGTCGAGCGCCAGCGCGTTGTCGAGCGCGGCTTGGGTGACGATGTCGCGCGGGCGGGTGTTGCTCTTGACCAGATTGAGCAGCATGCCGGCGGCGCTGCGCCAGAGCTCATTGCGGCGCGGGTCCATGGCTAGCATTGTGCCGTTGCCGGGCGGCGCAATGCCGAGCGCTTCACACAAGCAGTTCATCGAATTGGCGGTGAACATGCCCGAGCACGAGCCCGGGCCGGGGCAGGCGCATTGCTCAATCTCCTCAAGCTGCGCAGCGGTGATCGCGCCAACCTTGCGCGCGCCGACGCCTTCGAAGACGCTGACCAAGTCGAGCGCTTTGCCCGCGGATGATTTGCCGGCCGCCATCGGCCCGCCGCTGACGACGATGGCCGGAATGTTCACGCGCAGAATGCCCATCAGCATGCCCGGCACAATTTTGTCGCAGTTGGGAATGCAGTAGACGCCGTCGAAGCAGTGCGCGCGCAGCATCGTCTCGACGCTGTCGGCGATCAACTCGCGACTGGCCAGCGAATACTTCATACCGGTGTGGCCCATGGCAATGCCGTCGCAAATGCCGATCACGTTGAACTCGAAGGGCACGCCGCCGGCCGCGCGAATGGCGTCTTTGACCAGCGCACCGACGCGGTTCAAATGGACATGGCCGGGAATGATCTCATTAAAAGAATTACAGACGGCGATCAACGGTTTGCCGAAATCGGCGGGTGACACGCCGCAGGCGCGCAGCAAGCTGCGATGTGGCGCGCGTTCCAGACCGGCGGTGACGGTTGCACTAATCATACAAACTCCCTTATTGACAATGAAAGGAAACGGCAGTCGTGAACTACCGTCATAGTATACGAAGTCATCGGCACAAAGTCCAACACTGAACACTGAAAACAGAAAACTGAAAACAGGCTGCCTTACAGGCCGGCGCAGTCCAGCAGGAAGGCCCATTCCGCGCTGGTCTGCGCGATGCGCTCGCTCAGCGTCACGGCGCCGCCATGGCCGGACGCCTTCTGCTGCAGTAGCAAAATCGGCCCGCCGCCGCGCGTGGCTGCCTGCAAGCGCGCCGCCATTTTGCGCGCGTGCAGTGCATCCACCCGCGCATCATTATCACTGGCGATCAGCAAGACCGGCGGGTAGCGCACGCCATCGGTCACATGATGATAGGGTGAGTAGCGCTGCAGCCAGGCAAACTGGTCGGCCTGCGCCGCCGTGCCGTATTCCTCACTCCAGATGTTGGCCAGACCAAACAAATGGTAGCGCAGCATGTCGAGCAGCGGCACAGAGCACATCACGCCGGCGAACAAATCCGGGCGCTGGACCACGGCCGCGCCGACCAGTAGGCCACCGTTGCTGCCGCCGCTGATGACCAACCGGCGCGGGGTCGTCCAACGTGCGCGCACCAGCCACTCGGCTGCGGCAATGAAATCGTCAAAGACATTCTGCTTGTTCTCGCGCATGCCGGCGCGATGCCATGCTTCACCAAACTCGCCGCCGCCGCGCAAACTCGGAATGGCGACCATGCCGCCGGCCTCGAGCCAGACACCATAAATGGTTGAGAAGTACGGCTGCATCGAGATGTTAAAGCCGCCGTAGCCGGTAAGCAACACGGCGTGGGAGCCATCGGGCTGCGTGCCGCGCCTGCTAATGAGAAACATGGGGACGGCCGTGCCGTCTTTCGAATGATACCAAACTTGGGTGGATGTGTACGGCGACATGTCGAGTGGAACCGGCGTGCGATGCAACTCGGTCAACGTTGCACGCGCAACGTCATAGGCATAGGTGGTCGGCACATGCGTATAGCTGGCGAACGAGACCCAGACCATTGGTTTCGACCAGAAGCCCCAAGCGCTGGCGGAGCCGATGCCCGGCAACGGCAGTTCGCGTTCGAACGTGCCATCAATGGCATGAATACGAATCAGGGTGCAGGCATTATGCAAATACATGGCAAACACTTTGCCGGCGATGAAAGACACGTTTTCCAGCGTGTCAGCGCCTTCGGGAATGAATGTTTGCCAATGCGCGACACCCGGTTGCGCGATGTCCGCCACCATGACGCGCTCGCGCGGCGCCTGCCAATTGGTCTTGATATAAATGCGGTCGTTGATGATGGTCACGCTGAAGCGCGCATCGAGGTTGGTGACCACCGGCACGGGCGCGTTCGTGCTGCCGACCGGCTTGACATACACATCGGCGCGATTGAACAACCCGCGAGAGAAGACGAGCCAGCGGCCGTCTTCGCTGACCGAGACGCCATGCCAGTATTCCTTGGTGGTGTCGTCCCAGAAGACTTTCTGATCCTGTTCCGCCGGCGTGCCGAGTTTGTGGAACCAGGCGGTGTGCCAGTAGTGCTCTGCGTCGGCGGGGACGGTGCCTTTCCGCGGCTTGGCTGAGTAAAAGAAGCCCGAGTTATCGTGCAGCCATGCGACGCCGCCTTGGCGCCAGCCTTGGAACGTGTCGGGTAGCAGGATGCGGTCGGCCAGGCGCAGGACATGCAACTGCGCATCCTCATCGCCAGCGCGTGCGACGCCGTACACCAGATACGCGCCGTCCGGCGAAGGCGCAGTCTCGTCGAGCGTTTCATGCACAGCCCACGTGTTGGGATTGAGCAGAATTTCAGGGACCGCGCCGGTGTGAGCGGCGGTCATGTACAGCCACTTTTCATCCGCGGCGTTTTTGCGCGAGAAAAACACACGCGGGCCGTCCAGCACGGGCATCGGCACGGTTTCGTCGTCATAGCGCCAGAGGCGTGCCAACTGCGGCGTCAGCCAGGCCTGCTGCGGCAGGGCATCGAGCACGCGGCGTGTCACTGCTTCCTGGTGCGCGACCCAGTTGGTGACGGCCGGCGCGGCTGCGTCTTCGAGCCAGCGATACGCGTCGGTAATGACGACGTCATGCACCAGATCCGTGACCGGCACGCGCGGCGTGGGCGGATACACAATGGTGTTCGTGGTCATGTGACAGCCCGGCAACGTTACGAGGAGCGCGGCTGCAGCCGCGGCGCCGGCATGCCCGGCCAGTTTGCGTGTGCGCGCAGCAAGAGGACCGATGGGATGTGCGGCTGCAGAAGTGTGTGCACGCGGCATCACGCAATGTTGAAGAGGTCGTCGAAGCGCGCGATAGCAAAGATTTTTTTCACTTCGGGCCGGCAACTAATGATGGAGAAATTGCCCTTGGGTAATTGTTTGGCCGACACCAGGCAAATGCGCAGGAAGGCGGAGACGACGTACTCCACCTGGGCCAGGTCAAAGGCCACCGCGGCGTTGGGATTTTCAGTCAGGACGGTGGCAATGTCAGATGCCACTGCGGTTGACAGGTCGGCGCAGAGCGCGCTGGTGAGTTTGCCCGCAAAATAGCGCGTGTACGTGTTGGCGTCGGCGTTGTATTCCAGGTGCGACATGGCGTCTCTGGGTGTGGGTGATCGTCAGAAATTTCTTGTGTACTGCGCACAGAGCGCGTCCGCATCGAGTGTTGCATCCAGAAATGCATC
This sequence comes from uncultured bacterium, assembly GCA_964397565.1. Taxonomy (GTDB): domain Bacteria; phylum Auribacterota; class UBA3054; order UBA3054; family JAPLST01; genus JAPLST01. The sequence continues at coordinate 22,175 of CAYNJC010000026.1, forward strand.
CTGGTCGAACGCGCTCCATGCGGCGTTGGGCCGGCGGCGGCACAGCTTCTTTATGTTAATCAAGTGGCAGGCCGAGATATTTTCGGTGGTGATGTTGTTCCCGCCGCTGCCGCAGCCGAGCGTGAAGCTGGTGCGCAGCGTGTTGAACAAGCCGCCCACGCCGCCTTGCGAAGACGGGGTGTTGACGACCACGCGGCCGGCGTTCATCAGCTCGCTAAACTCGCGGATGCGCGCGTCGTCGTTGGCGTAGATGGCGGCGGTGTGGCCCACGCCGCCGCGATAGTTGAGGCTGATGCAGCGGTTACACGCGGCGGCATGATTCTCCTCGACGTAAAACGCCAGGAGCGGAGCCAGCACCTCGCCGGACAGCGGTTCTTCGGGGCCGACCTTGTCCAAGGGGATCATGATGATGACCGTACCCGGCGGCAGGTCCACGCCGGCGCGCCGGCCGATTTCCAAGGCGGACTGGCCGACGATGTCGGCGCTCATGCCGCCGGTTTTGGGATCAATGGCGACCGCCTCGATCTTCTTGATTTGCGCGGGGCTGGCGAAATAACAGTGCTGCTGCTCGAAGGCTGCCCGGGCTTCCGCTTGGATGGACTGCTCGACCACGACCGCCTGTTCGCTGGCGCAGACCGTGCCATTGTCAAAGGTCTTGGAGGAGATGATGTTGGCCACGGCGAAGGGCAGATCGGCCGAACGGTCAATCAGGACGGGCACATTGCCGGGGCCGACGCCGATGGCCGGGGTGCCAGAGCTGTACGCCGCGGTAACCATGCTGGTGCCGCCGGTGGCGAGGATCAGAGCCAGGCTCGGATGGGTCATAAAAGCGTGGGTCAACTCGCGCGAGCCGCCGGCCAGGAACTGCACGCAATCTTCCGGCGCACCGGCGGCCACGGCCGCTTCATAACAAATGCGGGCGGCTTCGCCCGAGCAATTGGCTGCCCGGCGATGCGGACTGATGATAATCGGATTGCGGGTTTTGAGGCAGATCAGGATTTTGAAAATGACCGTGGAAGTCGGGTTGGTCACCGGCGTGATCGCGAAGATCGGGCCAAGCGGCTGTGCGATCTCGGTGATGCCTAACCGCTCATCATGGGTGAGTACGCCGACCGTTTTTTCAGCGCAAATGTCTTTGTACACTAACAGGGAGGCCACCACGTTCTTAATGACTTTGTGCTGCCAGACACCGAGCTTGGTCTCCTCGACTGCCATGGTAGCCAGGCTGACTCTGGCGTTGAAGGCCGCTTGAAAGACAGCCTTGACGATGCGGTCGGTCGCCGCCTGGTCGAATTGATTAAATTCGGCCGCCGCCAATAACGCCCGCCCCATCATCTCGTTTGCCTGATCTTGTTCGGTGGTCATGCGGGTGCCTCCTTATGCGGTCGTTACGGAAAGTGCAATTCGTGCTATTATAACAAAGTGGGTAGGGGAAGTCAAAAGTGATACATGATGAGAGGGGCCGGCAGATCGGCGCGGCGAACGATGAACGACGGGAAATGGTACAATGAAAAACCATGCAGCAAATGGAATTCATCGGCATTGAAATTGGCGGGACCAAAGTGCAGCTTGTCGCCGGCGGGGCGGATGGCGCGATTGTGCAGCGCGCGCGCTTTGAGGTGCAGCGCGCGGCCGGCGCGGCGGGCATTCGCGCGCAGATTGTGGAAGGGCTGCACGCGGTGCGGGCGGGCCGGCGGATCGGCGCCGTCGGCGTGGGCTTTGGCGGACCGGTCAACTGGCGGACGGGCGTGGTCACGTGTTCGCACCACATTACCGGCTGGAATGGTTTTAATCTGCGCGGCTGGTTGCAGCGCGAAAGCGGCACGCCGGTGGTGGTCGAGAACGACGCCAACACCGCCGCACTGGCTGAGGCGCGTTGCGGCGCGGGACGCGGCCGCGATCCGGTGTTTTATGTGACGCTGGGCAGCGGTGTGGGTGGCGGGCTGGTTGTGGGCGGCGCGCTGTACCATGGTGCGCTGCCGAGTGAGACGGAGATCGGGCATGTGCGCCTGGACCGGCGCGGGACACTGGTCGAGCAGCGCTGCTCGGGCTGGGCGCTGGATCGGCGCATTCGCGCGGTATGCCGGCGGCATCCGCGCAGTGTGCTGGCGCGGCTGTCACGCGGGATGCGCGGCGGCGAGGCGCGGCAGTTGGCGGCGGCGCTGCGGGCGCGCGACGCGGTGGCGCAGGCGCTGCTGGCGGCGTGGGCCGAGGATCTCGCATTGGGCTTGTCGCACGTGGTACAATTGCTGCATCCGGCGTTGATTGTCTTGGGTGGCGGGCTGGCGCTGGTGGGCGCACCGCTGCGCGCGGCGGTGGCACAGGTGCTGCCGCGCTTTGTGATGAAGGCCTTGTTGCCGGCGCCGCGCATTGCGCTGGCGGCGTTAGGCGAAGATGTTGTGCCGGTCGGCGCTTTGTTGCTGGCGGCCGGTGCGTATGCTCATGCACGGAGATGACCATGACGGATATGAAGACCTGGATCGCGCAGTATCTGGCGGGCGTGCAGAAGGCCTTGGCCTCGCTGCCGCAGGAGACGTTGGCGAAGATCATTGATGTGCTGCGCGCGGCGCATCGCGATGACAAACAGATTTTCGTGTTTGGCAACGGCGGCAGCGCGGCGACAGCCCAGCATTTCATTTGCGACCTGGGCAAAGGTGCGTCGGACAAAATCGGCACGCGTTTTCGCTGCATGTCGCTGAATGACAATGTGGCCTGGATGACGGCGATTGGCAACGATTACGCCTATGCAGACGTGTTCATGCGGCAGCTCGAGAATTTCGCGCGGGCAGGCGACGTGGCGTTGACAATGAGTGTCAGCGGCAGCTCGCCAAATCTGGTAAAGGCGTTCGAGTGGGCCAACGCGCACGGATTGACGACTATTGCGATTGTCGGCGGTGCGCGCGGCACGCTGGCGACACTGGCACACCACGTGGTGGTCGTCGATGGGCAGCATTACGGCCATGTTGAGGACGCGCACATGTGCGTGGCGCACATTCTGGCGTATGCGTTCATGGACAATCCAGAGATCGCGCGATAACGCGCGGCAGTCACACTGCCGCTTTGGAGTGCGGCAGTCACACTGCCGCTTTGTTTGCCGCAAGCCGCGCTTGCGGAATGCAGACAGCAGCAACGGCCAGCATGGCTGGCCTTGCAAAAGCGGGAGCGTGGCTCCCGCACTCCATAACAGCAAAGAGCTAAGCAGATTCGCGGAGTATACACAATGTGGCATCATGCACCTGAACACTGGTTTGTTCCCGGCGCAAACTATATGATCACCGCTGGTACACAGGACAAACAACACTATTTTCGGGACAAGCTGCGTCTTGCGCGTCTGCAGGAGCTGCTTCTTGCCGTGTACGTGCAGTATGGCTGGGAACTGCACGCGTGGGCTGTTTTCTCAAATCATTATCACTGTATTGCACGCGCGCCGGACGATGCCGTCACGCTTGTGTCGCTGACACAGCACCTTCACTCAGAAACAGCACGCGAAATCAACCAGCAAGATAATGTCCGTGGCCGTGTCGTGTGGTACGAATACTGGGACACGTGTCTGACCTATGAACGCAGTTATTATGCGCGGCTCAATTATGTGATGAACAATGCGGTAAAGCATGGACTTGTGCCGGTGGCGGAGCAATACTCCTATTGCTCGGCTGGTTGGTTTGCGCTGTACACGACGTCTGCATTTCAGAAGAAAGTAGCGTCGTTCCTGTGTGACAAAGTGACGGTGAAGGATGATTACGACTGTGTCTGATTGTACTTTGGCGTGCGGCAGTCACACTGCCGCTTTGTTTGCCGCAAGCCGCGCTTGCGGAATGCAGACAGCAGCAACGGCCAGCATGGCTGGCCCTGCAAAAGCGGGAGCGCGGCTCCCGCACGCCATTCGCGGTTTACTTTGCGCGGGGCAATCGCTACAATTGCAGCAGGCAAACCATGGTGACCCCGCGCGCGACGCCGCAGTGGCCACGCCACAGATAACAAACGTTGGGAGACCCTGCAATGAGTTCTGCGTGTGCGGTTCTGGCGTTTGACCTTGGCGCGAGCAGCGGCCGCGCCATCTGTGGTCATTTCGACGGCGCGACACTGCGACTCGAGGAAGTGCATCGTTTCTGGAACGGGACCGTGAAGCTGCGCGGGCATCTGTATTGGGATGTGCCGCGTTTGTTCGACGAGATGCAGAGCGGATTGCACAAAGCGTGCGCGGCGCGGCCGATCACGTCGTTCGGGATTGACACATGGGGCGTGGATGGCGCGTTCATTGGCCCGCACGATGAGCTGCTGGGCTTGCCGTGGGGCTATCGCGATTTTTCGATGGAAAACATGCAGGCCTGCACCGATGCCATTGGCGCGCGGAAATTGTACCGCGTCACCGGCATTCAGTTCATGCCGTTCAACACCCTGTTCCAGTTGTACCGCCACAAGCAGCATCGCAATCCGCTGTTGAAACTGGCGGCGCGCTTTTTGTTTATGCCGGATTATCTGCGCTTTCTATTCACCGGCGAGGCCCAGACGGAATACACGATCGCGTCGACCTCGCAGATGCTGGACGCGCAGTCGCGCACGTGGAGCGAGCCGCTCCTGCGCAGAGTCGGCGTCAACCCAGTGCAGATGGGCGCGCTGATCGAGCCGGGGACGGTATGCGGTACTGCGGAAGGCACGGATGTCCGTGCGGTGGCGGTGGCGGGGCACGACACGGCGTCGGCGGTGCTGGCGGTGCCGGCCGACCCGCGCGACGCGCAGTGGGCCTGGCTCAGTTCGGGCACCTGGTCGATTATGGGGATGGAGACGGCCGCGCCGCTCATCAGCGAAACGGGGCGTGCGCTGAACTTTTCTAACGAAGGTGGCGCGGGCGGGACGCTGCGCTATCTGAAAAACATCATGGGCTTGTGGCTGGCGCAGGAATGCCGGCGGCTATGGTCGGCGCAGGGTCAGGACTATTCATTTGGCGAACTGACTGCGTTGGCGGCGCACGCGCCCGCGGGCGGGCCCACGGTTAGCGTGAGTGACATGCGCTTTTACGCACCGACGAACATGCTGGAGGAACTGCGCGCGGCCTGCCGCGAGACGGGTCAGCGCGCGCCGGAGAGCGCGGGCGCAGTGTACCGCTGCATTCTGGAGAGTCTGGCGAAGGCCTACGCGGCGGTGCTGCAAGAGTTGCGCACGCTGACGGGGATTTCGTTCACGCGGCTGCACGTGGTCGGCGGTGGCGCGCAGAACGCCCTGCTCAATCAGCTAACGGCGGACGCCTGCGGCGTGCCGGTGATTGCCGGGCCCGTGGAAGCAACGGCACTCGGCAATCTGCTGATGCAACTAATTGCGTGCGGCGCGATCGGCTCGGTGGCGGAGGGGCGCGCGCTGGTGCGGGCGTCATTTCCGACGCAGGTGTACGAGCCGCAGCGGCATTGACATTTTCGGCGAAAAGTGCGACAATATTGCGGTTGATTTTGTTTGGCGTAGGATGGAGACACGGCATGGAGACAAAGGTGACAGATCAGCATGACGACGCGCCGCACGAGGCCTGTGGCGTATTTGGCATTTATGGCCATGCGCGCGCGGCGGAAGCGGTCTTTTTCGGCTTGTTTGCGTTGCAGCATCGCGGCCAGGAGAGCGCCGGCATTTGCGTCGCGGGCGAGCAGGGACTGAGCGGCCACACCGGCATGGGGCTGGCCAGCGAGGTGCTGACGCCGGCGGTGGTCAACCAGCTCGACGGCGCGGCGGCGATCGGGCATGTGCGCTATTCGACGACCGGTTCGAGCAACCTGAAGAATGCGCAGCCGTTGATTGTGGACTATGCGCGCGGGCAACTCGCGGTGGCGCACAACGGCAACTTGGTGAATGCCTACTCGCTGCGCAAGGAACTCGAAGCGGGCGGCTCAATTTTCCAGACGACGACCGACAGTGAAATCGTCATCCATTTGATGGCACGGCCATTGAATGCGCCGCTAGATGAAGTGCTGGTGAGTGTGTTTCGGCGGGTGCGCGGCGCATTCAGCATTGTGATGCTGACGCGCGACGCGCTGATTGGCGTGCGCGATCCGCACGGCTTTCGGCCGCTGTCGCTGGGGCGGCTGGACGATGCCTTTGTGCTGGCGTCCGAGACCAGCGCCTTTGACTTGACCGGCGCGACGTTTGTGCGCGACGTGGCGCCGGGTGAAATTGTGATCATTACCAAAGAGGGGCTGCAGTCGCTGCACTACGGCACGGACGCCACGCCCTCGTTGTGCATTTTTGAGTATGTTTATTTCGCGCGGCCGGACAGCCACATTGACGGACGCACCTGCCATGTGGTGCGCAAGCAGCTTGGCCGGCAATTGGCCAAAGAATATCCAGTCGAGGCTGATATTGTCGTGGCCGTGCCGGACTCGGGCAATTCGGCCGCGCTGGGCTATACCGAACAAAGCGGGATTCCGCTCGACATCGGCTATATCCGCAATCATTACGTCGGGCGCACCTTCATTTCGCCGTGCCAGGTGGATCGTGACATGAAAGTGCGGGTAAAGCTGAATGTGGTGCCGGACGTGGTGCGCGGCAAACGCGTGGTGATTGTGGACGACTCGATCGTGCGCGGCACGACCACGTTTTCACGCGTGTCGGAATTGAAGAAGGCGGGCGCGAAAGAAGTACATGTGCGGATCAGCTGCCCGCCGCTGCGCTTTCCGTGTTTTTACGGCATTGATTTTCACAGTCATGATCAGTTGATTGCGGCCCGCCATACGATTGCGGAGATTCAACAATTTCTGTGCGCCGACTCGCTGGGGTACTTGAGTTTGGAAGGCATGCTGACGGCGTGCGGCGGCGGCCCGGGCTTCTGCTGCGCCTGTTTCACGGGCGCGTATCCGGTGGCGATCGAGGAGCAGGTCAACAAAACGATGATGGAGCGTGCGCGCAAGATTATCCAGAAAGATGTGCCGGCCAGCGTTGCCCGTGCCGAGCGGGAACATGCGCCGGCGCCGCCGGCCGCGCCGCGGGCCGCGCCGCCGGACGCGCCGCCGGACGCGGCCAAACCGCCGCGCGCAAAACGCGCGGCCCGCGCCAAGGCGAAGGCCGCTGAGACGCCGGCCGCACTGGCCGCACCAGCCGCACCGACGGCGGCCGCAGATGCTGATGAGCTTTTTACACTGCAATGAGGTGAGACAATGAACGAAATGCTGCACAACATCGTCGTGATCTGGTTTCTGCTGGGAGCGATCCTGGTGGTTGCCGAATTTTTCGTGCCGGGCATTTTGCTGGTGTTCTTCGGCGTGAGCGCGTGGGTTGTGGCGACGTTGGCGGCCTTACTACCGTACGTCCACGACCGACTGGCACTGCAAATCTGCATCTGGATCGTGCTGTCCTTGCTGCTGCTATTCACGCTGCGGCGCTGGCTGACGGCACAATTGACGGGCTTCACCTCGCAGCGGGATGACTTGTCGAAGCCGGTGCAGGAATGCGTCGGGCAGCGGGTTGAGGTGGCCGAGGCGATTACGCCCGGGCGCGCCGGCCGCGTGAAATGGAGAGGCACGCAGTGGAAAGCCGAGGCGGACCGGCAGATTGAAGTTGGCGCGATGGCGGAGATCGTCGAGCAGAAGAATCTGTTGCTGAAAGTTAAATAAGACCTGGAGGAGCTATATGACGTATACGCAATTGGGCCGCAGCGGTGTCAAGGTTAGCCGGCTCTGCCTTGGCACGATGAACTTTGGGCCGCAGACGAGCGAAGCGGACAGCTTTGCGATCATGGATCGTGCGCTCGAACGGGGCATCAATTTTATCGACACGGCCGATGTGTATGGCTGGAAGAAAGGCGAGGGCGTGACTGAGCAGATTGTCGGGCGCTGGTTCGCGTGCGGCGGCGGGCGGCGTGACAACGTCGTGCTGGCGACAAAAGTGTATGGCGAGATGGGCGATGGGCCGAATCAGGCAAAACTGTCGGCGCTGCACCTGCGCGCGGCTTGTGACGACAGTTTGCGTCGTTTGCAGACGGATCACATTGATCTATACCAGATGCATCACATTGACCGGGCGACGCCGTGGGATGAGATGTGGCAGGCGCTGGACGTGCTGGTGCAACAAGGCAAAATCGTGTATTGCGGCAGCAGCAATTTTGCGGGATGGCACATTGCGCAGGCGCAGGCCGCGGCGCGCGCGCGCCATTTTCTTGGGTTGATTTCGGAGCAAAGTTTGTACAACCTGGCGGCGCGGCAGGTCGAACTGGAAGTGCTGCCGGCGTGCCAGGCGTACGGCCTCGGCGTGATGCCGTGGAGTCCGTTGGCGGGCGGGTTGCTGGGCGGGGCACTGGCGCAGGCGGCGGCCGGGCGGCGGGCCAGCACACACGTGCAGGAGCGCGTCACGCAGCACCGCGACCAACTGCAACGCTATGAAACCATGTGCAAAGAATTAGGCGCCGGGCCGGCGGTGGTGGCATTGGCGTGGCTGCTGCAGCAAGCGGCGGTGACGGCGCCGATCATCGGCCCGCGCACGCTGGCGCAATTGGACGAGAGCCTGCCGGCACTGGCCCTGACGCTGGATGCGGCGACGCTGAAAACGCTGGACGAAATCTGGCCGGGGCCGGGCGGGCCGGCGCCGGAAGCGTACGCGTGGTAGGCCAGTCGGACAGGGCGGACGAGTCAGACGTGGCGGACTATTCGAAGCGCGAGCAGCGCACCTAGCAGCGCGATCAACAGCACCGGCTCGGGCACGACCGTGAGTGTCGCCGGCACTGCCACCGTACCGCCCTCGGAATAGAGGGTGACCGCGCCGGCGTAGATACCGGTGCTGACGTTGTGGGTGTCGAACGCGACCGCCAGATTGGTCGCTGCAAAAGGACGGACACTGCCGGCGGCGCTACCGAGCTGCAACCACTCGTAGCCGCGGCCGATTGCGACCACCAGGTTGCTGCGCACATAGCTGGTGTTATAGGCCACTTGCGCATATTTGCTGCGGTTGTCACCTTGCCAGCCGATGGTGGCGCTGGTCAACGTGCCGTGCATCCCGAGATACTGATAGCGAATCGTGCCGTTGGCGTTGAGGATGACTTGGAAGGTCACCGCGCTGGCCGATTCGCCATAGCGCTTGACGCCGACATACGACACGACCGTTTTATCGGCGAACGACTTGAAATAAATCGTGCCGCCACTGGCGGGATTGAGATCGTCCCAAAACGGCGCAATGAGCTCCGGCGAGGCCGTGCTGGCGGGCAGCGTGGCATTCGACACCGGCACATTGCTGGTGGTGTGCAAGGCGATGCCGCCATTGGCGCCGATCCACAGGCCGGAGAGTGTCTGGCTGTAAAACGGGAAGACATGTGCCAGCGGCAAACGGTCCGAAATCTGATCGTCGCCGAGCGTCATGACCTGGCCGTTGGTGCTGATATCTATCCAGGCGAAGGCGGGACAGTCGGGGGTATCGCTATCGATCCAACGGTACGTACCGGCATTGTCGAAGCCCTGTGCGAGGGAGAAATTATTGCTGGGTGCGAGGGTGTAGGCGAGGGTGCCGAAGCCGGCGTTGGAGACGGTCAGGATTTCAATAGTGCGGACGTCTTGCAGCAATTGCAGATTGAAGGAGGTGGGGAAGCAGACCGGCACGGGTTTGCCGAGTTCGAGGACAAGGCCGGCGACGTCGGGCGGACAGGTGAGGTTCAGCGCGTCGGACGCGCTGTAGCCATCCGCGTCGGCCCAGACCGTGTACGCGCGCGGCTCGAGCCCGCTGACGAGAAATGCGCCAACGGCGTTGGCGGCTGCGACGTGGATACTGCTGTCCTGCCAATACACCCACGCGTTGGTGATAGCCGTATGATCGGCGATATCGCGGGCAAGGCCGGCGATGGCATAGCGCAGGGTGACGGCCAGCGTGAACGGATTGGACACGACCGTGCCGTCGTCGGCCGCACAGGCAAGCACGAACGACAAGGGCGCGCCATTGGTTGCGCCGGGCGCGATCGTGAACACAAAGGGGACATCATTCGAGCACGAGACGCCCGGCATGACCGTGCCGAAGTTGTGCGTATCGTCGAGCATGGCAACGAAGGGGCTGGCACACGAGAGCGTGCCGGTCAGATTGGTCAGTGCAGTGGCGCGGCCATTGAACAGCAGGGTGCGCAGGGCAATCGTCTCGCCGGGTTCGATGAAGCCGTCGCTGTCGCCGTTGGGCGGTGGATCGGCGACGCTCTGTCCGATGGCAATGAGGTCGCTTTCGACATAGCCGCCGAGCTGGAGCGCGTCGAGATACCAGCCCTCGCGCACGACTGAGCTGTCGGTCGTGAACAGGAAGCGCAGTTGGAGGATGCCGGGCGTGAAACCTGTCAGTGGCAGGACAACATCGCGGACATAATTCGAGCCGCTGAAGGGCGGGCGTAGGTCATGCCAGCGCGCACCGCGATTGGTCGTGACTTGGACAGAGCAATAATCATAGCCGGATTCCGTGCTGATGAATTCGCGCAGGCGCAGCGAGGCCGAGGCGGTCGTGACCGTGATGGCGACGCTGACCAGGGCGGACGAAATGCTGTTGTCGTAGAGGCCGGCCGCCTCGTTGCCGCAATACCACGAGCGCGCGCCGGCCAGCGGGCGGCGCGTGGATTGGTGCCAGATCCCAGTGGCAGCCCAGGCAAGCGGCTCGCCGAGTTCGGCCGTGCTTTGCCAGACCGGCATGAAAAGTTTGGTGGTGAAGGAGAACAACAGGCCGCCGTTGTCATTGGTCGCGGTGTTGCCAAACATGTCCTGGGCGGACAAAAAGAAGGCATAGGTGGTGCCCGCGGACAGATTGGTGAGGGCGACACTGTGGACGGTTGCCGGCAATGCGCCGCCGAGATAGTACGGTGGTGCGAGCAGGTGGAAGTTACCGCGGGCGGCTTCGTCGGTCTGCCAGAGAATGGTGGCCGAGGTATCGGTGACATTGGTCACGACCACGCCGGAGATGACCGGCGCGGCGAGGTCAATCAGAGCGGTGGCGGTATTGGTGATGGCGACGCCGCCCATGCCGTCGGAGGCATCCACATAGACGACCGTGATCGTCGCGGCATTCTCGACGCTGAGTAGGCCGTCGGCGGCGGGTGGCGCGTTGGTGAGGATGAGCGAGCCAAGAAACAAGCCGGGTGAAGTTTGGGTAACGAGGACCGATTCGCCGGCCGGTTCGCGCGTGCTGCGGACGAGCAGGGCATAGGTGGCTTGGTTGGTGAGGTCCCAATCGCGCAGCTCAATCTGCGCCATCGTGGGTGGGCAATAGGCCGGCTGGTCAAACTGGATGACGCCGGCGCTGCCGACATCACGCAACAGGGTGTTGGCGCACAGGGCAAACGTCTGCGAGACGCCGCTGGCAATAGTGAAACCGCGCACTTCGGCATACCATACGCCGGGGGTGAGATTGGTGGCCAAGACTTGCTCGACGTTGTTGAGCCGGTCGGGCGCATTGGTCGTGGCGTCATTGGCGGGATTATTCGGATCAAGTACCCAGGGCAAAAAGACGCGATTGTTGGGATCAATCAAACGCAAATCGAGATCATTGACCAAGACCACCGCGGCCAGCGCGCTGGCGGGCGGGTCGCTCCACGCCAAGGTGGCGCGCACGACGGCGGCCGTGGCAGGCACGATCAGGGGAAAGCGGCGAACGGCATTGTGGGTGATGGCCGCCTCGACTGCATTGCCGGCCCGGACGAGATCAAGGGCGGGCACAATTTGGAGCAGGCCGTAGCCGAGGTCGAAGCCGGGGCCGGGCGCGCCGAGATCGAGCGTGGTGTTGATCAAGACGGACTTGATCATTGCCGGCGAGGGGTCGGCGCCGGCATGGGTGGCACGCCAGCATTCGAACAGCAACGCAGCCGAGCCGCAGGCGGCCGGCGAGGCCATGCTGGTGCCGGAGAGCAATTGATACGCGGTGGTGCCGTAACACGAGTTGACATTGTAACCGGGTGCGCTCAAGTCGGGCTTGAGCCGGCCGTCATCGAGCGGGCCCCAGCTGGTGAAGGTCGTGGCCTGGTTGTTGTTGTACTGGGTGGCGCCGATCACCAGCGTGTTCTTGGCGCATTGCGGCGGGCTGATGTTGCGATAGCCGGTGACATAGCCGCGTTCGTTGCCGGCGGCCCAGACGGACAGAAACGGTTTGCCAAGCCGGCCGCGGGTGATCTCATCCATCAAGATCGAGGACGTTTCATAATCGCCATAGTACGCGGCGGAATACCCATTGGCGGCGATGTTCATGCCAATCGAATTATTGGCGATATCCGCGCCGTAGGTGTTGATGGCGACGAAATAGTTGGTTTCAAGATCGCCGGGATTGTTGTAGAAAATCGTGCCGGTGAAATCATATTCATAGGAAATCAGGCGCGCGGCCGGGGCCATGCCGCGATACTGGCCGGCACTGGCGCTGCCGTCGCCGAGGACCGTGCCGGCGACGTGGGTGGAGTGATAGTGCGTGGGGTTGGGCTCGCCGACGGTGCGGCGACTGCTGTAGTCGATGTGATTGTCGGCGATGCCGCCGTCGTAGACCAGTACGTCTACATTGTTGCCGAGGTAATTGTAGGGCGGCGCTTGGGCAGTATTGGCGCCGAGGACCGCGCGGGTGTTATCATTGCCCAGGCCGAGGGCGGGCCGAGCTTTGCCGATCCATTTGACGTCATCGCGCGCGGCCAGCGCGGCAATGGCTTTCAGCGGCACGCGGCCGATGACGGCGGGAATCAAGTGAATGGTCGAGAGCACCTCGCCGCTGCAATCCTGAATAGCCTGGCACAAAGCCGCCGGGCCTGTTTGTTGAAATCCGTGCAAGGCAATGACGCGATACTGCGGATCATCGCCCAACGTGTAGGCGTCCGGGTTGAACAGCAGGGGATCGAGTTTGTGGCAGGGGAGCAGGGCGGCTACGGCGCGGGCGCGGGCGAGGTTGCTGGTGGCGTTCAGGCGCACGAGCCAGGTGCCGTCGCCGACGTAATCTTCACTGTGCAGCGCGGCCAGGTCACGGGCGCTGTCGGCAGCGACAAAATACCAGCCGGGTGTTGTGGTGATGGCTGGCGCATCCAGCGCAAGTGCGCCGGATTTGAGCTGCACGTGACGGACAGCCAGGCGGGCAGCCGGCCACGGCAGCGCCCGACGCAGTGTGTCACACGATGTGCGCCAGGCGCTCATGTAGGCGGCATCGCGGGCGACGAGTGCATAGGCTTTGGCATTGGCCTGCCAGCGCACGGCTAGGCCGTCGCGTTGGCACTGCTGGACAAACGCGGCTTGGGCGGCAGGGACGTCATCAACTGGGGCCGGCGCGTTGAGCGCAATGCCTTCCGCCCACGTGGTGGAGGTCAGCGGCACGCGCGCGACATCCGCCAAACCAGCCATGGATGCGGCATTTTTTGCCGCGTGCAGCGGCGTGCCACACAGCCACAGACAACCGGCACATGCGCCCAGCGATACAAAATTCCTCTTCATATCAAGCCTTGGTTGCAGGTATAAAATTGTCTTATGGTATATAGTATAGCAAAATGGTTGCATCCGGCGTGGAGAATCGTTACAATATCTCATAAGATATGAATCCATTTCGCACAAACCACGCGGCACGCGCATGACCTATGGCCAGGTCGGGCGCAGTGGTGTGCGCGTCAGCCGGATTGCGCTGGGCACGCTCAATTTCGGGCCGGAGACCAGCGCGGCCGACAGCGTGCGGATCATGGAGCGCGCGCTCGAACTCGGCATCAACCTGTTTGACACGGCCAATGTCTATGGCTGGCAGGCTGGCAAGGGCGTGACGGAGACGATCATTGGCGATTGGCTGGCGCAAGGTGGCGGGCGGCGTGACCACATTGTGTTGGCGACGAAAGTGTATATGCAGACCGCTGACGGGCCGAACGAGGGTGGCTTGTCGGCATATCATATCCGCACGGCCTGCGAGGCCAGTTTGCGACGCTTGCGGACCGATCATATTGATGTGTACCAGATGCATCACATTGACCGGGCCACGCCGTGGGATGAGATCTGGCAGGCCTTCGAGACCTTGCAGCGCCAGGGGAAAATCATTTATGTCGGCAGCAGCAATTTTGCCGGCTGGCACTTGGCGCAAGCCCAAGAAGCGGCGCGGGCGCGGCACCTGCCGGGGATCATTTCCGAGCAAAGTTTGTATAATTTGTGTTACCGGCAGATCGAGACGGATGTGCTGCCGGCGTGTCGCCAGTATGGGATTGGCGTCCTGGTGTGGGGCACGTTGAACCGCGGCTTTCTGGCAAATCCGGCGCGCGACAAGGCGCGCGGGCCGCGGGCGGCCGCGCGCTTGCAGCGTGAGTTTGCGCGCTTCGGCGACAACCTGGCAGCCTATGTGCGGCTGTGCGGCGAACTGGGCGCACGGCCGGCCGACGTGGCGACCGCATGGGCGCTGCAGCAGCCGGGTGTGGCGGCCGTGATCGCCGGGCCGCGCACGCTGGAACAGCTTGAGGATAGTGTGCGCTGCCTGGACGTCACCCTGGACGCAGCGGCGTTGCGCGCCGTGGACGAAGTGTGGCCCGGGCCGCGTGGCCCGGCGCCGGAAGCGTATGCATGGTAACAGTAACGTAATCCCCGCAAGGAGGTGGTTATGACAGTGCCCGTCTTGATTGCGATTGTGGTTGCCGTGCTGATCTTGATCACGTTGTTGAAGACGGCCAAGACGGTGGCCCATCAGACGGTGTATATCATCGAGCGGCTGGGCAAATACAGTCGCACGCTGAACTCGGGGTTTCACATTCTGATCCCTTTCATTGACAAGATTGCGTACAAGCACACCTTAAAGGAGCAAGCCATTGACGTGCCGCCGCAGCGCTGCATCACGCGCGACAACATTGCGGTTGAGGTGGACGGCATTTTGTATTTGCAGGTGACCGATCCGTGCAAAGCCAGTTACGGCATCATGGATTATCGCTTTGCGACCATCCAGTTGGCGCAGACCACGATGCGCTCGTTGATCGGCAAGCTCGAATTAGATCGCACCTTCGAGGAGCGCGAGGCGACCAACACGGCCATTGTCAAAGTGCTGGACGAAGCGTCCGATTCGTGGGGCGTGAAAGTGGTGCGCTATGAGATCAAGAACATTGAGCCGCCGCAGACCATCCGCGACGCGATGGAGAAGCAGATGCGGGCTGAACGTGAGAAACGCGCGCTGATCGCCGAATCGGAGGGTGATCGCATGGCCAGAATCAATCGCGCCGAAGGCGAGAAACTGCAGAATATTCAGATTTCCGAGGGCGAAAAACTGCGCCAGATCAATGTCGCCGAGGGCCGCGCCAAAGAGATCCTGATGATTGCGGAGGCGACCGCGGAGGGCATTCGCCGGGTGGCCGAGGCGATCCAGGCCCCGGGCGGTTCGCAGGCGGTCAGCTTGCGCGTGGCCGAGCAATATGTCATCGCCTTTGCCCAAGTCGCCAAGGCCAGCACGACCGTGCTGCTGCCGACCAATATAGCCGATGTGGGCGGCGCGGTCGCGGCCTTGACGACCATCTTTCAGCGCATGAACGAGCGACCGCCGGCGGCGCCGTAACGCGACGCCCGGATTGCAACGACGACACCGGAGCACGAACGGATTGAACATTTACAAACAAGCGCGATTGTACTGGAAGCTGCGGCGGCAAGTGGCCAACGCGTGGGATGTGACGTGTCAGTATGTCGCGCGGCGCGGTGATATGCAAGTGATCTTGCGTAACGGCGCGGTCATTGTCCTGCGCGCGGCCCAGCAGGACGCCACGATTTTCCGGCGCATCTTTGCCCAGGACGAGTATCAGTTGCGCGGCTGGGAGAACCGCTTGGGCGGCGATGTCGTCGACCTGGGCGCGAATGTCGGCATGTTTGCCTGCCGGATTGCGCAGCACGCAACGCGCGTGATCTGCTACGAGCCAATGCCGGAAAATTTCGCGCGGTTGCAGGAGAACACCGCCTCGTATCGTCACGTGACGTGCGTGCGTGCGGCGGTCAGCAGCAGCGTCGGCCGCATGCGCATCTATTGCCCGATCAACACCAGCTACAGTGGCGGGTTCTCCCAGTATCCGATCGCCGAGTTGCATCAGACGCAGGCGTTTGAAGATGTGCCGGCGACCACCTTGGCGGCCGTGTTTGCCGAGCATGCCATCACGCGCTGCGGCTTGCTGAAAATGGATGTGGAAGGCGGCGAATACGATATCCTCTACGCCGCGCCGGCCGAGGTGCTGGGCCGCATCGAACGGATCGCCGGCGAATACCACAATGTCCAGCCGGACGACCCGCGCGCACAGATGGACGCGCTGGCAGCGCACTTGAATCAGCACGGCTTTGATGTCGAGCTTGTGCCCAAGCGGCGCTTGCCCAATCACGGCTTGTTCTTCGCGCGGCGCGCGGCGGGCGGCGGCCCGGGTCGCACGGTCTACCGCGGGCCGGGTGCGCACATGGCGCCGGCTGTCCGCTCAAAGCCAAACGGGCGCCGGAACCGGGGACGGGCGGGGTGGTTTGACGAAAAATTGCGAATTTGCTATACTTCACCGTATTGATTTTTTGAACTAACTATTGACAGGAGCTGCAATGAAAAATGGACTGTTGATCGGAGTGGTTGTGTTGGCGGTTGCCGTGCTGGCGCTGGGCTTTTTTCTAATCACCACGGCGAGCGCGAAAAAGCAGGTGATCGCCGAACTGGCGTCAACCAACGCGGTGTATGCGGCGCTGGTTGAAGGACAGGCGAAGGCGATTGCGGATGTGACCGGCACGCTGGCGTTGCGCGACGGCGACCTGAAGAAGGCGCGCACGGAGATTCAGAAATTGAAGGATGAAATGGAATCGAAGGTGGCGGACGCGAAAAAAGAATTGAGCGAAACCATGGCCGCGAACGAAGCGGCACTTGAAAAGGCCAAGAAAGACATTGGCGCGGCGCAAGAGGTATTGACGCAAGAGCAGACCGCGCACAAGGCGACCAAAGACACGGTGGCGGAACGCGAGGCGACCATCAAGGCCAAGGACACCCGGATCAGCGCACTGGACGCCACCGTGAAGGATTGGCAAACCAAGGAGAAAGCGGCGGCGGATGTGGCGGAACGCTATAAGAGCATGTTGCTGGCCAACAAAATTGCGGTCGAGCCGGAAAAGAAGTTCCATGGCAATGTCCTGGTAGTGAACCGCGAGCAAGAATTTCTGATTTTAGATTTGGGCGCGGATGACAGCGTGCCGGTCGGGACGAAACTGGAAGTAATCCGCGACAATCACTTGATCGGTAAAGTGACTGTGCAGAAACTGGTGGAAGGCAACGATCAACTATCCGTGGCGACCGTGGATAGCCTGATCGACCCGGCCGATCCGGTGCGCGAAACCGACACGGTCAAGAACTAAGGCATGCGAGACCGCAGGCGTGGCGCGGCGTGGCGCGCATGGCCGGTGGTGCTGGCGTTGCTGTGCGGCGGGCTGCTGCAGGGCTGCTCGGCGCCGGAAACCCAGCGCGACGATGGCAGCACGCTGCCGTGGAATACGCCGGAGCAGTGGGAACGCGAGCCCAACATGAAAGCGCCGCTGTCGTGGTAAGACGCGGGCGCGGACGGCTGCTGGCGGACCGCGAGAGCCGGTTAGACAAGGTGGAATCCGCGGCGCAGATTCTGCCTTTTTCTTTTTACTCAGGATGATGGGGTGGTGATGAATGAACTGGCGTATGTGCTGATTAATCCCTATACGATGTCCAAGTCGCGCACGGGCGGGGTGATCAGCCGGCTGCTGTCGCGCTCGTCGAGCCTGCGCTTGCTTGGCGCACGCATGTTTGCGCCGAGCAAGGAACTAGTTGAAGAATATATTGAGACGCTGACCGTCGATGAGCACGTCGGGCCGGAACAGCGCGAGGTCGAGCTGCTGGTGCGCGAATATGTGCGGACACACTACCTGCCGGACGCGCAGGGCCAGCGTCGGCGGGTCATGTTCCTGCTGGTCGAGGGCGAAGATGCGGTGGCGTGCGTGCGCGACGAAGTGGTCGGCTCGATTATCCGCCAGACGGTGGGGGAGACCATTCGCGACACCTATGGTGACTTCATCAAGGATGAGCATGGCCGGCTGGTCTACTTCGAGCCGGCGGTGCTGATCGCGCGCACCGTCGCGCAGGCCCGCCGCCAGATTGATGTGTGGTTGAAGCATTCGGCGCGTGACAGCGGCATTCTGCACGATGTCATTCGGTATCCGGACGGCGTCACCCCGGAACACACGCTGGTGATGTTCAAACCCGACACGCTGGCGCAGTCGCGCACACGCATGGGCACCGTCGTGGATTTGTTTGCCAAGACGGGTCTGTTTGTCATCGCCATCAAGGTCATCCATATTTCCGTCGCGCAGGCGATGGAATTTTACGGGCCGGTGCGCGACATATTCGTCGACAAATTCGCGGACAAGGTGCGCGACAAGGCCTTTGCTGCGCTGCAAGGCGCGTTCGAGTTTCCAATTTCCGTGGCAGTGGCCGAGCACCTGGCGCAGGAGCTGAAAAACGCCAATGCGGATCACGAATTCGGCAAAATTGTGCAGTTCATGACGGGCCGCAATCCGTGGCAGACGCCGCACGCAGACTGGCCCGTGCCGGGCAGCGAGACCTGCTTGGCGCTGGTGTACCAAGGGGTGGACGCCGTCAACATGATTCGCGCGCAACTGGGCAGCACGGATCCGAGCAAGGCCGCGCCGGCGACGGTGCGCAAGGAGTTTGGACGGGATGTGATGGTGAACACGGCGCATGCGTCCGATTCGGCGCAAAACGCGGCGCGCGAAATTCGCATCATTGATCTGGCGACCAATGACCTGCCGGCATTGGTGGCGAATTTTTACGGGACCTGATCCGGAATGATCACGCGTGGGACGGAAATCCAGGAACTGCGGCATCCGGCGCGCTGGCGCGAGTACGTCGCGATCGCACTGGCGATGCTGGCGCTGCTGCTGATCCTGGCACTGGTCTCGTACGATCCGCGGCAGTCGTGGGATCATGTGCCGCGCCAGCCCTGCACAAATTATGTCGGTGTGCTCGGCTTGTGGCTGTCCCACGGCGTGTTTGAGGCGTTGGGGCTGGCGGCCTACGCCTTTCCGGTGTTCATGGGCGCGCTGGCGGTGATGGTGTTTCGACGCGTGGTGTTTCCCTCACTGAGGATGGTGGTGCTGCGGGCTATCGTGCTAGTGATCTTGACCGCGACGAGTGCGGGCTTGGCGGAGATGGCCGTGCCGGTGAACATCGCGCGTACCGTGCATGCCGACACGGCGGGCGGGCTTATCGGACAAGTGCTGGTGGCGTCCCTGCGTGGGCGCTGTGGCACGCCCGGCACCGCGATTATCCTGCTGGGCATGATCTTGATCGAAGCGCTGTTTCTGTTTGACGCCAGTTTGCGCGGCGTCTGGCACGGCGGTTGTGTGGTGGGGCGGGTGCTGGCGCGCCTGCTGGGCTGGCTGTTGCACGGCTGCGTCTGGCTTGGTGCGCAGGTGCGCAGCGCGGCAGTGTGGGCCTGGCTTGGCACGCGCGCCTTGCTGACGCGGTCCGCGCTGGCACGCAAGAAGGAGCCCCTGATTGTGATCACCGGCGAGCAGGCCATGCACAAGCAGCGTGCGCGCAAGGCCAAGAAGCTGGTCGAGGCCGATGGTGCAACAGATCTGCCCGCGGAAAGCGCGCCGCCGGTCGCGCCGCTTGCGCCCAGCACGCCACCTGCACCGGTGGTGCTGCCGCCGCCGGCGTCCGAAGAGCCGGAAGAGTTGCCGCCGTATGTCATGCCCAAGATTGAATTGCTGGACCAGGCCGAGATCAGCAATACCGAAGAAGTGCGCGAGGCGGCCAATCGCGCGATCATCAAACTTGAAGAGACATTCAAGCAGTTTGACATCGAGGCCCATGTTGCCAATGCCATTTGCGGGCCGGTGATTACCTGCTATGAAGTGCAGCCGCCGCCGGGCGTGAAAGTCAATCGCATCACCAGTTTGGAGCACGACATTGCGCTGGCAATGAAGGCCAAGAGCATCCGGATTGTGGCGCCGATACCGGGCCGCGACGCGGTCGGCATCGAGCTGCCGAACGAGGTGCGGCGGATCGTCATGTACTCCGAGCTGGTGGAGTCCAAGGAGTATGCCGCGGCCCAGAAAAAACAAGTGATGCCCTTGGCGCTCGGGCAGACGCTTAGCGGCGAAACGTTTCTGGATGACCTGACGGACATGCCGCATTTGCTGGTGGCGGGCGCGACGGGCTCGGGCAAATCGGTCTGCATCAACACTATTTTATTGAGCTTGCTCTACCGCTTCGCGCCGGATCAACTCAAATTGGTGCTGGTGGATCCGAAACATGTCGAATTGGTGCCGTATCACAATTTGCCGCATCTATTGGTCCCGGTCTTGAACGATCCGGGCAAAGTGCCGGAAGCATTGGACTGGCTCATTCTGGAAATGGAAAAACGGTACAAGTATTTCGCGCGGCTGGGCGTGCGCAATATCAGCATGTACAACGTCAAACGGGTGGAAAACACCCAACTATTGCGGGTGCAAGTGGGCACGCAGGAATTCGATTTGCCGCCGCACTTGCCCTACATTGTGGTGGTGATTGATGAGCTGGCGGACTTGATGCTGGTGGCGGCGGACGAGATTGAGCGCAAAATCATCCGGCTGGCGCAGCTGGCACGCGCGGCCGGCATTCATCTGGTGCTGGCGACTCAGCGGCCCTCAACCAATGTGATCACCGGCTTGATCAAGGCCAACATCCCGGCCCGGATCGCATTTCGGACGGCGTCGGGCGTGGATTCACGCGTGATTATTGACGAACAGGGCAGCGAGAAACTGCTTGGCAAAGGCGACATGCTCTACAAAGCACCGGCCGTGCCGCGGACGATGCGCATCCAAGGCGCATTCGTCTCGGAAGAAGAAGTTCGGAAGGTGACCACCTTCATCCGCGAACAGCGTGCGCCAACCTATGTTGAACTGGGTGAAGCGCACACCAATGCCGGCGCGCCCGAGATGGACATGGACGAGAAATTCGACGAGGCCATTCAGGTGGTGCTGCAATCCGGGCAAGCCAGCGCCTCGTATTTGCAGCGCGTGCTGCAGGTCGGCTATGCGCGCGCGGCTCGCTTGATCGATATGATGGAGGCGCAGCGGATTGTCGGGCCGAAACGCGGGGCGAAGCCGCGCGATATCCTGGTCGAAGACTGGCCGCCACGCACCGACGATGAACGCTAAGCCCATGGGGACCGCCATGACAACCACGCCGAAATCACCCACCCCGGCCCGGCCCGGCGCCGCGCCGCTTATCAGCATTGGTGAACGCCTGCGGCGGGCGCGCCAAGAGCGCAGCTTGTCGTTCGCGGAAGCCGCCGCGCTGACCAAGTTGAAGCCAACCTATCTTGAAGCGTTGGAGAACAACCGCTATAATGATCTGCCGGCGATGTTCTATGCCAAAAATTTCATCCACATGTATGGCAACGCGCTTGGCTTGGACGGCAAACAACTGGCGCAGGAATTTGGCGCGCAGCATACCATCGAAGTGACGCTGCCGCCGGCGCATCAGCCAGGTGTCAGTTATCATGTCTCGATCGGCATCGGGCGGCTGTTGCAGCGCCCCTTGTTCCTGGTGATCGGCGCGCTGGTCATGGTCATGCTCGTGATCTATCTTGCCGGCGGCGCGGGACGTGGCGGCGGCACGGTGACGATCAGCACGCCGGATGACACGGCCCGCATCATGGCGGAGTACCGGCCGGTGTTCGATGCGCACGAACCGCTGCCGGCGTTGCCGTGATGGCGCGCGTCCATCTGATAAGTCTGGGCTGTGCAAAGAATCAGGTGGATACAGAGGCAATCCTCGGGCGCTTGTTGCCGGGTGGCTGTGTCTTGTGCGCCACGGCGCGCGCGGCCGATGTGTTGCTGGTCAATACGTGTGCCTTCATCCGCGCGGCGGAAGACGAATCATGGCGGCACATTCGCGCCTTGGCGCGCGGCAAACGGGCAGGCCAGAAACTAATTGTGTGCGGGTGCCTGCCGGCGCGCCATGGGGAAGCCGCGGCGCGCGTGCGCGGCGTTGACGCCTGGCTGGGCGTGCGGGATGCCGACGGCGTGGCGGCCTGCGTGCACCAATGGTTCTCCCTTGCGCCGCTGGCGGCGCCGACCGACCATCTGCCGATCCGCTTGACGCCGCGGCACAGCGCCTATCTCCGGATTGCAGACGGCTGTGATCATCACTGCGCGTTTTGCACGATTCCCTCCATCCGTGGGCGCTACACCTCCGTGCCGTTCCAGACCCTGGTTGACGACGCGCGCCGCATGCTGACGGAAGGCGTGCGTGAACTGAACCTGATCGCCCAAGACACCAGCGCGTATGGCCGCGATTTGCGGCCGCGCCGCTCGCTGGCGGAACTCCTGACCGCGCTGTGCGCGCTGCCGGGCCTGGCCTGGATGCGCGTGCAGTACATGCATCCGGCCAGCGTGACGGATGAACTGCTCACGGTGATGGCGCGCGAGCCCGCCATCTGCCACTATATTGACATGCCCTTGCAGCACATCAATGACGCATTGCTGCGGCGCATGCGCCGGCCGGGGCGCGCCGTAACGGAGCGTGTGCTGGCGGCCATCCGCGCGCGGCTGCCGGACGTGGCGCTGCGGACGACCTTTATCGTCGGGTATCCCGGCGAGACACGCGCGGCGTTTCGCGAATTGCGCGAGTTTGTGCAGACGGCCGCATTTCAGCATGTCGGTGTGTTTCCCTATTCGGCTGAACAGGGCACGCCGGCGGGCGCGCTGCTGGACACGTGCAGCGCGCGCGCGAAGCAGCGCCGGCGGGCAACCATCCTGCGCCTGCAACAGCGCATTGCGCACCAACATAATTGCGCGCAGATCGGCACCGTCGTACCGGTCATCATCGAGCGCCGCGCGCCCGGCGGCATGCACGGCCGGCGCCGCGCTGACGCGCCGGATGTCGACAATTGCGTGCAGGTGCGTGGCGCGCGCCGGATGCTCGGTCAGATTGTACCGGTGCGCATCACCCGCGCCGAACCGTATGATCTGCATGGCCGGGTTGTCGCGCGGCCGGCAAATACGGTATAATAAGTTTGGTATGAATCTGGCCAACCGCATAACCTTCGCACGCTTTTGCATCCCCCCGGTGCTGATTCCCGCGTTGCTGACGGATATGCGCGGCGGGAAGTGCCTTGCGTTGGCACTGTTTACCGTGGGAGCTTTGACCGATTGGCTGGATGGCCTGCTGGCGCGGCGCTATGGCATGGAGAGCGATTTTGGCCGGTTGATGGACCCCTTGGCCGACAAACTTCTGGTGATTTCGGCCTTGGTCTGTTTTGTGGTCATGCCGCCGCAGGTGGTTAGAGCATGGATGCTGGTGATCATCATCGCGCGCGAATTTATCGTCACCGGCCTACGCCAGTTGGCGTTGCAGCAACACACCGTCATGTCCGCCGAAGCCATTGGCAAGCACAAGACCGCCTGGCAAATGATCGGCATATTTGCGCTGCTGACGTACTATGCCATGGGCGACTTGGCGTCTGTCCTGCCGGCCGCGCTGGTGCGTTTCTGCATGGCCCATGGGCCGCGGTACTTGTCGGCGCTTTTTTATCTGATCACCCTCCTGACGCTGGTGTCGGGTGTTATTTATCTGTGGCGCTATCGCAGCCTGTACAGCCAACACACCTGAACGCATGACGATGACCACCCCACTGAGCGGCGTTGACAAACTTGCCTGGCAAGTGGCGACCTGCGCGGGTCTCGGCGCACGCGTGCCGGCGCCCGGCACGTTCGGCACCGGCATCGGGATTGGCCTGTGGCTGGCGACCAGCCAGTGTGGCTGGGCGTTGGAACTGCAACTGCTGTTGTTTGTTATCCTGCTCGGTGCGGGCGTCTGGGCCAGCGGGCGGGCGGAACGCGCCTGTGGCCAGCACGATCCGGGCGCGATCATCATTGATGAAGTGGCCGCCGGCGTCTTGACCTTTGCCGGCGTCACGCCGAGCCTGTCCATCACCGTCGTTGGCCTGTGCTGCAATCGCGTGCTGGACATTGCCAAACCCTGGCCGATTGGCCGGCTGCAGCGCCTGCCGCGCGGGTGGGGCATCATGGCCGATGATGTGGCGGCGGGCGGGCTGAGTGCGGTGCTGGTACGGCTGTGGCCGCTGGCGATCAGATTCATCACGTGACACCACAAGCATGCAAGCAAAATCATTAATTGCCCTGGCCAACGAGCGCGCCTTTGCGCTGCTGGACGACGCGTGGATGCAGACGTTGGAAGAGCCCGCGCCTGATCTTGACGAGATGCTGCATGTGTTGGAATGGCTGATCAAGGCCAAGGAAGCCGAACGCGCGCGGACCTTGAGCGCGATGCTGCTGGAAGCACTGGATGAGCGCCATGATCCGCGCGCCCAGGTGCTGGCGGTGCGCGTGCTCGAGTGGTTTCCCGATGACGTGGAAGTGCGCCGCGTGCTCGGCCATGCCATCTGCGCGGCCGCGGCCGACAATCAGGCGCTGCCCGGCATTGTCCAGCGCAGCGGCTTGCTGGACGACGCGCCGTTGGCAACCGCGCTCGACTACATCCAGACCCGCGGTGCCTTGCGGCCGGGCGTCTTTGCCCTCCATCGCAGCCGGCGCATTCCTGTCCAAATCGTGGGCTTTGACCCGCACGACGACGCGCTGCAATTGCACGACGGCCAGCAAGAATACCGCGCGACCCTGCTCACCTACCAGTCGCAATACGAACCATTGGGCGATGATGATTTTCGCGTGTTGCATACCTTTCGCAACGAGCAACTCCAGCGTGAGGCCCAGACAGATCCGGCCGCCCTGGTGCGGCGCTTCTTGCGCTATTCCGGCAAACGCGCGACCTTCCGTGAACTGCGGGATGCCCTGACCAACGTGGCCGTGCCGGCCGCGTCCTGGAAAGAATGGTGGAGTGCCGTACGCCAGACCTTGGCGCATGATCCGCACCTCGAAGTGGGCGTGGGGCCGCAACCGGCCCTGGCCCTGCGTGACTCGCCGCGGGATTACGTCGAAACCCGCATTCGTGAATTCGACCACGCCTCCTCGGTGCGTGAGAAAATCGCGATCCTGGTGCGCTATGCCCAGCAAGTGCGCAGGGGCGTGCCCGGCGATGCCACCTATATTGCCTATGTCGCCGAAGTGTTGCAGGAGTACACCCGGGCCGCGGACGGCACGGTCGCGGCGTTCTTCGCCTGGTTGGCCTTGCGCGCCAGCACGGATGCGTGTGGCTGCGTGACGCCCGACTATGATCCGCGCTGGCTGGCAGACCCGGCCCATTGTGTCCACGTGGCCCATTGGTGCGGCTGGGAACCCCTCTTCATCGAACCCTTGACAGCCCTGCTGCCGGAGGCCGATCCGCGCTGGCCTGAACTCTATGGCCTGACGCTGCCCCAAGCACCCTTGGCGCTGATCGAACGCATGACCAACGCCCTGCGCGCCCACCAGCACACCGCCTTGATCGAGCCGGCCCTGCATGCGCTCGTCGAACCGCGCGCCGAAATCGCCGAGCTGCTGCTCTGGCTGTGGCGTGAGCTGGCCACCCGCACCGAACTTGATTTCACGCCGCTGCTCGACTTGGGTGGCGCGACCTTCGCGCTCTTTCGCGTGATGCGCCAGTTGCACGTCTATCGTGGCGGCCCCGAATTCAATGCCCATGGCGCACTGGCCACCGTGCGCCACACCATCGCCGCGCGCAAGTATGCCTTGATCGGCACCGTCTTTGAAACGCTGGGCAGCAATCACACCGCCGAACTCTATCACGCCATGTCCAGCAATGCCGGCATCAGCGCGGCAATGCGCGCCCAACTGACCACGCTCCTGTCGCGCGTCGGTTTGTCGCGTCGTCGCAGCGCTGACCACCAAGAGCCACACCCGGCGGAGTCTCGCTAACCTCTTCACAAGGAGCAGGTATGAACACTCTACGTTTCATGATCATGGCAGTCGGGCTGTGCCTTGGCCTGTGCAACGCGGCGGCGCTGCTCGCTGCGCCCGCGGCGGAGTCCGTCACCGAGGTGCTGCTGTCGCAGTGCTTTGACAGCGAAACCGCCGGCCGCGAGCCCATGGGCTGGTTCGCCATTCGCACTGGCGACGGCCACTGCGTCGTTACGCGCAGTTACGCGGCCAGTCTGGCGCAAGCATTTCGGATCGGCAGCTCGCCAATCTGGGACGGCCTGTATGGCTACGGCTTTGCCACGCCGCAGGGCGGGGTGGTGCGCGTCGAGGCGCGCATCCTGTGCGACACGATCGGCGCGGCCACGCCGTACCTGGGCGTGAAACTCGGCGGGAAGTTTTATGAAATGGTCGGCGACCAGGGGCGCGCGCTGACGCGCTGGTCAAATGGCGAAGCGCGCTGGAGCTACGGGCCGGCGCTGATGCAGGGCGTCTGGAACACGGTCCGGATCGACATTGATGTCACCCGCGGCGTGGCGCGCTATTGGCTGAACGGCGCCGTCGTGCTGGACAACAGCGTCGGCGTGCCAGCCCCGGAATTCGCGCGCAGCACCGAGGCAATCTACCTCGGCGTGGTTGCCGGCGCCGCCGGTGTCGCCTACTTTGATGATGTCACCATCTGCCAGGTGAGCCAGCGGTCCCTGCCGCTGATTCAGCCGGCGCAGCGCGTCGCGCCCATGCGCCCGCAGGCCCGTCCGATGTCCATGCAGGCGCTCATGGCGGGACGCCCGCCCATGCAGGTGCAGAAAGAAGTCTATGTCGTGACCCGCGACGGCAAAGGCACCATGCCGTGGGGCATGCTGCCGTGCGTCAAGTGCAAAGCGTTGTGGGCCAAGAGTAAAAAGCCTTGGAGCATGCTCCCGTGCGACAAGTGCAAAGCGTTGTGGGCCAAGAGAAATATGCCCGGCGCCATGCAACCGCGCGACAACGTCAAGAACCCCTGTGGCGGGCCATGCATGCAAGGCATGCCGTGCGGCAACAAGTGCCTGCGCGCACAGAAGAAAATGAAACAAGCCACTGACGCCAAAGGGCCCGAATCGCAAGTGCCGCCGTGCACTGCGCCGGCGTGGTAAACGGTTTTGCTACGCTGCCCGGCGCGCTAGTCTGCGTCTGAAAACTGAGGGCTGGCCATGCGGCGGTTGCCCGTGCCCGGCGCGGTGATTACATGGCTTGCACACAAATGTGTTTGTTGTCCGCGGCGCAGCGTGCTGTCCGCGTGGAGTAATTCATTTTGCGAGCGAACTATGTCTTCTGCTGATATTGGCCTGATTGGCCTGGCGGTCATGGGCGAAAATTTGGTCTTGAATATGGAAAGCCGCGGCTATACCGTCGCGGTCTTCAATCGTACCGTTGCCAAGGTGGATGCTTTTGTCGATGGCCCGGCCAAAGGCAAGCGCATCATCGGCTGCCACTCGATCGAGGAACTGTGCGTGGTGCTGAAAAAGCCGCGCAAGGTGATGCTGATGGTGAAGGCGGGCAAGCCGGTGGATGAATTCATCGAACTGCTGTTACCCCATCTCGAAAAAGGCGACATCATCATTGACGGCGGCAACTCCTACTTTTTGGACACAATCCGGCGTACGACGTATGTCGAATCGCGCGGCCTGCTGTACATCGGCACGGGTGTCTCGGGCGGCGAGGAAGGCGCGCTGAAAGGCCCCAGCATCATGCCGGGCGGCTCGCCTGCCGCCTGGCCGGAAGTTCAGCCACTGTTCCAGGCCATCGCCGCCAAAGTTGATGATGGCACGCCCTGCTGCGATTGGATTGGTAACGATGGCGCCGGCCATTTCGTCAAAATGGTGCACAATGGCATTGAGTACGGCGACATGCAACTGATATGTGAAGCGTATCAGTTACTCCGCTATGTGCTGGGCTTGACGGTCGACGAAGTCCAGCAGGTCTTTGCGCAATGGAATCAGGGCGAGCTCGATTCATATCTCATTCAAATCACGGCCGACATTCTGAAGAAGAAAGACCCGCAGACCGGCCAGCCCATGATAGATGTCATTCTCGACACGGCCGGGCAAAAAGGCACCGGCAAATGGACCTCCATTGCGGCGCTGGACTTGGGCGTGCCGGCCCCGACCATTACCGAGGCCGTCTTCGCGCGCTGCATCTCGGCGCTGAAAGAGGAACGCGTCGCCGCCGCCGCCAAGCTGCGCGGGCCAAAAGTGCGCGCGACCGGCGACAAGGCCAAGCTAATCGAAGCGGTCCGCGACGCACTGTATGCCGCGAAAGTTTGCTCGTACGCGCAGGGCTTCGCCTTGCTGCGTGCAGCGGCCAAGGAATACAACTGGAAACTCGACTTTGGCGCGATCGCTTTGCTGTGGCGCGGTGGCTGCATTATTCGCGCGCAATTTCTCGGCCAGATCAAGGGCGCCTTCGACCGCAAGAAAAAGCTGGCCAATCTGCTGCTCGACCCCGGCTTCAAGAAGATCGTCGTCAAAGCCCAGAAGAGCTGGCGCAAAGTTGTCATCCTGGCGACCAAGTGCGGCGTGCCGATCCCGGCCTTCTCCTCGGCCCTGGCTTACTTTGACGCCTATCGCAGCGAACGCCTACCGGCCAATCTGCTGCAAGCCCAGCGCGACTATTTCGGCGCGCACACCTATGAGCGCATCGACAAACCGCGCGGCGAGTTCTTTCACACGGACTGGCTGGCTTGACTAACACACATACATGGTGGCGTTGGGTGGCATGGCTGCTACCCGCCGTTATCGCGCTGGTGCTTGGAGTCTGCGTGCTAAAGCCAGCTGCGCGCGAGACCAAGACGAACACTGCCGCGTCGCGTGTGCCGCAGACGACCCAGACAGTTGTTCGCGCTCAACAAACAACGTCGTCTGCAACCGAGCGTGCCACGCCGTCGCTGCCGCCCATTATTCAGGCAGGGGAGACGCTGCGCGGCTGGGTGCGGTTGCGATCCGGCGCGCTGCTGACCAATATCGCCGTCTGGGCTGAATATTGCCGCGATGCCCAGCCCGATGTGTTTCGACAAGCATCACGCACGCCGCTGGGAATGATTCCGGGGACCCGCACGATGACCGATGCCGCCGGTCAATTTGTCATGCCGTGGCCGCCACCAGCCTCCGCGCCACCGTGCTTTATCGTGCGCAGCGTCGTGGCAGGCTTCCAGCCAGTCTACGCCGGGCCGTGGGCCATCTCGAATCCGCCGCCGGATATGATTGAACTGGTGTTGGACGATCTCGGCGCGCGCTTGGTCGGCCGCTGCAGCGACAACACCGGTGCGGCCGTCACCAATGTCACTGCCATGCGGACGGTCGAAATCAAAGTCACGCCAAGCGACATTGGCTACTCGCAAGTGCCCGTGGCATTGACCATCGAAGCCGATGGCAGCTACACCTCGGAAATTGTGCCGGTCGGTGAATACAGCGTAACGTTTTACGCGCTGGGTTACGACGTGCGCTCGATGCCTTGTGTGCTGCGCGACGAGCAAGCGACGGTGTGTGATGTGGTCTTTCAGCAACTGTCGACCATCACGGGCGTCGTCGCCGATGCCTGGACCTTGCGGCCGATAGCGGGCGTGCAGATTGGTGCACAAGGCCGCCCGCTGGGTGATGCGCGCTGGGCACCGCAGTCGGATGCGCAGGGCCAATTCTGGGTGCGCGACGCCCAGTGGCTGACACTCACGTTCACGCATAGCAACTACGCGCCCTGCTTCTTTGCATTTAGGAATGACTTTGCCGCCGCAACCTCGATGGTCGTGCGGATGGCCGGCGGCGCCGATGTCACCGTGCACGTCGTTGACCCACAGGGCGCGCCCATGAGCAACATATACGTACACCTGTGCCTCTCACAAAATATGGGTACGTTGATCACGCCGACTATTTGCGCCGAGGCGGGCGATGTCACCTTCAGCAATGTGCCCTGCGACGGCGCAGTGTTGCGCGCGTATGCAGGCATTGCGGATAGACCGCTGGCGTGGAGCGAGCCGTTTGATATGACGGCGCGCACACCGCGCGAGGTCCTGCTGCGTTTGCCGGCCTGCGGTGCGCTCGACGTACGCCTGGCGTCCACCGCACGCTACGACTATCTTCAATTGCAGGTTTCCCGGACGCTGAGAATAGGCAATCAACTGCACGTTGGGCCCAATGTGGATAGCGCAAGAACTGCAAGCGGCTGGCGCAAAGACAATCTGCCGGCCGGTGATTATTACATCTCGGTGCAGGGGGCTGCCATCCTGCATTTCGGCACCAGTGTCGTCGTGCGTGCGCAAGAAACCTGCGTGGTCACGGTTCCCTGCCAACCGGCCGCACAGATTGAAGGAACCGTGCTGGATGCGCGCGGTACCAAGTTGAAAGGAAATGTGGATGCTTGCGCAACGACACCGCCGCATCGCACTGCGTGGGCCCAACTATCCGACGGCTCGTTTTGCCTTGCCGGTTTGGACCCAATGTGCATCTATAATGTGGACATTAGGGTGTCGTCCACCAATGTGGCAATCAAGAATGTCAAGCCCGGCGGGCCGCCGCTGGCAATCGTGCTGCCCGCGACCTATCGCATTACCGGCTGTGTGCGCGATGCGCATGGTCAGGCGCTCGCGGGTACAACATCGTTTGGCTTGATTGATAAAGACGGTGAGTTTTCGCTCACGCCGTTCCTGCCGGGCAGCTACACATTGATCATCCGTGCGCGGGGCTACGTGCCGGTGAGCCGCGAAGTGCAAGTGGTCAATGCGGATGTGGATTTGGGGGAGATCGTACTCACGGATCGCGGGCTCAGTATCCGCGGGAAGGTCTGTGATGAGACAGGTGCGTCCGTCGCCGATTGCCATTTGTTCCTGAGCGATCAGCGGCCGCAGGGGAGTGCGGCGCCTGATCCGTATCGCACGCAGATCAATCAGGAAGTCAACGCTGACGGGACATTTGAACTTGCCGGGCTGCTGCCGGCGCGCGCGTATGCGCTATGGCTCTTGCGCGCTGGGAGCCGGGTGCAGCGCATGCTGGCTGATCTTCAGCAGGACACAGACCTTGGCACCATTATAATGTCCAATGCTGCCGTTTCGGCGGCGCAAACGCAACACCAGTAACCACGCCGAACACAAGCGCGCAGAGACCCCCACGACTGCGCCGTTGCTGTAAAGTGGGAGTGGCCTCCGCGCTGGCAGCCAGCAAAGGCACCAGCCAGTCCCGCCAGAGGCGTGGATCGCGAATCTGCCGCGTGCTCCACCAGTGTTTTGTGAATATGCTATACTTCTGGTTATGAAAAACGTATTGATGTACTGTCGGGCAAATGCACGCGCCGCGCGGGCTCACACCATTTTCATTCTTAGGTTTTGCTTATGACTCATTTCTCCTGGCTGGTGGATGGCAGTATTGTCGGGCTGTACCTGCTGGCGACCATGATCGCCGGCATCATGGTGCGCAAATATGTCGGCAAAGTCGAGCACTTTCTCGTGGCCGGCCGCGAGATGAATGTCTATCTCGGCGTGGCTTCGCTGGCGGCGACCGAGTTCGGCATCATCACCTGTATGTACGCCGCGCAAAACGGTTACAAATATGGCTTTGCTGGCGCGACCCCCGGCATTCTGCAGGCCCTCGCCATGTTCCTCGTCGGCTATACCGGCTTTTGCATCAAGCCCCTGCGCGATGCCGGCGTGATGACCCTGCCACAGCTCTTTCAGGTGCGCTACGGCAGCTTCATTCGCTGGTTGGCTGGCGTGGTGATTGTGCTGGGCGGCCTGCTCAACATGGGCGTCTTCCTGCGCATCGGCGGCGAGTTTCTGGTCGTCGTCTGCGGCTTCAATCTGAGATATCTTGAATTGACCATGACGGTCCTGCTGATCGCCGTGGCAGTCTACACGATCCTGGGCGGCATGCTCTCAGTGTTGGTGACCGATTACCTGCAATTCGTCGTGATGAGCATCGGGCTGATCGCCGTGACTGTCCTGATCATCGTGAAAATTGGCTGGGCAGCGCTGGCTGGCACGGTCACGCAGCATTATGGCGCGGCCGGCTTCAATCCGTTCCTGCATGCGGACATGGGCTGGCAGTATGTCCTCTTCAATCTGCTGAATTGCATTGCGATTGTGCTGACCTGGCAGACAACAATTGCGCGCGTGCTGTCCGCCAAGGACAGTCGCACCGGCCGCAAGGTTTACACGCGCACGGCCTTTTTCTTTGTCTGCCGTTTTCTGATTCCGGGCTTGTGGGGCATTGCCGCACTGGCGTTCCTCACGCCCGCCATGTACGCCCGCTTGTCGGACACGATGCGCGCGTCGCAATCGTTGTACGCCATGCCGCTCTTGCTCGGCGCGGTCGTGCCGGTCGGCCTGATGGGCCTGCTGGTCGCGGCCATGCTGGCGGCCGATATGTCGACCGATTCCTCCTACATGCTGACCTGGTCGAGCGTGATTTATAATGACATTCTGGCCCCCTTCCGCCGCACCATCTGGCCGGAGAAAAAAGGCTTGCGCTGGAACCGCTGCATTGTCGCGCTGATCGGCCTGTTCCTGCTCTTCTACGGTTTGTGGTACAAACTCGAAGGCGATTTGTGGATGTATCTGCAACTGACCGGCGCGATTTACTTGTCGAGCATGTCGGTCTTGCTGATCGCCTGCTGTTACTGGAAGCGCGCCAACAGTTGGGGTGCGGGCGCCGCGATTGCCTGTGGCGCGCTGGTGCCGATTGCCTATCTGGCGCTGCAGCAAATTCCACAGACGCAGGCGCTGGCACAACGCATCGGTGCCAACATGTCGGGCTTGGCGACCTACGTCCTGGTTGCCCTGGCCATGATCATCGGCTCGCTGCTAAAGCCGGCGGCGCGTCCCCGCGGAGCACGCTAATGGAACTATTCTGGAAAATCCTGACTGGCGCGGTGCTGCTGTGGTACAGCACGGTGACGATCTACGTCGCGATCCGCGGCGCGCGCGACATCCGCGAAATGCTCGCCCGTTTGCAGCGCACAGCGGATGATAATTGACGTCGCGCAGTGAATACGCTATACTGACCGCGCAATTGCTCTGTTTGTGGGCCTGTAGCTCAGTTGGTTAGAGCGGCGGACTCATAATCCGTTGGCCGCTGGTTCAAGTCCAGCCAGGCCCATTTTTACATTAGTAATCGGTGATCAGTGATCGGTGGTCGGTGGTCGGTATGCAGTCGTCGGTCGGCGCAGAGATTGTCCAAGATCAAATCTTAAATATTGAATGGTGAATGTTGAATGGAGGAATCCAGGGCAGACTCTGAGCCACTGAAGCGCGGTGCGTGCCGGCCCCAAGTCAAAATTGTTCCGCTGCGGAAGAATTTCCTCACGATGAAAGACATTTCAGCGGGAATTGGGAACGCAAGGCCCAGAGGCCGAGCGCGGGATTGCTGATGAAATAAATGTCTTCGCCGGCAACTGTGTGGCACCCATTATGCAAGTGTTCGGGCTGATAGCGGCGCAGCATGTCGGCCAGCGGCGCATAGGCGAAGCCAACGGCCTCGATCTCGGCGCGCGTGAGCTGGCCGGGCGCGTAGGTGATTGTAAAACGGCCTTCGGATGAGCCATGCATCAAATGGGCGGCGGCCGACAGGTTGTCGCGCAATTCTTGGTTGTCGCGCACAGCGGCGAGCGTGGCCGGCGTGCCGCGATAGCCGAATTTGTTGATCAGCCGGTTGATCTCCGGGTCTTCGCCGAAAACGTCGACGCCGGGCGCGATGACCAGCAGTTCGCCGTCGTCAGCCATGGCCATGCGGGTGCGGTAAATTGCTTTGTTACCCAGCCAAGTGCTCTTGAACTCATGCGGGTCGAGATAGACCACGGTTTTGCGGATCGGCGCGTCGAGCAGGGTGATGTTCAATTGCTGGCTCAGCGCAGCGGCGGCGCGAAACGGCGCGTGGCCTGTGCCGGCGAACAAGCCGCGCATGCTGACCGCGCCGTCGGGCGCCGTCGCCATGACGGTTTGCAGGTAGACAATCGGGAGGTTCCCGAAGAAATGGTCGTCGGCATAATCAAACACGGCGCGCACGGGATTGTCGGCCCGACCCAGAATCGTCTCCATGTTGCAGACGGCACCGAGAAAATGCGTCTTGTTGATCGTGTCTTTGCCGCCGACACCGACCAGGATATTCTTGTTGCCATTGGCCATGCCGATGACTTCATGCGGCACGACCTGCCCGAGCGAGAGGATCAGATCAAAGGCGCCGTCGCGCAGCAGGGCATTGATCTCGACGTTGATGCCATAGTCAAGCCGGCCGCCCGACACCTGGCGAATGAACTCGGCCGGCACGTCGCCAAGATGGGCCAAGCCGCTGCGCCAATTATGGGTGACAAACAATTCGGCCGGCAAGTCGCCGAACAGCGCTGTGCGTTCCGCGGCGGTCATCGGCGTATGAGTACCGAGCGCGGGCAGAATGGCGATGTGGCAATCAGAACGCCGGGCGCGGGCGAATTCGACAGCAAGGCGCGTCAGGATGCCGGCGCCGGAATTGGCGCGCGTGCTGTCCGGGGGGATGATCAGCAGGCGCCGCGGCGGCTGTGACTGGGCATTGAGCACGGCCTGCACGGCGGCGCGCTGGTGCACGAGCGTCAGTGGCGTGGTCGGCGAAGAGTGAGAATACAGAAGCGGCATGTGGAATTACTAGAGCGGTATTCGGTATTCCGTGGCAGTGGCGGGTCGGAAAAATCCCCCGCCGCGCACAGGGCGCGGCACCCCCTTTAGGAAAGGGGGACGTACAGCGGCAGAAAATCCCCCAGCCCGCTTTTGTAACGGGGGACGTGCAGCGGTATACGGTATTCGGTATTCAGGATGTAGAACGGCAAGCATGATCAGCCAAAGACTTCGCGCATGCGCTGGCAATAATAGCGCACATTGTCCCAGATGGCATCGGGCGCGATGCGGTGATCGGGGCAGGGGATGAAGCCGCCGAGGTCGACCAGCGTTTTCAGGCGCGCGACTTCGCGATCAATGGCCGCGCGATCGTGCGCAAAAACTGTTTTGTTCATGCCACCGACGCCGCGCAGTTCTTTGCCATAGGTGGCGCGCCATGGCGCGATGCTGGCGTCCCACGTGCCGACTTCGATGGGGAACATGACATTGACGCCGTTGGAGAGCCAGGTCGGGATCAATGCGTCGATCATCCCGTCACAATCGAGCGAGCAGAGCGTAATGCCATGCTGGCGGCCGAGGTCAGTAATGCGTTTGTAGTGCGGCCCGACTTTTTCGGCGAAGACGGAGGGGATGACCAGCGGGCCGTTCTTGAAGCAGATATCTTCCCAAAAGTGGAGGAAGTCGAACTGCGTGCCTTGCGCCAGGACATACTGGGCACAACGGAAACACAATTCGCCGACGGTGTCGATGATTTCGGTGAAGAGCGGTTCGTCGTCGGCATACAAGTAGCTTGAGCCCTCGACGCCGAGCCAATTGCGAATGACACCAAACAGGCTGCCGCAGAAGAGCCCGCGCGGGAACTCGCGAGCGGGCTGGCGCAGGGCCGGGTCCGCCAGATTGGCGGGCATGCGCTCGAGCGAGAACTGCAAGCGCGGCTGGTAGTGTTCTTCCCACGTGGCGCGGTCTTTGAGCAGATGGTCAATTTCGGCGGGGATCGAAACGACACCGGGCTTGGCGACCACGATCACGCCGTCCGCCATGAACTGCGTGTAGGAACCGTCCGGGAAGCGCTCAATGACCCGCTCGGTAAAACCGGGCTGCAAAGCGGTCCTGGCGCCGAGCACACACATCCAGCAGAGATCGAAGCCCAGCAGTGCGTTCAGCTCGAGATCACACTGGTTGCCGTCGTTCCACTCCTGGGCAAGTGCAGCGGAGATATGGCCTTCCGCCGCCCACTTCAGCAAGGTCTCGCGCCAGTACCCGAAATGCACGAGCGGCAGGCGGTCATAGAGCTGATAGTTGAGAGTCGCCAGGGTGCGTTCGCGATGCGTCATGGTGTCAGACTCCGGAGAAGGCATTGAAGCCGCCGTCAACCGGTACGGTCACGCCGGTGACAAAGCGGCTGGCGTCGCTGCACAGCCAGAGCAGGACGCCGACCAAGTCGTCGGGTTCGCCATAGGCGCCGCACGGGGTGGCATCGAGGATCGCCTGGCCGCGCGGTGTGGGCTTGCCAGTCTGCTCGTCGACCAAGAGAAATTGATTCTGTTTGGTGAGGAAAAAGCCGGGAGCGATGGCATTGACCCGAATCTTCGGACTGTATTCCTGCGCCAGGTGCACCGCCAGCCACTCTGTGAAATTCTTGACGGCGGCTTTAGCGGCGGAATAGGCCGGAATGCGTGTCAGCGGGCGAAAAGCATTCATCGAGGCGATGTTGATGATCACACCTTTTTTACGGCGCGCCATCTCTTTGCAGAAAACCTGGCAGGGGAGAATCGTGCCGGTGATATTTAGTTGAAACACTTTGTCGAAGGCCTCCTGGCGCAGATCGAAAAATGACTGCTGCGGATTGGTGGTGGCGCCAGGATGATTGCCGCCGGCGCCATTGACCAGAATGCTGACCGGGCCGAGCCGGCGTTTGATCTCGCGTTGGGCATGTTCGAGGGACGCGCGGTCGAGCACGCTGGCGCCGATGCCCATGGCCGTGCGGCCGCAGTGTTTGGCGACCGCTGCGGCGCGTTGCGGATCCAGGTCAAGCACGGCGACTTTTGCGCCGGCACGCGCCAGTGCTTTGGCCATGACCGAGCACAAGATGCCACCACCGCCGGTGACGACGGCGACGTGGCCTTTGAGATTCTGAGAGGTATGTTCGGCAGGCATAAACTATGCTACAGTCATGGCAGAACCAGGAAACAAGAACGCATGCTGGAGCGCGACGGCAGCTGCGTGAGATCAGCCTTCGAAGCGGCGGACGAGAATGCTGGCGTTGTGGCCACCGAAGCCGAAGGAATTGCTGAGCGCGGTATGGATCTGGAAATCGCGGGCTTCGTTGGGCACGCAGTCCACGGCGCAGAGCGGATCAGGGAATTCGTGATTGGTGGTTGGCGGGACGATGCCATGCTGCATCGTCAAACAGGTGGCCACCAGCTCGATGCCGCCGGCGGCGCCGAGGGTGTGGCCGGTCATGGACTTGGTCGAACAGACCATGACCTGCGAATCCGCGCCGAAAATGCGATGGACGGCTTGGGCCTCGGAAATATCACCCAGCGGCGTTGAGGTGCCGTGCGCGTTGATGTAATCAATGTCGGACACGTGAATGCCGCTCTGGGCGATGGCCATGCGCATGGCCTGTTCGGCGCCGCGGCCTTCCGGCTCGGGCGCGGCCATGTGGTGCGCATCGCCGCTCATGCCGACGGCCAGCAGTTCAGCGTAGATGGGCGCATTGCGCTGCAACGCATGCTGCAGTTCTTCCATGATGACGATGCCGGCACCTTCGGCCATGACAAAGCCATCGCGTTTGACATCAAACGGGCGGCTGGCGCGGGCGGGTTCGTCGTTGAAGCTGGTGCTGAGCGCGTTCATGTTGCCAAAGCCACCCATGCCGAGGTCGGTAATCGCGGCTTCGGCGCCGCCGGCGACATAGACTTCGGCGTCGCCAAAAATGATTGAGCGGAACGCCATGCCGACAGAATGGGCGGCGGTGGCGCAGGCCGTGACGACGCTGAGATTGGGGCCTTTCATGCCATGCTTGATCGAAATCTGACCGGAGGCCATGTCGACGATCATCATCGGGATCAGGAAAGGCGAGATGGCGCGCGCGCCGCGTGCGACGAAGCGCTGATACTGCTTCTCGATCGTGTCGAGCCCGCCAATGCCAGAACCAACGATGACGCCAACGCGGGCTGGGTCTTCCGTGCGCATATCCAAGCGGCTGTCGGCGACGGCGCGATCGGCGGCGACGACAG
The DNA here is from genome assembly GCA_964397565.1 of uncultured bacterium. Lineage (GTDB taxonomy): Bacteria > Auribacterota > UBA3054 > UBA3054 > JAPLST01 > JAPLST01. The sequence goes on from CAYNJC010000026.1 coordinate 59,806, forward strand.
CAAACTGGACAAAACGGTCCATGCGCCGGGCTTCTTTCGGATCCAGGCACTCGTCGGGATTGAAATCCAGGACTTGGCCGGCGACCTTGGACGCGTACTTGTCTGGATCGACGCAACGCAACGGGGTGATGCCGCTGCGGCCATGAACCAGGTTATCCCAGAAGGCAGTGAGCGTGCTGCCAATCGGCGAGATGACGCCGAGGCCCGTGATAACAACACGACGGGTCAGTGGAGTAGTCATGGCAATGTCAGGACTCGATCCGGTAAGAATGAAGGCACGCGGCCACGCCAGCACGCCACGCCGGCACACCCAGGCAGCGTGCGCGCCGCGGTGCATGGCGGGCAGGGGGTCGCCTATCGAGCGCCCCCGTGCCCACGGCATAGTCTGTGCGTGCCACGCTTACTTTGCTTCGCCCTTGGCTTCGCCGGGCATCATGTTTTTGTCAATATAATTGACGGCGTCGCCAACGGTTTTGATCTTCTCGGCGTCTTCGTCCGGAATCTGCGCACCAAATTCTTCTTCGAGCGCCATGACCACCTCGACCAAGTCAAGACTGTCCGCACCCAAATCGTCGGTAAACGACGCATCAATGGTGACTTCTTCCGGCTTCACGCCGAGTTGTTTGACGATGATGTCTTTCACTCGTTCAGCAGTGGATGCCATACAGGTACTCCTTATCCTTGTGTTACAACGGAACTACTTATTATTGTCTAGTTGCTCTTTATTGTCAAACGGCCTCAGGCCGAAATTGTCGTGTACAATCGTCACATGACCATCCCGCCGTCAACCACAAGCACCTGGCCGGTGATATAGTTGGAGAGGTCGCTGCACAGGAACACGGCCGCATTGGCCACATCCGCGGGCAGGCCGAGCGTTTTTTGCGGGATCAGGTTCAACATCGCCTGCTTGAGCTCATCCGTCAGCACGTCGGTCATTCTGGTCTGAATGAAGCCGGGCGCGATCGCGTTGATGTTGATGCCGCGGCTGGCCAGTTCCTTGGCGGCGCTCTTGGTCAGGCCGATCAAGCCGGCCTTGCTGGCGGCGTAGTTGGCCTGGCCGGCATTGCCGATCAAGCCGATGATCGAGGCAATGTTGACGATCCGGCCGGAGCGCTGCTTCATCATGATTTTGGCGGCGCCATGGGTACAGTTGAAGGCGCCCTTCAAGTTGATCCGCAGGACCGCATCCCAATCCTCTTCGCCCATGCGCACCAGCAGCGTGTCTTTGGTGATGCCGGCGTTGTTGACCACAATGTCAAGGTGCCCGAAATCTTTGTGGACCATGTCCAGCATGGTGTGGACCGCCGTGAAATCCGAGACATCCACGGCATAAGCCTTGGCGCTGCGGCCGAGGGCGGTGACCTGCGCGACAGTATCGGCGGCCAGTTCTTCTTTGAGTTCGGCGACGGCAATGTCGGCGCCGGCCTGCGCGAGCGCGAGGGCAATGGCCTGGCCAATGCCGCGGCCCGCCCCGGTTACCAGCGCAGCTTTGCCGTGCAGATCAATAGTATAACTCATGCGGATAGCGTTCCTTCAATGATTAAGCGGCATACAGAGCACGCAGCTCGTCAGGTGTCTCGGCCGACCCGCACGACGCGGCCGGCTCAATTTTCTTCAACAAGCCCTGCAGCACCGTGCCGGGGCCAAGCTCGGCAAAGCGGGTGATGCCCTGCAGCAGCATCCAACGGCAGTCATCCTCCCAGCGCACCGATTCGGTGACCTGGCGGGCGAGCGTGGCCGGCAGTTCGGCGGTGGCGCGATACGGCGCACCGCGTACATTCGAGAGCACCGGAAACGCCGGTGGGCGCCACGCCACGGCGTCGAGCAACGGACGCAGGCGTGCCTGCGCGGCCGCCATCAGCGGGCTGTGAAACGCACCGCTGACCTGCAGCGGGATGACCCGTCGGGCGCCGGCTGCCGTGCAGGCTGCGCCGGCCTGTTGTAGCGCCGCGACCGTGCCGGCAATGACGACTTGACCGGGGCAGTTGTAGTTGGCGACATAGGCGCCCTCGATCCCCGCGCAGATCGCGCTGATTTTCTCGGCATCCAGATGCAAAACGGACGCCATCGTGCCTTTGGTCGCCAGCGCGGCTGCCTGCATGAACGCGCCGCGTTGGCGCACCAGCAGGATGCCCTCGGCAAACGGCAAAGCGCCGGCGGCGGTCAGGGCGGAGTATTCGCCCAAGCTCAAACCGGCGGCCGCACCGATGTGGCAGTGCGGGTGCAGTTCGCGCAAGACGGCGAAGGCGGCGCAAGAGACAGCGTAAATGGCCGGCTGCGAGACGTCAGTGGCGGTCAGGGCTTCGGCCGGGCCGTTGAACAGGGCCGACAAAAAGCTGCCGCCCAGCACGCGGTCGGCCTCGTCCAGCATGGCACGAGCCGTGGCGTTGCCGTCATAGAGCGCTTTGCCCATGCCAACGTACTGCGCGCCTTGGCCGGGGAAGAGCAGGCCGAGGGGAGCAGTGAACGAAGTGGGCGTGATGGACATATGCGCCATATTACCAGCGAATGAGGAGCGAGCCCCAGGTCATGCCGGCGCCAAAGGCGACCAGCAGCAGATGATCACCGGACTTGGGCTTTTTCTCGAGAATAACTTCAGCCAGTCCGACGGCCGTCGAGGCAGCCGACATGTTGCCGTATTTTTGGATATTGAAATGGATGTGGCTGGCATCCAAGCCGAGTGCCGCGGCGGCCGCGTCAATGATGCGCTTATTGGCCTGGTGCGGGATCAACCAGGTGATGTCTTCGGCTTTCAGGTTGTTGCGTTCGGCGATGCGCACGGTGGTGCGCTTCATGGCAGTCACGGCGAATTTGAAGACTTCGCGGCCTTCCATGCTGATGAAATGCATGCGTTCGCCGATCGATCTGGTGGAAGCGGGAATGCGCGAACCGCCGGCGGGCACTTGCAGCCAGAGCGCGTTGCGGCCGTCGCTTTCGAGAATGAAATCCACAATGCCATGGCCGGGGTTGTCCGAGCGCGAAAGAATGACCGCGCCGGCGCCGTCACCGAAGAGCACGCAGGTGTTGCGGTCGGTGTAATCGGTGATGGACGACATTTTCTCGGCGCCGATCACCAGGACATTTTTGACGTAATCGCTGGCCAGGAACGTGTAGGCGTTGGCGAGCGCGTAGATGAAGCCCGTGCAGGCGGCGCTAATGTCATAGGCAAAGGCGCCGCGGGCGTCAATGCCTTTCTGGATCAAGCAGGCCGTGCTGGGGAACTGCATGTCGGGCGTGATCGTGGCGCAGATGATCATATCAATCTCGCCGGGCTGCATGGCTGCGTTGGCGAGCGCGCGTTTGGCGGCGCAGATCGCCATGTCGGACGTGGAGACGGCCGGGTCGGCGATGCGGCGTTCCTTGATGCCGGTGCGTTCCGTAATCCACTCGTCGGAGGTCTCGATCATAGTCTCGAGGTCGCCGTTGGTGAGCACGCGGTCCGGCAGATAATAGCCGGCGCCACGGACGGCGATCG
>CAYNJC010000027.1:0-13570 GCA_964397565.1 uncultured bacterium
GTAGGCAAAGACCTCGCCGCGTTGCAGCGCGGCCAGGCCTGCCTGCGCCGTCGTGACCCGCACCAGCCGGATCGCGGGAAAGTCTCGCGGTAGCCAATCATTGACGGCGTAGCCATCCACCACGGCCACCTTCTTGCCCGCCAGCTCGCGCATGTCGGCAATGTAGGTGACATCCGCATGGGCAACGATGACAATCGGAATGCGCATGTACGGCTGGGTAAAGGCCCAGAATTCTTCGCGCTCCGGCGTCACGGCCACGGAGGTGGTCATGTCGATCTCTCCGCGCTTCAGCCGGGCATACGCCTCTTGCCAACTCAGGTTGCGCACGCGCGCGAACTGCACGCCCAGCCGTTGTTCAACGAGCCGCAAATAGTCATTGGCCATGCCGGATGGCTCCCCGCGCTCGTTGGTGAATTCGACCGGAGGCCAGTCCGGATCCTGGGCCACGCGGATGACGGGATGGTCGCGCAACCAGGCCCGCTGCTGCGCGGAGAGGGTAGTAAGGAATTCGTGTAAAACCGGCGTTCTGACGGCGCCGTCGGCCTGACCGCCTTCTGCCACCGCTGCCAGCAGCACAATGCTTGCCACCAGCAAGCTCAGCAGCACGTTGAGCCGCAGCACACTGGGTTTCCGTTCACGATTCACGGTTCACGGTTCACGGTTCACGGTTCACTCTCCCCCGCCACGCTCGAATACCGCGGCGGCTCGCCTAGCCGGGCCAGCAGTTCGTTGACCTCTCTCTTCACTTCGAGCACGCGGCCTTCGCGCCCGATCATGGCGTTGTGCCAGCGCTGCAGCTCGTCCAGCTGGATCTTGATCTTCTCCTCCGCCTGCTTGCGCTCGGTGATGTCGCGGACGGTGGCATGGAGCATCACATTTCCCCCATGCTCCACCCGCGTCAAGAGCACGTCTGTGGGAAACTCCACGCCGCCGATCTGCCGATGCGTCCACTTGAAGAAGTGGGAGCCTTCGCGCACCGCCGTAGCAATCATCTCCTTGGCTTTCTCGGCAGAAGCGCGCCCGTCCGGTTGCCGTTCGGGAGACAGTTCCCATGGCGCGTGAGAAATAAAATCCTCCTCGTTTTTCGCCCCGAACATCTTTACGGTGGCCGGGTTCCCGGAGGTGAACCTCCAGGAAGGAGGCGCAAGGGTCATGATGGCGTCACGGGTCCTCTCGAAGAGGCCACGGTATTTCTCCTCGCTCTCGCGCCGCGCCTCCTCCACCTGCTTGCGCTCGGTGATGTCGCTGATGATGTGGACTGCGCCGGCATACTGCCCTGCCGTGTCCAGGATGGGATCGCAGGTCACTTCAAACCAGCGCTCGCCGACCTGCAGCTCCATGCTCTCGCGGCGCAGGCTCTTTCGCACCCGCTGGATCGGGCATTCAGGAATCGGGTCGGTGGTGCCATGCACGATCTCCCAACAGTGTTTGCCGACGAACTCGCGGCACGGGCGCTGAAAAAACCGTTCCGCCGTCTTGTTGGAGCGCGTCACGCGCTGCTCCTTGTCGAGCAGCCAGATCGCGTCGTTGGCGGCATCGAAGGTGATTTGCCACTCCCGCGCCGTCTGCTCCGCCTCCGCCTCGGCCCGCTCACGCTCAGCCCGATGGCGCAACGCGCCAATCCCGTAAGCCAGGTCGCTGGCCAAGTCGCCCAGCAGTTTCACCTCATCAGGATCAAAGGCGTCCGGCTCCGCCGCATACAGATTCAACGCGCCGAAGCAGCGGTCCCCGCCGTGCAGCGGCAGGGAGATGAACGAGGCATAACCGCGCTGAATGGCCGCCTCGCGCCAAAGCCCAAACGTGGGATCGGTGGAGATGTTGCGGGCCAGCACGGGTTGGCCGGTGCGGATAGCCGTGCCGGTGGGGCCGCGCCCGCGCTCGGCATCGGCCCAAGTGATGTTCAGCGTGTCGAGGTAGCCATTCTCGAAGCCGGCCTGGGCTACCGGATGCACCGACTTCGCTTCATCCTGCTCCGCGAAGCCGATCCACGCCAGGCAGCAGCCGTGTTCCACCGCAAGGCGGCAGACGGTTTGCAGCAGCGCCATCTCGTCCGTGGCGCGCACCATTTCCTGATTGAACAGACTGATCAGGCGCAAGGCGCGGTTGACCTTGCGCAACTCGGCCTCCGCCCGCTTGCGCGCGGTGATGTCCTGCGCCGTGCCGGCCATGTGGGCGGGTCTGCCCTCGGCCTCACAAATCAGTTCGCCGTGACCACTGAAATAACGCACCGTGTCGTCGGGCAGGATTGTGCGGAACTCCAATTCACCGGGCTTTTCTCCTGCGAGACAGGCAGCGATCCAGGCCTGCATCCCCGGTCGGTCATCAGGATGTAAAAGGTTGATAAAAGACTCGGCATTTGGGGTAAACGTGTCCGCTGCGACCCCGTAAATGCGATAGGTCTCGTCAGACCATGATATCCGGCCTGAGAGGTCATAGCCCCAACTGCCAATATGGGCGATGCGTTGGGATTCAGACAAGAGGTGTTCTTTCTCACGCAGCGCCTCCTCCGTCCGCTTGCGCTCGCTGATGTCGCGCGCCAGTTCGCGGTTGGCCTGCTCCACCTGCTGCATCTTGGCTTCCAACTTACGGATGAGCGCCTCGCTGTAGTGCTTCAGATAGCCGGCTTCCTCTTGCTGCGGCGCTTCGATCGGCGCGCGGGCCGACAGGGCGGGCGGACGCTGGACGTGCTGGATGACTTCCCGAACGGTTCGCATGAAGACCTCCGGCTCCTCCGGTTTGACGACGAATCGCTGCGCGCCAAGACTGAGCGCGAATTCCCGGTCCCGATCATCGGTATAGGTCGCGGTGCAAAAGATCAATGGGATTGGCCGCAGGCGTTCGTCTTTCTGCCACTCACGGCACAGGGCAAACCCGTCCATCACCGGCATCAAGATGTCGCTAATGATGAGGTCCGGCGGATTCTGCCGGGCCTTGGCCAGCGCCTCGGCTCCATGGGCGGCGGTAACGACCTGATATCCGTTGGCACCCAGAAGAACCTGGAGTTGATAGAGATTCTGCTCGTTGTCGTCCACGATGAGAATGGTCATGGCTGGTCACCTCTGCCCGCAGGCCGGGCTTTCAGATAGTTTTCGATTTGGCTCTTGAACGTGTCGGGGTTGATCGGTTTCTCGATGTAACCGTTGCAGCCCGCCTCCAGAGTTCGCTCCCGGTCGCCCGCCATCGCGTAAGAAGTCACCGCCACGATAGGCAAGTCTTTCAGGGCCGGGTTCTGTCGCAACACTCGCGCCACGGCGTAACCATCCATCCCTGGCAATTGGATGTCCAGAATAATCAAGTCAGGCTGAACCCGGCCGGCCAGTTCAATCCCCTCGGGCCCGCTTCGGGCCGGGATCACCTTGAAGCCGTTCTGTTCCAGCAAGAATGTCGCAAGGTAGAGGTTTTGTTCGTTGTCTTCGATAACAAGAATGGTGCGCTTTGTTTTCATGTTTTCTCCTCTGGATGAATGGGCAGCGTGACGTCGAACGTGCTGCCTTTGCCCCAATCGCTCTCGAGCGCAATCGTGCCGCCCAACCGCTCCACCAAACGCTTGCAGATGGCCAGCCCCAGCCCGGTCCCCTCGTGCTGGCGTGTCAGGCCGGCGTCGAGCTGGCGAAAGGGCTGGAACAACTTGTCCATGTCCTCCGGCTTGATGCCGATGCCGGTGTCGGCCACGGAAATGCGGACTGCGGACTGCGCAATGTGGCGTGTGCCGGGCACGATTTCCGCAGTCAGCGTGACTTCGCCTTTCTCGGTGAACTTGATCGCGTTGCTCAGCAGGTTCAGCAGGACTTGCTCGACGCGGCGGCGGTCGCTGGTGATTTGCCCCACCGCCCGCGCCACCTGCACGATCAACGGCAACTGCTTCTTGTCGGCGAGCGGCATCACAATTTGCATGACCCGGTTAAGCGCCGCACGCAGGTCAAAGGGCGCGCTGGCGATCTCGATCTGGCCGGCCTCGATCTTGGAGATGTCCAACACGTCATTGATGAGCGCCAGCAGATGTTGTCCGCTGTCTTTGACCATGCGGAGTTGTTTGGTTTGCTCGGCATTCAACGGCCCGGCCAGGCCCTGCAACAGGAGGCCGGTGAAGCCGATGATCGAGTTGAGCGGCGTGCGCAGCTCGTGCGACATGGTGGCCAGGAAGGCGGACTTGAGCCGGTCCGCTGCCTCGGCACGGTCCTTGGCCTCGGCCAGACTCTCGTAGAGGCGCACCTTGGTGATAGCGGCGGCGCCGCGCGCGGCCATCGCCTCAAGAAAATCCCGGTCAGCGGAGGTGAAGTCGCATGGCTCGCGACTCATGGCATACAGCACGCCGAGCACGCCGCTGTCGTCGCACAGCGGCAGGCCGGCGTAAGCTTGGAGTTCAAACTCCGCCAACATCGGGTTTGCGCCGAGGGGGTCGTTGCGCACGTCAGGCACGATCAGCGGTTGCCGGTGGTCAATGATCCAGCGGGTGGCGCCGCCGCACTGGCGGATGCGCTGCACCGCCTCTTGGCCGGACTGGCGTGGCACCGTTGTGGCGTTCAAGTCGAACCGCTGCTGCGCCTCATTCCAGAGGATAACGCTGGCGCCGCCGCTGGCGGGCAGGAGGCGCGTGACATGTTGCACAATATGGTCGAGCACGGCGCGCAGTTCATGGGGTTGGTTGATGGCCAGCTCGATCTCGGCCAGGGCCTGCTGGCGAAGCGCCATGGCTTTGAATTCCGACGTGCGCTGTTGCACGCGCTGCTCCAGCTCGCCGGCGTGGTGCTGGGTCGTTTCGTAGAGCCGGGCATTCTGAATGGCCAGGGCCGCCTGCGCCGTCACCGTTTCCAACAGCTTGAGCCGCCGCTCCGGAGGCTTCTTATCCGTGCGTGTGAACACGCACAAAACGCCCACGCACTTGCCCGCCGTGACCAGCGGGAAGGCGGCGTGGAACTGGATCAGTTCGCCGCGCGTGGATTCCCGCGTTGAGAATTCGAGAATCTCCGCACGGTTGTGCAGGATGAGCGGACAGCGCGTGCGGGCGCATTCCCCGCAAAGGCAGTCGCCTACCTTGACTTCGTTGGTGCTCAAATCCTGAATGGTCGCCTCAGAGGTGGCCCGGTGGGTGGCCAGCGCCAGCGTCTCCCCGGGTGTCACGAGGCAGATAGTGCCGCCTTCCAGCCCCACAATGCCCAGCGCTTCGTCCAATACCCGGTCCAGAATCTCATGAAGATTCAAGACCCCGGTGATCGCCGAGATGATGCGGTTGACCATGCGCAACTCCTCGTTCACCTCCCGGATATCCTCCTCCGCCTGCTTGCGCGCGGTGACGTCGGAAAAAGTGCAGGCGTATTGGTTTGGCGCGGGACGAAACGCCGACACCTCGAAGCAAACGCCCAATTCAGCGGCGCTGCTCTCGAAATGTGCCGGCTCGCCGGTCAGCGCCACCCGGCCGAACGTCTCGATCCAGTTCGGTTCGAGTGTGGGAAACACTTCCAGAATGGTCTTGCCCACCACCTCTTCCGCCTTCCTCCCAGTGATGCGTTCAAAAGCCGGATTGATGGCCAGGTAACGGCTGTTAATTGGACGGCCCTGGGAGTCGCAGATAATCTCGTTGTGGGCAAAACCGTTCTGCATCTCGCGGAACAGCATCCCATAGCGCTCTTCGCTCGCCCGCGCCTCCTCCTCCGCCTGTTTGCGCTTGGTGATGTCGCGGAAGTACCAGACGCGGCCGTAGTAGCGCTCGTCCGGTCCGAACATCGGCGCCGAGTAGCGGTCAAAAACCCGGCCGTCCGCCAGGATAAGTGCATCCTGGCAGGTTTCTTGTCGGTGCTCATAGAGGTATTCAACGCGCTGGACAAACGACCGTGGCTCCGCCACTTGGGCCGCCACAAACTGCAGGACCGGTTCATTGAGTCCGTCTTCGACGAGCTTTGCCGGCAGGCCCCACATCTCAACAAACCGGCGATTGTACGAGAGAATGCGGGCGTTTTCATCCACCACCAGGATGCCGTCAAGCGAGGCTTCCTGTTGGGTGGACAGAAGGACATTTCGGAACTGCAGTTCCTCCTCCGCCCGCTTGCGCTCGGTGATGTTATCAAAAGTCAAAACACAATATCCTTTTTCTATGCTATAAACAGAGAGAACAAACACGAGTTTCAATGGCTTGAAATCAATTTCAAATGTTTCGGGCTTGCCGGTCAGTGCAACTCGACCGAATATCTCAAATATCTCTGGGTGCAACTCTTTAATCCCCGGGAAAATCTCAGTTTCTTTTTTCCCCACCACGTTTTTCAATCCAGTCAACCGTTCGAACGAACCGTTGACATTGAGATAGACAAAGTCCGCCGGGCGATCCTCATTGTCAAATATCATCCTGCAATGCGCAAGCCCTTCCAGCATGTTTTCAAAAAGTGAGCGGAACCATTCTTCGCTACGGCGCAATGCCTCCTCGGCTCGCTCGCGCTCCGCCTCGCGTCGTTCCAGCGCGCCTGCCATGTCGTCAAAAGTGTGCCGCATGACCATCAGCATCGCAAATCCCGCGATCAGGCCCAATGCAAACACTTCCTGGATGCACACGCGGCGAATCCCGGCAAGGGCGACTTGCTTCGGAATGCCGATGCTGACGAACAGGCCGTTATCCGCTCCGGCCACGGGCACAAAAGAGCAAATGCGTTTGACGCCATCCGCGCCAGCGACCTCGGCCGTGCCTTGCTGGCGGACGAGGATCGTTTTGACGCTGTCCGCCTCCGTCATGGCGCGCCCAACCCACCGCTCCGGTTCGGGATAGCGTGCTAGAACCGTGCCCTTGCGGTCAATGACCACGAGGCTGGCTTCGGGCGGCAGTTGTGCCGGCTTGATGATCGCGTTCACCGCAGTCAGATTCAGGGCGGAGTTGAGAACGGCCCGGACCTGACCCGCATCATCTAAGACGGGATACGCGGCCCCCAGGACCTGCTTGCCGGAGATGCGGCCGATTTGGAATTCGCCGACAGTAAAACCGCGCGTGTGGACGGCGCGTTGGAACCAGGGCAGGGCGGCGCTGTTGATGGATTGGGTAAGCGGCAACGCGCTGGCGAACGCCTCGCCGTCGGCTTTGAACACGGAGAAATTGGCGTAGAGCGGCAACTCCTGTTTGATCGCGGCGAGGAGCGCGCTGCTGGCCGCCGCATCCAGATTGCGGATCGCGGGCACTTTGGCTAGGGAAATGAGCAAGTAGCGATCACCCTCGAGGAGCCGCTCCAGTTGGCGCGCGGCCATATGCGTCAGGTTCAGCGTGTTTCTAGTGATCTCCGCTTCCGCCGCCGCGTAGCGCTCCACCGCCATCCAGCCCATCAGGCCCGTGCCCGCCACGCACGTGATAACGCCCAAGAGGAGCAAGCGGCCCCGCAAGCCGGCCGGCAAACCCCACTCAAAGTTGCCGGGGCGTGTTGGCGGTGCATGCAACGGATCGCGCACAAACATCCGCAACAGCAAGCTGTCAGACCCCGAAGTGACAATGGTGCCGACGCCCATCAGGATAATTGTCACAGAGGTCAGTAGTGCCGTCGGGACCACCCCGCTGCCGTAGAACAGCGGCGCACCCGCCGTATAGGCCGCCAGCACCGCAAGACCGATCCACACCACCGCCAGCGACAACGCGGCTGCGACGTAGCGGAACCATTTGCGCCGGGAGAAGGGAGGTAGTTCAAACAGCAACGCCAACGCGACCATCAGAAACACCGTGGCGGCCGCGAGCGACATGTGGCTCACAGGGGCTTTGCCGACCCGCGCCGTCGTGCGCGCCAGCCAGTTCTCTATTGGCGGCTCGACGCCGAGGAGAAACTCCACCCACACCAGCAGGCTGAAAAGCGCAACAACAATCACGGCCGCGTAGCCGAACCTGTTAGTCGCCGCCGCCGCCGGCCAGCGACCGCGCAGAAACACGGCGCCGCTCAGCAACAGCAGCAGCAGCGCCGTGCTGGGCGCCATGGGCACATACTCCGGCCCGAATGCACTGACGCGCCACTGGTCGAAAACGCATGTGGCTAATGCGAACAGAGCAATGAAGCTCGCGCCACAGGAACACATCTCCCCGCCGTGCCTCGCCAGCCTGTCAAAGTGCGTGTCCGAATTCATGGAAGCGCTCGCGCCAGCATCTGCAGAAGCCGGACATTCGTGGCGATCCGGTCAATCTGATGGATGCCCATACGCCGCTCGATCCGGCGATACACGGTGCGCGGCTTGTACCGGGAAAAGTCATGGCCGGTCTGGGCGCGCAGCAGGATGAAGATCTCCTTCAGCGCGTTCTTGGCCCGGGGCGCAGGGGCGGTGGCGGGCCGGGGGGGCTTGCCAAAGGCACGGGCCACATAGGCCACGACCATGCCGCCCTCGCCCTTGATGGCCCGCGCTCCCAGGGCGCCGGCGCTGCCGCACAGGAGCGTCGGCCGCCCCTTGGACAAGCCGCCGCCGGTGAGTTCATCCAGGCCTTGCATGCCGGTGGGCGCCTTGGGCAGCGCGGGGCGGCGGCGGGATTCACGGGTTACATTCTCGGGTTCGTTGTGTTTCACCAGTCGCTCTAATCGCGCTTTTCATCCGCGGTTAAGTTGTGCGCGATACGGCACCAGGCCAGCGAGCGGAAGAAGAAATCAATTGGCAGGCACTGTCGCGCCGTGCGTTGGGCATGTTAAAAATAAAAAAAGACGCGCTCACAATCGCGTCCGATAACGAGGCACGAGCATGCCTAACACACAAGCACGGCGGAATCGCGCCCGTGAGAGCGCATACCCAGAACCTCATTATATCCTTTACGCCAGCAAACATGCCAAACTCAATCGCGTTAAGAGAGTATAACGAAATGGGCCGGGCAAGTCAATTTAGTAGATTCTCTCACCGCGAGAGAATGTCGCTAGAATGCGCAGCTCTTCTTTGTGGCTTCAGGGCTGTTTCTTGCTTTTCATGCAGCCATCTGCGTCATCTGCGGACAACAACAACTACTAATGAGAGCGTTTACTTGTTGTCATGCCAGTTGTGGCCTGGAGTCCCGCCAGCGGCGCGGATGACCGCGGCTGCAGAAGCCGCCCTCACCGCGGGCGGCTACAAAGGACGCTGCAAACTAGAAAGCGCTCTCATTCGTAATAATGTGCTGGCGCGTGTTCCTCTGGTCATCTCTTTAAGCTCTTTGTCAAGTAGTTCGTGCGCTGAACAGGCCCGGCCTTATAAAACCATGCGCCGCGCATGGTTGTGCTGCGCTTGACATTCCTGCGCCGATCGTGTAAAATGGTACCGGTAACATTAACCCCGTGCATGCCATGCAATTTCCATCCGACTTTTTGTTTGGCGCGGCGACGGCGGCCTATCAGATCGAAGGCGCGCCGCGCGCCGACGGCAAGGGCCTGTCCATCTGGGATGTTTTCGCCCACACGCCCGGCAAAACCTGGGAAGGCCAGACCGGCGACGTCGCTTGCGACCATTATCAGCGCTACCGCGAGGATGTCGCGCTGATGCAGCAACTGGGCCTGCGCGCCTATCGCTTTTCGGTCGCCTGGCCGCGCGTCCTGCCGGACGGCACCGGCGCCATCAACGACAAGGGTCTGGCCTTTTATGACCGCCTGGTGGATGCGCTGCTGGCGGCCGGGATCGAGCCGTGGCTGACGCTCTATCACTGGGATCTGCCCTATGAATTACATCTGCGCGGTGGCTGGCTGAACCCGGATATTGCCGCCTGGTTTGGCGAGTACACGCAGGTCGTGGTCGAACGCCTTTCGGATCGCGTGCGCCACTGGATCACCTTGAACGAGCCGCAAGTGTTTGTCGGCTGTGGTTACAAGGATGGCGGGCACGCCCCGGGTTTGCGGCTGGCGATGCCGGAGCTGCTGCGCGTGACGCACAACGCCTTGCGCGCGCACGGCACGGCCACGCAAGTTATTCGTGCGCACGCCAAAGCCGCGCCGAAAGTGGGCTTGGCGCCGAACGGTGCGCATTTCTATCCCGCTACTGAGACGCCCGCCGACATTGCCGCCGCGCGCACCAAGTTCTGCGCCGTGGATGCCCACGACTCATGGAACAACACTTGGTTCATGGATCCGGTTTTCTTCGGTCACTATCCCGAGGACGGCCTGCGCCTGTTTGCCGACGCCATGCCGCCGGTCAGCGAGGCCGACCTGCGCTGCATTCATCAGCCGCCCGACATCTATTGCTGGAACATGTACTTCGGCATGCCAGTCAGCGCCGCACCCGGCACCGGCCGCCCGCAGGTCGAGCACCACATTGGCACGACCCCGCAAACGTTTTTCCGCTGGCCGGTCACGCCCCAGGCATTCTATTGGTGTGCGCGCTTCGCCTACGAACGCTACCAGAAGCCGATCTATGTCACCGAGAACGGCATGGCCGGGCTGGATTGGGTCCACGGCGACGGCGCCGTCCATGATCCGCAACGGATTGATTTTCTGACGCAGTATCTCGGCGCCCTGGCGCGTGCCATCGCCGATGGCGTTGATGTGCGCGGCTATTTTCAATGGTCACTGCTGGACAACATTGAGTGGGCCGAGGGCATCCAGCAGCGCTTCGGCTTGATCCATGTTGACTTTGCGACGCAGCAGCGCGTGCTGAAAGACTCGGCCTATTGGTATCGCGATCTGATCACCCGCACGCGCGCCAGCGCGGCGGCAGTTCCACAGGAGGGCTAATGAATGCACCGCTCGTTTCGCTGACATGGGTTGTGTTGTTGACGCTCGAAAGCGCGGCGTACTGCAATTATTTCGCGGATGGCTTCACGCGCGCCGACAATGTAGGCACGTGGTACACCATGAGTTGGCTGCCGATGGATTGGGACACGGTCGGAAATCGCGCCTCATATTGCTCGAACAACACCTGGTACGTCCGGCCCGGCGGCGGCGCATGGAACTGGAGTGGCATCCGCCCGGCCGGCACGTTCTACGACGAGAGCGCCTTTGATGTGGTGGCTGGCGATGTCACGGCCCAGATTGACCTCGGCGAATGGGCAGTGTTCAATGCCACCAATGCCGCCGACTTCGACGCGCACCTCAGCATGGCATTGCTCAACCAGCCGGTGACGGGCAACCCCTGGGACCTGCCGGCCACAGGCCTGATCCTGCGCGCGCGCCTCAATCTCGAGGCCGACCCCAGCACGAACCTGACGCTCTACCTCAGCCGAAAATACAAAGCCAACGACGACGGCATCGAGTTGTTCACTACGAATGTGGCGCACACGCCCGGCGCGACTCTGGCCCTCACCTTTGGCGTCAGCGACGCGCGCGTCAATTACCAAGGCGTCGAGCTGTTCAATGCTGCGCACGATATCTTGGTCGGTGACTGGCCGAATTGGTATGCCGGCTTTTTCGTGCAAAACGTGGCCTTGGCGCGCGCCAATTATTTTTTTGACAATGCCAAGGTGGTTGGTGCCGGCGCGGGCTATACGCCCTTCTTTGCGGATGAGTTCAACCAGCCGGACAACAGCCCGGTCAGTAGTGCCGCCTGGTGTAATGTCATGGGCACGGCCATCATTACCAACAGCGCCTGTCTGCTGACGCCCGGTGCGTGGGATTGGGCCGGCGCGAACCTGAACCCCAAGGCCGATCGCGACAACATGCTGCGGCTAAACCCGGCCGCGCCGCTCGTGCACCTGAGCGTGCGCCTGCGCGAGATTATCTTCAGCGCCACTAACGCGTCCGGGCCGACGCACATTCTCAAAACCGAGTGGTACCCCGAACGCAATAACGATAATTCTTATAACTACAACGGCTTCAGCCTTTCGGTTGAGACGTTATTGACGCTGCTCAACGACGCCACCACCAACATCAGTATTCAAGCCTATCTGTATGATCGCGCGGCCAATCGCATCCAATTGTTCGCCAGCAACGACCTCGCCTTTGTGCCGCATGCACTGCTCGCCTTCGACCTTGACCAGACAAATCTCACGGCATGGTATAATAGTAGTATGGTTGGTTCAGCGTTTCATGATCCGCCGCTGGAGGCACGCTTTCCGCAGGGAGTCTTCCCCGCGCTGCGGGTCGAGAACTATGGCGCCGGCCGCGGCGCGGCGCTGCTGGATGACGTGCTGATCGAGGATGTGCCGGAACCGCTGGCGGCCTTCAGCGCGCTGCTCACCGCCGCCGGCATGTTCTGTGCGGCGCGACGGCGCCCGGGCGATGGTTGACCATGACGGTCGGCTGCAATCGGCGGTTGGTGTCGTTGCTCATCCTTGCGGGAGCTGGCAGTATGATGGCATTTGCTCAATTGTCTCCGCTGCGCACGCGCGGCCCGCAGATCATCAATGCAACCGGCGCGGTTGTGCAATTGCGCGGCGTCAACCTGGGCTCGTGGCTGCTGAATGAACTGTGGATGACCGAGATGCAGCCGCAGGGCGAGCAAATGTCGTGCGAAATGCACGTGCGTCAAGTCCTGACCCGGCGCTTTGGCGCGCGCCGCGCCGAGCAACTCCTGCGCATCTATCGCCAACATTATGTTATGCCGGCGGACTTTGATCTAATTGCACGCCTCGGCATGAACTGCATCCGCCTGCCAATCTACTATGAATTGTTGGAGCGCGACGCACGCCCGGGCGTCTATCGCGCCGACGGCTGGCGCGTGCTGGACGAAGCCGTCTCAAATTGCGCCGCGCGCGAGCTCTATTGCATTCTCGACCTGCACGGCGCACCGGGCGGGCAGAGCGGCGACCACACCACCGGCCAGACCGGCCGCAACCGGCTCTTTTTCGACAAGCGATTTCAGGATCGCACCGTCGCGCTGTGGAAGGCCATTGCCACGCGCTATGCCGGCAATCCCACCGTTGCCGGCTATGACCTGCTCAACGAGCCATGGGGCGCGCCCAAACCCGAGGCACTCCTCGATTTGTATGATCGGATCTACCGCGCCATCCGCGCTGTCGATCAGCAGCATATTATTTTTCTCGAGGACCGCGGGCCGGGCACGTCCATGGAGGAATTGCCGCGACCGCGCCGCCAGGGCTGGCGCTTCATCGTCTATCAATTTCATCCGTACTTGTTTGACAAAAGCGATGTCGCCGCGCACCGTGCTTTTGTGGACGAACGCGTGCGCACGTATGAAGCCTTCGCCACTGCGCGCGACGCGCCGGTGCTGGTCGGCGAGTTTCATCCGCAAGGCGGCAACGAGAGCTGGCAGTATTATCTCACGACGTTCAACACGCGCGGCATGAGCTGGACGGTGTGGACATATAAGTGCAGCAGTCGCAGTGGCGACTGGGGCATTGTGCGCACGCGTGTCGCGCCGAATGTGCAGACCAGTTCCTACGATCAGCTCTGCGTGGATTTTGCGCGCTATGCCAGCGCGCATGGCCAGATTGACGCGGCGCACACCAATGTCATCACGCGCTGCAATCTGGCGCCCGCCGGCGCCACGACAAACGACATAAAACGTCGGGTGACAATCGACCCGCAATGACGTCTGTTGAAAGGAACGCCGATCATCCCGCCGCTGGCGGGATCGCCGCCTTTGACGGGACTAGGCTGGTGCCTTAGCTAGCCAAGCCAGCTCCCAGCAGCCCTTGATCCCGCCGCTGGCGGGACTCCAAGCAGCCCTTGATCCCGCCGCTGGCGGGACTCCAAGCAGCCCTTGATCCCGCCGC
>CAYNJC010000027.1:13670-63131 GCA_964397565.1 uncultured bacterium
TGGCGGGACTCCAAGCAGCCCTTGACCATTGACCCTTGACCTTTGCAGGAATGAAGAACCTCAGCATAACTTGTCTTCTGGCCTTGAGCTGCCTGGCCGTGTCAGCCGCACCACTGCGCCTGCACACTGACGGCATGCGCATTGTGGATGCGACCGGCGGCGTGGTCGCCTTGCGCGGCGTGAACCTGGGTGCGTGGCTGCTCAACGAAATCTGGATGACCCGCACCGACGGCGTGAACGACGACGCCGGCATGCGCGCGACGCTGACGACCCGCTTTGGCGCCGCCGGATGCGCCACACTGTTGAATGTCTATCAGCAGAATTATATCACCAGCGCGGATTTCGACCGCGTCGCCGCACTCGGCTTCAACTGTGTGCGCCTGCCATTTTTCTATCGCATTCTGGAAGATGACAGCGCGCCGGGCGTGTATTTGTCGAACGGTTGGGCGGTGCTAAATTGGGCGATCTCAAACTGCGCCGCGCGCGGCCTGTACTGCGTGCTCGATCTGCACGGCGCGCCCGGTGCCCAAAGTGTGGATCACACGACCGGCCAGGCCAATGTCAATCAGTTGTACAGCAACACGAACTATCAGCAGCGCACCATCGCGCTGTGGCAGGCCATCGCCGCGCGCTACGCGGCTGAGCCGTGCATCGCCGCCTGCGATCTGCTCAACGAGCCGTGGGGCGATTACAAGGCCGTGCCGGCCGTGCCACCCAATCTGACGGTGTGGACCAACCTGTACGGCCGGATCATCGCCGCCATTCGCAGCGTGGACCCGACGCGCATTGTCGTGCTGCAGGATCGCGGCCCGTCGTGCGCGCTCACTGACATGCCCGCGCCCGCCGCCATGGGCTGGGGCAATGTCGTTTATGCATTTCATCCGTATGATTTCGGCACCAGCGATTTCGCCGGGCAGCGCAGCTTCCTTGATGGCCGCATGCGCCAGTACGCGACATTCCAGCGTGAGCGCGGCGTGCCGTGGTGCATCGGCGAATTCCACCCACGGGGCGGCTGGCAGAGCTGGGCGTACTTCGTGCGTCACTTCAACGCCGCGGGCTGGTCGTGGATGCCGTGGTCGTACAAGTGTCATGGCGACATGGGCGACTGGGGCCTGCGCCGCACCTGGTCGAACTGCAATCTGCAAAGCGACAGTTTCACCACCATCAGCAATTTCTTTGTCAGCCTGCGCGATAGCTGGAGCGACCCGCGCCAGGAATACCTCATGGCGGCGCACACGCCCGGGCCGTTTGATCCCGGCGCGCCGCGCTGCGCGTGGTATCGCAACACGTTCAACGGGCCGGATGGCCGCGCGCTCGACAGCTACGGTCAACTCATGCTGGCGCTGGACGGCGGCGCCGGCGTGTTCGCCGGCCGGCGCGCGCGCATCACACCGCCGGATGCCGATTGGGGACTTGTCTTCTGCAAAGCGCTGGCCAGCGATTATGACGATGCGTGGTTCACGGCCCAGGATGCCACCGGCATCGTCGTCTCATTGAATCTGTGTGCGCTGCGGGTCGCCCGCACCAATGCCGCCGACTACGAAGCCGAAATCAAGATTGGGCTGTTCCGCGAAGCCATCGTCAACAATCCGTACCAAGCCGACGCGCAGGGCATTATGGTGCTGGCCGACTTTAATGTGGACAACAATTACCTGCGCCTGCATCTGCACGCCAAGAACGGTGGCAGTAACAACAACGGCACGTCGCTGTCCGGCGACCAGTTGCGCACGTTTGTGCCCGGCGCGCCGCTGCAAATGCACATTACGGCCAACAATGTGGCGCTCAGCTACAATGGCTATCCCGTCTGGAGTGGCGCGCACGGTCTCGATCTGCGCACCTGGTTGAACGGCGGCGTGGCGGTGGCGACGGTCAGCCATTATGGCGCGCAGCGTCTGGCATTTGCGGAGCTGGATGATTTCACGCTGACGCGCGCGGATGCCATCGCCAACACGAATTTCGCCGACGCATTTACCTATCCCGAAAACATGCCGCTCGATGCGCTGGCGGAAGCGTGCTCGCTGATGCCCGGCACGACTGCGGTGGCGTATGTCACCGACAGCACTGCCTGGCTGCAACCGCCTGACAATGACGGGGCGCAGGTCTGGCTGACGGCGCAGACCGATGCGCAAAATCCCGCGCGCTTGCCGCTGGCCGGCCATGAGTTGACGGTCGCGCTCGATCTGACCAGCTTTCCCGTGACGCACGCGGTCGCCGGCGCTGATGTGCAACTGCTCGCGACGCTGATGCCCGAGTATTTCAGCGGTGTGGCATGGGACCTCAACGCAACCGGCCTGGTCGTCGAGCTGCGCTATGATGCCGATGCGGTCAACAAGCTCGCGCTCAATCTCTATCGCCATGAACAAGCCTATGCCAATGGCACCACCTTGTTTGCGACCAACGGGCTGGTGTTCATTCCCGGCGCCGAGTGCCGGGTGACCTATGCGCCCGACACGGTGCGCATCCAATATCATACCACCGTGCTGTACGAAGGTATGCATGGGGTGAATGTCGCGGCGGCATATCCGGCTGGCGCGCTGGTGCATCTGGCCGCACAGAATCTCAATACAGCACGCGGCGCGGTGCGCCTGGACAGTGTGCAGGCGTGGGCTGTCCCGATTCCCGAACCAACCGGTCTTCTCCTGCTCGTGCTGGGCGCGGCGTGCGTGCGCCGCAAAAGCAGACGCGGTATCCTGCCACGTTCTTGATATGAGCCGGGCCTGCGCGTCTGCGACAAACGCGGTGCTAGACAGATAGCCGCTGAACGCAGCGCTACTTGCGCGGCGGCGGCGGATAGGGCGCGCCATTCAACATCTGCAACGCAAACGAACCATCCGGCTTTTCATGCGCCATCCATAGTGTGGCGTTGCGTAAGAAGGCGCCATGCCAGTGCGGATCGCGCGTGAGTTGCCGAATGAGCGTGAGCCCGGCATTGCCGTGGCCCACCAACAAGACGGTGACGTCATTCGTCCCGCCGCGTGCCCGCAGCAGTTTTTCAACGCGCTGCGCCAGCGCAACGACAGCGGTCAGATTAGTGGCTTTGAGTTCGCGGTTGCCGGTTCCGTCGGCGCGCACCCGAAAATAGCGCGCCTCGTCTGGCGGTAGTTTTATGGTGCCTGTGCTGAACCATGCGGTAGTAGCGAGTGGCTTCTTCGACGCGACATGGGGCGGAGTGAAATCGGCCGTCTCGGTCAATTCGGGCCAGATCTCGGCGGTGCGCCCAGTTTTTTTCAGATAGGGTAGAATCGTGTGGCGCGTGCGCCAGAGCGGGCTGACCGCGATAAAATCGAATTTATAAGGAAGCAAATATGTGCTCAGCGCGTTCACCTGCGCCAGGCCAGTTGGCGTGAACACATTCGGATTGCCAACCCAGGCCGGCCACGCATTGGTGGGCACGCCGCGGTGCACGAAGTCGGCCGTCGCATTATGTCCGCCCTCGGCGTGGCGCAGATAATAGATCGTTAGTGCCGCGTGCGCCGTCAGCGCGCCGCACAGCCACAGTACCAGCATACCATAGTGGAAACATTGTTTCATGAGTGCGTTACTTTTGTTGTGCAATCTGATTCACCCACGATCCCGCCGCCGGCGGGGTCGTGGGGGTCTGGCAGAAGCATGAAGAATAGCGAATATTGAACAGGAAATTACCAACAATGATGAATGCACCGGCCAAATTTTTGGCGCAGCCCAAAGACAATGATCAGCATGGCCATGCCGATGGGCTCCGGTATGTTGTAACGGAACGATTCAATGATGACTTCCGCCGGCAAGCCGTTGGCGGGCGCCGTCCCGGTGTTGATCCACAGGTTGAAGCGAAACTCGCCGCCGCCGGCCGGCGGCACGTCCGCGCCGGCGTACGTCCAAGTTGCGATCTGATCCGCGCCCGGGCCGGGGATCTGCGCATGGCGGCCGTGCAAACTTTGGTAGTAGACTGCGGCGGGGCCCCAGATGAAGCCATGGGTGCTGACCGCGTCCGCACTGAGATTCATGTTGTAACGATACAGATTGCCGGGCGTGTCCCAGGGCTGGACGACGAATTGCGCATTGCTATTGACGGTCTGTCCCCAGCGCGACACTTCGATGTCAATCTCGCGATAATGAAACTGCGGCGCGGCGGTGTCCCAGGTGAAAAACCCGAAGGTCACATTCTGGTCGAGCAAGTCCACCCGGCCGGTGACGGTCATCAGGTACATGCCATAGTCCGGCACAAAGGCGGAGATAACCTCAGTGCAGCGCCAGGCGCCGTCGCGATAGACGACGCGCAGATGCAACCGGCCGGCGTCGTCCACAAAGACATCGTTGGTATTCGCCGAAAAATAGTTGGGGCCGGGGCCGACTGGCACATCGGCGGCCTTGACCGTCCACAGGGCACCGGCGAACATGAGCTGGCGCGGCGCGCGGTTGGTGATCACCGTTGCAAGCGCGGCCGCATACAATTCGTCCGGAAAATTCGTCGCGCCGGCCAGCAGGGGTGGCGTGTAGGTATTGGTGACGAGGAACGCGGCGTAGGCATCGGCACTGATGTCGCCGCCGCCCGTGTTGACATTGCAGGACCAGATGCCATTGGAGAGGATCGGCGTCAAAGGGTGCCCCCAGGTCGGTTTGTTCCACCAGCCCTCGGTGTGCAAAAACGCGGCGACGCGAAAGGCATCGAAGTCAACACCCGCCACGAGCCCCGTCAGATAGCCACTCGCGCCCCACGCCGGCAGGTGGGTGATGAGAATAGTTGGTTGCGCCTGCAGGCCCATGCAGCAGACCAGCAAGAGCAACGCTGCGCTGAGCCGCGCGGCAGGCGGGTGACACACATGCGATTGATCAGTGGTCATGTTTCTATAATTGATACTTGACCGTTGACCAATGCCAATTGAACAGTGGAAATAATATCTATCCTTTCATGCCAGTCGTGGCAATGCCCTGAATGAATTGTTTCTGGGTGAAGAAGAACAAGACCAGGATCGGCAGCAGCATCAGCGTGGATGCGGCCATCAGCAAGTGCCACTCCGTGCCGCCGCTTTGACTTTGGAAGAATTGCAGACCGAGCGCCAGGGTGAATTTTTTCTGATCATTGAGATACAGCAGCGGGCCCATGAAATCGTTCCAGGTGCCCATGAACTGAAAGAGAGCGACGACCGCCAGTGCCGGCTTGCTGAGCGGCACGATCACGCGCCAGAAAATCTGCCATTCGCTGCAGCCGTCAATGCGCGCGGCGTCGGTCAAGTCTTGTGGAATCGTCAGGTAAAACTGGCGCAGCAGGAAAATATTGAACGCGCCGCCGAAAAACACCGGCACCCACAACGGGTACCAGGTGCCGACCCAGTGCAATGATTTGAAAACGCCGTAGAGCGCGATCATCGTGACCGGGAATGGCACCATCATGGTCGCCAACGTCAGCGCGAAATAAAAATCGCGGCCGGGCCATTCGACGCGCGCAAAGCCGTAAGCGATCAAACTATTCGACACGGTCGTGCCGATGACGCACAGCAGGCACAGGATCAGGGTGTTGAGTGTGTAGCGCGCAAAAGGGATGACGCGCATGGCGGAAAGGAAATTGCGCCAGGCCAATTCGGTGCGTGTGTCCAACGCACTGGGTGCGACATAATCCCAGCGGCGCTGGGCAGCCATGCTGGTCTGATCCACATCTTCGAGCACTTGCACCCAGCCGGGCGGGACATCTTTCAGGAGGCGCGCGGCGACGAGATTGGTGACGACCGCGCCGCGCAGCGTGCGGACGATGCGCACGCGGCCATCGTGGAAATCGGTGGCGGGGACGAACAAGCGGGTGTGCCCGGTGGTTGCAACAATCACACCGGCGACGGCGTTTGTGCCGCGCGGCACGACCCGCGTGCGCACACCGTCAAGCGGCGCGTAGTAGGCCTTGGGAATCCACGTGGGCGGCATGCGCATGGCCTGATCCACCGGCTTGAGCGCGGTGGAGAACATCCACAGCAAAGGGAACAGGAAGATGCCGGCCAGCGGCACGAGCATGAACTGCCAGATCCAGGTGGTGCGCGTGGTCATACGCCGCCGTAGTGGACATGCTTGCGCATCACGCGCGTCGCCAGATAGGTGCAGGCCAAAATGATCAGGAAGAGAATGACGGCTTGGGCGCTGGCATAGCCCATGCGCAGGTCTTCAAAGGCCGACTGGAAAATATACATGGCGTAGAACAGGGTGGCGCGCTGCGGTCCGCCGCCGGTCATGATGTACGGCACAGCAAAGATTTGGAACGTGCCGATGATGCCCATGATGACATTAAAATAAATGACGGGTGAGAGCATGGGGATGGTGACATGGATCGTTTTTTGCCAGCGCGATGCGCCGTCAATCTCGGCGGCTTCGTAGAGGGAGACGGGAATGTCCTGCAGGCCGGCCAGAAAAATAACGATGGCATTACCGCAGCCCCACATGCCCATCAGCACCAGGGCCGGTTTGGCCCAATGCGGGTCGAGCAGCCAGCCGGGCGCTTCAAAGGGCAGATGTAGCAGGCGCAGCACGCTGTTGAGGCCATAGTTCAAAATGCCATAGCTGCCGTTGAAGATCCACATCCAGAGCATGGCCAGCGTGACCATCGGCACCAGCGATGGAATGAAGAAGATCGTGCGGTAGACCACCATGCCGTGCGACTTGGTGTTGAGCAGCATGGCGAGCGCGACGGCGACAACGATGCCGAGCGGAATGGCCGCGAGCGCAAAGACACCGGTGTTCCAAATGGTTTGCCAGAAGACTTCATCACGGACCAACTCGCGATAATTGTCAAGGCCGATCCAGACGGCGGGGCGCAAGACCGAATAGTCGCAGAAACTGTGATAGAGCGAGGCCAGCACCGGATAGAAGATGAACGCCAGCAGACCGATTGTCCACGGTGCGGTGAACAGCAGACCGATGAGCAGAGCGCGGCGGGTGCGGCGGGTCATGGCGCTATCTCAGCCAGATCTTGAGCGCGGTTGGCGCGCTGGGACAGCATGCGGTCGAGCGCGCGCTGCCCGCGCGATTGGAGTGTGGCGACGGCGTCATCGGGCGAGAGCCGCAGCAGGCGCACCCCGTCAATCACCACGTTCACTTCACGCGCAAATTCATCGTGAATGCTGAGCGCCGGCGTGGTAAACGCGCGCGGACTGAACGAGGTTTCGTAAAACAGCGTCAAGTACGGATGCGGATGGGTCGCGAAAAAACCAGCGCTGACGTGCGCCAGTGGCGAGGCCTTCAGTTGGCCGCGGCAGAGCAGCTCCATGTTGGTCTGTTGCTGCACAAACTGGATAAAGGCAAAGGCAGCGTCGGGATGGCGCGCGCCGCGCGGAATGACCAGCACATCGGCTTCGGTGTAGACGACCGGGGGATTGATCCCGTCAACGGCGGGGAACGACGCGGCGCCCCAGTCGAGGCCGGGCGCGTATTTCTCAATGTAATTATGCATCCAGACGCCCTGTAATTCCATGGCAACCTTGCCGGCTAGAAAAGCGTTCTGGGGCGAGGCGAAGTTGCCGAAGCCGGCGCTGAATTGTTGCACGGCCTTGACGCTGTAGCGGCGCGAGTAGCCCGCAATCCAGGCAAACACCGCGCGCCCGGCCGGCGAGGCGAAGGTGATTTTGTTGGTCTCATCCCAGACCGCACCGCCGAAATAGTAAATCCAAGCAAAATTGTACCAGCCCGGCTCGGTCGGCAGAAAACCAAGTTGGACGATATTGCTGGCGGCGTCATAGACCGTCAGTTTTTCGGTATACGCATCAAGTTCGGCGATGGTGCGCGGTGGCCGCTCGGGATCAAGGCCGGCGCGACGAAACAGTTCTTTGTTGTAAATCAAGGCGGTTGAGCCGGGGGTTGAGGGCAGCGCCCACGTGTGCCCGCGATACTGGCACATGCGCCAAAACACGGGGACATAATTGCTGGCGGTGATGTCGGCGCGGCGCAGGTACGGATCGAGCGGCGTCAGCGCGCCATGCTCGGCATAGCTGGGCAGCGACGACGACCAGATGCCGGCGAGATCGGGCGGATCGCCGCCGGCGGTGGCGGTCAGCAATTTGCGGCCGATGCCGCTGATCGACATGAACTCTACCACGATGCCGGTTTGCGACGCGTTAAAGCGGTCAATGACGGCGCGCATGGCGTCGGCCTCGAAGCCCGCCCATTTTTCCCAATAGGAAATATGGACGCGCCCGTCGGCGGGTCCGTGCGTGCAGGCGCACGGGAAGAGGGCAACAAAAATGAGGAGCGCCCGCCGCGCGCAAGAAACGATGAACGATGAACGATGAACGACGAACACGTGCCGGCACGCTAAGTAATTTTCACGCGGGCGACGGAGGCGCGCGCGACCAAGGTGACCGGCAGCAGGACCCGCAGGACGCGCACATCGCCGTTCAGGCGATTGAGCAAGTATTCGCTGGCGACGGTGACGATCTGGTCCAGTGGCTGGGCAATCGTGGTGAGCGGCGGATCCGCCAGCGCGGCGGCGGAAATGTTGTCAAAGCCAATCAGCGAGACCTCGTCCGGGCAACGCAGATTGAGGGCGCGCAGCGCGCGCATAGCGCCGAGGGCCAGCTCATCGTTGGCACAGAACAAGGCTGTCGGACGGGGTGTGCGGCGCAGCAGACGCAGCGCGGCTTGATAGCCCTCTTCCTTGCCAAATGCGCTATGGAGACACTCCGCGGCAGCCAGGGCACAGCCCGCTTCGCGCAAGCGCTCGCGCGCGCCCAAGACGCGCTGCTGGGCGTCATAATTGTCGCGCGGGCCGGCCAGCAGCGCGATGGCGCGGTGGCCCGCGGCCAGCAGATGGTCAATGGCCAGGCGGCCACCGGCTTGGTTGTCGGCATCCACCGTGGTGACACTGGGCTCGATGTAGCTGTTGATCATGACGACCGGCGGCGGCGGCTCCTGCGGTGCGATTTCAAAATGGTCGCGCATCGAGACCCCGGCGAGCAGCAAGCCATCGACGCCGAGCTGGCGCGCGAGAAAACTGAAACGCTGGCGACTCTCGCCGCTGCGCAGCATATGCACTTTCACATCGAGATTTTTGGTGGAAAGCACCGCCACGGCGCCGAAGACGACATGCGCATAGTATTCGCTTTCGGCAAAATGGGCACTGGCGGGAATGACCAGCGCAATCGTATCCGAGCCGCCGCGACTGAGCGCGCGCGCGCTGCGGTTGGGCTGGTAGCCGAGCGCATCCGCCGCACGCTGGATGCGGGCGCAGACGCTGTCACTGATGCGGTTGCGCGTGTGTGCGCTCAAGGCGCGTGAGACGGTCGAGACGGAGACGCGCGCTTTATGGGCGACGTCGCGCAAGGTGGTCATCTTGGAAACGGGGGCATTCATCGGTGTTTGTTGCAAGCGTTTGCGTAGCTGCTTGGACACTATAACAGAATCGGGCGGGAAAGTAAAGCCGCCCAAACCCAGGACGGCATGGGTTTTTTCAACAACACGGTGAGCCACGAACATTGTGCACTACTGCACCTTATATTTATTTCGCGGCGAAAGAAATTAACGCAGAACCAGCCGACTTGTCGCACGGACCGCATCACCGGATTGAAAAACACGCCCCGCTTGACATGGCCCTCCCAATACGCTATAATTGTGCAAACGATTGCGCACACCGGCGCGCCGGTGACCGGGTGCCAGCCATGATCACGTACACGTACCACGGGAGGTGAGACAATGCCTGCGAATGCCGGCCAATGGCGCGGCAAGTGGTTTGCGTTGTTTGCCGTTTCATCTAACTTGCTTCCCATAGGATCACCAATGCATGCCAAGCTTATCACGTTACTTTGTATCGCCGCGGCCATGGCGGCCATGGCGGCTGAAGAACCCATGGCGGGCACATGGTCACTGGCGGGGCGCACCAAACAGCGCCAAGGCTGGAGCACCAACGGCACACCATTGACCGCCGTGGCGGTGGTGTGGAGCAATACCAGCGTAAGTGCGTCGGGCATGATGTGGGGCGGCGCGCCCAAGATGGGTAGCGCAGTCACCGACAATGACCGCATTTACCTGAGTGCCAATAGTGTCGCCGCCAATAGCAACGGCAACATTATGGCCTTGGACCTCAACACCGGCGCGCTGCTGTGGGGCACGAAACTTGCGAGCATCTACGCGATGGGCACGCCGGTCGTGACGGCCAACCGCGTCTATGCCAGCGAGAACAACGACGCCAGCACGGCCGCGCTTGCCTGTCTGGACAAGACCACCGGCGCAATCATCTGGAGCAACCGGGTGGACAACATTGTCGGCGGCGCGCTGCTGGTCAGCGACGGCAAGGTGTACTGCGGCTCGAAATGGAGCAGCGGCGGGATGCATTGCTTTGACGCCGATGCCGGCACGCAACTGTGGAACAACACGGATGCCAACATCGGCGAAGGTGTTTCTTACTGGGCCGACACGGGTCCGGCACTCAGCCCAGGCGGCACGATTCTTTATTTTCGCAGCGAACGTTTGGGCAAGATCGTCGGCGTTGATGCAACCACCGGCGTCGGGCTGTACTCCAACAAATACTTCACCGTCACTGGCAGTGAAAGTTGCCAACCGATCGTGGACAACGACGGCAATGTCTACTGTGGCTTTGACGGCGTCTCGGCCGGGAGCGAGCCGGACATCGTGGTGAAATTCTCGCCGACCTTGTCGCAACTCTGGCGCTACACGTTTGCCAGCGACAACGTCTGGGGCAATCGCGGCACGTTTGCGCTGAGCCCGGACCAGAAGACCGTATACTGCGCCAATGCCGGCGCGTCCGGCACCGGCGTGACGGCGCTGAACACCGCTAACGGCACGAAGAAGTGGGATGCCGGCTGCGGCCCGACCTCGGGCGGCATTGTCGTCGGCGCGCCGAGCAACATCGTCATCGGCGTATTCACGGTTAGCGGCACGGCGACGGCGAAGGGCTTGCGTGACAATGGCGCGAGCGTCAGCACCTTGTGGGCAGTCCCGCTGGCGCCCAACACCGGGTGGATGGGTGCCTCGAGCAGCAATCCCCTGCTGCTGCCGGACGGCGATGTCGTCGTCGAGACGGCCTATGGCATGATTGCGCGGATCGAATACAGTCCGTATGTCTCGCCGACCAACAAGTTGACGACCACCGTTCCGAACTGGTATGCCGGCACGATTGCGGCGAATCCGGCCGGCGTGGGCGGCTGGTATGCCATTGGCGACGTGGTGACGCTTACCGCCACGGCGGCGTCGGGCTTCACCTTCAGCGGTTGGAGCGGCGACGGCAGCGGCATGCAGAATCCGCTGATTGTCACCATGGATGTGGCCAAAGCGGTCAGCGCCACGTTCAACCAACAGCCGATTGCGTTTATTGACAGCAATGTCTGGGAGACGTTCAACTCGCCGTTCTGGTCCGACGCGCCGTGGTATGGCAATGCGCCGGACTCGCCGACGCGCCAGTTCTACTACACCAATGTCGAGGGCCGTGCGTGCCTGGCCTATGCTGTGCCGACCTGCGGGGCGAGCGCGCAATTGCACACCGACTGGGGCCTGTTTCCGCAACCGCTGTCAAACAAGACCACCTGCGTCTACAGCACCTATACGCCGGACATGGGCCAGACCTACAGCATACGCGGCGTGACCAAAAACGAAAATGATGCCGACAACGCCAATGCCGTCATTAGCGTCAGCGCCGCCGGCTGGCAGACGATTGCCCCGGCCACCATCAACCCCAACCTGGCGTTGTGCATCTGGTGGATTATTTATGGCGGTTTTCCGGGCGACCTGGGCATGCCGGCCGGGCAAAGCCCGACCTTCTATATTGACGAAATGCGCGTCACCGGCGGCAGCGGACCGGACATGCTCGTGGATGATTTCACCGTCAACCCGACCTGGGTCGCGAGCGGCACCTGGCAGAAGCGCCCGCGCGAATGGCGCTATGATCCCAATTCGGACTACTCACGCCTGTGGTGGCCGGATCACGTCTACAGTGTCAACACCTTTGATCCCACCTTTGCCACAACCAACTTGTGCATGTCGTTGACCTTTGACGCCCTGCAGAGCGCGTCCAACTATGCGCGCGCCTGGATCTCCAGCGGGGCGCCGTGTCTGGCGGATTTGTCGGCGGCCAAAATCGTCGAAGCCGACGTGATGGTTATGCAAGCCGACACGCCGGTCGCGCTCTGGTTCAAGAGTGGCGGCGAGGCGCTGACGACCTACACGGTCCAACAACCGGGCGGCTGGCAGCATCTGAAATGGGCCATGCCGACCGGCGGTGGCGTGGGTTGGACCAACGTCCAGCAAGTGGGCGTGATGGTGCGAACAGAGGTCGGTGACGCAACGACCGGCCAGTTGTTCCTTGACAACATCACGTTCATCCAAGTGCCGGAGCCCGGCCTGCTGGCCCTGCTGGCTGGCGCGCTGGCACTGCTGCGGCGCACACGCTAACGCACAGGACAAAGGCCGCGGCGCAGTCGCCGCGGCCTTTTTTTGCCGAAGGTAGCGCCGCGTTCAGCGGCTATGCTGACTGTTGCGGCGCAGTCGCCGCATGCCGCCGTCCCGCTGCTGGCAGCGATCTTTCCGGCCACAGTAATTAGTCTAATCAATTACCCCGGGAAGATCAATGCCGCGGCTGTGAATTTCTTCCGGCCGGCTGCCGAAGGGAATGCGGCACGCCGGTGCCGCTGAAGGGATGCGGGATTTCCATATCCCGCTACATTCTCGTGCAACACGATAATTTAAAGTTGCAGAGGTGCAGAAGTTGTCGGCGGTTCCGTGCGCGGTGCCTTCCGCCAGAAGCTGCAATCTGGAGATCGCACCTACCGTCAGTCCCGCCAACGGCGGGATGATCAACATTTCCTTCGCTGCGTGCGTTTCTGCCCGTAGCCGCCGCACGGCGTGCGGCGTATTCCGGGACACATCAGCCGCGGAACGCCGTTCCGCGCCTACATCTGCGCAGCGATCCCGGAGCGGGCGGGAGCGGTGGGGAACCATACCCAGGCGCCCGTCGCCGGAATCAGGAAAATCACGCAGCGATTGACCTGCCGCGCATGAAGTGCTATAGTATTGCAAGCGTTTGCACGACCGGCCGGTCACGCCGGCGGCACCTTTAGCCAGCTAACTAATGGAGAGCGTATGAAAACCACCGCCCTATTTGCGATCTGTGCCTGTCTAATTGTCTGCGTCTGCGCCACGTGCGCACGCGGGGAGAACCTTGCCACCAACGGCTCATTTGAAGTCGAAGGCTCGAACACGGCTTGGGCCGCTGACTGGAGCGGAACCCAGCCCGCCGCGATGATGCGGACCAACTCGGCGGCCTACGAGGGCAGCTGGTCGATGGCCTGCAAGGGCGGCGTGGAAGATTGGGCGCATGTCTTGCAGGTCTTTCCGCAAAACCTGGCGGGCAAGACAGTGCGGGTGACCTGCTGGATGATGTCGCCCAGCAGTGACTCAGCCGTGGCGCGACTGCCGGGCTCGTTCGCCAATTGCAGCGCGCTCCTGAAGCTTGAGCAGCCTGGGTCCACCGCCGCGATCCAGGAAATCCCTGCCATGAAAGATGTCAGCGCCGGCGGCGTGCGTGATATCTGGATTTGCGTGACCAATGAGGTCGCGTCCTTTCCGGCCGGGACGGTCAACTTCAAGGTTGTGTTGTTGGGCATCATGACCAGTGGCATCATCTATTACGATGACGTGCGACTGGAAGTCATTTCCCATTCGTCAGTGTCCAACCAACTGACGACCATCTTTCCGTGGTATGGCGGCAGCATCAGTGTCGCGCCGCCAAGCAGCGATGGCTTGTACGTTAGCAACGCGGTGGTGACGCTGACGGCCACCGCCGCCGCGGGCTTTAGCTTCGGCGGCTGGGGCAGCGACGGCAGCGGCATGCAAAATCCGCTGATCGTCACCATGAATGTGGCCAAGGCGGTTAGCGCCACGTTCAACCAGCATCCCCTTGCGTTTGTTGACAGCAATGTCTGGGAGACGTTCAACTCGCCGTTCTGGTCCGAGGCGCCGTGGTATGGCACCGAGCCGAATTCGCCGACGCGCCAGTTCTATTACACCAATGTCGAAGGCCGTGCGTGTCTGGCTTGTTATGTACCGAATTGCGGGTCGAACGCGCAACTGCACACCGACTTTGGCCTGTTTCCGCAGCCGCTGTCGAACAAGACCACCTGCGTCTACAGCACTTATGCGCCGGACATGGGCCAGACCTACAGCATGCGCGGCGTAACCAAAAACGAAAATGATGCCGACAACGCCATTGCCGTCATTAGCGTCAGCGCCGCCGGCTGGCAGACGATCGCCCCGGCCGTCATCAATCCGGACATGGCGTTGTGCATCTGGTGGATTATTTATGGCGGTTTTCCAGGCGACTTGGGCATGCCGGCCGGGCAAAGCCCGACCTTCTATATTGACGAGATGCGCGTCACCGGCGGCAGTGGACCGGACATGCTCGTGGATGACTTCACTGTCAACCCGACCTGGGTCGCGAGCGGCACCTGGCAGAAGCGCCCGCGCGAATGGCGCTATGATCCCAATTCGGACTACTCACGCCTGTGGTGGCCGGATCACGTCTACAGTGTCAACACCTTTGATCCCACCTTTGCCACAACCAACTTGTGCATGTCATTGACCTTTGAGCAGGGCACGTCCAACTATGCGCGCGCCTGGATTCCCGCGTCGGCGCCGTGTCTGGCGGATTTGTCGGCGGCGGCAGCCGTCGAAGCCGACGTGATGGTCAGCCAATCCAACACACCGGTCGCGCTCTGGTTCAAGAGTGGCGGCGAGGCGCTGACGACCTACATCGTCCAGCAGCCGGCCGGCTGGCAGCATCTGAGCTGGCTCATGCCGACCGGCGTCGACGTGGGCTGGACCAACGTCCAGCAAGTGGGTGTGATGGTGCGGACGGAGGCCGGTGACGCCATGACCGGCCAGTTGTTCTTGGACAACATCACGTTCCTAAGCGTGCCGGAGCCCGGCCTAATGGCGGTGCTGGTCTGCGCGCTGGCGCTGCTGCGGCGCACACGCTAACGTCCATGCCAAAGGCCGCGGCACAGTCGCCGCGGCCTTTGCGTTTGATTCGTGCCGGGCGCTGCCAAATCCGGGGAAGACCCAGTTCCGGCGACTCGAACAATGTGGTTGCTGCTATGCCGCTAGACGCTAATCGTGAATGGCAGTGCGCTTTCCCGCACCCTGGGAAGCCGGTGTTTTTCCCCACGGAAATCCCGGAAGAGGCAGGTGTAAAAGCCAGAAGGCGGTGCGGCGGCTGCGTGGCGCTGGCTTGGCAAGCTAAGGCACCAGCCAGTCCCGCTAGCGGCGCATGCGCGTCAACTTACTAATGAATGCGCTTACTAGGTGTCATACCAATTGTGGCCGCGGGCGCCTGCTTGGAGCTGCTTGGAGTCCCGTCATCGGCGTGGATCCCGTCAACGGCGCGGATGACCGCGGCTGCAGAAGCCGCCCTCACCGCGGGCGGCTACAAGGACACTGCAACGTAGAAAGCGCATTCATTAGTAAGAGGCCGAAGCCGCTTCTACGACAGCTACACTCGCGACGTTGACGCGCATGCGCCAGCGGCGGGATGGCGCCGGTATCTGCTGCCGCAAACTGAAAACGGAAAACTGCCGGTGCGCGTCGCCGGAACGGGGAAATCGCCCACTTGACATGGTCGTGTCTAATTCGCTATACTAATGCAAACGGTTGCGCACATCGACATCCAAGTGACCGGGTGCCAGCCATGCCATGATCACATACACTTACCACGGGAGGTGAGACGATGTCTGCGAATGCCGGCCGATGGTGCGGCAAATGCTTCGCGTTGTTATCCGTTTCATGTAACTTGCTTCCTAGAGGATCACAAATGAATGCCAAATTTATCACGTTGCTTTGTATCGGCGCGACTATGGCGGCCATGGCGGCTGAAGAGCCCATGGCGGGCACATGGTCGCTGGCGGGGCGCACCAAACAGCGCCAAGGCTGGAGCACCAACGGCACGCCGTTGACCACCGTGGCAGTGGTGTGGACCAATGCCAGTGTGAGTGCGTCGGGCATGCTGTGGGGCGGCGCGCCCAAGATGGGCAGCGCGGTCGCCGACAATGACCGCATTTATTTGAGCGCCAATAGTGTCGCCGCCAATAACAATGGCAACATCGTGGCCTTGGATCTCAGCACCGGCGCGCTGTTGTGGGGCACGAAGCTTTCGTACATTTATGCGATGGGCACGCCGGTCGTGACGGCCAATCGTGTTTATGCCAGCGAAAACAACGACACCGGCCCGGCCGCGCTGGCCTGTCTGGACAAGACCACCGGCGCGATCATCTGGAGCAACGGGGTGGACAACATTGTCGGCGGCGCGCTGCTGCTCAGCGACGGCAAAATATACTGCGGCTCGAAATGGGGCAGCGGCGGAATGCACTGCTATGATGCCGAGGGCGGCACCCAATTGTGGTTGAACACCGACGCCAATGTTGGTGAAGGCGTCCAGTACTGGGCCGATACCGGCGCGGCGCTCAACCCGGCCGGCACGGTTCTGTATTTTCGCAGCGAGCGCTTGGGCAAGATCGTCGGCGTTGATGCAACCACCGGGGTCGGGCTGTACTCTAACCAATACTTCAACGTCAATAATAACGAGGGCTGCCAACCGGTCGTGGACAACGACGGCAATGTCTACTGTGGCTTTGACGGCGTCTCGGCCGGGAGTGAGCCGGACATCGTGGTGAAATTCTCGCCGACCTTGGCGCAACTCTGGATCTACACGTTTGCCAGCGACAACGTCTGGGGTAATCGCGGCGCATTTGCGCTGAGCCCGGATCAGAAGACCTTGTACTGCGCCAATGCCGGCGCGTCCGGCACCGGCGTGACGGCACTGAACACGGCCGACGGCACGAAGAAGTGGGATGCCGGCTGCGGCCCAACCTCGGGCGGCATTGTCGTCGGCGCGCCGAGCAACATCGTCATCGGCGTGTTCACGGTCGGCGGCACGGCGATGGCGAAGGGCTTGCGTGACAATGGCGCGAGCGTCAGCACCCTGTGGACGGTCCCGCTGGCGCCGGACACCGGCTGGATGGGCGCCTCGAGCAGCAATCCCCTACTGCTGCCGGACGGCGATGTCGTCGTCGAGACGGCCTATGGCCTGATTGCGCGGATCGCGTACAGTCTGTATGTCTCGCCAACCAACCAACTGACGACCACCTTTTTGTGGTATGCCGGCCTAGTGACGGTGGACCCGACCGGCATAGGTGGCTGGTACACCACGGGCGACGTGGTGACGCTAACCGCCACGGCGGCGGCGGGCTTCACCTTCGGTGGCTGGGGCGGCGACGGTAGCGGCATGCAAAATCCGTTGATTGTGACGATGGATGTGGCCAAGGCCTTCAGCGCCACGTTCAACCAAAATCCCATTGCGTATATTGACAGCAATGTCTGGGAGACGTTCAACTCGCCGTTCTGGAACGACGCGCCGTGGTATGGCAATGAGCCGAACTCGTCGACGCGCCAGTTCTATTACACCAATGTCGAAGGTCGTTCGTGTCTGGCCTATTATGTGCCGAACTGCGGGTCGAATGCGCAACTGCACACCGACTTCGGCCTGTTTCCGCAGGTACTGTCGAACAAGACCACCTGCGCCTACACCACCTATGCGCCGGACATGGGCCAGCCCTACACTGTTCTCGGCGTGACCAAAAACGAAAACGATGCCGATAACGCCAAAACGGGCGTTACCGTCAACGTCGCCGGCTGGCAGACGGTCGACCCGGCCGTCATCAACCCCGAAATGGCGTTGTGCATCTGGTGGATTACGTATGGCGGCTTCCCGGGTGACCTGGGCATTCCGGCCGGGCAAAGCCCGACGTTCTATATTGACGAGATGCGCGTCACTGGCGGCAGCGGACCGGATATGATCGTGGATGACTTCACCGTCAACCCGACCTGGGTCGCGAGCGGCACCTGGCAGAAGCGCCCGCGCGAATGGCGCTATGATGTTAATTCCGACTACTCGCGCCTGTGGTGGCCGGATCACGTCTACAGTGTCAACACCTATGATCCCACCTTCGCCACCACCAGCTTGTGCATGTCGTTGACCTTTGACGCGATGCAGAGCGCGTCCAACTATGCGCGCGCCTGGATCCCCAGCGGGGCGCCATGCCTGGCGAATTTGTCGGAGGCCGCATTAGTCGAAGCCGACGTGATGGTCAGCCAATCCAACACGCCGGTCGCGCTCTGGTTCAAGAGTGGCGGCGAGGCGCTGACGACCTACATCGTCCAGCAACCGTCTGGCTGGCAGCATCTGAACTGGACCATGCCGACCGGCGGCGGCGTGGGCTGGACCAATGTCCAGCAAGTGGGCGTGATGGTGCGGACCGAGGCGGGTGACGCAGATATCGGCCAGTTGTTCCTTGACAACATCACCTTCCTAACCGTGCCGGAGCCCGGTGTGCTGGCCCTGCTGACCTGCGCGCTGGCCCTGCTGCGGCGCACACACTAACGCACAAGACAAAGGCCGCGGCGCAGTCGCCGCGGCTTTTTTTGTCAAATAGAGAACCGCCGTCAGCGGCGATGCTGGTTTTCTGTGCTCATGAGATGACAATGCCACAGGTGCAGACAGATATGTTCACCACGGCGCGCGTACGACACGCGCTGCTGGTTGGCTGCTTGTTCGCCGTCGGCGCGCTGCGCGTTGACGCGCTGGGCCCGCCGCTGGTGACGGTGCTCGGTGCGGAGGCGGATGGCGCCATTCTGGTGCTGACGGCGGCCTGTCCCGGCGCGACGCAGGTGCGCCTGGCCGAGCGGCCAAATTTAGTGCAGCGCGACTGGCAGGCGCTTGCGACCGTGCGCACCCAGCGCTATGCCTGGCTTGGCCCGGCCGGCACCGGCACGCTGTATTGCTTCTTCCGCGACAGCGCGGGTGATGTCGCGCGCACCTCCATTGTCGTGGTGGTCACCAATGCCGTGGTGGATCGCGTCTTTTCGGCGCTGTACCGCTTCTTCACCGATCCAAGTTCGCACCACAACTACCTGCCCTACACCTATGCCGGCAGTTTGATCTGCAATACCACCGAAATTGGCCTGTGGGCATTAAGCCATATGCTGGCCTATGACCAGCAGCGCGCCTGGTCGCCCACTTGGCCTGCGGCCCGCCAGAATATCGAGGGCACCCTGACGGTGCTGCTCGAATGGATGCACACCAACAAAGTATATCAAGGCCAGGCCTACTATCAGTTCTACCAATCGGTCAATCAATCGATTGTCAATTATAGTGTGCCCAGCATCGATAATGCGTTGTTGGACGCGTGCTTGTTGATGATTCGCGGCTATTGCGCGCAGCGGCCCTTCCTCGAAGGCACGGCCACCTTGACCAATCTGTGTGCACAATTGTTAAAGCCGAAGAATTATTCATTGTGGTACAGCAGCTATTACCATCGCTTCGGCTGGTTGCCGGAAAGCCCGGCGTCGTGCGATTATTATTCCGGCGAGAATCGCCTCATTAATTTCATGGCGCGCACACTGGCGCTTGAGTATGGCACCTGGAATTTTACCAGCAACGAGTTTGCCGTCACGCTGCGCTCGCCCTACTTGCTGCAACCGACGGTCAGCTATGATGGCATCGCGGTTCCCAAATGTTGTTGGGACGGCTCGCTCTTCACCTATTTGTTTCCGGCCCAATTTTACGACGAGCAGCAGATGGTCTACGGCTCGAACACGATGGACCGCGCCATCGCGGCCCAAATTGACTACATGCACAACAACGGGCGCTTTGCGTTTGGCATTTCGGACGGACCGCCGCCGCCCGGCATCCAGTATCAGATGGGCTGTCCGCCACGCGCCTCGAACAATTCCAACAGCGATCCCGACACTGGCTGTGTCAATCCGGGCGCATTGTCCATGTGCATGAACTCGGCCTATCGGCCGGAGACCATCGCGGCACTGCACTATCTGTTGACCAACAAGCCGGCCGCATTTTCAGACACGCTCGGCTTTCGCGGCACGATCAGTGTCATTGCCGATGCGATGAGCGCGGTCCACAGTGAACTTGACAACGGCCATGCCATCATGGCCTACGCGAATGCGTGCAACGAGACGGGCTGGAACGCGTTCTACGCCAATCCGGCGGTGGCGCGCGTGCATCAAGAGATCACCGGCGCAGCGTCTGGCCCGGCCGA
Organism: uncultured bacterium; assembly: GCA_964397565.1. Lineage (GTDB taxonomy): Bacteria > Auribacterota > UBA3054 > UBA3054 > JAPLST01 > JAPLST01. The sequence goes on from CAYNJC010000027.1 coordinate 33,737, forward strand.
CTTTGCGCCGCCGGTGGTGGGCTTGTGGCCGACCGGCGGGTACTATAATGCCGCCCTCGCCGTGCAGGTGTGTGCCGATGACACGGGCGGTTCGGGGGTCAGCGGCATTTGGTATACCACCGCGGGCAGCGATCCATGGACCAGCACGGCGCGCGTCAGCTACATCGCGCCGTTTGTCTTGTACACCGACGCGGTCGTGCGCATGGTCGCCACCGACAACGCCGGCAATGAATCCGTCGAATATCAGGCGGTTTACACGATTGTGCCGGAAGGCGTGGGCATGGGTATGCTGATGGCACTCATGCTGACCATGGCGCGGCGTCAATGTGCATGAGCTGTTCCATGCGTGACACGCATGCTGGTGCCAGCAGGGAGGTGGCACCTTGAACACGCGTGCGGCCCTTATCCTTGCGGCGCTGGTGGGCGGCATTGTGCAGCATGCGGCGGCGCTGGGCCCGGCCACGCTGCGTGTGCTGGATTATGACGCCAGCGGCGTGGTCGTGGTCGCGCAGGCGGCGTGCCCGGGTGCCACCCAGGTGCGCCTGAGCGAACGGCAGAATCTCATTCAACACGACTGGCGGCCCTGCCCGGGCGCCGTGACGCAGAACTATGTCTGGCTCGGCCCGGCCGGCACCGGCACGCTCTACGCCTTCTTTCGCGACGCGACCGGCGCCAGCGCGCGCACACAGGTCGCCGTGCAGATTACCAATGCCGTCATTGATCGCGCGTTTGCCGCAACCTATAGTTATTTTGATGACAGTCGCACTGCTATTGATTACCTACCGCTGGGCTATTATCCGGCCGGCTATCATTGCAACACGACCGAGATCGGCTTGTGGGCGCTCAGTCATATCCTGGCCTTTGATCAAGCGCGCGCCTGGTCGCCGACGTGGAGCACCACCAGTTCGCGCATTTATCATACCTTGACGACCTTGCTGCAGTGGCTGCAGACCAACAAAGTGTATCAAGGTCAGGCATTTTATCAATTCTACAATTGCGACACGCGCGCGGTGCTGAACTATAACGTGCCGAGTGTTGACAACGCCCTGCTGGACGTGTGCCTGTACACCATCTACGGCTATTGTGCCCAGCGGCCGTATCTGCAAGGCGTTGACACCTTGACTAATCTGTGCGCGCGCATTCTGCGGCCGCGCAACTATGCCTTGTGGTATACGCAAAGCACGCACCGCTTTGGCTGGCTGCCCGGCAGCCCCAGTTCGTGCGATTTTTACTCCTGCGAAAACCGGGTGATCAATTTTATTGCGCGCGCGTCCGCGCTCCAGTTCGGCACGTGGAATTTCAGCAGCAATGAGTTCGCCCTCAGTTTGCAGCACCCGTCGTTGCGCAAGGAAACGCGCAGCTATGATGGCATCACCGTGCCGGCCTGCAACTGGGACGGAACGCTGTTCACCTATTTGCTGCCGGCAATGTTTTTCAATGAAATGGCGATGCCATACGGGACCAACAGCATTGACCCGGCCGTGGCCTGCCAAGTGCGCTACATGCGCAATCTGGGCCGGCGCGCTTTTGGGATTTCCGACGGGCCGGGGCCGCCGGGCATTTCGTATACCATGGGCTGCCCGCCGCGTGCATCCGATAATCCCGACAATGATCCCGACACCGGCTGCGTCAATCCCGGCGCGCTAGCGATGTCGCTCGTCACGGCGGCGCGCCGCGAGACCGCCGCCGCTGTCGACGCGTTATTGACGAATGCGCCCGCGGCTTTTGCCGCCGACCTTGGCTTTCGCGGCACGATCAGCGTGACCAGCGCGGCGATGGCCGGCGTCTGGAGTGAACTCGACAACGGCCATGCCATGCTGGGCTACGCCAATGCCTGCAACGAGACGGGCTGGAATGGTATGTACGCCACGCCGGCCATTGTGCAGACGCACACAGAGATTGCCGGCACCGCGCCCGCAGATTTCACGCCGCCGGTCGTCTGGGCAACCCCCGTTGCCGGCGCCTACGACCATCCCATTGACGTCGCACTGGCGGCCCAGGATACGCCGGGAGGCAGCGTGGCGGCGATCTGGTATACGCTTGACGATAGCGATCCGCTGACCAGTGCAACGCGGTTGGTCTACACCGGCTCGTTCCCGCTGGTCACCGGCACGGTCGTGCGCATCAGCGCGGCCGACGGTGCCGGCAATGAAGCGCGCCCGCAAGTCTACGCGTACCAAGTCGTGCCCGAACCGGCGCTGCTGTTCGTCGCAGTGCTGCTGGCGGTGCCATGCGTGCGCACCCGCTGGGTGGTTTAATGGGTGCGATCCCGCGCTGTTCTTTAACACGACATCGCGGGACGTTATCCATTCTGTTGCTGCTGCTGGCCCTAAGCATGACGTCGAGTTGTTCAAAGAACGCGGTGCCTGCACCGGTCGCGCCCGTGCCGCCACCGCCACCGGCGCCAAGCCTGGCGGATGCTGCATTTGTGGACGAGATCGCGCGCGCGGCCTTTTCTTATTTCATGCGTGAAACGGACCCGCGCACCGGCCTGACACCCGACTGCTTGCGCGCGTCGTGGTGCAGCAGTGCGGCCTGCGGGTTTGCCCTCAGTGCCCTGGCCTATGGCACCGAGCGCGGCTGGATCGCGCGCACCGATGCGCTGCAGCGCGTGCAACAAACGCTGACGACGTTCCAGAATCCAGCGCTGCAGCGCGACGGCTTGTTCCCCCATTTCCTCACCATGGAGGGCCAACCCGTCTTGGAAGGTGAAACCGGTATTTCGACGATCGACTCGGCCTTATTGCTGATGGGCGTGCTGACCGTCGGCGAATATTTCGGTGGCGCAGTTCAGGCCCAAGCCCACGCCATGTTCAGCAATGCAAACTGGCGCATGTTTCTCAGCCCCGACCACACTGTGCCACTGGTCTCCATGCTGTGGGCGCCGGCCGTGCCCGGTGCGTTGGCTGGCACGGGCACGCTGGTCAAGTGTTTGTGGTCGGATTACACTGATGAAACTGTCCTCATCAATGTGCTGGCGTGTGGCACGCCGAACGCGGCTCATCGTCTGCCGGGCTCGGCATTCTATGCCTGGTCCCGCCCGCATGTCGAATATCCGCCCGGCAATACTTTCATTCGTTCCTACCCCAATACGCTGTTCACGTATGCGTTTGCGCACCTCTGGCTTGACATCCGTCATTTCGGCGTGGATGCGCACGGCGTCGATTGGTGGAGCAATAGTTATCGCGCCTGCGTCGCCAACCGCGCGTTTGGCGTGGCGCATACCGATCGCTTTCACACCTTTGCCACCAATCGCTGGGGGTTGAGCCCGTGTTACGATGGCGACACCTATCTGGTGCCGCAGCCGATGCCGAATGGTCTGGGGCATGATTGGGATATCAATGGCACCATCGCACCCTATGCGGCCGGCATGGCGCTGATGTTCATGCCGGCGCACGCTCTGGCCGCCCTGCGCGAAATGCGCACCCTCGTGCTGAGCGGCACGCCGTTGTGGTGCGCGCCCGACGAGGGCGGCTATGGTTTCTGGGATTCGTTCAACATGGACAGCACGCCGCCGCGCGTGACCCAGACCATCGTGGGCATTGACCAAGGCCCGCTGCTGATGGCCTGCGCCAATTACCGCGATCAGTTTTTCTGGCGGCTCTTGCGCAGCAATGAGATGGTGCGCAGCGCCTTCGCCGCGTTTGAGTTTCAGCATGTGCCGTAGTTCATCGTTCATGGTTCAACAAATGAGATATGTAAAGATAGCCGTGTGCTTGGCGCTCCTATGGTGTTTGCAGATGGTTGCGGTGCCGTCTGCCGGCGTCGCGTCCGCCTCATCCGGCACCGGCGCATTTGATCCGCGTTATGCCATTGATGGCGATCCTGGCACGCGCTGGGCCAGCGACATGCGCGACGGCGAATGGTGGCAGCTCGCGCTGGCGCAGCCACAGTGCATCGCCGGTATCAAGATTGACTGGGAGACGGCCTACGCCGAACAGTATCATATTGACGTGGCCGGGGCGGACACAAACTGGCACACCATCTACGCCACCCGCGACGGCGACGGCCAAACGGATTTCATCTTTTTTGCGCCGGTGACGGCCGCGTTTGTGCGCATCAATTGTGAGCGGCGCGCGACCGGCTGGGGCAATTCAATCTACGAGCTGGCCCTGCTGGCCGCGACAAACGCGCCGCGGATTGTCGCCTCGGCCGCCGGCACGAATCCGGCCGCGCTCATGGATGGGACGACTGCCACGGTCTGGCGCGCCGCCAGTGCAACCGGCGCATGGGTCACGCTCGCGTTCGCCGACGCCGTCGCGCTCAGCGGCCTGACGCTGCACAGCCCTGCGCCGCAACAGTGCGCCGTGCAATGCTGGTCTTCATCGAATGGCGTGGCGTGGACGCCAGCGTCGGCGTGGCACACGCTGGCCGGCGCGGATGAGACGGTGCTGTTTGCCCCGCTGACGACACGCTGGCTGTGCGTGGCCTGTTCCGGCGCGGTGGCCTGTGTGATCGGCGAGCTCGAGTTGGTCTGTGGCAGCCGCGTGCCGGGCGCCGAACGCCTGTACCAGTTGCGCGCGCGCAGCGGGCGTCCAGGATTGCTGCCATTATGGACTTCGCGTCACCAGGAATTTTGGACGATTACCGGCGTCGAAGACCATCCGCAAGAAATGCTGCTCAGTGAATTCGGCCTGGTCGAACCGTGCAAAAACGGGCCGTGCATTCAACCTTTTTTGTTGATGGACGGCAAGGTCATTACTTATGCGGATGTGGCTGTCGAGCAAGCGCTGGAGGACCACGTGCTGCCGCTGCCGCGCGTGACCTGGCAGACCAACAACTGGCGCCTGACGATCCGCGCGCTGGCCGATGGCACGGCCACGTCGGCCTGTGGCTATGTTGAGTATGCCCTGCAGAATCGCGGCACCCACGTGCTGACGGCCTCGCTCGCGCTGGTCGTCCGTCCGCTGCAACTCAATCCGCCATGGCAGCATGGCGGCGTCGCGCCGATCTTTACGGCGGTGTGGCACACTGCGGCGGCAACGCTGACGTTGCTGCGCGACGGGGCCCCGTTCTTGTGGTGCCCGAACACTGCACTGCAGCGCTGCGGCGCGCAGGCATGGAACAACGGTGATGCCGGCGATGCGATTCTGGTCGGCGCGCCGCTGCCGGCCGCCGCATGCGACAAAAATGGCATGGCCAGTGCCGCGGCCCTGTTTTCTTTCGTGCTGGCACCGGGGGCGCGCGCCACACTACCAGTCGCGTTGCCATTGGACGCAACCTGCCTGGCGCCCGACCTGCGCCGCGTGGCGTTTCCGATTCTGCTGCGTGACGCCCGGCGGCAGTGGCAAAGCGTGACCGCGCTCGAAGGGCTCGCCATCCCTGATCCCGCCTTGGCTGACTTCGCGCGCAGCATGCTGGGCTACATCGCCCTGACGCGCGATGCCGCGCTGTTCAAGCCCGGCCCGCGCAATTATAATCATGCCTGGATGCGCGACGGCGCGATCACCAGTATTGCGATGTTGCGCTACAACCGCCCGGCGCTGGTGCGCGAATTTATTCTGGCGTGCCTGCCGCTGATTGCCACCAATGGCTGGGTGCCGTTCCTTGTTCTGGAAACCGGCGCGCCCGCCGGCAGCGGCTACAACATCACCAGCGGCGAAGGCCAGGAATACGACAGCCAAGGCGAATTCGTGCACATGGTGCGACAATATGTTGACTACACCGGGGACACGCAGCTCTTGGCGCGCGTATATCCGGCGGTGCGCAACGCGTTGTGCTTTGCGCGCGACATGCGCCGCCGGCGCATGACCGACGCGTATCGCACCGAGCCCGACAAGCAGCCGTATTTCGGCCTGCTGCCGGAGTCGAACAGCCATGAGGGCTACTTCCCGGCACGCCACAGCTATTGGGACGATTTCTGGGTGCTGCGCGGCCTCAGAGACGGCGCGGCCTTGGCGCGCAGAACCGGCCATGCCGGCGATGCACGCTGGATGCGCGCCGAAGCTGCCGACCTGCAGCGTTGCATCCGCGCGTCCATCTCGACCGTCGTGGCGCGCACCCACATCGAGTATGTGCCCGGCTGTGTCGAGCTGGCGGACCCGGATCCAACCTCGACCGCCATTGCTCTCTCCGCCTGCGACGCACAACAAGTGATCCCATTTGGCTTGCTCACCAATACGTTCGCGCGCTATTGCGCCCAAATTCACGGCCGCATTTACGACAACAAACCCGACTCGTTCACGCCCTATGAAGCCCGCAATGTGGACGCCTTGGTGCGCATGGGCCACCGCACCGAAGGACTCGCCTTGTTGCGCCATCTGGTCAACCAATGCACGCGCCCGCCGGGCTGGAACCATCTCGCCGAGGTCGTGCATGCCGACCCGCGCAGCCCCGCGTACATTGGCGACATGCCGCATACATGGGTCGGCGCCGATGTCCTGAACGCGATCCGCACCCTGTTTGTCTATGAAACTGGCGGCGCGCTCGTGCTGGGCGCCGGCCTCGATCCCGCTTGGCTCGCGCAGGGCGTCGCCGTCACCAATCTGCCGACACCGTATGGCACGCTGTCATACTCGCTTAGGCAGACGGGCACCGCGATCAGGTTTGCCGCCCGTGGCGATGCGCGCCCGCCGAAAGGCTTCCGGCTGATGCTGCCCTGCGACGTCGTTGTGACAGCACCCGGCATAGTCTGTCAGGGAAATCAAATAAGCTTTTCACGGTTGCCGGTGCAGTTCAGCGGCACCAAAAACATAGTTCAATAAGACCAAGGCATACTATGCGGTTCCCCACAAAGTACGGCCACTTTTCTGATGATGGCAGCGCGTACATCGTCACCACGCCCGACACGCCGCGCCCGTGGGCCAATGTGCTGGCCAATCCGGACTACGGCATGATCCTGTCGCACACCGGTGGCGGCTATAGCTGGGTGTTCAGCTCGAAAATCAGCATGCTGACGCGCTGGAATCAAGACATGGTGGGCGATGCCGACGGCAAACTGGTCTACGTCAGCGAACCAGCCCGCAAAAAAAACTGGACGATTAATTGGAATCCATGCGCCGATGCCGGCGGCGATTTCTGCTGCACGCACGGCATTGGCCACTCAACCCTCGAACGCACGCTCGACGACGTGCATGCGCGCATGACCTGCTTTGTGCCACCCGGCGACCCGCTTGAAGTGTGGCTCGTCGAGCTCACCAATTTGTCGCGTGCCACGCGCACACTGCACCTGCAATCCTATCTTGACTGGCTGTGCGACCAATGGCCGGATGCCCACCGCGAGTTTCATCGCACCTTTCTTGAAACGGCCTACACGCCCAAGACCCGCACGATTTGTGCCCGCAAGCGCAAATGCGATGTTCCGCACGAAGGGCAGACGTCGCCGTGGTGGCCCTACACCGCCTTTCATGCCGTCTCGCTTGCACCGACCTATGCCTGCGGCGACCGCGCCGCGTTTCTTGGCCGCAATCGTACGCTGCGCGACCCGCAGGGCCTTGCCGCGCCGCAGGACAAGAATGCTTTCGGTCGTTATGGCGACGCCTGCGCCAGTCTGCGCGTCGCCGTGAAGCTCGCGCCGCGCGCGACCACCACAGTGGTCTTCGTCCTCGGCGCGGCGCGCACAGGCGCACAGGCCGCCAGCCTTGTGCGCCGCTATGGTAGCGTGGACGCCGCCCGCGCCGCATTGGCAAAAACAAAAAAGCACTGGCAAGTGTTGCTCGGCAGCTTATCATGCGCGACGCCCGACAAACGCGTGGATGTCATGGCCAATCACTGGCTGAAATATCAAGCCATTGCCGGCCGCATGTTCGCCAAAACGGGCTATTATCAAAACAGCGGCGCGTTCGGCTTTCGCGACCAATTGCAGGATTCGCAAGTCTGGCTGCCGCTCGCGCCGGAACGCGCCCGTAACCATCTCAAGCTTTGTTGCGGCGTGCAGCACCGCGACGGCTCGGTCGCCCATTGGTGGTTCCCCGACACGAACATCAAACATCGCAGCAATTGTTCCGACGATTTTCTGTGGCTGCCGCTGATCCTGACGCAGTATCTTAAGGAAACCGCCGATGTTGCCCTGCTCGACGAGCGGGTGGCGTTTGATGACGGTGGCCAAGGCACGGTACTCGACCATGCCCTGTGCGCCGTGGAGCGCGGGCTGCAGCGCCTCAGCCCGCGCGGCTTGCCGTTGCTCGGCGATTGCGATTGGAATGATGGTCTCAGCTCGGCCGGCGACCAGATGCGCGGCGAATCCATCTGGCTCGCGCATTTTCTCTATTTGGTGCTGAACGAAATGATCACTTTGCTCCGCCGCTTGAAACGCGACGGACCTCGCGCACGGAAATGCGAGCGCGCCGCCGCCGCGCTGCGCACTGCGCTCAACAAATATGGCTGGGATGGCCAGTGGTTCTGGCGCGCAACGACGGACGAAGGTGCGGTCCTTGGCGCGCATGCCTGCCGCGACGGCCGCATCTTTCTCAATGCACAAACATGGACGGTCATTGCCAACAGCGCTCCTTCTGCACGCCAGCAACAAGCCATGCGGGCCGCGCGCCGCTTATTGTACAAGCCCTACGGTTCACTCCTGCTGTATCCCGGCTACACCGTGCCCGATCCGCGCATTGGCTACTTGACGCAATATGCCTCGGGCTTGCGCGAGAACGGCGGCGTCTACACGCATGCCGCTGTCTGGTCGGTTTTGGCCGAAGCGCTGCTGCATGATGCGCCGCGCGCGTTCGACCGCTTTGCCGCGCTCTGCCCGATCAAACCGGCACGTCAGGCCGAACGCTATGCTTGTGAACCGTATGTCCTGCCCGGCAACATTGACGGCCCGGCCTCGCCGACACCCGGCCGCGGCGGTTGGACTTGGTACACCGGCTCGGCCGCCTGGCTGTTTCACGTGCTGAACAGTTGGATCCTGGGTGTGCGTGCAACCTATGACGGACTGATCATTGATCCATGCATTCCGGCGGCGTGGCCGCGCTACACGGTCGCGCGCCTGTTCCGTGGCGCGCGTGTGCGCATTACCGTAAAAAATCCTCGCCGCGTCTCGCGTGGTGTGCGATCAGTCACGGTGGATGGCCGCCCGGCAAAGATGCCGCTGACCTTCGCGCCCGGAACATCACCGGTCGTCGTCGTCACCATGTGATCTGCGATGTGGCCGCGCACCTGGGTTCGTCTGCTGCATTCCAGCAACCCGGCGCCGCGCGCGCGGCACCTCTGCGGGAGGGTCGCCAGCCCGGCGACCGTGCTGCTCTGGGTGCTTCCTGCGCCTTGACCACGATGCCGGCAAATGGTATACTACGGTATGCAAACGACGGTCATCAAAAAGAGAAATCTCGGTGAGTCCTCTGCCGGTGATGACCGGCTGTTTTGGTTGTCGCGCCCGCCCACCGAGCGCGTTAGTGCCGTTGAAATTCTGCGCCGTCAGCACCATGGAAATACAGCCCGACTTCAGAGACTTGTTCGCATTGTTCAACGCGCACAAGGTTGAGTACCTGATCGTTGGAGGGTACGCTCTGGCTTTTCACGGAGCCCCCCGCTATACCGGCGATATCGATGTCTTCGTACGCCCCAAAAGCACAAATGCGCGGCGTGTTCTTGATGCCTTAGCTGCCTTCGGTTTTCAGTTTCCCGATCTAACCATTGAAGATTTTGACAATCCTGACAAGATCGTTCAGCTTGGCGTGCCGCCCGTGCGGATCGACCTGATCACCTCTATCACCGGCGTGTCGTGGGATGAAGCCGACGCGTCAAAAGAAGCCGGAACATTCGGCGACGTGCCCGTCTATTATATTGGCCGAGAACGCTACATTACCAACAAGCGCGCCAGAGGACGAATAAAAGACTTGGCAGACCTCGCCGCGCTGGAAGAAAAGTGACCAACGCCACGTATGTACCGGCGTGTCGAGCGGGGTGCGGAAACCACGTAGAATAAGAAGTTTGGGCACAGGATGAAATGAGATGAAAGGGAAATGGATGGCGATGTGCGCCGTGGTCTCCGCTATACTCTCGATTGCATTTTCCGAAGTCTCTTCGCCACGCTATCTCGGGCTAGTCAGCACCGCGCTTACGCTCGGCGTTTTCTCCATTCTTGCCTGCATCTCACTGTTGGTCACATCATCGAGCAAAGGGAAATGGGCCATTCTGGTCGTGCTCCTTCCGGTGCTGGTCTTCACCATCGACAATGTGGGCAGATTGATGAGCATACTCGGCGTCGGAGGATTCAGAATCCTAATATAGTAGGCCCGAGCAACCGCCCTCAACAAAACCGGGGTCAGTGATAGGCTTATGTTGTCAGCAACAGATTTGGGCGGTTGGCGACCCGCAGCGCGCGCGGCACCTCCGCGGGAGGGTCGCCGGCCCGGCACCCATGCTCTTCTGGATGCTTCCCGCGATTTGACAAGCGCGCGTGCCACTGGTACACTATCAAGCAGGATCAACGAAAAAAACTACGGACACTGTAGCATTGGAAGTTCGGCATAAGAAATGCAACAGGGATCGTTGAATGCAAAGTCCTAATAATGGAGACAAACCATGAAGCGTATTATTGCATGCAGACCGGGATGCTATGAGCTTCCATTGCCCGCGGCCATGGCGGCGTTGAAGGGCGCCGGAATAGACAACGTCGAACTCGAAGCGCCCAATGACAATGATTATGACAGGCTCGCCGGCCTGGCGGCCGATATGGGAATGCACATATCCTCGCTGGGTACGGGCACGCAGGTGGACGATCCCGAGCAGGTCGCCGCGCTCGAACGGATCATTGTGGGCACCGCACACATCGGGACCCGGATCATCTTTCTGGCCGCATCTGTGAAGCACGCGAGTTACGCGGAGGGCCTCGAGGTCCTCAAAGGGCTTGCGGAAAAGGCGCGGCAGGCCCGCGTGGTCCTGTCAGTCGAGACGCACGTCCCGTTCGGCCATAACGGTGACACAGCCCGGAGAACAATCGAGACGGTCAATTCCGCGGGGCTGGGCTATAATTTCGACACGGCCAACATTTACTATTACAACCCGAAGGGCATCGATGCGGTTGAGGAATTGAAGAAGGTACTGCCGCACGTGACGAGCGTGCATCTGAAAGACTCCGCCAAGGGCGAACCAGGCAGCTTTGACTTTCCTGTTTTCGGAGAGGGGATCGTCAATTTCCCCGAGGTGTTCAGGCTTCTCGATACCCAGGGCTTCACGGGTCCCTACACGCTGGAGCTTGAGGGCCCGCTGGTGGCGGGTCTCCCGGTCAAAGAGCGCACAAAGAAGGTTAAGGCCTGCCTCGACTACCTGCGACAGATCGGCGTGATGGAGTAAGGCGCTTTTCATGAGCTGAAATTGGCGAACATACGGAGCGCGAGACTATGTCAAAGAAACTGCGGGTGGGGATTGTTGGGTGCGGCGGCATCGCCGGGGCACACCTTAGGGGGTATGCGGCCGATGAAAATGTCGCTGTTGTTGTCGTGTACGACAAGGCCGCGCGTGCCACGGCGGCGTTCGCGAAGCAGTGCGGCGCCGACGTTGCACAGTCCACGGAGGAGATGATCAAAAAACATCGACTCGACGCGGTCAGCGTCTGTTCACCGCCCGCCGCACACTTGGAGAACTGCCGCCCGTTCATCGACGCCGCAATCCCGATTTTGTGCGAGAAACCCATCGAAGTGAACGCCCAATCAGCGGCCGCCCTGGCCAAGCTCGTCAGGGAGAGCGGGGCGTTGTTCATGCCCGCGTTTTGTCATCGGTTCCATCCCGCCGTGATTGAACTCAAGAAGCTGATCAGGGAAGGGGTGCTCGGCGAACCCCTGCTGTTCCGGAACATTTTCGGCGGCTATAACGAGATAGCGGACAATCACCGGGCAGATCCCAAGTTGTCCGGTGGCGGGCCTTTGATTGACCACTGCTGTCACTCCGTCGATCTCTTCCGGTTCCTCGTCGGTGATCCGACGTATGTGCAGGCGATTGCCGGAAACATCATGCAGGATCTGCAGATCGAAGATTTCGGGATGTTTCATTTGTCCGTCGCCGACAGGAGCTTCGGCGAGGTTACCGGCAGCTATTCCTTGAAAGGCTGCGGCAATTCCGTCGAGTGGTATGGAACCAAGGGCTGTGCCGTGGTCAGCTACTTCAGTGCAGACTATCCGGATCTGTCCTACATCGTTGGCGGAGCGGACAAGAGGATCGAGGTCGATTGCGCGGCGCATCCCGACCGGTTTGTTGCGGAGATCGGGCATTTCCTCGGGTGCGTTCGCAAGCAGCAGACGCCCGCGCTTACGGTTGAAGACGGCCTTAAGGCAAACCAGATTGTTGCGGCGCTGTATGAGTCCATCAGCCGTGGCGCCAGAACGGCAGTTGACTATCGGGTCGCTGGCTAGGCTGAAGGAAAAGAAGTGGAAGCAGGCCGAGCAGGGTGCAACCCGGGCCCTTGACGGGCACGGCCCCGTGTGGTATAGTCTAGCTTGATTATGGTACCGGTATCATTTAAGGCAGCGAAAACGGCGCGCAGTCAGCGCCGCGTCACCATGCGCGACTTGGCGCGCATGGCGGGCGTGTCCGCCATTACCGTCTCGCGCGCCTTGAGCCCGGATGCCACTGCGAGCGTCAAACCCGCCACCCGCGCGCGCATCGCGCAGTTGGCTCACAAATGGCATTTTCGACTCAATCGCATGGCACGCGCCTTGGGCGGCGGCAGCACCCAGACTGTTGCCCTGATTCTGCCGGATGTCGAAACCAAACATTTTTTGGCCAGCGCGTATTACGCCACGGTCGTGATGCATGCCCTGGCCGTTCTGAAAGCCAGGCAAATTGATTTGAAAGTACATAGCGTGCGCACAGATGCGCCCGTGGCATTAATCACCGACCTGTTGCCGCAATTGGTTGTTGACGGGCTGCTGGTCGCCGGCATTGATATCCAGGACGATGCCGCGACGCACACGGCCCGCGGCATGCCGCTGGTGTTGCTGAACTGCGGTTCGGCGCCAGCGGTCTGCGTGATTGACGCCGACAACGCCACCGGCGGCCGTCTGGCGGGTGCGCATTTTCTGGACCACGGCCATCGCGCCTTGGGCATGCTCTGCGGCCCGCGCGCCAATCGCAATGCGCGCGACCGGCAGCACGGCTATCGCGCGGCACTGCAAGCGCGTGGCGTGCCGGTCCGCGCCGACTGGTTTGTTCATTCCGGCTTCGGCGTGCGTGAGGGCTATGCCGTCGCCCAGCGCATCTTGTCGCTGCGGAAACGGCCGACCGCGTTATTCTGTGCCAATGACGAGCTGGCCTTGGGCGCACTCAGCGCACTGCGCGCGCGCGGCCTGCGCTGCCCGCGCGACCTCGCCGTCATCGGCTTCGATGACATGCCGACCGCCCAGTATGCCGATCCGCCCTTGACCACCATTGCGCAGCCGCTGGAAGCCATGGTGCGCACCGCGCTGGATAATCTGCTGACCTTGATCGCCGGCGGCACGCCGCCCCTGCAAACCGTTTTTCCGGTGACACTGGTCGAACGCGCCTCGGTGGCCAAGCCCATGTCAGCGACCGCTCACACATAGATTGGAGTTGCCATGACCCGCCTTTATTCAGTCATTCTCGTTGCGATTATTGGAGTACTTATGCAAACCCCGCGCTGTGCCGCTGCATCCACCAATCAGTTGTATCGGGTTGTTTGTGACGATGGCCGCTATTGGTTCGTGCGCGGCGACGAACAGCTGCTGTTGTTTGGCGTCAACTGCGTAGACGCCGGCGCCGGGACGACCAGCGGCTGGGCGCGCGTGCAGTCATGGGGGTTCAATGTCGTGGCCGGCTGGAGCGATGAGCGCTTGTATGCGCAAGGCATGCCGCACACGCGCGTGGCTTGGCTGGGCGGTTGGGGTGCGGCCGCATCCGCATTGGTGGATGTCTTCAGCGATGAGTATCTGCAGCGCTTCAACGAATCGGTCGCGCGCGACATCATGCCGCATACCAACGAAGCGGGCCTGATCGGCTGGTTCGCCAACAATGAGATGGCTTGGTACGGTGATTTTGGTTGGCCGTCCGATCCAACGCACGCGCTGCTGTACAAGTATTGCAGTCTGCCGTCGAACGCGCCCGGCAAGCAAGCGTTGGTCGCCTTTTTGCGCGCCCGCGCCGGCAATAATCTCGCCACGTTTAACACTACCTGGGCACCGGCCATCCGCTCGTTTTCCGCCCTTGGCGCCTGCACTACATTGCAGCCGCGCACGGTCGCGGCCCAAATCCAAATTCTTGACTGGACGGGCGTCGTGGCCGACCGGTATTTCGCCATGGCACGCGCGGCGATTTACACCAACAGCCCCGGCACCCTCTTTCTGGGCGTGCGCTTTGCCGGCGGCGCACCGCGCGCCGTACTCGAAGCCTGCGGCCGCTATGCCGATGTCGTCAGTCTTAATCTCTACCGCAAAGACGGGACGATTGACATACCCTATCTTGATAACATTTATGCCTTGACCAAAAAGCCACTGCTGATCACCGAGTTCTCCTGGCGCGCCATGGAAAACGCGTCCGGCAATCCCAACAGCCGCGGCGCCGATGTCACAGTTGCCACCCAGGCCGACCGCGCCAAGCGTTGCACGGCCTACTGCACGGCGCTGGCAAAACTGCCCTATTGCCTCGGTTGGGATTGGTTTCAATATGGCGATCAGCCGCCCGGCGGCCGCTTTGACGGCGAAGATTCCAATTACGGCTTGGTCTCCATTCACGATCAACCATATCCGCTGCTGACGAAGGCGCTGGCCGCCGTGCATGCGCGCGCCGGCTCGTTGCACGGTCGCTCGCCGCATTCATTGCCCACCGCGTTCAACCCGGCGGCATGGTATGAATTGCGCAGCGTCACGGTGCGGCGCATGTCATCCGGCGCGCGCGTGCAACCAAAGATCATCTGGCCCCGCCCGTTCGCCGCCGCCGCGCTGAACACATGGGCGGATGAAAACGCCGGCGCAAAGGTGCGCGCGACGGTGGTCAGCAACATGTTGCGCATCGTTGCCACGCCCAAGGGCTGGGGCTGCGGCGTGGATCTGCCGCTCGGCCGCGCGCACAAGACCGACGGGATCAACGCCGCCGGTATCCTGCATGTGCACCTGCGCGCGCGCATTCCGGCCGGTAATCAGGTCGTGCTGATGGTCAGCGAGAGCGGCGCGGCCGCATTGGGTGAGCAAACCTATAGCGGACTGCGCGGCGCGGATGGTGAATCGTTCTGCTCGCCGCCGTTGGTCGGCACGGGCGCGTGGGTCACGTATGATCTGCCCTTGGCTAATTTCACACTCAACACGGCCTACGGCAATCAGCGCGGCAACTGCGTGATTGACACGCAGGCCTTGCGCACGCTGGGCGTGTTTCTGTCCGGCACGCAACCGGCCTGCGCACTCGAACTTGCCACGCTGACGCTGGCGCCCTGATAGTCGCAGGCCACGCCGTGACTGCACGCTGCGCTTTCGCGGCAACAAGGCCGCTATGTACATGGTCTCGCCGTGAAGAAATTGTCGCCATCTGCATATGTCCATTGTGACTGTGTGACCCCATAAATCGTCGTTTTGGCCAAATGCCGGCTGCTGTTGTCTGTAATTAGCATTTTGTGTAGAATATGAAAGGCGTGTGCACGCAGTGTGCGTGTAGATGGCCACGGACGTTGGTAACCGTTCGCTTGGCTCGCGCGAAGAACTACATGACGTAACAGGCAAGGAGTATGATGAGCAAAAAAGACCGTGCGGCACAGCACCATTTCCGTATCCAAGCCGATGGGTTTCTGCGCGAATGGCTATTGCTGGGGCCCTTTGGTGGCGATGCGCGCGACATTCTTGACTGCGCCTGCATCCCTGAAGCATCCGTCCTGCCGCGGGTTGGCCTGGTCGTCAACGGCTGCGCCTGGGTTACGACCGCCACGTCGCAGCGCGAGATTAACCTTACAGATCTGGGCGACGAATGGAAGGCGATCACGGGTTGCGCCTATGCCCATGTCTATCTGCACAGTCCGGCACGCACCTGCGTCGTGCTTGCCTTAGGGTCGGATGACGGCGCGGCTGTCTGGCTGAACGGGCAGCGGGTCTTCGCCCTCAACGCGATGCGGGGCCTGCAGTGCGATGAGAACCGCATCTGCATGGAATTGGATGCGGGCTGGAACCGCGTGCTGCTGAAAGTGCAGCAATACGGCGGGGGTTGGGGTTTCTGTGCGCGCTTCTTGTCGGCGGGCAATGTGCCGCTGGCCGGCTTGACGTGCGTACTGAATGACCCGCATGACGGGCAATGGCCCACCCATACGGCGCCGGCGCCGCGCCTGGCTGTCTACGCTGGCCCGCGCACACATACCACGGATGCAACGCTGCTGCGCTTCACGCTGCACAATTTGTCCGCGCGCCGCACGCCGCCCGCGCGTCTGCACACCGCCGCCGATGCCGCCGCATGCCCGACTGTGCCGGTGCCGGCGCTCGAACCCGGCGCACAGCATGTCTGCGACCTACGCGTGCCGGCCGCGCGCTTGGCCGCGGCGTTTACTGCGCCGATCCGGCTGTGCGTTGCCGCGCCCGCCGGCCCACTCTCGTCGACGTTTGAAATAACGCCGGATTTATTGCCGGCCTTCGTCGCCGCGGCCGCCGTGCCGCCGGCGGCGCTGCCGGCCGCAGGGCGGCGCATGCTGCAGCGCATTCGCCAGGACATGCACGCCGCCCGCGATCTCACGGATGCATGCCCGGATGCCGTGCCGCTCTTTGCCCGCGTCACGCACGCCTTGCACGCCGGCAATGTGCCCGACACGGCTGCCTGTCTGGCCGCAATTGACACGCTGTTCAATCGCGAAGCCGGCCGCGTGCGCAACCAATCGGTCATGCTCGCGGGCCACGCGCACATTGACATGAACTGGCTCTGGCGCTGGCCGGAGACGGTGCAAGTGTGCCAGGATACGTTCCGCCAGGTCATTCGTTTCATGCGTGAGTTTCCCGAGTTTCGTTTCACGCAGAGCCAAGCCGCGTGCTATGAAGCCATCGAGCAGCACGAGCCGCAGCTCTTTCATGCCATTCGCCGCGCCGTGCGCCGCGGCGCGTGGAATATCGTGGGCGGCATGTGGACCGAATCCGACACTAATCTTTCCAGCGGCGAGGCTTTGGTGCGTTCATTCCTGCTGGCCCAGCGCTACTTCGCCAAAAAATTCGGGCGGCGGGCGCGCGTGGGCTGGCTGCCCGATTGCTTTGGCCATACCGCGCAATTGCCGCAACTGTTGCGCGGCGCCGGCATCGAGTATTTCTATCACATGCGCACCGGCCCGGCCAATGCCCAGTTGTATTGGTGGGAAGGGCCGGATGGCTCGCGCGTGTTGGCCAAAACGGGTCAGGGCTACAATGACCGCGTCACGCCTGCCATTCGCACCGAACCGGCCCGATTGCCCGCGCAGATTGGCACGCAGTTGTTTGTCTACGGCGTTGGCGATCATGGCGGCGGACCCACCCGCCAGGACATTCTCGCGGCCAAGGCGTATCAGACCTGCCGGCTGTTCCCGGCCTTGCGCTTTGCCGCGGCGGATGAGTACTTCGACCACGTCAAGCGGCGTGCGCAAGGGCTGCCGGTGCATCACGGCGAGTTGCAGTATATTTTCGAAGGCTGTTATACCACCATTGCGACGATTAAAAAGGGCAATCGTGATCTTGAAAACATGCTGCAGGCCGCAGAAGCCGTGGCGACCGCCGCCATGCTCACCGGTCGCGCCTGGCCGGCTGCGCCGCTCCACGAGGCGTGGAAGACGCTGGTCTTCAATCAATTTCACGACATCCTGCCCGGCTCGGCCATTCATGAATCCAACGACGACAGCCGCGCGCGCTATTTCCTGGCCATGAATCTCGCCACCGATGTGCGCAACCGCGCGCTGCGTGCCGTGGCCGAACGCGTCAACATTCCCAACGACGAGGGCATTCCGCTGATCGTCTTCAATCCGCTGGCGTGGCCACGCACCGAACCGGTCGAAGCGGAAATCGTCGTGACCGAACCATTTGAGACCG
The DNA here is from genome assembly GCA_964397565.1 of uncultured bacterium. GTDB lineage: Bacteria > Auribacterota > UBA3054 > UBA3054 > JAPLST01 > JAPLST01. Next base: position 51,646 of record CAYNJC010000027.1, read on the forward strand.
TGCAGGTCTGTGATGCGCACGGCCGTGCCGTCGCTGCACAAATCCTGCGCACAAAGCAGTTCGACACCGATATGCATGTCTGGCTGCACTTCGTTGCCCAGGACGTGCCGCCGGTCGGCTACACGACCTACCGTGTGCGGATCATCGCCGGCACGGGCTCGGTCAAAGCCACGGGGTGGGGCACGCCCTATCCGGAGCTGCTGCCGCTGCCGCCGGCAACGCCGGCCGTGTCAAAAGACACATCCGGCCGCGCCGGCCTGCGCATCGCGAATCGTTTCTGTGAAATCGAGTGCGACGAGCAGACCGGCGTCATCCGCTCGCTGCGCCCGCGCCATAATGGCAAGCTCGCGGACAACGTGCTCGGGCCGGGCGGCGCCAATCGCTTGACGGTCTATCTCGAACCGCCGCACGGCATGAGCGCGTGGGAACTCGCGCCGACGCCAGGCGGGCCGCTGGCGCTCGAACCGCTGGGCCGCACGACCATCGTGCAGGAAGGCCCCGCCTCCATTGCGTTGCGATCCGCGTATCGCTGGGGCCGCAGCTCGTTCTGGCTGACCACCACGATATATGCCGACTCGCCGCGGATTGACATGCAGCTACGCGCAGACTGGCTCGAAGTCGGCACGCCCGCAACCGATGCGCCCATGCTGCGCGTCGAGTTCGCCCTGGCCGGCAACGCGGCGGCGCTGGCCTGCGATGTCCCCTTTGCAGTGGTGGATCGCCCCACGGGCCGCGAAGTGCCGGCGCAGAAATGGGTGGATGTGGCGGTCGGCCGCAACGGCGTGGCCCTGCTCAACAACGGCAAGTACGGCCATTCGCTGGTGGACGGCACGCTGCGCCTGACCTTGCTGCGCAGTTCGTACGATCCCGACCTGTTCCCCGACCTCGGGCGCCATGAGATTACCTGGGCCCTGCTGCCGCACGCCGGCGGCTGGGCGGCGGCCGACCTTCCGCGCGCCGGCTGCGGCTACAATGTGCCGTTGCTGGCCTATCAAGCGCGGCAGCAAAAAGGAAAGCTGCCGCAGACGCATTCGTTCATGGCCACCAGCGGCAATCCCGCCTTCATCGTCACCGGCATCAAGAAAGCCGAGGACAGTCGCGCCCTGATTGTGCGCGGCTACAACGCCTCCGGCAAGACCATCACGGCGACCATCACGCTCGCGCGGGCCATCCGCACGGCGCAGCGCGTGAACATTCTCGAAGAAAAGAGCAAAGGCGCGGTGCGGGTGGTGGCCGGCACGGCGCGCATGCGCGTGCGGCCATGGGAGATTGTCACGCTCAAATGCACATGAGCATACAGCGCAGCATTACTGATCGGCACCAAGGCAGAACTGGCTGCTTGGAGCTGGCTTGGCTAGTCCCGCCAGCGGCGTGGATCCCGCCAGCGGCGGAATAATCGGTGCGTCGGTGCTGTGCGATGCGCGCTGCACCGTAATTCGTTTTGTTGCAAAAGAAATTAACGCAGAAGACATTAACATCGAACATTCAACATTGAACATCGAACATTGAACATCGAACACTAGGCGCAGCACCACCGGCGCGCGGCCGAAGGCTGCATTCCAGATCATCGGGCCGCGCGAGAATTTACTTGCACAATCAACAAACTCTGTGGTCTGCAACCAACCAGAATCTGTTGTCAGCTCCTTAACTCATTTACTCTTTGTTGAATTCCGCCGCTGTGCCCGCCACTTGACAAGCGCGCCCACAATCGGCAGAATACCAGCCCATGGACACATTGTTTCTGACGGGGCTGACGCTCGCACTGTGCACGGCCTGTCTGTGGGCGTTGAGCCCGCTGTGCTGGGCCAGTGCCGGCCGGCGGATCGGGTCGCTGCCCGTCCTGTACCTGCGCACGTGGGGCGCAAGTGTGATTCTGCTGGGCGCGCTGGCGCTGTATCTCGTGGTGCAGCCCCAAGCGCGTGCGCTGCCCAGCGCGGCCCAGATTCTCTGGATGAGTCTCTCGGCGCTGGCAGGGCTCGCCATTGGCGACGCGTTTTCGTATGAAGCCATGGTGCTGCTCGGCCCGCGGCGCTCGACGCAGGCGATTGTGCTGGCGCCGGTGAGTGCCGTCGCCGTGGGCTGGCTGGCGCTGGGCGAAACACTGACGGTCAAAGCCCTGCTCGGCGTGGTCACCGTGCTGATCGCAACATCTTATGCGGTAACCGCCCGCCCGGACCTGAACAGCAAGGAACCGGGCGCGGTGACTGCGCGTGGTGTGCTGTATGCGGCGGGTGGCGCACTCGCGGTCGGCTTGGGCGCGGTGGCAGCCAGACAGGCCTTTCTGATTGGCCCGCTGGACGTGCTGGTGTGCACGACGATCCGCATGACCAGCGGCGCGGTGATGTTGCTGGCTGTGGCGTTGTTGCGCGGCGAGGTGCGCGCGACGTGCCGCCACGTGCGCGACCGCTGGGTGTTGAGCCGCCTGATGCCCGGCCTGCTAGCCGGGCCGGTCGTCGGCATGATTTGTTATGTCGCGGCGCTGAAATACATGGAGAGCGGCTTGGTCAGCACAGTGTCATCCATGTCGCCCTTGTTCATCCTGCCGATGGTGAGCTTCCGCTATCAGTCGCGGATCGGCTGGCGTGCCGTGCTAGCCACGGCGGCGGCCTTGGCCGGCGTCGCGCTGATCTGCCTGCGCTAAGGGCGGAACCCGCCATTTCATCATTCAACATTCCCTGTTCGATCCACGCCTATGGCGGGACCGGTATTCAATAGTTGCCGCCGCCGGCCGCCGTTGCAGCATTTGTCGCCACAAAGATACGAGACAGCAAGAGTCGGGAGTGGCTCGTCGCTGCGCGCCATCATTGCCGTCCCTTGCAAGCACATGGGAATTTTGTTATACTATCAACAGCGCAATCAAATGCGTGCTGAGGAACCCCGGGGCGGTACAGTTGCATCAGCGTGTTTGATGCACTTCCACACTAGATGGTTGTCGCGGGTGGCCTTTCTCCAACTTGTTCGCCGGTTGTAGCACGGCATTTGAAGACATCCTTTGCTCGGCACAGGTCTGTTTTTGCCTCGTCATGGCAGAAACCAGCCGAGACCTCAACGCAAGGAGACCACCATGGCAGCATCTGTCAGCGCAATCCCAACGATAATCACGATGCTATTCCTGACACTGCTTGTCTGCCGGCAATCGCCGGCCGCCACGCGGTATGTCTCACCGGCAGGCGGCAACACCGCACCATACACAGATTGGGCAAGTGCCGCGCACACCATTCAGGATGCGGTGGATGTGGCTGTAAGCAATGACCTTGTTCTGGTCGGCGATGGCGTCTACGATGCCGGCGGCGCGCTGTCACGCTTTGGCTATTCAAACCGCGTCATGGTAAGCAAATCAATTGCGCTGCACAGCGTGAATGGCCCGGCGACGACGATTATTCTTGGAAAAGGGCCGGTCGGTATTGGTTCCGTGCGGTGCGTCTACGTAACCAACGGCGGGTTCATAACTGGCTTCACTCTCAAGAACGGGTATGCCGATTCATTGGGCGGCGGTGCCTTCCTCGATAATGGCGGCGTGTTGTCCAACTGCGTGATCACCGGCGGTGAACGCTACGGCGCCGTTCTCTACTGGAATGGATTGCTGACTGATTGCATCGTCATCAGTAACAACTACGGCGGCGTGTATATTTCCCGTGACGGCCGGCTGGAGGGATGTACGATCAGCGATAACGTCTCCACGAACAGATATGGCAAAGGTGGCGGCGTGTACATTTCAATGGACGGAGTAGTAGACCGGTGTCTTATCAGTGGCAACCGGTTGACCGGTGACCGCAGCGAAGGCGGGGGCGTCTACTTTGGCCAGGAGCCTTCACAACTAGCGGTCGTGCGCTTCTCGACAATCGTTGGGAATTCCGCCGGTCTCGAGGGCGGCGGCGTGCGGATTACAGGAAACGAGTACGACTGGGCCATGCTCGACAACTGCACGATTTGCAGCAACACGGCCGGCGATGCCGGCGGGGGCGTGAGTTTCTGGTATGGCGGCAGAGTGAACGACTGCAGGGTGTTTGCCAACAACGCGGGCTGGGGCGGCGGCGGATTCTATTTCCATGCGGACGGGCTTCATCCCATTCAGCGCGGTGAGGCGCGCAACTGCACCATTGCAGGCAACAGCGCCGGCATGCATGGCGGCGGCACCGGCACCGATGGCCCCAGTGTCGTGTACAACTCGATCGTGTGCTTTAATACGGCTCCCGGGTCCTCCAATTACGACTCATACACGACGTTCAGCTATTGCTGCAGCGATCCGCTGCCTGTCGGCACCGGCAACATACGGGGTGATCCGCTCTTCCAGGATGTGCACTCCGCAGACTATCATTTGCTGAAGATGTCCCCCTGCATCAACACCGGCAACAATGCAGCTACCAATGGGTTGCTTGACCTTGACGGGTTACCGCGTATCCGCGGCGGTACCGTCAACATGGGCTGTTACGAGCAGAACAGAGATCCTGGCATTCCTCCACCGGCACTTAACACCCTTCTTGCTCTCTCTGGCAACGTGACAAAAGTGGTGGACCTCCCAACGACCGGAATCTATATCATGGGCACAAAATCGGCCAATGCGTGGGTCGTTGTCCCGAACGAGTTCTCCGGCTGGATAACCAATCGGATCGTGCAGACGTTGAGCGGATTGGAATGGGCGCACATGGTATATGTACCGATCGTCTCCTCGAACACGCTGTTCTACCGGCAGTCTGGTGCCGACTTTTCGGCCGTTTCGACCGGATTCGTGAGCCGGACCATTGTACTTGTTCCGGAAACAGGAAGTGTATTCTGGGCGTTCGGTCTCGGGTGGCCAGTTCTTCGTCATTACCGGAAGAAGCGTAGTTTCAGGCATTGAGTTGCTTCGTAATTTGTAGATGCGCGCTTTGGCCGAGGAGTGGCAAGAAGCAGCCCAGAGCACAACCCAAGGAGACCACCATGGTAACAGGTGCCAAAACAATCACGACCGTGATCGCAATGCCATTTTTGGCGATGCTTGTTTGCCAGAGATTGCCGGCCGTCACGCGTTATGTGTCGCCAGTAGGCGGCGGCCTCGCGCCCTACACGAATTGGGCGACGGCTGCGCACACGATTCAGAATGCCGTAGATGCTGCTGCGGACAATGATACCGTGCTGGTGAGCAACGGCGTGTACGCTTCCGGTCAGACCGTGACACCGGGCTACAGCCAGATGAACCGGGTCGTTGTGACCAACGCGATCGTCGTGCGAAGCCTGAACGGGCCCGCAGTAACTCTTATCGATGGGGCCGGTGCAGTACGGTGTGTTTTCATGACCAGCGGCATGTTGGATGGGTTCACGATCAGCAATGGCCATGCGTTTGCCGGCGGCATCGCCTGGTTTAACTCAGCTGCTGGCGGCGTCTGGCTCACCAACAACTGCGTGGTAACCAACTGCGTGATCCGAGGGAATCGCGCCTACAACGGTGGTGGCGGGGTGGTCTGCTACATCGGTGGCACAGTGGCCGACTGCACGGTCAGCGGAAATAGCACCTATGGCACCTATCCCTTCGGCGGCGGCATCGTGTGCTGGTTGGGTGGCGAAGTGGTCAACAGCACGGTCAGCAGTAATGCAGCTGCCGGCAGCGGCGGCGGCATGTATTGCACGGGTGGCACGCAGTCCAACTGCACGATATCCGGCAACAGCACCGTGAATTATGGCGGCGGGATATATGGCGGCACGTTGTACCACTGCACGGTCAGCAGCAACAGTGCCGTGGATGGCGGCGGCACATATCAAAGCGTGCTGAGCAACTGTGTCGTCCGTGCCAATGTTGCCATGAACAATGGCGGCGGCGTGTATGAAGGCACATTGAGCAGGTGCATACTTATCGGCAACACTGCTACGAACCGTGGCGGCGGCGCATACTTCTCCCTGGGCGGAACGCTGGACAGCTGCACAATCAGCGGCAACGGTGCCGACAGCGGCGGGGGCATATACCTCTATTCGGGAGGCTCTGTACGCAACTGCATGATCAGCAACAACTACGCCAGCTCACACGGCGGGGGCGTGTTCTGCAATCAAGGCGGGCGTCTGAACAATTGCGCCATCAGCGCCAACAATGCGTTGGTTTCCGGCGGCGGCGTGGAGTGCTACGGGGGCGGCGCGTTGAGTAAATGCACCATCAGCGGTAACAGCGCCAGCAATGGCGGCGGCGTGGAATGCTTCTACTTCGGCGCGTTGACCAACTGCTTGATCATTGGGCACAACAGTGCCAATTATGGTGGCGGCATCTACTTACAGGAAGGCGGTGAGGTGTACAATTGCACAATCAGCAGCAACCACGCCGTGTTTAGCGGTGGTGGCGTGTGTTGTACCAACGGCGGCATTCTGTATAACTCCATCATTTACCACAACTCAGCACTGCAGGGCGGTGCTGAGTGGCAGACCTACGGCTCTGGTGCCGGGTTCGGTTGTTGTTGCACCAGGCCGACAAACGACCTTCCGCAGTACAGCTGCATCCCGGACGACCCGCTGTTTCAGTCGGTTGGTTCGGATTATCATCTCACTGAGGGCTCGCCGTGCATTGACGCCGGTGAAGTGATGTCATGGATGACCGGGACAACCGACCTGGAGGGCAACCCGCGCACGCATGACGGCATGGTTGACATGGGCTGCTATGAGTTGATTCCGGAGCCAGGCTTGGTTCTGACCATCGCGGTTGGATTTCTGCTTGTCAGGAGGTTAGGCATCCCGACCGCGTTCATGTGACACCAAAATTGCCTGGTGAAGGAGTAGCCTGTGCTTCTCCGCCCGTTCCGCGGCGATGCCGGCAGCAACGCCGGCGCGCCCGGCAATATGATCAGAGCCCCGCTGCGTTCTGCACGACTACCGACTACTGATCACCGATCACTTCTGCCTCTGCCCCTGTGTCCCCGTGCTTGGTATGACAGAGATGATGCGACTGGATTGGATGAAATTGATGGTGCTGAGACGACCCGGCCTGCGCGCACCGGACGTGCAGGTCGGGGGCAGCTTCCGGCTGCAGAGGCAGAGCGACCCCTGAAAAAGGAACCAAGGTACCGGAAAGGCAAGGCAGGATGCTGGGTACTGGTTTCTTCCGCGCGATACGCGTCAAACCAAACACAAGCGCACAAAACGACGTTTTGCCTTGACAAAGGGGCGTGGATATCGTATAATGGGTGCAATCGGTTGCACTGCCCACACGGCGTGCAACCAAATCATCTAACTTGAAAATACCGAAGGAGAGAACATGCGAATCACCACTTGTATTGCAGCGGCCGTCTTCACCGTCATGGCTGGTGTTGCCACCGCCGCCGTGAGTGTCACGATTGATGGCGCAGCCATTAACCTTGGCTACATGAATGTCTTTGATCTTCCGTCGGCCGGCGGGGCATTTCTGTGGGGCAGTAGTTGGGGCGCGGCCGATCTCTGCGCCGTGTATTCAGGCGGCGGAACGGTCGTCACCTTCAGCCCCAACACGATCGGTGACCCCGACCCCTATTGGTATACTCCGAGCGGGCAACCGGGCTGCACGGGCAACAAGATCATGGAAGCCAACTTGTATGCCGAGTCGGCCACCAGCCTGTACACCGGCGTAACGGTTCTTTTTGCCGGCGTGGTTGATAGTTTCACCCTGTCAAATAGCCATGCACTCGTCGCGTTCGTCAAGGACTTTGCGCCGGACTACAGTTCCTTCGTGGAGCAATCGGTTTCCATCACCGCGACCGGCAACTTCTCGGTTAGTCTGGCCACCATCAATGACCCGACCCGCCATGTTCAGTGGGGGCTGCAAATGAAAGGGGCGGATGTCTGGGTCACGGATGTTGCCCCCTTTGGCAGTGCGGTGATCAAGGCCGTGCCCGAACCTGCGCTCCTGTCGGGCCTCGGCGTCCTCGGCCTGCTGGCCGCCCGCCGCCGGAAATGAAACACAATCCTCTGGCCACCGGCATTGCATCCCTGACCAAGAGCAAATGAAAGCGAACAAGTAATCGCACCCGCGGCGCACATGGTGTACCGCGGGTGCGATTGTGTTGTGGCATGGCTACGCCACACGAACATGGCGAAGGAGAAACACATGGAGATTGCAGACATCACGCACGTCGGTGTCGTTGGGGCGGGCACGATGGGCTCGGGTATCGCGGAACTCTTCGCCGAGGCGGGCTATGAGGTGCTCTGGTACAACCGCTCCGCGGCCGGGCTGCAACGGGGTATGGCGCGGGTGCGCAGCAATCAACAGGTGTTGATGCAGCACAAGATCCTCACACCCACTGGCGCCGAGGCCGCGCTCGCGCGGCTCCATTCCACGAACGAGCTGGAGCCCCTTGCGACTGTCCAGCTTGTTTCAGAATCCGTGGCCGAAGACCTGGCGGTCAAACGGGAGCTTTGGGGTAAGCTTGAGCGCCTCTGCCATCCAGAGGCCATCTTGACCACCGATACCTCGGCCCTGCCAATCACCTCGATTGCGGCGGCCCTCTCCAACCCCGCCCGTTTTGCCGGGATGCATTTTGCCAATCCACCGCATCTCATGCCCCTGGTTGAGATCATCAAAGGCGACGGCACAGCCGAGGCCACCTGTGAGGTGCTCCTTGCGCTAACTCAACGCCTGCACAAACAACCGGTCTTGGTGCGCAAGGACGTCCCGGGCTTTATTGCCAATCGCCTGCATGTGGCCCTCATCCGTGAAGCGCTGCACCTCATCGAAGCGGGCATCGCCTCCCCCGCGGACATTGATACGGCCGTGAAAAACGGTCTGGGATTGCGCTGGGCGTTTACCGGACCATTCGAATTCATGGATCTGGCGGGCTTGGATCTCGCCAAAGCGATCTGTGGCCACCTGTTTTCAGCCTTGAGCAATGCACAAGAGGTGCCAAAAGTCCTCCAAGACCTGATTGCCGTCGGGAAATGTGGCGCCACGAGCGGTGCGGGCTTTTACGAGTATCCCACCGGCACAGCCCAACGCATCACAGACGACCGCGATGACAAACTCCTGAAGCTGTTGCAGCTCAAAGCACAGTCGCAGACCTAGCGGCGCGGCCAGAGTAGAGGCCAGAATAGGGTCACGGCCAGAATAGGGTCATGCATTGACAGTTGACAATTCGCACGCACTATGCTCCATCGGCAGAGCTGGGGGGTATGCAAGAATGGCGCTCACTTAAAGCGCTCTTTCGGTGTGTTTACTGGGCTTTCGCGCACCGCGTGTGCTTCTGCACGCCTGTTTGTGGTTTCACCTTCCACGGTGTTTGTGGGGCCTCAGGGGCTCAGATTAGCGTAGTGGCAGCGCAGTGCCGGTCAATACTGGCCGCTTACTAATGAGAGCGCTTTCTCCTTTGCGGTGTCCTTGTAGCTGCCCGCGGTGAGGGCGGCTTCTGCAGCCGCGGTCATCCGCGCTCCCCGCCGCTGGCGGGATCGCGGCTGGCGCCTTAGTTAGGCAAGCTAGCGCCACGCAACCAAACACACTGCACCATCAGCGCTTATTGGCCGACAAGATCGCCTTGCGCAGCCGGACACTCTTGGGGGTTGCTTCCACCTGCTCGTCGTCGCGAATGAACTCAATCGCGCGTTCGAGGGTCATCGGCACCACCGGCGTCAGTTGCAGCGCGTCATCCTTGTTGGAGGAACGCATATTGGTCAACTTCTTTTCCTTGGTGGCATTGACATCCAAATCATTGTCGCGATTGTGCTCGCCGACAATCATGCCTTCATAGACCGGATCGCCCGGCGCGACAAACATGGTGCCGCGCGGCTCCAGATTCGAGAGCGCAAACCCGACCGCCACCCCACTCCGGTCGGCCACCAGTGAGCCGGTCAAGCGGGACGTGATCTCACCGCGCAAGGGCTCGTAGCCCTCAATATATGAATGCATGATGCCGGTGCCTTTGGTGTCGGTCAAAAATTCGGAGCGATAGCCAATCAGGCCGCGGGTCGGGATGCTGAATTCCATGCGGATGCGGCCGGTGTGATGATTCGCCATGTTGACCATGCGGCCTTTGCGGCGCGACAGTTTCTCGGTGACAATCCCCAGAAACTCCTCGCCGCAGTCAACGCACAAATGCTCGATCGGCTCGGTGCGCTTGCCGTCTTTCTCGTGGTAAATAACTTGCGGCCGGCCGACGGTCAACTCAAAGCCCTCGCGCCGCATGCGCTCGATCACAATCGCCATCTGAAACTCGCCGCGGCCTTTGACAATGTAGCTGTCACCCTCGGGTGAATCCTCGACCCGGATCGCCACGTTGCGCAATGCTTCTTTGCGGAGCCAGTCGCGGATTTTGTTGGCTTGCACATGCTTGCCTTCCTTGCCCGAGAGCGGCGACGTGTTGGCGGCAAAGCGCATCGAGACGGTCGGCTCGTCAATGGTAATGCGGGTCAGCGCCTGCGGCGCGTCGGCGGTGCAGATCGTGTCGCCAATCGCGACATTATCGATCCCGGCCAAAATCACAATATCGCCCGGCTGGGCCGTTTCAACCTGTTTGATGCCGACGCCGTGATAGGTTTGCAGCTTGGCCACGCGCAAAGGCGTGACGCGCCCGTCAATGTCAATGCAGGCCAGTTGATCGTTGCAGTGCGCCTGGCCGTGATGAATCCGGCCGACCGCCAGCCGGCCCAGAAAGTCCGAGTAATCAAGATCGCCGACGCGCATCTGGAACGGCTTGGCCGGGTCGTGCATCGGTGGCGGCACTTCATCCAGAATGGCATCGAACAGCGGGGTCAAATCGGTGGACGGATCATCCAGTGCTTTCTTGGCGATGCCTTCGCGGCCGACGGCATACAGCACCGGAAACTCGACCTGCGCTTCATCGGCGTCGAGATCGCAGAACAAGTCAAAGACGGCGTTCAAGACTTCCTGCGGGCGCGCGTCGCTGCGGTCAATCTTGTTGATCACGACCAGAATGCGCAGGTTCATTTCGAGCGCTTTTTTCAACACGAAACGGGTTTGCGGCAGCGGCCCTTCGGCGGCATCCACCAGCAGCACGGCGCCGTCCACCATCGCCAGCGCGCGCTCGACTTCGCCGCCGAAATCAGCATGGCCGGGCGTATCCACGATATTGATCTTGACGTCGCGCCAAAACATGGCGCAATTCTTGGCGGCGATCGTAATGCCGCGCTCGCGCTCGAGATCCATGCGGTCCATCACCCGGTCGCTCAATTCCTGGTGGGCCTTGAACACGCCGCTTTGGCGCAGCATGAAGTCAACCAAGGTGGTTTTGCCGTGATCAACATGCGCGATGATCGCGATGTTGCGGATGTTTGTATTGGGAGTCAGGTGTTTCATCAAAATCAGTCAATAAGGTGATGGCACGCGGATTGTGTGACGCATACCCATAAAGTATAGCGAAAACCGGCGCGCAATGCAACCGCAGGTACGGTTCCCGGCCCCGTGTTCAGTATTCGGTGATCGGTATGCGGTGGAAGAGCAGATGCGGCAGCACTCGCCGCGCGGCGGCGGCTCCCATCCACGCTCCACGCCTGTGGCGCATGCGCGTCAACTTTAGCTGATTGTACCCGCATAGCTGCGGGTTTCTCCC
>CAYNJC010000028.1:0-58608 GCA_964397565.1 uncultured bacterium
TGACCGCGGCTGCAGAAGCCGCCCTCACCGCGGGCGGCTACAAGGACGCTGCAACTTTGACCGTTGACCATTGACCATTGACCGTTGACCATTGACCGTTGACCATTGACCATTGACCATTGACCATTGACCATTGACCATTGACCATTGACCAATGAAAAACGACCAATCAATAGCCCGCATGTCCCCTCCTCGCATAATCCGCGCGCCACGCGCCATGCAACGACTGGCCCTGCACTGGCGCGCGCAAGGCCTGCGCATCGCGGTCGTGCCGACGATGGGCGCGTTGCACGACGGGCATGTGGCGCTGCTGCGCGCCGCGCGGCGCAAGGCCGACAAGGTGATTGTCACCATCTTTGTGAATCCGACCCAATTCGGCCCGCGCGAGGATTTTGCGGCCTATCCGCGCCCGTTTGCCGCGGACGCGCGGCGCTGTGCCGAAGCCGGTGTGGATGTCATTTTTGCGCCGGCATCCGCCGCAATGTATTCGCCGGATTTCTCCACCTGGATCAATGAGGAGGCGCTGGCGCAGCATCTGTGCGGCGCGCGCCGGCCCGGGCACTTTCGCGGCGTCTGCACGGTGGTCGCAAAATTGTTGCATATCACGCAACCTGACATCGCGCTCTTCGGCCAGAAAGACGCCCAGCAAGTATTGATCATCCAGCGCATGGCGCGCGACTTGAATATGCCGGTGCGAATCGTCGTGCATCCGATTGTGCGCGAGCGCAGCGGGCTGGCCATGAGCTCGCGCAATCACTACTTGACCGCCGCTGAGCGCACGCGCGCCGCCGGCATCGCGCGCGGCTTGCGCCTGGTGCGCGCCTGGCACACGCAGGGGTTGACGCTGGCGGCCATCCGCGCCAAGCTGCGCGCACTCTTGCGGCGCGAGGTCAGTCCGCATATTGATTATGTCAGCATGGTGGACGAAGGCACTCTGCGCGCGGTGCGCACGCCGCACAAACGACAAAAACTGTTGATTGCAGTCGCCCTGTTTGTCGGCCGCGCACGCTTGATTGACAACCTGCGCCTAACTTGGTGAGCGATGCGCTTCGCCCAGGTCACCTTTGCGCAGGGCGAGCAAATGGCGCAGCAGGCGGCCGCGTGCGTGTGCGATATTCTCACCGACGCCGTGCGCCGGCGCGGCTGGGCGACGGTGGCATTGGCCGGCGGCGCAACACCGCGCCTGCTGTATCGCACCCTGGCCCAGACGCCCTTTGCCACGCACACGCCGTGGGCCGCGATTGATGTCTTTTGGAGCGATGAGCGCTGTGTCGCGCCCGACCATCCTGACAGCAACTTTGGCATGGCGCGCGCGGCGTTTCTCGCGCGCATCGCGCTGCCGGCCGAGAATATTCATGCGGTCGATACCACCGTACCGCCGGATTTAGCGGCGCAGGCCTACGAGCAGCACGTCCGCATGTTTTTTGCCGCGCGGCTGCAGGCCGTGCGCGCACCCTTTGACCTGATTCTGCTGGGCATCGGCACGGACGGCCACACTGCCTCGCTCTTTCCCGGCCAAGCCAGCATGGACGAAACCGTGCGCTGGGTGGTTGCGGCGACCCCGCCGGCCGAGACCACGCCGCCGGTCGCGCGCGTCACCTTCACCTTGCCGCTGATCACGCAGGCTGAGCATGTCATCATGTTGGCGGCCGGCCCGGCCAAGCGCACATTGGTAGACGCCCTTGTGGATGACCGCGCGCGCGCCGCTTGGCGCTATCCCGCCGCACGCGTCTTCGCCCAGCGCGAAACATTGCTGTTGTATGCAACCACAGAAGGGCGCGCATGAAATGCTGGACGCCCACCGCGCTGTGGCGCTGCGCCCTGTATCTTCTCATCACGGTGGCGGGTATGACAACTGCGGCCTATTTTTCCACGCGCATGCCGGGTTCGTCGTTTCATGGCACGCCCGCGCCGTTCACCATCGCCGACACGGCGCTGCGCACGCAGCTCGCACAGCATGTCGCCGCGCTGGCCGGCACGATTGGCGAACGCAACGCCGGCACATTGCGCATGCTCGAAGCGGCAGCCACCTATATCAGCAATGCGCTACAACGCAGTGGCTATGCCGTCCAGCGCCAGAATTTCACTTATGCGGGCATGGCCTTGGGCAATCTCGTGGCCGAACTGCCGGGCACAACGCGACCGGCCGAGATCATCGTCGTGGGCGCGCATTACGACACGGTGTCTGGCACGCCCGGCGCGGACGACAATGCATCCGGTGTGGCGGCGCTGCTGGCCTTGGCCGACCACTGCGCGACGCAGCGCTATGCGCGCACCCTGCGCTTTGTCGCATTTGTCAATGAAGAGCCACCGTTCTATCAAACTGAGGACATGGGCAGCTTGGTGTATGCCACACATTGCGCGGCACAGCACGAGGGCATTCAGGCAATGCTGTGCCTCGAAATGTTGGGCTACTACTCCAATGCGCCGGACTCGCAGCGTTTTCCAGAAGGGACCGGCTGGCTGTTGCGGCGCGTGCTGCCGACAACAGGTGATTTTATTGGTTTTACGGCGAATGCGCGTTCGGCACGCCTGCTGCGCCGCTGTGTCGGCGCGTTCCGCACGCACGCGCAGATACCCTCGGAAGGCGCCGTGCTGCCCGCATTTCTGAGCGGCATGTCGGACAATTGGTCGTTTTGGCAAGCAGGCTATCCGGCCATCATGATCACCGACACAGCCATGTATCGCAATCCGCATTATCACGCGTCCAGTGACACGCCCGTGACATTGAATTACGACGCCCTGACGCGCGTGACGCGCGGCGTCGCGGCGATTATCGCCGAGTTAGCCACCAACAACGATGAACGATGAACGATGAACGATCACCGATGACCACGCCCATTTCCAATGCCCGGATTACGATTCGCGAACGTTTGTGTATCGAGGCGACCCCGGATGCCTGCGGCGCGCTGATGTTCGGCGCGTCCGGCGATCTGGCACAGCGCAAAGTGATCCCATCGCTGTTCGGCTTGTATGCCAAGAGTCTGATGCGCCGCGCGTTTTTTCTTGTCGGCTATGGGCGCTCCGCCTTGAGCGATGAGCAATTTCGTGCGCGGGTGCGCGAGAGCATCATCGCGCACGTGCCGGCCGCGCAGCGCGACGAGGACACGCTAGGCGCGTTCGTCGCTGCCTGCTCGTTCGTGCAGGGCGACTACGCCGACCCGGCCGGGTATGCCGCCCTGCGCACACGCCTCCGCGCGCAGCAGGCGCACTGTGGTACACACGGCAATCTGCTCGTGTACTTGTCCGTGCCGCCGGCCATGTATGCACCGATTGTGCAGCACCTTGGCGCGGCGAGCCTCGCACAAGAACACCAGCACGATAATGGCTGGGTGCGCGTCATCGTCGAGAAACCGCTCGGCCATGATCTTGCCAGTGCGCGCACGCTGGATGCCGCCGTGCGCACAGTGCTGACCGAGCAGCAGATTTACCGCATTGATCATTATGTCGCCAAGGAAACGGTGCAGAATATTTGCATGTTCCGTTTTGCCAATATCATGTTCGAGCCGGTCTGGAACGCCGCATACATTGACAACGTACAGATCACGGTGGCCGAGTCGGTTGGCGTCGGCGAGCGCGCCGGCTACTTCGAATCAGCCGGCGTCGTGCGCGATATGTTTCAGAATCACCTCATGCAACTGCTGGCGCTGGTGGCGATGGAGCCGCCGACGCGTTTCACCGCGCCGGCGCTGCATGATGCCAAGGCGGCGGTCTTGCGCGCGGTTGCGCCGCTGTCGCTCGACCCAGCCACGCCCGACATGGTGCGCGGGCAATACGGGCCCGGCACCTTGCGCGGCCAAGACCTGGCGGGCTATCGCGCGGAACATGGCGTCGCGCCCGATTCGCGCATCGAAACGTATGCCGCCGCGCGCCTGCGCATCGACACGCCGCGCTGGCGCGGTGTGCCCTTCTACCTGCGTTCCGGCAAACGCATGCAGTGCAAGAAAACGGAAATCGCCGTGACCTTCAAACATGTGCCGCGCTCGATCTTTGCGCCGCTGGCCGCAACGGACCTGACCCCTAATATGCTGGTCTTTAATGTCCAGCCGGATGAAGGCGTCGCGCTGATGATTCAAGCCAAGAAGCCCGGGCCGAAAATGTGCCTGTGCGATTTGAACTTGGACATGAGCTACCGCGAGGCCTTTCAAGCCGACCCGCCGGAATCCTACGAACGGTTGTTGCTCGATTGCATGCTGGGTGACCAAATGCTGTTCATTCGCGAGGATGTGGTCGAGCTGAGCTGGGCATTGTTCACGCCGGTCTTGCAGGCCTGGGCCACGCGCGACGCGCTGCCGCTGCAGCCGTATGCGGCCGGCAGTTGGGGCCCGTCGGCCGCGGATGAGCTACTCGAACGCGACGACCGCGCCTGGCGCGACCTGTGCGGCTGGTGCAAGAATCACAAGCTGCACGCCACGCAGCAATGACACTCAAGTCAATTACTGACGCAAGCATGACGCCCGGCCAGAAAACAGTGCAGTACGCTTACGACGCCAAAGGTCGTTTGCAGACGACCACCTACGCCAACAGCGCGCGCCAGGACTACGCCTACAACAGCGACAACCGCCTCGATCGCCTCACCATCCGCGGCGCCGCCGGCTATCTCATCAACGATTACATTTATCATTACACGCCGGGCGGCATGCTCGATAGCATTTCGGCCTACCAAAATTCGAGCAGCTATTCGTACGACGCGCTGAATCAGATTGCCAGTGACGTCACCACGGTTGGCGCAGGGCAATCTGGTGCTATTGATGCGTGCCGTGCCTATGCGTACGACGCCAACGGCAATCGCACCAGCGAGCAACGCACCGATGTCCTCCCCAATGTGGGAGCGACCTCCGTGTCGCGATCGTACAATGGAGCCACCGGCGCCACGGCCGACGACCGCATCATATCTTACGAAGAAAACAACATTGTGACAGCCTTCGCCCAAGACGTGCGCGGTAACCGTCTGCAAAAGAATGTGGGAGGGGCTTCCACACCCCGGACCTTTGGTTATGATGCCTTCAGCCGCATGACCGGCGCGACCAATGGCAGCACCTCGGTCGTCTACACTTACGACGCCCTCGGCCGCAAGGTCAAGCGGCTCAAACGTGACGCCACTATTTATCCTGACAGCACCTACTACGTCTACGACGGGCTCGATCCGGTCTGCATGGTCGAGTTCAACCCGGCTCATACTGAATGCACGACCGTGACCTGGCTCACGCGCGGGCTGGGTGTCGCGCCGGGGATCGGCAACATTCTCGCGCAGCAGCGCTACACGATCAACTTCAACGGCACGGCCAGCCCGCCGGTCACGCATTACTATCATCCGAATCATCGCGGCGACACGGCCTATCTGACCGACGCGAGCGGCGTGAAAGCAGCCAGCTATGTTTACAACGCCTTCGGCAGAATGCTGACCGATAATGCTTCAACGCTGACCATTTTCCGCTTCAGCGGCAAGGAATGGGACGCGGACGCGCAACTGTACTACTTTGGTTTCCGCTGGTACGATCCCGACACCGGCACGTGGACCACCAAAGACCCGTTGCGTTTTAACGCTGGCGACCTGAACGTTCAGCGATTTGCCTGCAACGCCCCAGTGCTTTTAGTGGATTGTTACGGTCTGTCATTTTGGGGCACGGTTGGCAGTGTTGCCGGTAAAATATGGAGCGCACCAAACACCATTGTGGGTGCCACTCTTGGAACCGTCGGCATGGCCTTTGGTGGAAGCTTGCCCACACTGGAAAACAACGCCATTCAGTTCACAAATAGCCGCGCAGTGTTCCCGGGAACAGCTATTACCATAGGCAACGTTGTAATATATTCTCCCGAACTTCCTCCGGATTATGTCGGCCGTCTTGGTGTAGCTACAAGCGACCACGAACGTCAACACACATGTCAAGCTGAATTGTTGGGGCCATTTTACCTACCGGTCAATCTTGTAGGTGGTATGTTAGGTTTAGCCTTAGAAGGAGATTGGCACGGGCCCTCCAATTTCATGGAGTCGGGGCCTCAACAAAATCCACCAGCACCATGGTGAAAAGGAGCAAACCATGAAAAGAATCTCACAGATCACATTGTTCAGCCTACTCCTTTTATTAGGATGCACACGAAAAGAGTACGTCTACTTCTACAATAATAGTGGTGCGAATATCTCAATTGTTGCAGACAACACCACATGCTCTATTGCAACGGACTCCTGTCAACTTATCCCATTTCCAGGTTTGTCTTTGGAGATTCTTGTTATCACACATAATGCAACCAATAGATACCAATTTAAGCCGGTACCAAGAGACTATATAGACTATCCTTACTCCAAGGCACAGCTTGACTCTGATATGGGTATCTATGCAATAAAGCCAGAATCACAACTTCCTGTGAAACGTCCCATTGTTCAACCCAGCGGGTACCCGATTATGCCCTGTAGTAAATCGGTCAGATAGAAGCTCAGCACTAGCGAAGCAGCGGAGCTGCACATGAACGAATGCGCAGTCAAGTGCTCTGCCCACATATGGCTGACCAAGCTGATATATATACCGTCAATCTTCACATACGACGCCCGTGGTCGTTTGCAGATGACCACCTACGCCAACAGCGCGCGCCAGGACTACGCCTACAACAGCGACAACCGCCTCGATCGCCTCACCATCCGCGGCGCCGCCGGCTATCTCATCAACGATTACATTTATCATTACACGCCGGGCGGCATGCTCGATAGCATTTCGGCCTACCAAAATTCGAGCAGCTATTCGTACGACGCGCTGAATCAGATTGCCAGTGACGTCACCACGGTTGGCGCAGGGCAATCTGGTGCTATTGATGCGT
The DNA here is from genome assembly GCA_964397565.1 of uncultured bacterium. GTDB lineage: Bacteria > Auribacterota > UBA3054 > UBA3054 > JAPLST01 > JAPLST01. The sequence continues at coordinate 6,814 of CAYNJC010000028.1, forward strand.
GCCGTGCCTATGCGTACGACGCCAACGGCAATCGCACTACCGAGCAACGCACCGACGTGTTGCCGAATGTGGGAGCGACTTCCGTGTCGCGATCGTACAACGGAGGCAACGGCGCCACGGCCGACGACCGCATCACTTCCTATGCCCAAACCTCCGCTACTCCCTCGCTCCAATACTCCGCCATCTTCAGCTACGACGCGCGCGGTAACCGTCTGGCCCAATCTTCCAGTCTTCCATCCACCCATCCATCCCTGTCATTCGGCTATGATGCGTTCAGCCGCATGACCGGCGCGACCAATGGCAGCGCGTCGGTCGTGTACACCTACGATGCCCTCGGCCGCAAGGTCAAGCGCGACAAGCAAGTCAATGAATCGTACCACTTTGAGGCGCAGATATATTACATTTACGACGGGCTTGATCCGGTCTGCGCCGTTGACGCGAATCCTGCGCCGAATCAAGCGATGACGGTCACCTGGCTGTTGCGCGGGCTGGGTGTCGCGCCGGGCATCGGCAACATCGTCGCACAGCAGCGGTACACTACCAGCAGCAGTGGCGTGCCGGGCGCGCCGGAGATGTATTACCACCATCCGAACCATCGCGGCGACACGGCCTATCTGACTGACGCCAGCGGCGTCAAAGCCGCCAGCTACGTTTACGACGCCTTTGGCCGCATGCTGACCGATAGTCCGTCCGCGCTCACCGTTTACCGCTTCAGCGGCAAAGAATGGGACGCCGACGCGCAGTTGTACTACTTCGGCTTCCGCTGGTACGATCCCGACACCGGCACGGACAAGGTGCCGGGCGGGAAATTTCACATTGCGTAGCCCCGCTGCGCAGGCGGCATCGGCGCTGAGCGCGGTACCGCGCGGTCGTCGGTCTTTATGTACGGCAATGGCAGAATCGCCACCTGAAGTGGCTCCCACGTTGCAGAGCAGACGGACAGCATCGCCAGAGGAACGGTGGCTCGCGCTGCAGACAGAATCCGGACATCAGGGCGTGTCCTTGTCCATCAGGCCCATCTCAAAACCAATCCGGCTCACATCCGCGGCGTTTTCCGCATTGAGTTTGCTCATCAGCGCCGCGCGATGCGACTTGACCGTATTCTCGGTGATGGACAACTCGGCGGCGATCTCGGCGCTGGTGTTGCCGTGCACCAGCAAGGCAAGCACCTCGCGCTCGCGTGCGGTCAGCAGCAGCTGTTCGGCCTTGCTGGCTGCGTAGACAGAATTTGCCAGCGCCTCCGCCACACTACCTTTAAAATAGGAGCCGCCGGCATAAATGATGTTAAGTGCGGCCAGGATCTCGGCCGCCGGGGTGCCCTTGATGATATAGCCACTGGCGCCCGCGCCGGCCATGATGCGAATATAGGCCAGCTTGGAAAAGCCGGAGAACACCACGACCTTGGCATGGCATTCGTAGACCAAGTCGCGCGTGACATGCTCGGCAGTGCCGCTTTCGAATTCCATGTCCATCAGCACGACCTGTGGGTGCAAGCTGCGCGCCATGCGCAGCGCTTCCTCGGGCGTGCGCGCCTCACCCAGAACCTGCCACTCCTTGCCGCTTTCCAGCAACTTGCGCAAGCCTAGTGTGATGATCGGATGATCATCCACAAGGAGAATTGTTTTCATTTGTAACCTTCTAGCATCTGCACGCTCCAATACATCAGTTTCACCATGTGCTACATTGTACCAAGGCAAAGCACCGTTGTCTATCCCCCAAAAGAGTGATTCGCCTCATCCTTTTGGGGGATGTCCTGCAGCGCGTGCGTGCGCATGAAGCACTGCTGGCTCAGGTGGAACACGCGGCACGATGCCGCGTCCGCGTTGGGAGACACCCGCACGTGTGCGGATGCAACCCGCGCAGGTTGCTGCGGATAGGCGCAGGGCGGCACGCGCATGTGCGCGGGAGAAACCAGCCGGGACGGCTGGTTTGCAACAGGCGCGGCACGGCGGAGCGGCGGAGCAGGCGGCGGAGTTCAGAGCGCTTCGCCGCGGATCGAGAGCAGAAACTCGGCGTTGAGCTTGGTGCGCTTCATCTGCTCGAGGATCGTCTCCATTTTTTCCATTGGATTCATGTTGGCCAGTGCCTTGCGCAGCAGCCAGATCTTGGCCAGCTCATCCGGATGCAGCAGCAACTCTTCGCGGCGCGTGCCGGAGCGATCAATGTCAATCGACGGGAAGATGCGTTTGTCGCTCAAGCGCCGGTCGAGATGGCATTCCATGTTGCCGGTGCCCTTGAACTCTTCAAAGATGATGTCATCCATCTTGGAGCCGGTGTCAATCAGGGCGGTGGCGATGATGGTCAAGCTACCGCCTTCCTCGCAATTGCGGGCGGCGCCGAAGAAGCGCTTGGGTTTGTGGAGCGCGTTGGCATCCAGGCCGCCGGTCAGGATCTTGCCGCTCATGGGCATGACCGTGTTGTAGGCGCGGGCGAGGCGGGTGATGCTGTCGAGCAGGATGACGACATCGCTCTTGTGTTCGACCAGGCGCTTGGCTTTTTCAATCACCATTTCGGCGACCTGAATATGGCGTTCAGGCGGCTCATCAAAGGTGGAGCTGATGACTTCGCCGCGGACGCTGCGTTCCATGTCGGTGACTTCCTCGGGGCGCTCGTCAATCAACAGGACAATCAGCTTGGCATCCGGCGTGTTGGTTGCGATTGAGTTGGCGATGTCCTGCAGGATAATGGTTTTGCCGGTACGCGGCTGGGCGACGATCAGGCCACGCTGGCCCTTGCCAATTGGGGTAAACAAGTCCATGGTGCGGGTCGTGTACTTGTTGTTGGCGGTTTCGAGCATGTAGCGCTTGTCGGGATAGAGCGGCGTCAAATTTTCGAACAGGATTTTATCCTTGTTGTTTTCGGGCGGGCCGTAATTGACGGCCTGGACTTTGAGCAGGGCGACGTAGCGCTCTTTTTCCTTGGGCGGGCGGAAGACGCCGGCGACGGTATCGCCGGTTTTCAGCTCGAAGCGGCGGATCTGCGAGGGTGAGACGTAGATGTCTTCGGGGCACGGCAAGTAGTTGAAATTCGCCATGCGCAGGAAGCCATAGCCGTCGGGCAAGGTTTCGAGAACACCTTCGCCGAAGATGTAGCCATCGGCCTTGGTCTGCGCCTTGAGAATCGAAAAGATCAGGTCATGCTTGCGCAGGCCGCTGACGCCTGTGATGCCGAGACGATGGGCGATATCGGCCAGTTCGGTGCTGGCAATGCGTTGCAGCTCGGCGATATTAAGGGCGCCTTCGCGTTTGTACTCGCGGTGGGCGACATCGGTGCCGTTGGTTTCGTCGTCGGGTACGGCCGGTTGGGCGGGCGCGTCGGCGGCGGCCGGCTCGGTCGGTTCAGTCGGTTCGGTCGGTTCAGTCGGTTCATCCGGTTCAGCCGGCGCCACCATTTCTTCAGCCGCCATGCGCTGATCGTCGCGCATCAGATCGTCTGCATTCATGAGCGACGTGCGGGCGGGGTTTGGGTGAGTGAGCAATTCTTCGCTCGAGTCGTGACGCGTCACGCGCCGGCGCGGACCACGTTTGAAATCTTTTTTTGGTGGCACAACAAACCTCAGTGTGTGCGTTATTGCGCCGGCCCCGATGGGTGGCGGCGCAGATCATTCAGTACCGCCAGCAGCGCGCGCCCCAAGGCGTCACGACTGCCGGCATTCAAGACCACATAGGTTGCGCGGCGAGCGCGGGTGGCATCGTCCCATTGATGCCGCATCCGGGCGGCGCTGTGCGCCGGCGCCCAGCCACGCGTGGCGCGCAGGCGACGGCAGCGCAGGGCCGGCGGCGCCACGAGCGCGATCGTGGCATGGCAGAGCGCATGCATGCCGCTCTCAAACAGGAGCGGCACAATCAGCACGGCCAGCGGCACGTGCGCGGCACGCTGCGCGGCGATCCAGGCCTCCGCCTGCTGGCGCACGCGCGGATGCACGACGCCTTCGAGGAAGGCGAGCGCGGTGGCGTCATGGAAGACGATCCGCGCCAGCATGGTGCGATCGAGGGTGCCATCGGGCCGCAGGGGGTCCAAGCCATGGTGCGCCAGAAAATAGTCCTGGATGGCACGCTGGGCCTGGCGCTCCTGGGCCAGCACCGCATGGGCCCAGTGATCGGCATCGGCGACCGGGATGTGCCACGCGCGCACGAACTCCTCGGCCGTACTTTTGCCGGCACCGACGCCGCCGGTCAGGCCGACCAGCATGCAGGGGTTCGTCGCCGGCGCATCGTCCATCAGGCAAACAAGTCCATTTGCTGCTGCGCGGGCGGTGCGGCCGGCGCGGCCGCCGGTGCGGCCCGTGCAGCGGCGTCACGCGGGGCGCGAAAGTTCAAGTGCGCGCGCAGGGCCGCGACCCGCGGCACATCCGGCGCGCGCACGGCCAGGTCGTCGAACGACTGCGTGACCGGCACATCACAATGGACGCGCAAGAGCGTGCGCAATTGTTCGAGGCGCGGCGCGACATCGCGCAGGTTGTTGCGCGTGCGGGCCGGCAGCGCGTCGAGATGGGCATAGACCGTGTCCAGCGAGTCATGCTCGCGCAACAAGGCTTGCGCGGTCTTCGGGCCGATGCCGGGCACACCGGGAATATTATCGGCACTGTCACCGACCAGCGTGAGATAGTCCACGATCTGATCGGGGCGCACGCCGAAGTGTTCGACAACGCCGCGCTCGTCAATAACCTCAGCCTCGTGCAGGCCACATTTCAGAATCGCGATGGACGGTTGCACCAGTTGACAAAGATCCTTGTCAGACGTGGCGATCAGCACAGCCATGTCGGTGCGCGCGGCGCGGCAGGCCATGGTGCCAATCACGTCGTCGGCTTCGTAGCCGGGATATTCGAGCAGCGCGATGTGCAAGGCGCCGACATACTCTTTAATCCACGGGAGCTGTTCGACGAGCAGCTCCGGCATGGGCGGTCGCTGGGCTTTGTAGGCGGCGAACTGCGCATGCCGAAAGGTCGGCGCACGGGCATCGAAGCAGACCGCCAGATAATCCGGGGCCGCGACCGCCAGCATGTGTTCCAGCATGCGGACAAAGCCGAAGACGGCATTCGTCGGCAGGCCCTGCGGGGTGGTCAGGGCGGGAATGGCGTAAAAGGCGCGGTAGACATACGCCATCCCGTCAACAAGCAGCACGGTCTTCACACAGTCAGGACTGATCCGGCGAGAGTGACCACGGCATGAAAAGATTCATCCGCGCAGGCCCCCGATGGGCATGCGTGGCATCCACAGCTCAACGTACGGCCGCGGCGCGTTGGCGCGCTTTGCCGGACGAGTCAATCAACTTCGCATTGACGAAGATCATCAGATTTGATTTACGGGCCACTTCACTGGTGCCGCGCCAGAAGCGGCCGACCAGGGGCAGGTCACCCAAGATCGGGGTTTTGTCCTCGGTCTTGACCACATTATCGCGCATCAAGCCGCCCATCACGACCGTGTCGCCATCATTGACGCGCACGACGGTACGGACGCTCTGCACGAAGAACTGGGGCAGCTCGAAGATGTTGTTGCGTGACGAGACGAATTCGCGCCAGGCGATCAAATCTGAGATTTCCGGGTTGAGGTCAAGCTCGACGGTTTTTTCGTCGGCCTGCACATTGGGCGTCACTTTCAAGGTCGTGCCATATTCGCGCTCTTCCCAGTTCTTGGGAGTGACCGCGTAATCGGAGATGTAGGTGAAGAAGTCACCCACCTCGATCTCGGGGTCTTCGGCATCGTCAATTTCGGTGTTGTAGCGGACTTTGATGACGTCCTTGATTTCGGCGCGCTGGCCGGTCTTCACCGTCACTTTCGGAGCAAAAATGGTATTGACGCCTTCGGCATTATCAAGGGCATAGATCACCGTGCGCCATTCGGCCGGGCCAAGCACGCCCTGCATGTCGAAGACTTTGCCCAGTCCGTCATTGGCAGTGAGATCACCATATTTCTGGACATTGAACAGTGAAATGGAGTCTGCCAGATCGGCGCTGGCGCTGCCCAGCGTGCCCGTGGCATCGGCATAACCGAGGTTCAGTTGCTCGTACTCAATTGAGGTTGGAATGAACTGATTGCGGGCGCGCAGGGCCGCCTCGGCATTGCGCTGGTAATTGGCGACCTCGGCCTGCTGTTGGAGAATGCTCTTATACAGACTTTCCGCGCCGCGCACATTCAGATGGTCGTAGGGCGGCTGCTGCGGGCGCAAGGCCATGTTTTTCAAGTAATCATCATAGCTGTTCCCGGTCGAGATTGTTTCCGGGATCTGATAGGCCGAGGAGAGCGGATCGTAGCTGTCCTCATTCATGTAGGAGCGGATGTAGCGCAAGCCCGGGGTGACTTCGCGTTGCAGATTGGGGGCTTCGAGATTGTAGCGGTCATTGTAGCGGCCATCGCCGCCCCAGGCATAGTTTTTGGAGAGGAAGTGGCGGAAGACCAACTGCGACATGTCGTCATTCTTGATCGTCACAAAGCGTGCTTCAATCTGGACTTGGAAGGGCGTCTTGTCATACTTGGCCAGGAAGTCTTGAATAATATTGATATTGGCCTCGGAATCGCGCATGGTCAGGCGGTTGCGGCGGGCATCGAAGGTGATGCTGGCGCCTTCGACTTGCGGGATGCCCAGTTTCTTTTTGAGCGCCATAGCCTTGGCGGTCGGGCTGGTGCTCTTTTCGTCGCCGACGTCAATATCCAGGCCGCGCGAGAGCTGGAAGACCATGGTGCGCAAGTTCTGGCTTTCTTTGCCGCTGACGACGACGGCGCTCTCGTCCACGCGCACCAGCAAGCCTTTGGCTTTGCAGATGTAGCGGATGACATCAATCAACGGGACATCGGTCAACTGGAGCGTAATCTTATCCTGGTTTTCTTCCTGCAGTTTTTTGAGCGCCGTCGGATCAACGCTGATGTTGACTTTCGGATCGCTGTTCTGATAGAGCGCATCAAAGACTTCTCCGAGCGGCGCGTCCGAGAATTTGGCCGAAGCGACCGGCTGGAGAATCTGGGTGTCAATCGGGCGGGCGATGCCGGTCGGACCTCCGCTGGCAATGTCCTCGATATCGCGCTCGCCTTGCGGCCTGAGCAACCAGTTGCGCTCGATGGTCTGGAGACGCTCGCGCTTGACAATATCAAAATCATCTAAGGTGATCTTCATCAAATTTTCCTGGCATTCCTTGATGTAGCGCCGGGCGGTGATGTTGTAGGGGTCACGCTGAATGACTTCTTTGAAGGCATTGAGGGCCTGTTTGTACTCGCCGCGGCGGACATATTCGCGGCCTTCCACCATCAGCGCATTGATTTCGAGCTGGGTGTTGCTCTCCTGTCGCACGGGGGTCGGATTGTAGGCAAAGGCCTTTCTCAGGCGCGACCAAAAGCCCTCCGGCTCGCCAAAATCCTTGGGTATGTCAGCGTCGGCCTCGCTGATCGGCGGGGCGCCGACTTGGGCGCCGGGCGCGTTGGGATTGGCGACCTCAACATCGCCAACCAAGGCCGCCTCGCGCTTGGCCATGGTATCGGCCGCGTCGTCGGTAAGGGCTAACGCCGGCGCCAGCGTCAGGACACCAGTCAGCAGCACGAGGGTCATCTTGAATGTCATCTTCATAAGGCCTCCACGAACATAAAATAAGAATTAGCAGGAATAGTCATAATCATGGTCACCCTTCCGAACCACTGGCGAAAGGATCGTCCGGAGATTCGGCGGCGGGCGCGTCGGCCGGCGTTTCCGCCGGGGTTGCGCTGGGCGCGTCGGCTGGCGTTTCCGCCGGGGACGCGGCGGGCTCGTCGGCCGATGTTTCCGCCGGAACTTCGGCGGGCTCGTCGGCCGATGCCGGTGCGGTGGTATCGCTGACGGCCGCATCGGTGGCGTTATCCGCATTGTCGGTGGTTTCCTCGATCGGCGCATTTTCCGACTGCTCAACGGCCTTCTTCATTTCGCGTTCGCGCACGTCTTTATAGAGTTCACCGGTCGGCATGATGACGCGGGTCGTGACGAAAATGAGCAGGTTTTTCTTCTCTTGGTAGCTGCCGTCCGAGCGGAAGAAACGGCCCACCATGGGCAGATCGCCAAAGAAAGGCACCTTGTCATGATATTCACGGTTGGCCTCGGTGATCATGCCACCCAGCACGATCGTTTCGCCGTCGTTGACCACAACTTGCGTGGTGACCTCGGAGTTCTTGAAGCGCGGAATTCTCAAGATGATGGGATCGAGCGCCGGAAAGATGCTGTTGTCGCCCGTGTAGCAGATGACGGCGCGCGGTTCCAACTCGGTGCTGACTCTGGCTGAGATGTCCATGTCCACCATCCGACCGTCTTCACTGATTGTGGGCGAGACCACCAGTTCGATGCCGATTTCTTCCATTTTGTAGCCCTGCGTGGTCGCATAGCCCTGATAGACACCGACGACACTGCCTTCCAGCGACGCAACATTGGCGTTGGCGCGATAGACTTTGGCCGGTTTGTAGACCGTATAATCATCAGGATACATAACTTGCACAATCTGGCGGATCTTGACCTTGCTTTGGCCGCTGACGGTGGTGACCGACGGGGCCGAAAGGATGTCGGCATTGGTCTTGTTGCTCATGGCATAAAAGACCAAGCCCACTTCCGGTTCCGTCAGCGCGCTGGTGAAGAAGCCGAAGACTTCATCGGTGATTTCGTTATTGTTGGCCTTGGTGCCCACCATCGAAACGAGTGAGTTGAGTCGGTCGGCATAGCGGCTGGAGCGTTCCCCTTTGGCATAGCGGCGGAGGGCGCCGGTGAGGTCGGTCGGGTTGAGCAAGGCGGCCCGGTCCAGACTGTCATTTGCATTGAGAATTTTCCACGAGTCCTTGAGGCGGATGCCCATCGAGAACTCCTGGAGATCCTGGTCGCTGACCTCGACAAAGCGCGCTTGGATTTCGACCTGCGGCATGTGCGAGCTCTTCTCGAGGTCTTTGATGTACTCGTCAACCCGATCGAGGGTGCCGCGGTACTGGCGGATCGAGAGGGTGCCGGTGGTTGGTTCAAGAAAGACCGAGGTGCCGTCCGGCCAGTTGTCTTTGCCGACATAGTCTTTGATCAGGCGCACGATTTCGGGGTCGGTGCTGGTCGCTTGAAACTCATCTTCCTTGGGCGCCGATTCCTCCGCAAACAGGTCGAAATCACCGGCGCCGGCGGTCTTCTCTTCCTTGGCTGCCTTTTCCTCGGAGGCGCTGGTCATGGCCTGCTGCGAGACGGTCCAGATGCGGGTTTCCATATCGCCGGCGCCGCGCGAGATGATGATGGCGTATTCGTCGACGGTGAACGTCAACCCGGGATTCGATTCACAAATATACTTGATCGCATCCAAGACCGAGATATCGGAGAGATTCATCGTGACTGGCTCGGTCGGCTTGTCGCCCAGATTAAGGACAACGTCAATGCCGCTGACATCCGAGATGTAGCCGATGACTTCCTGGATCTGGGCGTCTTGGAAGCTCAAGGTCGGCACTTTCTTGCGGGCTTGTTCGAGGACGCTCGCGCGGCGCTGGGCGGCCGGGCTTTGCTCATCGGTGCCGGCGGCGACGACGGTCTTTTCGACCACGTCGTCCGGATTCTCAAAGAAGGACTTGATCAGGTCTTCCATGATCTTGCGGCGCTCGATCCGGCGATCATCGGCGATGATCCGGCCTTGCTTCTCGATCAGGTCTTTGAGCAGGCGGCGCGGGCGCGGGTCTGATGATTCGATATCGATTGCTTCGCGATAGAGCGCCTTGGCCTCTTCATAGCGGCTCTGCACTTCGAGGTCGCGCGCCTGGTTGATCAAGAGCGCAACTTTTTCATCGTTGCTCATGCTCTCGGTGATCAGCTTGCCCAAGTTTTGCGAGACGGACTCGGCAATGGCCTGGCGCGCATCGCGCAGCCCGTTGAGCGCTTCTTCGCCATTCGGCTTGTGTTCCAGGGACTTGCGGAAATTGACAATGGCTTGTTCATAGTCGCCGACGGCCATCCGCCCGCGGGCATAGCCGGCGTAGGTGTCATAGAGAATGGCGTTGACGCGCATCAGTTTCGTGGAGGCGGTCACATTGCGCGGGTCCTTGTCAATGGCGGCGGTCAGGGCGACGTAGGCCTTTTCATACTCGCCTTTTTCGATGGCGCGCATGCCCTCGGTCGTCAACTCACCGGCTTCGGCGCGCAATTCCTCTTTCTCAAGGGCGATCTGGCGCGACAGTTCGGGCGAGAGCAGATTGGCCTTCTTCTGCAAGGCAACGTCAATCGGCTTCTGCGCCATCGTGATCTGCACGACGAACAGCAGGGACAGCGCCACGTGGCCCGCCTTGTGAAGGAATGGTGCTTTCTTCATACAGTGCTCCTCAACATTAAGTCTAAAAGGACTAAAAAAACATACCAATGAGCTTGCGTTTACCGTTCGGCCGCGCCGGTATAGTCGATGGCGCCGACGGTGCACGTCCATGTTTTCGTCTCGGCGTCGAGACTCTTGACCACCGCGGTTTTCTTGGTCGATTTCAGCGCCAAAGCAACCCCAACCGTGACATTGGTTTCCTCGTTCGAGCCTTTGGGCATCACGCGCGCGACGACGCGGCTTTCGTAATTGGTTTCGCCGAGGATCATCACAAATTTCTCATTATTAAGCAGGTCGGTCATCGCCAGTTCGCTGCGATCCACGTTGTTTGAGCGGTTGATGCGCGGATTCCAGACCGGCTGCATCTTGACCGTCAGCGCGCCGACTTTGTAGACCGGCGTGGCCCCCTCTTTGATCTGCTCGTCCTCGTCGACAAAATTGGTGCGGCCTTTGTAGCGCACCTGCATTTTGCCACTCGGGGGGCGGTATTTGAAGACGAGCGGGCGGACCGGCTTGAAGATTTCGACGAAGCGCCAGTCATCCAACACGAGATTGGGGTCGCCGGGCTTCTGCGGATCGCTGTTGCGCTTGAACTCCTCCAGCGCCGTCAGGCCATCCTTATCCTGGTCTTCGGCGGCATCGCCCGGGTTGGTCCAATCCAAGCCGTGCTGCTTCTCCCAGACATTGGGGATGCCATCGCTGTCGCTGTCTTCTTTATAGCTGACTGTCGCGCCGCATTCGGGGCACGTCACGGACCATCGGGGCTGGAGCTTCTTGCAGGCGGTACAATACTGCAACCACGGATGCGCGAAATAATTGAACGCCAGCGCGGCGGGCACAGGGGCCTTGGCGCGGGTGATGATGGTATTATAGAGATCAACGTCATAGGTGCCAAGGTTGGTCACGGCCGGTTGCGTGGCAAACTCAGGAATAAGGGCGCCGCTGGTCACGATCATGACCATGACGATCAGGGCAATCAGAGCAACGATCCCCAAAACGATCTTTTCCCAATATGCTGCGAGCTTGTTCATCATCTTGTTTGTGTGCGTGATCTCGACGTTTACTTGGTGGCCGGCGCGCGCTCGGCGGGCGCGAGAATGGGCAGGACATGGTCAACCACCATTTCGACGGCAACCTCTTCGGTAATGTCGGACGGGTCTTTCATTTCGCCCTGGGTCATGACTTCATCAATGGCGCGCACGCGGCGGATGCGGTAGAAGTGGTCTCGGTTACGAATGGCGGCGAAGACGCAGTAGAGTTTATCGGGTGCGATCCGCAGGTCGAATTTGACCGGCACGGTGGTGTACACGGCGCGGGCTTTGCCGGCGGCGATGTCGGCGGTTTTGCCGAGGCGCGGGCCGCCGGCCGGGCCTTCGTTGCCAAAGGTTTCGGCGTCTTCGATCATTTCGGTGCTGCCGGCCAGGCTGCTGTCGGGATTGCGGTCAATTGTCACGACGCTGACGGCGTGGTTTGTCAGCAGGACCTCGAGGACATCCTGAATGATGGCCAATTGGCTGCTCAGTTTTGGAATCAATTCTTTCTCGGGCACTTTCTCGCCCAAGTATTCACTAAAACCGATATCTTCAGGGATGGCGACGCTTGCTTCGGTGCTGGCGGCATACAGTCTGTCGCGCAAGCCGCGCACAGTTTCTTTGAAGCTCGAGGGCGAATAGCTGGGCAGCACGCGATCGGGCACGACGGTGCGCATGGCGGCCGCGCGCTCTTTGCTGTCAACCAGCCGCTGCTGGTATTTCTTCACCAGTGCCTCGGTGGGCTCGCCGCGGTGCTTGGCGGCGACGGCATCGTAGCTGCTTTGGGCGCGGTCGAGGTCCGCCAGCGCGGCGGTCAGCGTACCGGCGGCGCCACGCCAGAGAACGGCCACGACAATGGTGACCAGCAGGATCACCCCTGCGGTGATCAGAAAGACTTGATGTTTCTTTGGATCAAAGGTCATAAGTACGGTCTCGTCGCGTGTCTTGCCCGTGGGACCTGCCGCCGCTAGCGCGAGCGTGTCTGCACGGAATATGCATTTTTCACATCCAGATAATCATTGGTGCCATTGTCGTCCCAATCGAGGTCGGCTTCAAGGGCATAATCAATATACTTCTTCCATTGGGTCAATTCGTTCTGACTGACATGTTGCAGGCCGCCCACCGCGCGGAAGGGGGTCTCGACATCTTCCCATTTGCCATAACAGCCGCCGCGCACAACGATGCGCACGACCCGCGCCAGCGCGTCTTCATCCTCGACCACCGTGGTGCGCTCGGGCGAATTGGCCGGCAAGGCGGCGCGTTCTTTCTCATACACTTCGGCGAAGGTCTTGGTCTCGACCCCGTTGACCCAGGCGTTGGAGGGCATGCTTTTTTCGACCATCTGCCACAGCTGCACGAACAAGTCGCGTTCCCACAGGACCCGGCGCAGATTCTCCGTTTCCTTGAACTGGGCATCGAGCGCGCGCCGGGTGGTCGTGATCGAGGTATCCACCGCCTGCGCGCGCGCCAGCAGATCCTGCGCCTCGATGGCGCGGGCTTGGGCGACGGATTTTTTCATTGAGGTGTTGACCAACAAGCCGATGAAGACCAGCGCAAGCAGGGCGGCGGCGGCGATCAACAGCGGCTTCTTGCGGTCGAAGCGGCGTTCTGCTTGAATGTCTGCCGGCAGCAGGTTGAGCGAATAGGGTGTCAGGCCGGCGCCGGTCAGGGCGCAGCCGAGGGCCTCGCCAAGCAGATTGGTCTGGGCACTGGCACCACCACTGGTGGCGGCGAAGACGGCCAGCGGCTCGACTTCGATTTTCAAACGCTCCGCCAGGAATTCGCGCAGGCCGGGCACACTGGCATAGCCGCCGGTCAGCAGCAACTTCTGGGGCTTCTCGCCGTTGAGTTGTGACTTATAGAAGGTGAGCGAACGCGTGATTTCCATGATCAGGCGGGTGACGGCGGCGCGCGCATTCTTGGTGGCGTCGCTGTCCCCTTCCTGTTGCACGGCAAGATTGATGTCATTAAAAAGGGTGGTACGCGCTTGGGCTTCGCTGATCGCCAGGGTTTTGGCGAGCGCGCCGATCATCGCGCTGCCGGTCACCGGCAGGGTGCGCATCCACAGCTTGGTGCCATCCACGATGGTCAGGTTGGTGGCGGTGGCGCCGAGGCTGAGCACGGCGGTCGCGGGTGCGACCGTGCCGTTGCCGGCGTGCAGGATGACATTGCCGAGCGCCAGCGCGCTGCTTTCAATGGCGGCGGCTTGCAGGCCTGCCTCGGCTAGCAGGGCCAGCAGGTCGGCGTTGATATCCTTCTTGATGGCGGCCAGCGCGACATGGCTCTGGTCGCCTTCCGTGGCCACGGTAATGGCGCTCCAGTCGAGTTCTTCGAGCGGAAACGGGAGCTGCTGTTTGGCTTCTTCCGCGAGTTGCTTGTCCAGGGTGGCGGTGGGGATTTTGAGGGCGCGCAGGAGCGTGTGCGCGCTGGGCGCGGTTGCCACAACGGCGCCGGCCGGCAGCTTTTTCTCGCTGACCCATTCCTGCAAAACACGGACGGCGGCGGCGTGCCATGCCGCGCTGTCCGCATCGTTGGGCAGGTCCAAGATGCGGATGCCGCTGGCTTCCACCGCAACCGCGTTCTTTTGAACGGCGATGACTACATATTTGAGCGCTTCGCGCCCCAGATCAATCCCGATGACTTTCTTGTCCCCCACGTTCGTCCTCTGTTTCTTTGCCGATAAAGTCAATTCATTAAAATTTCATGAAGGCCTACAAAAGAGCCAAAAAAAACAAACCCTGCAAAACTCTTCAACGGAGAGCGCGAGTATGGTATCAAAAAGCATCGCGCTTGTCAACTGGGGGTGGCGCGCGGCGCGTCAAGGTGCTGTCTACCGCGTGTAGTCGCTGTTCCTGGTCGATGGTCGTGGCGAGCTGGCGGGCGCGGCGGACGGCCGCGCGCGCAACTTCATCGCGGCGCAGGGACGTCGCACAGCGCGCCAGTTGCACCTGGATTTCGGCGTCTTCCGGCAGATAGCGCGCGGCTTGCTGGTAGCGGTCAAACGCCAGGGCATAGCGTTGCTGGCCGAAGGCCTGCGTGCCCCAAGTGGCGTAGACCAAGCCCAGCGCGCGTTCCGTGCGCTCGGCCGGGCGCAGCACATGCAAGCGTTCATACGCGGCGCAGGCGGCTTGGTAGTTGCCCTGACGCGCGTAGGTGTCGGCCAGCAATTCTTCGGCGTCAGGCAGGCCGGGCGCCAGCGCGGTTGCCATCTTGGCGGCGCGCACTGCGCCGGTCAGGTCGCCGGCGGCGGCGGCAATTGCGCCAAGGTGATAGTGCGCTTGGGCGGCCACCGGCGCATCCAGATCAATTTGGGCGAAGGCGTGCGCGGCGGCGGATGTCTGGCCGGCATGCAGGCGCGCCAGCCCGACATTATACCACGCCTCGCTGTTGTTGGTCACGACCCCGGCCATGGTCTCAAAACAGGTGGCGGCCAAGGCATATTGCGTGACGGCCACATAGCCCATGCCCAGGTAGTAGAGCGTCTCGACGCCGCCGGGCGCGAGGTAGGCGGCGCGTTCGAGGACGGCCACGGCGCGTGCCGGCTGCGTGTGCCGCAACAAGGCGGTGCCGTACAACACAAGAAAGCGGTCGTTGCGCGGATCCAGCGCAATGGCTTTTTCATACCACGGGACGGCGACGGAAAACTCGTCCAGGCGTTCATGGCAAGCACCTAGATTGAAGAAGGCCTCGGCGAAGCGTGGATCACTGCGCCCGGCGGCATTGAACAAACGAATGGCGTCGCGATAGCGCTGCTGTTGCACCAAGGCGAGGCCTTCCGTGAAATAGCTTTGCGCGGCGGGCGTGGCGTCGCTGCGCGCGACCAGGCTTGTCTGCGGACTTGAAATTTGAGCTTTGAAATCTGAAATCTGGGATTTGGAATTTGAGATTTGAGATGTGAGATTTGCATTGTCAGCCGCCGCGGCCAGCCCAAGCCAACAGAACCCGGCGCAGAGCACTGCGCGGCACGCGGAAAACCTACTCGGTACAAAAGTAATGATAGTGTCGGCCATAATCATCCTGCGCGCCGCACGACGGCGCCACATGCACAACAAACCAGCGGCAGCTCACAAGAAAAGCAACAGACAGCATGCATCATATAAGCCGGATTCTGTCATGCCCGGCGAGCACAGGGCCCGCGCCGGCATGGACAGCCATTCATCTCTGCGGCCTACCCGAACTGCCGCGGCGGCAGGCGCGCCGGAACTCGCTTGCGCGAGCTACACAGTTCCTATGTGGCCTTGCACCGGAGGGGTTTTCCGTGCCCGCGCCAGTTGCCCGGCGCGGCGGTGGGCTCTTACCCCACCCTTTCACCCTTACCCTGTCTGCCGAAGCAGCCAGGGCGGTCTGGTTTCTGTGGCACTCTCCGTTCCCGCGCGCTTGCCACGCGGGACCCCCGCTTGCGCGGGGCATCCTTGCCTGCGGGTGTCCGGACTTTCCTCCCCGGGCTGGGCCCGGGGCGGCTGTCCGATGCATGCCGCCTGTCGCAGCGTCTTCTTATTTCCCAAGATGTTCGGTCAGATACAACACCCGCGCACAGGTCTCGCAGGTGACCAACCGATCTGCTTTCATGATGTCCGACAGCACATTCACCGGCAACTGAATGTTGCAGCCCGTGCAAATCCCGTCCACCACCGGCACGACCACATACGGCGCGCGCGTCTTCAACAGGCGGCTGTACAGCGCCAGCGCGTCTTGATTGACGGTCTTCTCAACTTCACGCCGGATGGCGCGATGGCGCCGCAGTCTGACGTTCAACTCCGCAATCGCTTTCTTGGCCTCTTCGGCCTGCGCCAGCAAAGCATTTTTCTGCAGCTCAACTTCGGCCTTCTTGGCGGCGATGCGCTCGTCCAGTTCTTTGAGCATCACGCCCACTTGCTCAAGCGCCGTCGTGTGTTTGACGGCGTGCTCTTCCGCATTGCTGATTTCCGCAGTCAAGGCCTGAAACTCGAGATTCTTGCGGATCTGGCCCTGCTTGTCTTTGAGTTGCTTGATTTGCGCGGCGTCGGCCGCGATGTCAATTTTGATCTGCCGCCCGCGCTCCTCCGCCGCAACCCGCGCGCAGTCGGCTTTGTGCAACTCACGCACGGCGTTTTCATAATGCCCTTGTTCTTTGCGCAGGGTGTCGGGAATGGCGCTCATGCGCTGGCCCAACGCCAGGATCTCGGTATCCAAGCCCTGGAGCTCGACCAGCTTCTGCAATGTTTGAATCATGTGGTTGTCATGGCGGCATTGATGCCGGCACCTTTATCTGTAAATCCTAACGGTTAATACGCGGCATTGATCGGGATCGACCCGAGATTTGTTTCGGCGCTGCTGCCCACCGCCAGCGCCTTGCCCGGCCCGGCGATCCTCGGCTTGGGCCCGGCTTCAAAACGGCAGGTGGTGAGCAGGCCACCATTCTGGTTGCCCAACAGGATCGTGCGGATCGCCGCGCCATAGACAAAGGTAACCGGGCCGCTGCCGGCGCAGATCAGCGAGTTCAGCCCGCCCGAGGGCGCGACGATGGTCGCGATGCCATTCGGATAGGTCGCCGTATTGTCCCAGCCGGCACAGACGGTCGGTTCTTGCACTTGCGGCACGCCGTTGCGCAGCGCGGAGCCCAAGCCGCCATTGGCGAAAATATAGCCAATGGTGCCCGGAGTATTGATATCCGCCGCGGCATGGCCGGCCACACCACCCAGGATGCCGCCATAGATGATGCCGCTGGCGGCATGCTTCACGCGCCGCACATAGATGGCGCCGATGTTGCCATTCGCGTTTACTTTTCTGACGATGCCACCGAACACATTCAGGGTTTTGATGCCGCCGACCGTGTTGACCGTGACTTCGCCAAAGTAGTTCGCCGGAAATGTCGCGATTTTCGCGGCAATCAGCGGCCGGCCATAGGTAATATTGATCACACCGAGACTGACGGTCGGGCTTACCGCTGCGGCCGGCTTGGTTGCACCAATCAAGATGTTGGGCTGGGAGCCATGATTGCCGCGCCAGTAGACATCCATTTGCGGGGCATAGAACGGCGGGGCGGTGAGGAAAAAGGAGCTCAGGTTGATCGCCAAGGTGATTGGATTGGCCACCGCTCCATTCACCGTCAATTTTAGGGAGGCATTCACATCCGAGTTCATGTAGTACTCGAATTGCTCATAAGTGACGCCCTTGACGCGCAACGTCAGCCAGCCATTGGCGGCCAGCTTGCGCATGGAGAAATCCGGATAGTTCGGGATCCAGTTGACATACCACGCTTGGTAGGTCGCGCCGCTGTCGCGAATGTACTTCACTTGCCAGCCGGCATACGCCGAGGTGCACAGCATCACGAAGGCCACAACGGTGAGAGAGAAGACCATCAACTTTTTCATCTTACGCTCCTGAAGCAAACGGTGAACAAGGTGAACATCATGCAAGCAGTATAGCAAACATCCAAAGAACAAGCAAGCGGCAAGCGGTGGTGGAGAATACCGGGATCGAACCGGTGGCCTCCTGCTTGCAAAGCAGGCGCTCTCCCAGCTGAGCTAATTCCCCGCGCCGCGCGGTTGCCAACCACAAAACTGTTTCCGCAAGCGGATATGGTGGGCCTAGATAGAATTGAACTATCGACCTCACGCTTATCAAGCGTGCGCTCTAACCAACTGAGCTACAGGCCCGCAAAAACCATAGGCAAGTATAACAAAAGCGATGCGACCTGTCAACTCGGTTGACATTGCCGGCCTGATTGGCTATAATTATCGTCCGTAAATAGCAATCGACCTGGAGTAATGAATGAAACGGACCTATCAACCTTCGAATCTCTGCCGCAAGCGCACGCACGGTTTCCGCGAGCGGATGAGCACACGCGGCGGGCGCGCGGTCTTGAGTGCCCGGCGCGCAAAAGGGCGCAAGCGCGTCAGCATTTGAACGATGCCGGCGACGTTGGCGGGGCAGGCCAGGCAGCCGGGCAACCAGCCGACCAGCACTTGCCGCGGCATGTCTTGTTGCGTCGCCGTCGTGACTTCCTGCGCATCTTTGCCGCCGGCCGCCGGCAGCATGGCACCTTTATGAGCATGATCGTCTATCACCCGGAGCGCGCGCGCGGCGAGGACGGCCAGCGCGTGGCCGCCGTGGCCCGCAAAAAAGAGTTTCACCAGGCCGTCGATCGCAATCGCGTCAAGCGTCGCTTGCGCGAAGTCGCGCGTCTGAATCGGGCCTGCTTGCGGCCCGATCTCTGGCTGGTGCTGCAGGCCCGCAGCGGCGCGTTGCACGCGCCCTGGCCGGCCTTGTGTGCCGAATTCATGGCGTTGTGTCAGGCGGCCCGGCTGGTCCGCGAGGAAGCGCACCCATGAGCGGCAATGTCCGCCAGACACTGCCGGCGCTCCTTTGGCAATGTCGGCATTGGCCGGCATGGCTCGCCTGTGCGGCGATTCGCGCGTATCAATTGATCGTGGCGCCGGTCCTGCCGCGGGCCTGCCGCTTCGAACCGTCCTGCTCGCACTACACCGTGGAGGCACTGCGCAAGCATGGCCTCTGGAAAGGCCTCTGGCTCGGCCTGTGCCGTATCTGCCGTTGCCATCCGTGGCATGCGGGCGGCTATGATCCCGTCCCGTGAATCTGCAATTTGAAATCTGAGATTTGAGATTTGAAATATGAGATTTGTAATCTGTAATTTGTAAATCGTACATTGCTATGGCACCTGTATCCAATTCGTTTCTTGATCGTGACAAACTGACCGGCATTCTGATCTTGGGGTTGATGTTTGCCGTCTATTTTCTGGTGATCGCGCCGAAAGAAGCGCAGAAGCGCGCCACCCAGCCGGCGCCGCCGACCGGCGTCGTCGCCCGCACCGCAACACCCCAAGTGCGCGCCGCCGGCACGGGCGACCTCGCCGCGCTCGCAGCGGAAGTCAGCATGCTGGCCGAGAGCGGCGCCGCGCCAACCGAGGCTGCCCCACCCGCCGGCATTGTCCCGCGCTTCGTCTGTCTGTCAAACGCCCTGGCGACCTACACCTTCACGGATTTCGGCGGTGATATTTACCGGATCGAGCTGGCGCGCGCGCCGATGGTGCGCAAAGGGCCGCTCACGACCGCCTTCGCGCCCAGCAATGCCTGGGAGATGCCGCTGCGCATGTGCAGCGCGGCTGGCCTTGATCCGGCCCGCGCCTGGTTTGGCCTCGAGCAAGTGCAGGCGCAGATTGTCTCGTTCACCGGCATGGTTAGTGACACGCTCTTCATGCGCAAGACCTATGCCCTGACCAACGATTACTTGCTGCAGGCCGAGCTTGCGTTCAGTAACGTGACCACGCAGGCCCTTTCGTTGAGCAATGCCTTCTGGCTTGGACGCATTGCCTTGGTGCCGGGCGTGGATGCCCGCAAAGATCTGCGCGGCTGTGATCTCGAACTGCTGCAGGAGGGCGCGCCGCGCATCCTGCGCATTAGCGCCGACAAGAAAGATGTCACCACGACGCATGCCGGCCCGGCCGTCTGGCTGGCCGTGCGCAACAAGTATTTCGCCAATGTGCTGGTGCCGGAGACGCCCTTTATCCAGGTGGCGACGCGTTCGTTGGGCACACCGACGTCCCGCGAAGTAACAGCCTGGGCCACGACCGCACCGTTGGTCATCGCGCCGCATGCCGAGCAGCACTGGCACGCCACCCTGTATGCCGGGCCGAAAGCGTACAACCTGTTGCAGGCCTTGCCGGCCAAGATCGGCCGCGGCACCAAGTATCTCGAATTGCTGAATCTGGGGAAATTTGCCTTCTTAGCCAAGCCAATTCTACTGTATGGCCTGAAAGGCTTGTACCGCTACACCCACAGCTATGGCTGGGCCATCATCATCGTGACACTGATCATCAAGGTGTTGACCTGGCCCTTGCAGACCAAGAGTTATGTTTCGATGCAGCGCATGCAGAAAGTCCAGCCGGAATTGAAGCTGCTGCAGGAGAAATACAAGGGTGACCCACGCCAGTTGCAGCAAGAACAGATGCTGCTCTATCGCAAGCACGGCGTCAATCCGATGGGTGGCTGTCTGCCGATTGCCCTGCAAATTCCGGTCTTCTTTGCGTTGTATTCGGCCTTGGATAACGCGGTGGAATTGTGGGGCGCGTCGTTTTATTACATCAAAGACCTGACCATGCCGGATGCGGTGTATACCCTGTCCTTCTCAATTCCGTTTTTAGGCAATACGATCAATCCCCTGCCGCTGCTGATGACTGCGGCGACGATTGTGCAGCAAGTCCTGACACCGCACACCGGCGACAAGTCCCAGAAACAAATGATGTTATTGATGCCGGTCGTCTTTCTGGCGATTTTCTACAACATGCCGTCCGGCTTGGTCCTCTATTGGTTTGTCAACCAGTTACTCAGTGCCGTGCAGACCCTGTTGCTGCACTATTATAAGAAGGCCTAGCGCCACGTTCATGGTTCGTAGTAACTAGTTCATAGTTGGTAGTCAAGAGCTCAGCAATGAACGATGAACGACGAACGGCATATTTCACATTGCGCATCTGACTGCATCGCGGCAATCGCCACACCGCCGGGCCGCGGCGCCCTTGGCATCGTGCGCCTTTCGGGCGCCGACGCACTGGTGGTGGCGGATCGGGTGTTTCGCCCGCGGCGCGGTGCGGCACTGGCCGCGCGGCGCGCCTGGACCGTCGTCCTGGGCAGCATTGTGGACGAAATGGACATTGTGGACGAAGCGCTCGCAACCGTCTTTCACGCGCCGCAATCCTACACAACTGAAGAGATGGTCGAGCTTTCGTGCCACGGCGGGCAGGCCGTGCTGGCACGGGTGCTCGACGCAGTGCTGCGGCAGGGCGCGCGCCTGGCCCAGCCGGGCGAGTTCACGCGCCGCGCATTTCTGAATGGTCGCATTGATTTGACCCAAGCCGAGGCGGTGTTGCACCTGATTGACGCGCCGACCGACCGCGCCCGCCGCGCGGCGCTGCGCCAACTGGACGGCGCATTGAAACTGCGCCTGCAACACATCCATCAGTCCTTGCGCACGCTGCGCGTGCAGCTCGAGGCGGCGATCGAGTTTGCCGATGATGTCGGCGATGTGTTTGCCGACCGCGCCGCGCTGGCGGCGCGCCTTGCCACGCACGTGGATGAGCTGCGCATCTTGGCGCGCGGCGCGGAAACCGGCCGGCGCTTGCATGATGGCGTGCGGGTCGCGCTGGCCGGCCGGCCGAACGCCGGCAAATCGAGTTTGTTCAATTGGCTGGCGCGCGAGGAGCGCGCCTTGGTCACGCCGATTCCCGGCACGACGCGCGACACGATCGAGGTGGACATCGCCTGTGACGGCGTGCCCGTGCGCGTGATTGACACGGCCGGCATGCGCCGCGCGCGCGGCGCCATCGAGCAGCAGGGCATCCGCCGCGCACGCCACATGCTGGCCGACAGCGATTATGTCCTGTGGCTGTGCGACCTGACGCGCCGCCCGGCGCGTGATGACGTGGCCTTTGCGCGCGCTTGCCTGGGCGCAACGCCCGCCGTCTGGGTTTGGACCAAAGCAGATCTTGCGGCACCCTGGCCGGCGTCGGCCCGCGCGCCCATTGCAGCCGCGTGGCGCACGATCACGATCAGCGTGAAAACCGGCGCGGGCATGCCGGCGTGTGAGTCAGTGCTGGCCGAGCTGGTGCGCGCGCAATGCGGGTCGCAGGATGACCATGTCATCATGGTCAATGCGCGGCAGCGTGACCTGCTGGCGCGTGCGCTTGAGGCGCTCGAACGCGCCTACGCCGGCGCAACCACGGCGGCCCTGGCCGAATTGCTGGTCGAGGATGTGCGCGCAGCTCAGGATGCCATCGGCGAGATGACCGGTGCGGTCACGAGCGAGGAGGTGCTCGACGCGCTCTTCGCCCAGTTCTGCATCGGCAAGTAGACTTGATAATTTCCCCGCCGCGGGGAAATTACATGCGGATCGTCACGCGCTTGCCGGGTGTCGCGACGCCGTGCACCAACGTCGCCGTCCCGTCGAAGCCGGCCGGGCTGATGTAGGTCTGTTTTTTGCCGGCTTCACTCGGCGCGATCAGCAGCACGTACGTATGGCTGGCGGTTTTCGGCTTGTCGAAATGGCAGTGCAGCGTTGGCTTGTTGGCCCCTGCCGTGATCCGGATTTTCTTCATGGCATTATCGCCCCAACGAATGGTGCCGTTGATGTCCTCGGCGATGGTGTTCGTCATTGTTTTCGTCGCCACCCATGTGCCGTCACGCACCTCGACGCGCACCCATTTTGCCGTGGCAGTGAAGGTGCTGAACTGATCATACGGCGTGATGGACGGCCCGTCCACAAACGCCTCGACAAACTTGAAGCGAAACGGGACCGTTTTTGATTTTGCGGTGGTTGCCATGTCTGCCTCCTTATCTAGTCCTTATTATCCTTGGTCTCGGTGCTTAACGCCGCGTGTGCCCGCGGGCTTGTGCGGTACTCGCGCACTTGAATGCCGGCGTCGAGCAGCGCGTCAAACGTGCCCGTGTCCAGCCAAAAGCCGTCGTAAATGCAGACGTCGAGCTGGTTGTCTTTGAGATAGCGGTTGTTGAGGTCGGTGATTTCGAGCTCGCCGCGCGCGGACGGTTTTTGGTGTTCGACCCGCGCCACGACTGAATTGTCATAAATATACAGGCCGGTGACGGCATGCTTGCTCTTCGGGCGCAGCGGCTTTTCCTCGATCGACTTGGCGCGCATCTGGGCGTCGAACTCGACCACGCCAAAGCGTTCCGGATCGGGCACATCCTTGGCGAAGACGCGCGCGCCCTGTGTGAATGTGCGGACCGCATGCAGCAAAAACGTTTCATTGCCGAGGAAAATATTGTCGCCCAGGATCATGGTGACGCTGTCCTCGCCAATGAAGGTCTTGCCCAGCAAGAAGGCCTGGGCAAGGCCTTCCGGTTTGTCCTGTATTTCGTAGGTGAACTTGGCGCCGAATTCCTTGCCGGAGCCAAGCAGGCGCAGGAAATCGCCGGCGCGATCGGGCGCGACGATGATCAGGATCTCGCGAATGTGCGCGTCCAGCAGGGTTTGCAGCGGATAATAAATCATCGGGCGGTCATAGACCGGCAGCAATTGCTTGCTGGTGATCTTGGTCAGCGGGTGCAGGCGGGTGCCGGCGCCGCCGGCGAGGATGATGCCTTTCATTTATATCTCCAGTGGGGTGAGGAAATTCGTTGCGACAACGAATTTATGGTTGGGGCTCATGCGAGCGTCAGGATGTGTCGGGCGAGTGCGGCACCAATGCCGGGAACGCGCTGTAGGTCCTCTTCCGATGCCGACAACACACCGCGCACACTGCCAACGTGGTTCAGCAGTGTGGCCGCCAAAGATGGTCCAATGCCGGCGATCTGCATCAGCATACGCTGCGACGGAGTGGCGTGAATTCTGGGCGCCCAGCCACGATACGGTACTACAGCATTCGTTGTCGCCGCATGCTGCTTGACTATGCGGCTGATATACCATGCGGTGCCTTGCACGTTGTTGCTGCGTAAGATGGGCATGTGCCATTGTACTGCAATTGCACACAAAGCACCGCGCACACTTGGTCGGCCGGGCAGATGGGCGCCTTCAATGACGAGCACGCTTCGTCTATGATCTGCGCGCAGACGCGCGATCTGCGCAAACAGCCGCCGAGTTGCAATACTCTCGAGAAAATCCGCCACCGTTTTGCGTTCAATAAACACCATATCATCAACCACATAATCAGCCAGTGGCAATCGTCGGACAGCAAACGCAACCCCCAAGGCAGCGAGTGCCTCGCATATGCCACTGCGTTGTTCGCGGTCGTCCACGTCGAGCATATTACCACAAAATGGTTCAACGAACCATTTTCCTCCTTAGGCGAAGTGGCGCTTGATGTACTCGCAGGCGTCTTCGAGGGACAGCAGAATCTTGGTGCAATATTTCACCATCCACGGGCTGCAGTCCTTGAAGGTGTAGGGCGAGAAGGCCACCACGAATTTGCCCAGATTGTGCGAGGCATGGAAGATTTCCATGGCGGTGCCGATGCTGGGCTTGTTGTAATTGACCAGCAACAGGTCGGCGTCATCCACGTCCTGCAGATCGAAGCGCACGATTTCGTTGGCGCTGTCGACTTCGCGGTCCTTGAAATTGCGGCGCATCGGGTCAAGCAGGAAAAACTTGTCGCCCAACAGCCGCTTGGAAGTCTCGCGCCACTCGCGCGCGACCCCCTCGTGTTCGTCCATGATCGGTCCGCTGAGATATATTTTCTTAACCATACTGCCGCTCCTGTGGTTGATGTTACTTTGTTGCCAAGCCAACAAATTATTAATAGTGCGTGAAGACCATGGCGTGGGTCATGGCGCGCGCAGTGAAAGAATTCGATCCGCCAAGCGCGGGCCGACGCCGGGAACGCGCAACAGATCGCCGCGCGCGGCAGTCAGAACGCCATAGACGGTGTGCAATGCGCCCGTCAACGCGCGGGCTTTGTGTGGCCCGAGGCCCGGAATCAATGTCAGCATTTTCTGATGGACCGATTGACGGCCATGCTTGCGGTGATAGTCGCCGTGCAGGGCCGGCGCGGCATAGGCAGTGGCATGGCACGCCATGCGCGCCAAGAGCCAGGCGGTCTGCGCAAGGTTCTTGCTGCGCAACACCGGCACGCACCATTGGGTGGCCAGCGAACACAGGGCGCCCATAACCGCGGGCCGATTCGGCAGATGCGCGCCTTCGACAATCATGACTGCGCGTTGGTTGTTGGCGCGCATGCGCGCCACTTGTGAAAACAAACGTTGATCCGCAAGACTGGCCATGAAATCCGTGGCCGTTTTGCGCTCGACATACAGCGTCGAATTGACGACGTAATCCGCGACCGCAAGCCGCTGAATACAGTAGGCCTGGTGCAACGCGGCCAAGTGTGCGCAGATACCACTGGCACGCTCGCGGTCATCAATCAGGATTACGCTCATGCTATGGCTTCAGTTTGCATTAATAAAATCCCGCTGGGCTGCCCGGCGGGATTTTATTCCCATTCAATCGTGCTGGGCGGTTTGCTCGAAACATCGTAGACCACGCGGTTGACGCCCTTGACATCATTGATGATCCGGGTGGCGACCCGGCCGAGGAACTCATGCGGCAGGCGCGCCCAGTCGGCGGTCATGCCGTCAATCGAGGTGACGGCCCGCAAGGCGATGACATTTTCATAAGTGCGTTCGTCGCCCATGACGCCGACGGTTTGCACCGGCAGCAGGACGGCGAAGGCCTGCCAGACACTGTGATACAGTTGCTCGTCGCGCAGGGCGTTGGTGAAGATGGCGTCAGCCGCGCGCAGGATCTCGAGGCGCGGCTTGGTGATTTCACCGAGGACGCGCACGGCCAAGCCCGGGCCGGGAAACGGATGGCGCTCGATCAACACCGGCGGCAAGCCCAGCGTGCGTCCGACGGCGCGGACTTCGTCCTTGAACAGCTCGCGCAGCGGCTCGATCAGCTTGAGTTTCATGCGTTTGGGCAGGCCGCCGACGTTGTGGTGCGATTTGATCACCGCGGACGGGCCGCCAAAGGCCGAGCGGCTCTCGATCACATCGGGATAGAGCGTGCCTTGGGCAAGGAAGGCGGCATTGCCGCACGACGCGGCGGCGCGCTCGAACGAGCGGATAAACTCGCGCCCAATGATCTTGCGCTTACGCTCCGGGTCGATCACACCACGCAAGGCGCGCAAAAAAGTGTCGGCGTCATGCGCGACCTTCAGGGCGAGGTGGTAATGCCCGCGAAAGGTTTTGACCACCTGATGTGCTTCGTCTTTGCGCAGCAGGCCGTTGTCCACAAAAATACAGGTGAGCTGCCGCCCAATCGCTTTGTGCAGCAGGATTGCCGCGACCGACGAATCCACGCCGCCCGACAAGCCCAGGATGACCCGTTGGGTGCCGACCAGCGCGCGAATCTGGCGCAGCTGCTGGCGCACGAACGACTGCATCGTCCAGTCGCCGGTGCAGTCGCAGATGTCGCGCACGAAATTGCGGATGACCACGCGGCCATATTCGGAATGCTCGACCTCGGGATGAAATTGCACGGCGTACAGCGGTGCCGTGCTGTGCTGGATGGCGCAGAACGCGGTGTTGTCCGATGCGGCGAAATTGCGGAAGCCGGGCGGCAGGGCGATGACTTTGTCGCCATGGCTCATCCAGACCACCGAGCGTTTCGGCACGCCGGCCAGCAGCGGCATGGCCCGGCGCACCAGCAGCGGGCAGCGGCCGTATTCGCGTTTGCCGGCCGAGCGCACCTGGCCGCCCAGCACATGGGTCATCAACTGCATGCCGTAGCAAATGCCGAGCACGGGGATGCCGAGCTGGAAGATTGCCGGATCAATGCCGGGCGCGCCGGGGGCATAGACACTGGCCGGGCTGCCCGACAGGATGATGCCGCGCGGTTTGCGCGCGCGGACGGCGGCGGCGGACAGCGTGGGCGGCTCGATCGTGCAGAAGACCTGCAGCTCGCGCACGCGCCGCGCGATCAGTTGATTGTACTGCGAGCCGTAGTCGAGAATGAGAATTTCTTCACTCATAGTGCGGATACCATTGCGCCCCTGGCGCAATTCATACATCGGCTGGCAGCCGATTTTATTGGTATTGCACTAAAGGATGTCATCTAACTTGATGTCGTTCTTTTTATTAAATTCGTTTATTGAATCACTCAACATGTCTGCTTGGTAGTAGAAATTGACCACGCGATACAGATCGGGATCTTTTTTGTCACTCTGTTTGTATCGCGTCGGTGTGACTTCCATGCGTATCATAATTTTTTGCCCTGTATCATAAGTGTAAACATTGTGTTGAGTTTGAACATCTCGACGGTATTTTTCTTCAAGTAATTTCTTGATTTCAATGATGCGTCTATCGTTCACGTTTTCAAATGTGATCTGCACAGCTATGACTTTGTTTTGATCATTAAAATAAACTGTTTTGTACACTGCCTCATTAACAATGTCAAACATCTTGCCTCTAGCTCCTGTGCCGCGGCGTGTGAAGATTGAATTTGTTATGCAGCTTCGCATAAGAGTTATAGTGTATGAATCGATATCTTTCCTAGCATAAGCATACGTGCTCATTACTGCGCTCTTCTCGGATCTTTGCGACTCTTCTTTCGATTCTCCGATTTTTGTTCCGTTTACTTCAAAAGCGCTTTTTTTGTCGCCACGGTTTCTTGTCGGCTCTGCAGACAAAAAAGACTGCAGGAGAAAAAGCACGGCACATACTGTCATAACATTTGGTCTGGTCATTTTTGTAACCTCATCTTTCCAAACACAATTATCAACTCATTCGCATTGTCAGAGCCGCTTGTTTTTGGCCAATTGTCTTTTAAGGTTTCAAGTTGTTTTACTTAAATTTGACTAGCTGCTCGAACGAATCGGCCTTCAGCGCCGCGCCGCCGACCAGAGCACCGTCAATATCCGGCTGGGCCATCAGTTCCTTGACATTGCCCGGATTGACGCTGCCGCCATATTGCAGGATGACCTGATCCGCAACCGCTTTGTTCCACAGCGCAGCCAGGCGCGCGCGGATGAACGCATGCACCGCTTGGGCTTGTTGCGGCGTGGCCGTCTTGCCGGTGCCGATTGCCCAGACGGGCTCGTAGGCGACAATCGTGCGCGCCATCTCCTCGGCCGACACGCCGGCGAGACCGTTGGTAATATGATCATTGACCACCTGATCGGTGACCTCGGCCTCGCGCTCGGCCAGGGTCTCGCCGACGCAGACAATCGGCGTCAGGCCGACCGCCAGTGCTTTCTTGACTTTCTTGTTGACCGTTGCGTTGGTCTCATGGAAGAACTGCCGGCGTTCGCTGTGGCCAATGATAACATAGGTCGCGCCGGCTTCTTTGATCATGTCCGGGCTGACTTCGCCGGTGAAGGCGCCGCTGGTCTCCCAGAAACAATTTTGGGCGCCGACGCCAATGGCACTGCCGCGCAGGGCCTGCGCGACCGGCTGCACCGCCAGGAACGGCGGGCAGACGACCGGCACGACGCCGGTCACGCCCGCCAGGCGGGCCTTGAGTTCATTGGCAAACGCAAGCGCCTCGGCAACCGTCTTGTGCATTTTCCAGTTGCCGGCAATGACCGGAATTCTCATGGTGCCTCTTCAAATAAAATGAGATCGCCCCGCGCGGGAGCGATCAAACAACAATACGCCGCGCGCACGCCACGGGTCAGACGGGCGGCTTGGTCTTGGGCAGGCCGAACGGCGAACTGTCGTCTTTGACGCGCCCGCTTTTCTTCAAGACTTCAATGCGTTGAAAGCGCTTGAGCACATTGCGCTTCTTGGCAATGCCCACTTTGCCGAAACTGGGATGACGAGACATGCGGTTCCTTGGGTAGCAAGGTTATAAGGTGCAAACATAACAACCACTAAAGATCACTGAGGTCCTGGTCAATCAGCACTTCGCGGAGGGTGCCGTTCTCAAAGACGAGTCGGTCTTCCTTGCCGCTTTTCTCGCGCTGATAAAACCACATTTCGCGCTTGCGCGAGGCGAATTCTGGCGATACCTTTTTGGCCGGCGGCGGGCCCCACTTGGCGATGACTTCCTGCTCGGTCATGCCTTTTTTGAGACCCTTGTTGGCTTCCATGTCCTTGACCTCCTCCATTTCTTTGTCGGAATACCAGTTGCCCTTGTACTCCTTTTTGCCCGCGGCTTCCATTTCGCGGCGCAATTTGATGGCGGCAATTTCATTGGTCGGTTGCCAGGCGCCCTCGAAAAAATCCAGTCCCTGGTCTCTTTTCTCGGCCACGGCTTTTTGCCTGGGCGTCATCCATTTGTTCTTGTAGTTGACCAAGCCCTTATCGCGCTTTTCTTGCTCGAATTTCAATTTTTTCTGGTCAAGCAACTCTTCGTACAACGCCGGATTGTAGCGCTTGACGGTGGCTTCGTTCAGCGCGGCCCACGGATACGTGATCGTGCCTTTTTTGGTGATGATGCTGATGCTTTTTTCGGTCAGGTTGGTGACCGTGCCGACGAAGATGCTCTTGGCCCTGGTCGTGATGACGTCGCTGCCCGCCGCCATGACAATGCTGACCGCCACGGTCGCAACAGCGAGCATAATCATATGCGCATTCATAGTTGTTTCCTTGCTGGTGATGAGCATAGGTTAGACGGCCGCCGCTGGCGCGCATTCAAGCCAAAGGGTGACCGGGCCGTCGTTGGTCAAGGTGACCTGCATGTGTTCGCGAAATGCGCCGGTGGCAAGGCGCGCGCCGCAGGCAGTCAGCGCGGCGCAGAATTGTTCAAAGCGCTGGGCGGCGCGCTCGGGTGGCGCGGCGGCGATGAAATCCGGGCGCCGGCCGCGGCGGCAATCGCCGTACAAGGTGAACTGCGGCACCGCCAGCACTGCGCCACCAATCTCATTGACCGCCAGGTTCATCTTGCCGGCCGGGTCATCAAAGACGCGCAACCCGACGATGCGCCGGGCCATCCACTCCAGCTCGCGTGCGCCGTCGTCATGGCCAAAGCCGGCGAAGACCAGCAGGCCGCGCCCAATCGCGCCGACCACGTCATCGCGCACCGCAACGGAGGCGTGCAGGACACGTTGCACCAGCGCTCTCATAGCACGAACTTCCCGTCCTTTTGCACGACGACGCCGTCAAACGCGAGGGTGCCGCCCGTGCGCAGGTCCTTGATCATGTCCCAATGCAGCGCGGACTTGTTGACGCCGCCGCACTGCGGATAGCTGCGGCCGAGGGCCAGATGGACCGTGCCGCCGATTTTCTCGTCAAAGAGGATTGCGCGGACAAAACGGGTGATGCCGTAGTTCATGCCGATGCCAAGCTCGCCGAGGCGGCGCGCGCCGGGGTCACTGTCGAGCATCGTCCGCAGGAAATCTTGGTTTTTCTCCGCACACGCTTTGACAACCTTGCCCCGTTTGAACTCGAGATAAATGCCGCTGATCTCGCGGCCGAAGGCGACCACCGGGAACGAATAGCGGATGTGGCCCTCGGCACTATCCTCGAGCGGGGCGGTGAAGACTTCGCCGCCAGGCATGTTGCGGTGGCCATCGTCGTTGAGCGGCGTGCGGCCGGCAATGGACAACGTCAGCTCGGTGTCGGGCGTGGTGATGCGCACGGTTTTCGTGTTGTTGAGGCGCCGCGCAAGTTTGCTTTGGCGGCGGCTCTGCTGTTTCCAGAAGGCGACCGGATCGTCGTCATCCAAGTGCATGGCGTGGATGACAAAGGACTCAAAATCGGCCAGGGCCATGTCGGCGTCCTGGGCGTAGGCGCTGGTCGGAAAGAGCGTCAGCGTCCAGTTATCTTTGGCAATAATGCGTTCGGCGAGCGGCAGTGCGGCCTTCTGGGTCAAGACCTGTTTGTGCGGCGGAACCTGGCTGAGTTCACGCGTGCTGGCATCGGCCCGAATGGTGATAATCCCATCCAGCGCGTCGGCCTCCTGCACGTCGAGCGGCGAGCAATATGCGAGCTGTTCATCAGCGGCCAGGGCATAAAATGTGTGGGTCAGTTCAGGCAGGCTGACGGTGACGCGCGGATGCGCGCCGGCGCGCAGCAGCTCGCGATAGACGGCATGAATCAGCGCGCGCGCCTCGACGGTGCCGCGCACTTTGACGATGCGGTCTTTGCGCACGCTGATGGCATACTGGACCAGCAGCCGCGCCCAACGCTCAAGGAAGATGGTATCCATAATAGGTAGGAGAATTATAGCACAACGCGCCGCAGGTGTCAAAGCGCCCGTGCGGTCGGGTGCACGGCATAGAAGTTGCCGTGGAGCAGCGGTGCGCAACAAGTGATGGGCTGGTTATAATTCAATCTCATTCACCCACGGTCCCGTCAGCGGCGGGCCCGCGGCGGGCTCCAGAGATGTCGATTGTAGAGCGGCATTTCCGCCCCGCGCAGCTGCGCTTTACAAGCGGTTGCGGAAATGATATAATGGGTTGGAGTGTGCCACCGGTTGCACACTCGGAAGCGCTACGTAAGTTGATTGACCATGCACCCATGACGCCGACGACCAAAAAAGCGACGATTTATGACATAGCCCGGGCGGCGCACCTGGCGGCTTCGACCGTGTCGCGCGCCTTGGACCCGGCCCGCCAGCACCGTATCAGCGACCAGACCCGCAAGCATATCGCCCAGATTGCCGCGCAGTTGGGCTATCATCCCAACCGGATTGCGCGCGCGCTCAGCCGCGGCGGGACGGACACGATTGCGATCGTCCTGCCGGCCAATACGCACTTCATGGAGAACGAGTATTACAGCCGGGTGGTGATGGACAGCGTGCACCACCTGGCGGCCTCGCGCGTGGACTTGAAAGTGCATGCTCTGTCGGTGGCGGAGGGCAGTGAAGAACTGGCGCGCCTGCATCAAAGGCTGTCGGCGGATGGGATTATCGCGGTGGGGCTCCCGACCGCGGATCACTTCAAAATCTCGCGCCAGGCCAAGGAGCTGCCGGCAATTCTGTTCAACAGCTATGAGGATCCCGCACTGGCGAGTGTCGATGCCGACAACGTGCAAGGCGGGCGCCTGGCGGCCGAGTATTTCATCGCGCGCGGCCACACGCGCCTGGGCATGCTGGCTGGGCCGCCCGACTCGAAGAACGCGCTCGACCGGCAACACGGCTATCGCACTGCGCTGCGGGCGGCCGGGCTGCCGGTGCGCGCGGCGTGGTTCATTCCCTGCCTCTATGGCGCAAGACAGGGGTTTGACGCCGCCCAGGTTTTGTGCGCACGCACGCAACGGCCAACCGCCGTCTTTTGCGCCAATGACGACATTGCCAGCGGTGCCTTGCGCGCCTTCCACGAACGCGGGCTGCGCTGCCCACGCGATATCTCCGTGATTGGCTTTGACGATTTTTTGGTGGCCCGGTACACCACGCCGCAATTGACCACGATCGCACAACCGATTGCAGAAATGGTGCGGGTGGCCATCCAACACATTCTGGAAATGATGCGCCACGGCGCGCCGGTGGTACGCATGGTCGTGCCGGTGCGCCTGGTGGAACGCGCCTCCGTCGGCACGGTGAAATAGCCCATGCAAAAATTCTTGATACTAGTGGGGTTGGTTACGCTCTCCGCCCACGCCGCGCGGCTTGAACCGGCGCGCGGCATCTTGACCGGCGTCAATTTGGGCGCGCTCTCGCCGGCGGCGTTCAATGCGACGACGCGGGTGGATCACGCCTTCTTCGTGGTCTTCACCGGCTGGCCGCCGAATTACAACGACCTGGATGCGACCGTGGCGCAGATTGCCGCGGTGCAGGGTGCGTTGGTGGTCACGCCGATGCCGTGGAGCAATCCTGACAGCATCAGTGCTGCCGACATCGCCACCTTCGCCGCCAAGCTGCACGAGTACATCACGCTGCGCGACGTGTCGGTCTTCGTGCGCTTTGCGCATGAAATGAATGGCTCGTGGTACCCGTATGGCGGCCAGCCGGTGCGCTACACCAACGCCTTCACGCGCGTGGCCAACGCCATCCACGCGCTGGGCCCGCGCGCCGCGATGGTCTGGGCAGTGGCCAATTATCAAGGCTATCCGTTTGCCTATTATAATAAAGATCTGGCCGGCTATTTGGCCAGCCAGTATCATGGCACGGCCGCCGATTTCGCGGCCATGGACACCAGCGGCGATGGCGTCTTGACCGATGCCGACGATCCGTATGGGCCGTATTATCCCGGTGACGATGTGGTGGATTGGGTGGGCAGCTCGGTGTATCACAGCGACAATGAAAGTCCGCCGGATGGCAACAACAGCATCCCTTATGATCGCAAAGTGACCATGCTGCTGTCCGGCTTTAATGTGGCGGCCAAGAATTTCTACCTGCGCTTTGCGAAGAACAAAGCCAAGCCGTTGATGATTCCGGAGACCAGCGCGGCGTATGTGGCCGTGTGGGGCGGCGCGAGTGACGCGGCCGTCAAGGGCGGCTGGATCAATCAACTGTACCATGTCGGCGCGACGACGCCGGCGGCGGAGAGTCTGCCGATTCGCTATCCGTGGATCAAGGCGATCGGCTGGTTCGACATCCTGAAGAATGAAGATCACGGCACCGGTACGGTCTTGACGGATTGGCGGGTGAGTGCCAACAACGCGGTGCGCACGAATTACCATGCCTTCTTGCAGCAAGTCAGCGACGGCGCGCGCTATTGCCTGAACGCGGGCGATGCGGGCGGCTTTGTCTATGGCTGGAATGGCTGGCTGAATGACTGGCAAGCCAATGCTGCGCTGTGCGGGCTGAGCGTGACGACCAATGCCCAGCGGGGTGGCGGCGCGCTGCAGATCGAGTATGCCGGCAGCACCAGCAGCCTGCTTCGGGCTGCGCTGAAAACCAGCGCGCGCGAGGATGCGCCGTGGGGCCAGGCGAATCGCGTCAGTATGTGGGCGCGCGTGCCGACCAACGCGCCGGCACTCGCGCTCGGCCTCGCGTTTGAGAATAGCGTCACTTCCTGGTATCAACTCGGTCCCCAGCCGCTGCCGGCCGACAACAACTGGCGGCAATTGACTTGGGCGTATGATCCGCAACTCGTGACCGGGGCCGCGCTCCTGACCGTGCACCTGACGCTGAGCCCGACGACCAACCTGGCGGGCAGCCTTGTGTTGGACAGCCTGTCCGTGTTCCAACAGATGACCAACGCACCGGCGCCGCCAGCTAGCGTGATGGCCAGTGACGGCACCTATGTGGATCGCGTCCGGGTGGCTTGGTCGGCCAGTGTCGGCGCGGACGGCTACCAAGTGTATCGTAGCGCACAGCCCACCAGCAGTGCGGCAAGCGCGCTGTCGCCGCCGCTGGCGGTGTTGCTCTTTGACGACACCAACGTCGTGCCGGGGAAGGTGTATTATTATTGGCTCAAGGCCTCGAATGCGTTTGGCTGGAGCAGCTGCAGCGCCGGTAGTGATGGCTACGCCGGCTCAATCAGCACCGGGTTGCTAAACGGCGGCTTCGAGTTGGAGAGCGGCACGGCCGGCAAGCCGGCCGATTGGATTTGGAACAGCACCGGCGCCGGCAACATCTGGCTCTCCGGCAACTATGCCCACAGCGGCGCGCGTTCGGTTATGTTTCCCGGCTGGAATGAATGGAACACGCTGGTGCAAACCTACGCCAGTAGTTTGCTGGGTGGTGCCGCGGTGACTGCGTCTGTGTGGGGCTTGACGCCGGGCTTCACCACGGTTGGCACAGGCGGCGCGTTGCTGCTGCGGGATAGCGATCAGCCCGCCACCCTGTATGGCAGCACGCTATTCATCACTCACACGACGCCGTCCGGCCAATGGGTCAAGGCGACGATCGTGACGACGCTGCCGGCGCAGGTGGCCAGTGTTGATTTCGTTCTGCAACTGCAGGGCGGGGCGGAAGGCTTGGTATATTTTGATGATGCCGCGCTGGATGTGCCAATCCCGGAAACAAGCCTGCTGCCACTGGGCAGCATCATCGTGCCGGGCATCCTTGCCGCCCTGCGGGTCAAATGCTTGAAATAACGGCGGCGCCCGCGCCCGCTGCGCATCATAGACGTTCACTTTTATTTTACTAGCAGCATGGAAAGTAGCTATGAAGACAACACTCCGTTACCTCGTTTTGGGTAGCCTGCTGGCGCTCCTGTGCGCCGCCCGCGTGCACGCGGCGAACGTGCTCCAGAATCCCGGCTTTGAGCTGGTCGCCGGCGGCTTTGCCGCGGGCTGGACCAATATGCAGAGTGCCTATCAGGTGAACGGCCTGCTCGAGCCGCAGTATGTGCACTCCGGCACCGGTGCGATCCAGTGCAACGGCTGGGGCGAATGGGGCGCCGCCCGCCAAACCTACGAGAATGTCATGCTGGGCGGGCAGACCGTCACGGCGTCGGTGTGGGCCATGATCCCGGCCACGGCCATCATTTCGGGCGGCTGGAACGGCGCGATTCTGTCCTTGTACGAAACGGATTTTCCGCCCGTGCTGGCGACGACCAACTTCATCACGGCCGGCTCGCCGACGGGCGTCTGGGTGCAGGGCACCATCATTGCCGAATTGCCCGCCGACACGCATAGCATTGATGTGATGGTGCAGGCGGCCAGCGTGCCGAATTGGTCCGACTTCCAAGGTCCGGTGTTCTTCGATGACGCCGTGCTGGAAGCACAGACCACCAATGTGCCATCCGCACCCAGCAGTATCGCGGCGACCCACGGCGCGTATGGCGACAAAGTGCGGGTGACCTGGAGCGCCAGCGCCAATGCCAGCACCTACGCGGTGTATCGCGCTGCGCAAGACAGCAGCGCCGGCGCCACCAACCTCGCGACGACCGGCGCCCAGGCCTATGATGATCTGAGCGTGGCCGTCGGGCAGACGAATTACTATTGGGTGAAAGCCGGTAACAGTAACGGCTGGAGCGGCTTCAGCAGCAGTGCCTTCGGCTATCTGGGCGCGCCCTCGGTCGCGCTGCTCAATCCCGGCTTCGAATCTTACAGCGGCACCCCGGAAGGCGATTTTCCCAAGCAATGGACGCGCATTCAGCGGGCATGGTGGGTTGGCCTGCCGAATGTGCACTCCGGCACGGGCGCGGTAGTCTGCAACGGCTGGGGCGAATGGGGCGGCGTGCGCCAGACGTTTGTCAGTGGCGACCTGGCCGGTAACAGCGTGACCGCCTCAATCTGGGGCATGATTCTGGGCACGGCCGTGATTTCGGGCGGTTGGAACGGCGCCGTGCTATCCTTGGCAGAAACCGGCGGCGGGACGTTGGCTACCACCAATTTCATCACCGCTGGCTCGGCCAGAGGAACCTGGCTTCACGCCGACGTGGTTGCGGAACACCTGCCGCTCGATCTGACCAGTGTCGATCTTGTGCTGCAGGCGGCCAGCGGGCCGGATTGGACATATTTCCAGGGCCAGGCGTTTTTTGACGATGCCGCGTTGACCGTGGTGATTCCGGAAACGGGCCTCGGGCTGGGTCTGCTGGTGGGCTGGGCGCTGGCGTGGCGGCGCAGATACTAATGAGAGCGCTTTCTATGTTGCAGTGTACTTGTAGCCGCCCGCGGTGAGGGCGGCTTCTGCAGCCGCGGTCATCCGCGCCGTTGACGGGATCCACGCCGTTGGCGGGACTCCAAGCAGCTCCAAGCAGGCGCCCGCGGCTACAATTGGCATGACACCTAGCAAGCGCATTCATTAGTAACGTAGCGGCAGCACCAGCCAGCCGCGCCACCGCGCGCAGCTACTGCGCGGATGTCGAGCAGCACTGCCTATCGGCGCGATGTGGGTGCCGTTGATGGTGGAGGGAGGTTCGACCTTCATTACTGCCCGGATCCGCCACAGTAATGTTCGCCACGAAGAACCAGCCAACTCGTCCCGCTGACCAAGTCGCCGGAACCAATCTTTGAAAGGCGGGATGGATCGCGACTCGGTCAGCATCGCGACATGGAAGTCGCTCCCGCATTTAAAAGGTCATTGGTCAGTCCCGAAAGTGGTGGGATTGGCCAATGACCTTTGTCGTGAAAGATTGTGCGAACGGTCAGTGCCGGCGCGCAGCGCGCGCGGCGCAGAGCACTACAGCACAACCCGCGCGATCACGGGGCGTTCAGGCTCGCGAGCGGAGCGAGCGCGTTATGCGCGGCGGGCAAGCCGCCGCAACCCGAATACGCTCATGGCTGCCAGCGCCATGCACATCCCCGGCTCGGGTACATACTGGAAGTTCATCGCGGTATTCGGATTCAGCGTCACGGTCGCTGCAATACTGCCGTCAAACCAGCCGCTGGCGCCGTCTTGGCGGTACCACGTCACATTCGTGTTGATACTGCTGCCGAAGGCGAAGTTTTCATCATTTGAGTACACGGTTCTCCACCAGAGGGGCGCGCTGACCTGGTAGTTTGTGCCGGGATACAGCGTGACGTTACTGCATTCTTTGTACGTCCATATGCCAGATTGCGCCTCGCCCCCCGCCCAACTAGCCGTCGCAATGGTCGTGCTCTCATCTACATTATGAAGGTAGACATTCGGCGTATCACCCCCGCCAAGCGATAGCCCACAGAAGCCGAGGTGCGTCACGATGATCGCGTTTTTCACGGTGAAGTTCATGGCCGCAATCTGAAACCCGCCGATGGGGTCGAGCGTCGTGCCGCCCTCCACATAGGCGATAGTGCTTGCCCAGGCGCTGCTGGTTATCAAAGCTGCAAGTGCTGCAAGGCAGAGTGTTTTTTTCATTTTCCCCTCCACAGGGTTTTGAATTACTATGCAGATTCTGTTATGAACGGCAACCGGTTGCACATTCAACTACTATAGCAAAAACGTAGCCCGGTGTCAAGCGCCCCGTGGAGACGCGGTGACAGCCCCGCGGAGACTGGCGGTTCGCAGAATCTGTGGACTACGATGACGGTGGACACTGACCAGAGGCAAAGGATTGCTGCTGCCATTAGTGCGCGGACGGCATGCGCGCGCGGCGCCGCCGCCGGAGCAGCAGTGCCAGCAGCAACACGCCGCAGGCCGGCTCGGGCACTAGCGTGATGTCGGCGTAAATCATGGAGTGATCGGATGCCAAACTGCTGCTGGTCGTGCGCAGCCAGACCGGAAGATTCGTCATCGTGGCCGTGCGCACCACGCGGGCGGCCTGCACATACGGCAGAAACGCCTGCCCGACATAGATGTAATCCAAGCGGCTGGTGTAGATGGCCGTGACATAGGTGGCGGCAACGCCGGTGTCATCGCGCGGTTCGACGCGCTTCAGGCCGCTGTTGTAATTGGTCAGAATCTGATGCACATGCGAGAGCCAGGTCGGATCGCTGACATCGTCGTTCATGTCGCCGCCCAGCAGGTATAGCTTCGCCTGGGCATTGAGGTTTGAGCAGTAGCTGGCCGTGAAGCGCGCTTCGTCGTCGCGCGTCGCCGCTTCTGATGTGCCCTTGAGGGCTTTATAGTGCACGCTCATGATGGTCGTGTTGCCCACGCCCGGCAGGATGGTCTCGGCGCCGAACAAGTCGCGCGTCATCACGGCCGTCCCAGCGCTGAAGACATTCATCAACGGAAAGAGTGACACGACCGCATTGCGGATGTCGCCCCAACTGGTGGATTGGGCATTGGTGTACCCGAATAAATAGCGGGGCTGGAACACACTCAGCGCGAGGGTTGTCGTGCGCGTCTCTTGGGCGAGCACAATATCCGGCTGGACGGTCCACAACATGCGCGCCAGCGCCTGCACTTTGGCGTCGGTCCATGCACTCATGCCATACATGTTGTACGAGGCAATCCGCAGCGACGTCCGCGGCGGCAGCGTAATGGTGATATTAGTATCCTGCGCAATGAAGGGAAACAGCGCCGGCGCACGCCCGAAATTGGGATGGCGCGCCACCATCAGATAATTCGTGCCGGCGGTAAGCGTGACCACCGCCGCCCCGCTGGCGTCGGCATACGCGTTCGATGGCGCGTCCACATTGACCCAGATCAGCGCGCCGGTGATCGGCTGGCCGAGTGTGTTCTCGACCCGCACGGCCACGCGCGCAGATGCCGCCTGGGCGGCGGGCGTGGTGATAAGCACGGCGCTGACAAGCAGCGCCGTGAAGAATGGTACCGGGTTCGCAGTTATCATAGGTCGCTATTTCTATTATACACTATTCAGAAACATTGTGTGCGGTGTGTTGCTGTCTTGCGCTGCGCCGTCGGTTATGCTATGCTTGCTGCACCCTGCTGGCACGCACGCGCCGCCATGCTCACAGACCACCCCACGAGGAGAAATGAAAGCCACCGCACTGTTAGTCCCGTTCTGGTTGATCTTGTCCCTCGGCGTCTGTTGCGGCGCACAGAGTGAGCAGCACCTGTCCATCACAATCCAGAAACCCCTTGACATGGGCTATCTCCTGTTTCTGCCGCGCGCCTATGCCGCGACGACCAATCGGCACTGGCCGATGATTCTGTTCCTGCACGGCTCGGGCGAGCGCGGCACGGATTTGTCCAAAGTCAAAATCAACGGTTTGCCCAAATTGGTGGAGACGGAGACGAACTTTCCGTTCATCGTGGTGTCACCGCAATGTCCCGAGGAACAAGGGTGGGACACCGATGCCTTGTACGCGTTGGTGCAGGAAATCACAAAAACGTACCGGGTTGACACCAACCGGCTGTATCTGACGGGGTTAAGTATGGGTGGGTTCGGCACGTGGAACATGGCCATTACATATCCCAAATTGTTTGCCGCCATTGCGCCAGTCTGCGGCGGTGGCAATCCGGCCAAGGTGGCGGCAGTGCGGCATATTCCGGTCTGGGTGTTTCATGGGACGGATGACACCGTCGTGCCGATCCAGAAATCCGAGGACATGGTAACAGCGCTGCAAAAGGCGGGCGGCAACGTGCGCTTCACGCGCTATGAAAAGACCGGCCATGACGCCTGGACCAAGGCCTACAGCCAGCCCGAACTCTACCCGTGGTTTCTGCAGCAGAGCAAGTGAAGGCCGTGATGATGTTATCCGGACGACGTTTCTGGCGCTGCTGGAGAACGGCGTGGTGGCGGGCCACATCCGCCATCCCAGAATCTGGATATATTGCAGTGCACACTTCGGCCTAGCGCCGCTTCCGCTTTCGCGGTGGTCGGCAATCGGTGGCACGGTGAGGTTGTAGGGGGCACCCGACGTACTGGTGGGGCATGCACCCATGGCTCCACTAGCACACATCTCTTCTTTCATTCTTCCCGCATCCCGCATGATCCATGGTCTTCATCGCGGCCGGTAATCGCGGCGCAGCGCTTGACAGGCGCGGCCACGCGTGTTATACTTAGGGTGACCTAATTAGGGTAACCTAACAACCGTGACCCAATGACCGCGACGACTACGCCCCCCAGCACCACGCAGGAGGATTACCTCGAGACCATCTTGCGCCTGTCGGCCGAACATCCCGACGGCGCGCAAGTCAGCGAAGTAGCCGCGGCGCTGGACGTCAAGCCGCCCAGCGTGGTCGAGATGATCACCCGCCTGCGCGCCATGGAGCTGGTGACGCATGCGCCGCGCGAACGGGTGCAGTTGACCGCGCGCGGGCTGCAGGCCGCGCAGGATGTGCATGCGCGCCACACCATCTTGCGCCGTTTCTTTGCCGACATTTTACGGGTCACGCCGGAGATTGCCGAGACCGATGCCTGCAAAGTGGAACACATCCTCCATCCCGAGACCATGGCGCGCCTGCGCGATTTTCTCGAACACGCCGCGGCCGACGAGCTCGAACGCGATCACACCGTGCCGCTCACCTTGCTGCACAAAGGCGATTGCGGCGTGTTGAAACGGATCGCCGGCGGACACGGCAAGACCGCGCGGCTGGCGGCCATGGGTGTGCGCGTTGGCAGTGAGATACTAGTGCTGCAGAACAGTGGGGCGGCGCCAGTCATGCTGAAAGTCGGCCATGCGCGCGTGGCGATCGGGCGCGGCCTGGCAACCGCGCTGCACATTGCCGTGCCGGAGGCGCATGGCTGAGGCGCCGATCACGCGCGTTGCCATTGTCGGCAATCCCAACTGCGGCAAGACCTGTCTGTTCAACAATCTGACGGGCGCGCATCAGCACGTCGGCAACTGGCCGGGCGTCACGGTCGAGCGCAAGACTGGTGTGTTCCGCCATGGTGGGCGGGCGTACGAGGTTGTAGACCTGCCGGGCACGTACAGCATGAGTTCGTACTCGCTTGAGGAAGACGTGGTCGAGCGTCATCTGACGCGCGAGCCGCCCGACCTGATCATCAACATTGTCGACAGTTCAAATCTCGAGCGGCATTTGTTCTTGACGGCGCAGATCATCGAGTTGGGCCTGCCGATGATTCTGGCGCTCAACATGATGGACGAGGCGGCGCAGCACGGCGTGCGGATCGACACGCGCGCCCTGAGCGAGATGCTGGGCGTGCCGGTGGTGGCGCTGGTGGCGCGCCGCAATCACGGCACGCGTGAGTTGCTGGGCGCGCTCGAACATCTGGCACGCGCGCCGCACGGCAGTCATGTGCGGATTGACTACGGGACCAGCGTGGAAAATGCGCTGGAGCAGTTGATTGTGGCGCTGCCGGCGGCCGTCACGCCCGTGCCGGCGCGGATGCGCGCGGTCTTGCTGCTGCTTGGCCGGCCGGTATGCACGGCTGACGCGAATCTGCTGCCGTTTGCCCATGCCCACCGCGCCGGCATCGAGCGCGCCGCCCGCGATACGATGGACAACTATCTGGCCGGCCGCTGGTATGGCTTTGCCAACGGCTGTGTCCGCTCATGCGTGACGCAGACGCCGCAGCTGCGCTTCGACTTGACCGAGAAACTCGACAATTACCTGACGCATCCCGTGCTGGGTCTGCTCATTTTCGGGGCCTGCATGTGGCTGGTCTTCGAACTGGTCTTCACGCTCAGCGCGCCGTGCATCGCCGTGATCGAGCTGGCGCTGGCCCAGCTCAGCGCGCTGGCCGGCCACCTGCTGCCGGCCGGCTTGGCGCGGGATCTCGTGGTGAATGGCATCATCGCCGGCGTGGGCGGCGTGATCATGTTTCTGCCGAATATCGTGCTGCTGTTCCTGGCGATCGGCTTCTTGGAAGACAGCGGCTACATGGCGCGCGCGGCCTTTGTCATGGACGGGATCATGCACCGGCTGGGCCTGCACGGCAAGTCGTTCATCCCGATGCTGATTGGGTTTGGCTGCACGGTGCCGGCGATCATGGCGACGCGCATGCTGGACTCGAAGCGCGACCGGCTGCTGACGGCCCTGATTGTGCCGTTTATGTCCTGCGGCGCGCGCCTGCCGGTCTATGCCCTGTTCATCGGCGCTTTTTTCGCCCCGCGCTGGCAGGCCACCGTGTTGCTTTCCATTTATCTGCTGGGCATTCTCATTGCCATTGTCGCCGCAAATATCCTGGGCCGACTCCTGTACCGCAAGGATTTTACGCCGCTGCTGATGGAGCTGCCGCCGTATCGCCTGCCGACCGGGCACAGTGTCTTGATGCTGATGTGGACACGCGCCTGGATGTATGTGCGCAAAGCCGGCACGTTGCTGTTGTGCGCCGCACTGGTGATGTGGTTCTTGTGCACGTTTCCGCGCGCGACGCCGCAGGCCGGCGGGCCGAACACCGCCGTCGCGCACAGCTACGCCGACCGTTTCGGGCGTGCAATTGAGCCCGTGTTGCGGCCGCTGGGCTTCGACTGGAAAATCGGCGTCGGGCTGACCACCGGCATCGTAGCCAAGGAAGCGGTCGTCTCAGCGCTGATGATTGTGTATGGCGTCACCGAGACGGGCGAGCGCACCACGACCGCGCTGCAGCAGCGCTTGCGCAACGATGCGGCCTTTGCGCATGGGCCGCTGACGGCCTATACTTTGATGGTGTTCGTGTTGCTGTATGTGCCGTGCATTGCGACCGTCGTGGTCTTCTTGCGCGAGTTCAAGCTGGGCTGGACGGTGTTTATGGTCGGCTACACGACCGGCACGGCCTGGCTGGTGGCCTGGCTGGTGCGGCACGTCGGCTTGCTGCTGGGTTTTTAGAGATAATGGGGGCAGGCATGCATGGCACTAACGTAAGGATGCCGACGGGCATGTGGTTGCGGACGATTGTGGTGCGGGTGTCTCCTGAGATGTGTTACGCTTTGTTCCAGTCTTGCTGGCTGCGCGGTCGCCGGGGCCGGCGACACTCCCGTTGAATAACCAACTGCAGGAGCCAGGTGTGGCGTGCTCTGTTCATGTGTGCGCGCGGGCAACATGGCGGCAATTAACAGGGGTGTGCCAACTGCTTATTCGCTTGTGCTGCCCGGCCGAAAACGCTACAATCAATATTCTTCTATTCTTGCTTTAAGGAGCGACTGCGACATGATCGTCACCACACGCACAGCGCCGCACAATGCGGCCGGCATGCCACCGCCGTGGGGCTTGTATGATCCGGCCTACGAGCACGACAGTTGCGGCGTCGGCTTCGTCGCCCAACTGGACGGCACGGCGACGCATGCCCTGCTGGACAAGGCCGTGCATGTGTTAGTCAATTTGGAACATCGCGGCGCGGTTGGCGGGGACAAGTCGACGGGTGACGGCGCCGGCTTGTTGATGCAGATTCCGGACGCGTTTCTGCGCGATGAATTTCAGGCC
Organism: uncultured bacterium; assembly: GCA_964397565.1. Lineage (GTDB taxonomy): Bacteria > Auribacterota > UBA3054 > UBA3054 > JAPLST01 > JAPLST01. The sequence goes on from CAYNJC010000028.1 coordinate 50,035, forward strand.
TGCGGCGTGGCGCTGCCAGTGCGTGGCGACTATGCCATCGGCACGGTGTTTCTGCCGGCCGACCCCGCCCGCGCGCAGCGCTGCCAACGAACCTTCGCGACAATCATCGCGGCCGAAGGTGGCGAACTGCTCGGCTGGCGTGACGTGCCGGTGGTGCCAGACGGCTTGGGCGTGATGGCCTTGTCCACTCTGCCGCTGATCAAACAGATCGCCCTGGGCCGCGGCGCCATTGCGCCCGACGCCTTCGAGCGCAAACTGTACGTCATCCGCCGCCGGATTGAAAAAGAGGTCGCCGCCTGGCGCGATGGCGATTACAGTCAGTTCTACATCCCCAGCCTTTCGAGCGTGACCGTGGTCTACAAAGGTATGCTGACCGGCACGCAATTGTTGACCTTCTTTCCTGATTTTCAGGACGCGCGTTTTATCTCCGCCTTCGCGATTGTGCACCAGCGCTTCAGCACCAACACCCTGCCGACCTGGAGCTTGGCCCAGCCTTTCCGCCATGTCGCGCACAACGGCGAGATCAACACCCTGCGCGGCAATGCCAACCGCATGCGCGCCTTGAGCGCCTTGTTCGCCTCGCCGCTGCTCGGTGAGGACCTTGAAAAGATCAAGCCGATCATTGTTGAGGGCGGCAGCGATTCGGCCATGTTTGACAATGCGCTCGAATTGCTGATCATGGCCGGACGTTCGCTGCCGCACGCGGCGATGATGATGGTGCCGGAGGCGTGGGGTTCGAAATATCTGATGAGCGAGGACAAGCGCGCGTTTTACGAATACCATGCCGCGATCATGGAGCCGTGGGACGGGCCGGCCGCGATGGTCATCACCGACGGGCGCTACATCGGCGCGCTGCTGGACCGCAACGGCCTGCGCCCGGCGCGCTACACCGTCACGCGCGACGGCCTGATCGTAATGGCCTCGGAAACCGGCGCGCTCGAAATCCCCGGCGAGAACATTCTCAAACGCGGCCGGCTCCAGCCCGGCAAGATGTTCCTGGTGGACTTGCAGCAGCACCGCATTGTTTCCGACGCCGAAATCAAGGCGACCATCTCACGCCAGCAGCCCTATCGCCGTTGGGTGCGCGAGAATGCCATCACCTTGCGCGGCCTCTTCGCCCCGTCGGACATGCCGAAAACGTCACCGGCGGCGCTCTTGCGCGCCCAGCACGCATTTGGTTATACCGAGGAAGAGCTGAAACTGATCATCGCACCGATGGCGTCGCAGGGGCAGGAGCCGATCGGCTCGATGGGCAATGACGCCGCCCTGGCCGTCTTCTCGAAACGCGCCCGCTCGGTCTTTGACTACTTCAAACAATTGTTCGCGCAGGTGACCAATCCGCCGATCGACCCGCTGCGCGAAGAGCTGGTCATGTCGCTGATGAGCTTCATCGGCCGGGTCGGCAACATTCTTGACGAAACGCCGGTGCACTGCCGCCAGCTCAAACTCAGTCATCCGCTGCTGACGCCCGACGACCTGGCGCGCCTGCGCAACGCGAAACATCCCGACATTGTCGTCCATGAGTTGGCCATGCTGTTCCCGGCCCACGGCGGCGGCGAGGCACTCGCGGCCGCGCTCGATGCGCTGTGCGTGCAGGGCGCGGCGGCCGTGCGCAACGGCGCCACCATTTTGATTTTGACCGATCGCGCACTCGACGCCGCACACGTGCCGATCCCCGCCTTGCTGGCCACCGCCGGCCTGCATCATCATTTGATCCGCGAGGGCTTGCGGACGATGGCCGGCATCGTGGTCGAGACCGGCGAAGCCCGCGAAGTCAATCATTTCTGCCTGCTGATCGGCTACGGCGCCAGCGCGATCTGCCCGTATCTGGCGCTCGCCACCGTGTGCGATCTGGCCGAACAGGGCCTGCTCGAAAACCCGCTCGAGGCCGAGGCGGCCGCCGATCTCTACATCACCGCCGTCAAAAAGGGCATTCTCAAAACGCTCAGCCGGATGGGCATCTCGACCGTGCGCAGCTATCGTGGCGCACAAATTTTCGAGGCGCTCGGCATCCACAAAGCCGTGATTGACCGCTACTTCACCGGCACCGCCTCGCGCATCGGCGGCATCGGTCTCGAGGAAATCGCGCACGAAGCGCAACTGCGCCACCAGCGCGGCTTTCCCACCCGCGGCACACTCGACCCGCTCCTCGATACCGGCGGCGAATATCTTGCCCGCGTGGACGGCGAAGCCCATCTCTGGACTCCGACCACGATTTATAAATTGCAGCTCGCCACCCGCGCCAAGGATTACCAGGTCTTCAAGGAATATACCCACGGCATTGACGATCAGTCAAAACAACATTTGACCTTGCGGAGTTTGTTCGACTTCAAGCTCGGTACGCAGGTGCCGCTCGACGAAGTCGAACCGGTTGAAGCGATCACGAAACGCTTCGTCACCGCCGCCATGTCCTACGGCTCGATTGGCAAGGAGACGCACGAAGCGATTGCGATCGCGCTCAATCGCCTGGGCGGGCGCAGCAATTCGGGCGAAGGCGGCGAGGACCCGGCACGCTATGTGCCGCTGCCGAACGGCGACCGGCGCACTTCGCGCATCAAGCAGGTGGCCTCGGGCCGTTTTGGCGTCACCGCGGAGTATTTGGTCAACGCCGATGAGTTGCAGATCAAGATTGCGCAAGGCGCCAAGCCCGGCGAGGGCGGCCAGTTGCCCGGCCACAAAGTCAGTCCGGACATTGCGCGCGTGCGCCACACCACGCCGTATGTCACGCTGATTTCGCCGCCACCGCATCATGACATTTATTCGATCGAAGATTTGCAGCAATTGATTTACGATCTGAAAATGGTGAATCCGCGCGCGAATGTTTCGGTCAAGCTGGTCTCGGAAGTGGGCGTCGGCACGATCGCCGCCGGCGTCGCCAAGGCCAAAGCGGACTTGGTCTTGATCGCCGGCTATGACGGCGGCACCGGCGCGTCGCCCTTGACCTCGATCAAGCATTGCGGCCTGCCCTGGGAGCTTGGTCTGGCCGAAACACACCATGCCCTGATTGCCAATGGCTTGCGCGACCGCATTATTGTGCAGGCCGACGGCCAGATGCGCACCGGGCGCGACATTGTCATTGCCGCCCTGCTGGGCGCCGAGCAGTTCGGCTTCGGCACCGCCGTGCTGGTCACGCTGGGCTGCATCATGATGCGCAAATGCCATTTGAACACGTGCCCGGTCGGCGTCGCCACCCAGGATGAAACCTTGCGCGCGCGCTTTACCGGCAGCCCTGATTATGTCGAGTGTTTCCTGCGCTTCATCGCCCAGGATGTGCGCGAACACATGGCCCAACTCGGCTTCCGCACGATGGATGAGATGATCGGCCAGGTCGAGTTGCTGGATTTCCGGCCGGCGCTCGACCACTGGAAAACGCGCGGCGTGGACTTGCAGCGCTTGCTCGCGCCGCCACCAGCCAATGGCACGCGCCGCTGCATCCGTACCCAGGAACATGAGCTCGCCAAGGCCCTCGATGTCGAATTGCTCGCTTTGGCGGCGCCGGCGTTCGAGCATGGCACCGCCGTCTGCTGCGATCTGCCGATCCGCAATGTCAATCGCACGGTCGGCGCCATGCTCAGCGGTGAGATCACCCGCCGCTACGGCGCGCAGGGCTTGCCACCCGACACGCTGCGTTTCAATTTCACCGGCTCGGCCGGCCAGAGCTTTGGCGCCTTTGTCACGCGCGGCGTCACGTTGCGCGTCGAGGGCGACACCAATGACTATCTCGGCAAGGGCCTGTCGGGCGGCAAACTGATCGTCGTGCCGCCGCGCGACGCGCACTTCGTGCCGCACGAGAACATTATCACCGGCAATGTCGCGCTGTATGGCGCGACCGCCGGTGAAGTCTACATTTACGGCATGGCCGGCGAACGCTTCGCGGTGCGCAATTCCGGCGCGATTGCGGTCGTCGAGGGCGTCGGCGACCATGGCTGCGAATACATGACTGGCGGGATCGTCGTCGTGCTCGGACCGACCGGCGTCAATTTCGCCGCCGGCATGAGCGGCGGGATCGCCTATGTCTACGATGACAACGAGTTGCTCGGCATGCGCAGTAATCTGGACATGGTTGATCTCGAAAGCGTCTGGACTGAGCGCGACAAGCGCCAGTTGCACACGCTGCTCGAACGCCATTTGCAGTACACTGGCAGCGCGCGCGCGCGCCTGCTGCTTGACACCTGGGAGACCGCCTATCCGCTCTTCGTCAAGGTTATGCCGATGGACTACAAGCGCGCACTTGAACGCATCAAGCAGCACGAGTTCAGCGATGACGAGGCCGTCTCGGCCAGCGAAGAGGTCTTCCAAACCCCTTGATGTTGTAACGACCACCCGACCGTAGTATTCCATTATGGCAAAACCAACTGGTTTCATCGAGTTCCCGCGCGTTGACCCCGCCAAGCAAAACGTGGCGCAACGCCTCACGCATTACCGTGAGTTCGAGCCGCTCTTGCCGGGCGACGAACTGACGCGCCAGGCCGCGCGCTGCATGGATTGCGGCATTCCCGCCTGCCACCTGTATGGCTGTCCGGTGGTCAATTTGATTCCGGACTGGAACGACATGCTCTATCGCGGCCACTGGCGGCGCGCACTCGACTTGCTGCACAAGACCAACAATTTCCCGGAAGTCACCGGCCGCGTCTGCCCGGCGCCGTGCGAGGCCGCCTGCGTCTTGGCGATCAATCAGCCGGCGGTGACCATCAAGCAACTCGAGCTGCAAATCATCGAGCGCGGTTTCCGCGAAGGCTGGGTCGTGCCACAACGCCCGGCCCTCAAGACCGGCAAAAGTGTCGCCATCATCGGCGCGGGCCCGGCGGGCCTTGCGGCCGCACAGCAGCTTGCGCGCCACGGCCACACCGTTGTCGTTTTTGAAAAAGATGATCGGATCGGCGGTCTGCTGCGCTACGGCATTCCCGATTTCAAGCTCGAAAAATGGGTGCTCGATCGCCGGCTCGAACAAATGCTGGCCGAGGGCGTGGTCTTCGAGCCGAGCGTCAATGTCGGCCGCGACCTCAGCGTCGCGCTAGTGCGCGCGCGCTTTGACGCCCTGCTGATCACCACCGGCGCCGGCGTGCCGCGCGAATTGCCCGTGCCCGGCCGTCAACTGACCGGCGTGCATTGCGCGATGGAGTTTCTCGCCCAAAACAATCGCCGGCTTGCCGGCGAGACCATTCCGAAATCACAGGGCATTTCCGCCAAGGGCAAGCAGGTGATCGTCATCGGCGGCGGCGATACCGGCTCGGACTGCATCGGCACGTCGCTCCGCCAAGGTGCAATCAGCGTCACCCAACTCGAACTCCTGCCCAAGCCGCCCGAGCAGCGCGTGGAACGCAATCCGTGGCCCGAGTGGCCCGGGATTCTGCGCACCTCATCCTCGCAGGAAGAAGGCTGCGAACGCATCTGGAGCGTCGACACCAAGGAATGCATCGGCACGCACGGCGCGGTCGAAAAGCTGCGCTGCGTCCGGCTTGCATGGACTGCAGTGGAGGTTGCCGGCCGGCGCACGTTCAAGGAAGTGCCCAACTCGCACTTCGAGCTGCCTGCCCAACTGGTGTTGCTGGCGATGGGGTTTGTGCATGTCGAGCACGGGCCGCTGGTGGAGGACCTGCACTTGCCGCTCGACGCGCGCGGCAACATTCTCGCCGACGAAAACCACATGACGGCCGTGCCGGGCGTGTTCGTCGCTGGCGATGCGCACGTCGGCGCGTCGCTGGTAGTACGCGCGATTAATTTTGGCCGTCGCGCCGCCGCCGGCGTGGATGCCTACCTGCTGGGCACGTGATCGCCCACGCGCTGTCCGGCGGCGTCAGCAAAAAAGGAACGGCCGCCAGTTTTTCATGGGCTTGCCGGTGTCACGGCCGCGCCATGTTTCAATTATGCAATCTCACAGTCTTTCTTACCATTCTTATGCTATAATCTACCAACAGTGCTGCGTGCGCTGTGTTTTAGTTGATAGTTCTGCCTAACACGGGGATCTTATGGACATTAATAACGCGCAGAAATGTGAGCACAACCTTATAGTGCGGCATAGACTGGTGAAAACGTATCTCCTGGGAATGGGTTTCGGTTATGTTGGCTCATATCTCCTGTGCAGGCTTACAACTTGGGGTGAATGCCCGCCCAAACTATATCCTTTTGGCCAAGCCATTCTGAGCACTGTCGCGCTAGTGATTATAGTGGGTGGGGTTCATGCTCTATTAGCCTTCCTCTACAAACTGACACATTGGCACAGCGTCGCATCGCCTGAATTGCCGGTACGGCGCGTGAATAGAAAATATGTTGCGGCACTCAGTGTGTTTTTTACCGGCGAAGTCGGTTCCTTAAGTTCTCGCATCATGGAGTCTCATAGTATGTCTTTAGTCGGAGGTGCGGCGGCTTCTATAATTGTACTTGCTTTCTCTACGATTGCGGCAGTGCTGTGGTTGCGGGCTATTGGCGATGCCTTGCGCCGCTTCGAGCAGAATGGCGTCTGGGCTAAATTACTGGTTGGGCTGCTTTACCTGATTACAGTGCCAATGTCATGGGTTGTCGGTACTGGATGCCATTACGCGATCCATCATTTGCTGTTTGATAAATAAGTAACATGATCGAGCTGCTCGACTATCGCACGCTCAATCAGCGCGTGGTGCATGAACTGATTCCGCGCGCCAAAGAATTTGTCTGGCTCGCCACCGCCAATCTCAAAGACATGTATGTGCACCGCGGCGCGGCGCGCTATCGTTCGTTCCTGGCCGGCTTCAGTGAGCTGGCCGCGCGCGGCGTGACCATTCGCATCCTGCACGCCAGCGAGCCGTCCCAGGCGTTTCAGCAGTCCATTCAACGTTATAAGAATTTGCAGGATGATGCCATCGAACTGGCCTTGTGTCCACGCGTGCACATGAAATTGGTGATCGTTGACGGGCTGGCGGCCTATGCCGGCAGCGCGAACATCACCGGCGCTGGCCTAGGCGAAAAATCCGCGCGCAATCGCAACTTCGAGGTGGGCTGGATCACGGATGAGCACGCCACGGTCGCGCACTTGATGCAATTATTTGATGATGTCTGGCGCGGCGCGCAGTGCCGCGATTGCGGCCGGAGAAAATTGTGTCCCCTGCCGCTGGACAAGCCCTGAGGAATGACGAATGCTGCTTGGAGTCCCGCCAACGGCGGGAACGAATAGCGAAGGGAAGAAAAGGCGAACGCTCAACATTGAACCTTCAACATTGAACATTGAACGTCCAGCATTCAACGGTGAACATTGAACGTCGAGCGGAAGACAAGACCGAGTAGCATCAAACGACATTTTCTGTCATTTGCTGTTCCTCTGTAGGTGACGCTTCAGCGCCGCCACGCTGCAGCCGGGTGCATTTGCCAACGAACCATGAGCACGCACGCAACCGCTGCGCCGGCGTTCATTCTGGTTTGACTGAGTTTGGTACTCGCTGCTGCTTGAAAACTGCAAACTCCATGCCTGACCCTGTTCTGCCCCGAATGGCCTAGTGCGGGCCTGACCTTACTTCGCTCCTCTAATCTCCGGGCAGCGCAGCATCTGTCCACTGGAACCGCTCCATTTCCGGCAGCCTATCAAGACTGAGCTTGGCGGCGCCATTCAAATTGCGTTTGGCTTGCTGAAGGTTGCCGGTCTTGTCGGCGCCATGCGACATTGCGCGCGCCAAGTGCCGCACCGCCTCGACAATGTCATTCTTGTTGGTTGTGTTGTAACTGTTGATCAGATACTCCTTGCTGCTCTCTGCGGTATCGTGAGACCTTTGTGCAAACTGATTACTAATCGTGGGGCTGCACTTAAACGAAATCTTGTGCTCATCCAAAGGAACACAGCCTTTGCGGCCGACATAGGCTGTGTATATGGCTGAACGCCTTATGGGTTCATATGCGTAGGACTGAATGCGCGCAAATTGCGCATCCGTCAAAGCAAGTGGCACAAGCCACAACAAATAGCGTTCATTGCGGAACAGACAGGGATCGTTCACGATGTCACTATCAGCGGCGGGGCGCTCTGCGACATAAAAACAGGCGACATCGTTGGTAAACGCAAGGCGTTGTCGTGTCTCAGCCTCGGACCAGCAGGATGCCACAATGCGCAGCACGCGCAATTTGGTGAGGTCCAGATCATCTTCGTGGGGTTCGCGACATTCTGCATTCGAAGCGTTGTAGTGCATTAATGCAGCTGACGTGATTGCGCGAGCTTCAACAATCAGTGCCGCATTTGCCATAAGATTGGTCAAGCGCACGCTGTTCCGTGCCGGGCTCCAATCACTGTGCTGCTGATTGAGCCATTCATTAGTCATGGGTGGTTCGCAGGTCTTTGGTGGTGGCGTCCATTCATCTGCCGCCACGTATGCAGGAGTCACGTTGGTCTGGCCCGCGCGCAGCGGCGCCACAGACAATACAGCGATGGCGATCACAACTGGCATCCATAGGCTCTTCATATCAGCTCCTTGTTCTCTAACATGGTTGAATTGTACCACATGGGGTCAGGCGTGCAATGTACACTGCTTATGACAGTCGCGCCATCATTCTCTTCAGGTGTTTGTCGCGCCGGGCTCGGCTCGCCACACGCCGATACGCCATATTCACCGCGCT
>CAYNJC010000029.1:0-57785 GCA_964397565.1 uncultured bacterium
TGAACGGTGAACGGTGAACGGTGAACGGTGAACGGTGAACGGTGAACGGTGAACGCTAAACTGTGCCACTGGCTGCGGCGCGGGCGCCCGTTGCTGGCCGCCGTGGTGATTGTGGGTGCCTGCGCTCTTGCGTTTTGGCCGGGCATGCCGGCATCGCTGCATTTGGACGATTACGATATGCTGCGCAACAACGCCCTGGCGAGCCGCAGCATGGCGGAGATTGTGCAGTTGTACCCGACCCGCTGGCTGGTGGTCTTGAGTTTGTGGGCGAATGCGCGGCTGCAGGGCGAGGCCGTGGCGGGCTATCATCTGGTGAGTCTCGCACTGCACTGTGTGAATGCGTGGCTGGTGTGCGTGCTGACCTGGCGTTTGTGGTGGTGGGCGCGCCGGCGTGGCTGGAAGATGCGCGGCGTCGCGCCGCATTGGCTGGGTGTGTTTGTTGCCGTGGTGTTTGCCGTGCATCCGCTGCAAACACAGGCGGTGGTGTACATCACCCAACGCTTCACCTTGGCGGCCGCCGTTTTCTATTTGCTGGCGATTCTGGCCGTGGTGCGCCCCGGCCGGCCGGGGCGCGCGCCATGGTGGGGTTGGTGCTGGGCGGGCATCGCCACCGCACTTGGTGCGCTGTGCAAAGAGATTATTGTGACGGCGCCGCTGCTGGCCGCCAGTGCCGTGTGGTGCTGGATTACGCCGCTGCAGTGGCGGCGTTGGCGGGCGCGCACGTGGGTGGTGGTGGCCGGTCTGCTGTTGTTGGCGGGCACGCTGCCCGCTCTGTATTTCGCGCACCTGTCGCATTGGGATGCGCACACGCTGCGCCGTAATCTGCAGGCGATTGGCGGGCCGATCGCAATGCATTATCCCGACTTAACGCGCACGACCTATCTGTTGACCCAGCCGCGCGTGCTGGTGCGGTATCTCGCGCTGCTGGTCTGGCCACAACCGTTGAGTATTGACCATGCCGTGCGGATCAGCACAACCTGGCATGAGCCGGCCGTGCTGGCCGCGTGCGGCGTGCTTGTGATGGTACTGCTGGCAGCCTGGCGCGGGCGGCGGGCCGCGCCGTGGTGTTGGTGGGGTGTGCTGTTTTTCTTCATCCCGCTCTTGCCACAATCGAGCATCATTCCGGCACCGGACGTCATGTTTGAACATCGCGTGTATCTGAGTGTTGCGGGCTTCGGGTGGTGCGTGGGCGGCTTGGTATGCCTGGTGCTGGCGCGGGTGCGGACGGCACAGCGGCGCCGGCTGGTGCACGGCGTGATGATCCTGTATCTGTTGGTGTTGCTGGTCGCCACCCGGCAGCGCTGTGCCGTCTGGCGCGATGAATTGACGTTGTGGCGCGATGCCTATGCGCACGCGCCGACCAAGCAGCGTGTCGTGGTGAATTACGCCAATGCCTTGGCCGAGCGCGGCGCTGTGGACGAGACCATTGCGTGCCTGACGGCGTTTATGCAGACAACCACGACGATCTGGCCGCACACCACGGCGCTGCTGGGCAATGCCTTGGCCGCACGCGGCGAGTTGGACGCAGCGCTGCGCTGTTATGAACAGGCCGTGCGCGCTGAAGTCGCCAACGATCAATGGCGCTATAATTACGCCTTACTCTTGTTGCGCGCGGGCCGGATGCAGGAGGCTAGGGTGCAGACCTACCATGCCGTGCATTTCAATCCATGGAATGCGGACGCGTGGTATTTGTCCGGCGTCGTGCGCGCCGGCATCACTAATGAGTATGTGATAGCAACCAATTGCCTGACGAGGTATTTGCAGTTGCAGCATGATGGCGCACATGCCGGGGATGCGCGGGTGCTGCGCGCGCGCATGTGCGCCATCTTGGCTGTCGCGCCGGCCGCCACCGGCACAACCACACCCGTGAGGAGCACGCCATGAGACGGTTTCTGCGCGCAATGGTGGGGGTGATTGTCATTGCAGCGCTGGCGACGGTCGTGGCGCGCACGGGGGTCATGGGTGGTGCGACCCAGCGGATTGCCCTGGACATCGCCGCACCGGTCCTGGATGCCCTGACATATCCGCTGCGGGCGCTGGGCACGGGCTGGAGCACCGTGACGGAGCAGCACGCGTTGCGCCAGGCAAACGAAGCCTTGCAGCGCCGCTGCGATGAGCTTGAACGGCAGCTCGCCGGTGCCATTGATGCGGCTCACCGGATTGGCCAGTTGGAGGAGATGGTGTCCTTGCGCGAGCAATATCCCGAGCTGCAGGTGGCACGGATTGTGGTGCGTGACGACTTGCCCTGGCGCAAGACGATTGTGATCAATGGCGGCACCCGCGACGGCTTGGTCAAGGATATGGCGGTCGTGGCGGGCGCGGGCTTGGTGGGCAAAGTCGTTGTGGTGGGCTATGCCTATGCGCGCGTGGTGGTGATGACCGATCCGACCTTCAAAGCCGGCGGGCGCCTGCAACACTCGCGCTACACCGGGCTGGTCGAGGGTGGCGGGGCCAGCACCCTGACGTTGAATTATCTGCCGCCCGACGCGGAGATTGTACCGGGTGATCGGGTGCTGACCTCGGGCTTGGGCGGCATTTTCCCGTCCGGGTATTTAATCGGTATCGTGCGCGATGTGGCGCGCGGCGAAGGCGGATTTTACCAATATGCAACCGTGACGCCGGCGGTTGATATTAACCGGCTTGAGTATGTGGCGGTGATCAAACGCCTGCCGCCGCAGATTGACGACGGGAGCACGCGCGAATGATGCTGTGGGGCATAAGCGCACTGATGCTGCTGGCCGCGCTGGCCCTGCAGACGACCGGCATGGCAATGACGCTGGATGTGGTTGCGCCGGTGCTGACCGGTGTGGGCCTGGCCGTGCCGCGCCTGCGCGCACTGGCATGGGCGGCGATCATGGGCACCCTCTGGAGTCCCATGGCCAGCAGCGCGCCGCTGATTCTGATTGGCATTTGGTGCGGCATTGTCCTGGTGCTGCGCGGGGTGGCGCGCGGCGTTGAGTGGCAGCAGCCCATCATGGCGTTTGGCATTGCCGCAGCCGTGTCGCTGAGCTGGCAGGCGTGCGCGTGGCTGGCCGGGCTGGCGAGTGATGTGCCCTTGGTGGTGTCGCAGGACATGGTGTATGCGTTTGTCGTGCGGCCGTTGACCAGCGGCGCGCTGTTTGTCGCGCTGTTTCACCCCATCATGGCATGCGTGCGGGCCCGCCCGCCGCGAACGCGAGTGCGCAATGCTTGGCAGTAATGCCCAGCCCGCCCTGCTGCGCCGGTATCATGTGTTGAGCACGACGCTGATCGTCTGTGCCGTGGTGTTGCTGGCGCAATTGCTGTGGCTGCAATTGGTGCGCGGTGTTGACTACCGCCGGCGCGCCTTGCGTCAGAGTGTGCGCATGCTGTGGGTGCCGGCCTTGCGCGGCGCCATGTATGATCGGACCATGACGGTTATTGCCGACAACCGGCCGGCGTTTGATCTGGATGTCAATGTGCGCGAATTATCGCCGCGCGCGCGCACCAATGTCACGCGCCACTTGGCGGTCATCCTGCGCCAGCCGGAAAGCAATGTGTGGGCGGCCTTGCGCAGCAAGCGTCATCTGCCGTACGAGCCCGTCCGGGTGGCCTCGGATCTCTCGCACGACAGCATGACCCGGGTGGCCGAACAGCTTGGTGACCTGCCGGCGGTCGAACTCAGCGTCGACCCGGTGCGGCGCTACCCGCAGCGCGGCGGCGCGTGTCATGCCATCGGGTACGTCAGCAAAGTGCCGCCGAACCATCCCGGCTTGCGCGCCGGGCAGTACTCACTGAATGACCGCGTCGGTGTCAGCGGAATCGAGCGTGTCTGTGAACGCATTTTGCATGGCGTCAACGGCAAGCGCTTGGTGCAAGTGGATCGCGCGTCGCGCTTTGTGGATACCATCGAGCAACGTCCGCCGATGCCCGGCCAGAATGTCATGCTGACGCTGCACATGCAACTGCAATCTGTCTTGGAACGCGCCTTCAGCAATCGGGTCGGCGCCGCGGTCGCGCTGGATCCCAACAACGGTGAAATCCTCGCGCTGGTCTCGTCGCCGGGCTTTGACCAGAACATGTTTGCCGGGCCCGTCACGCCGGAGCGCTATGGCGCACTGCTGAATGACCCGCGCCGGCCGCTGCTCAATCGCGCGATCGCCGGCCAATATCCGCTCGGCAGCGTGTTCAAACTGATTACTGCGATCGCCGGCCTTGAGTATGGCGTGCTGACGTCGAATACCGTCTTTTATGATCAGGGCATCTTTGAACTGGGCGGCATGCGCGTGCGTAATTTCCACCGCCAGCGGTATGGCACGGTGGATCTGATCAAAGCCCTGCGCGTCTCCTGCAACACGTTTTTCTGCACCTATGCCGTGCCGATTGGCGTGCGCCGGTTGGTGGCCGTGGCGCAACGTTTTCATCTGGGCGAGAAGACCGGCATCGAGCTGCCGGACGAAAAAGCCGGCCTGCTGCCCGACCCGTGGTGGAAGCGCACCCACCTGCGCGAACCGTGGTTCCCCGGCGACACCGTCAATCTCAGCATCGGGCATGGCTTTCTGCTGGTCACACCGCTGCAGGTGGCCTGTATGGTGGCCGCCATCGCAACGGACGGCGGCTGGTGCGCGCCGCGCTTGGTGCGCGGCTATGAGATTAATCATCGGATCGTGCCGGCGCAGCCGCCCGCGCGCCCGGAGGTGCTGCCGTTCCGGCGCGAAACCCTGGCGCTGGTCAAGCGCGGCATGTGGGAAGTGGTCAATCATCCGCAGGGCTCAGGCCGGCTGGCGGCCGTGCCGGGCCTGGCGGTCGCCGGCAAAACCGGCTCGGCCCTGACGCCCGCACAAACCTTTGGCTGGTTCGCCGGCTTTGCCCCGTTCAATGAACCAAAGCTTGTCATTGCCGTCGTCGTCGAGCAGGCCGAGACCGGCGGCAAGGATGCCGCGCCGATTGCGCGCGCCGGCTTCGCTGCTTATTTCGGGATTGACCTTACCCGCCACACCAATCATGTGACCAATGCATCATTTTCAGATTAACCTCACCGGATGGAGCTCCCCAACATGAAGTCTCAATGGATAATGATTAGCGTCTGGCTCGTGCTGCTCTGTGGCACTCTGCCCCTGCTGACCGGTTGTTACACGGTGCCGGTGACCGGCCGCACCTCGTTTATGCTGGTCAGTTCAGATGAGGAGCAAACGCTCGGGCTGCAAGCCTTCACCGACGTGAAAAAAGAAACGCCGGTATCGCACGACAGCGTGGCGAACGCGCGCGTGCAGCGGGTGGGCGCCGCGATTGCACGCGTGTCCGAATATCCCGACTGGCAATGGGAATTTATCGTGTTTGACGACACCAATACCATCAATGCCTGGTGCCTGCCGGGCGGCAAAGTGGGCGTCTACACGGCGCTGCTGCCCTACGCCCGCACCGACGGCGAGCTGGCCACCGTGATGGCGCACGAAATCAGCCACGCCATTGCGCGCCACGGCGCCGAGCGCATGAGCCAGCAAATGGTGGTCGAAACCGGCAGCGCCATTGTCGCCGGCAGTGTCAGCGACAAAAATGTCGAAACGGCCAAGGTGGCGTACGGTCTCGGCTCACAATTGTTTGTCATGCTGCCCTACAGTCGCAAACACGAACTCGAGGCCGACCGGATCGGCTTGATCTACATGGCGCGCGCCGGCTATGACCCGCGCGAGGCACTGACCTTCTGGCAGAGCTTCAGCGAAATCAGCAAAGGTGGCGCCCCGCCCGAATGGCTCTCCACTCACCCGGCCGACACCAAGCGCATCGAGCAAATCAAGCTGCTCTTGCCCGAGGCCATTGTGGAATACGACAAGACGCGCGAGACAAAATGACGTGCGAAAATTAGTGGTGTACAATACTTTATGTAAATGGTTTGAATGAATGCTACAATGCAAACCAAGTTGACATTTCTATTGACTTGCAACAAGGATTGAACTCCACTTGACATTCACGTCTAGTTATGGTATAACAGTTGCACGATGGTTGGCTGTACCCACCCAAGCCATCAATAAGGAATAAGGAAATTCAAGGTCAGCAAGGCAGTTGACAGGAATGCTGATTGCGCATTACAATGAGTTTGGGCCACTGCGCCACTGCGCCACTGCGATTAAGTCAGCCGCATGGCGGAGCGCGGGTGTGATTGCTCCTTTATCTTTATCGTCGCTTGTTTTTGCTGCAGCTCTCTTTCTATTGTTGCCGTGCCGCGCCGCCTCAACCTCGGAAACAAATTCTGCCAGCGCCCGGGATGGTGCGTCAGTACATCAGTACGTCAGTGCGTCAGTGACACAAAAACCGACCACCGCCGCACCGACCAACGACCACCGCCGCACTGACGTACTGACCACCGACGTACCTCTAATTCCCCAATCCGTCCCGCTGTCATCCGTGCAGTCGCTGCTCGATCTCGCGCGCCACTCAGCCTGCCGCGACGCCGCACAAGCGATTGAGGACGGCAACATCAGCGCCGCCCTGGCTGCGCTCGACGCGCTGACCGCCGGCGCGTTTTACTGGCGCGGCGCGGTGACCAACGGCTTTCAGCAGGGCTTTTTTGTCAACGCCCTGCGCGGCTACTGCCTCGAGCGACTGGGTGACATTGTCAAGGCCTATCGCGCCTATCAGAACAGCCGCGCGTATTTTGATGATCAAGCCGTGGCCATGCAATGCCCCGAGCCGCGCCTGGAAGTATTTCTCGGCCTTGGGCGCACATGCCTCGTGGCCGCACGCTACACCGACGCATTCAATTGGCTCGATCTGGTGCGGCTGGAAGCATCGGCCGATCCGCGCATTGCGGCGGCGGCCGACCGCGGCCTGATCCGCCGCGCCGTCGAGATCGGCGACTACCACGATGCCATCACCAATTATCTGGATTTGCAGTTCCAATTGGCAGAATCTGAAAAATCGCAGGACGGAGATCACTCCCATACCGCCGTTGGCGGTACTGGCCAAGCCAGCGGCAGATCGCGGCACGGAGGCCGCTCCCAAGCCGAGAAGAGCACCTCCAAATTCGTTCGCCGCGAACGAATTTACTCGCCCCAGCAATACACCGAGCTAGCGCAACTCTACTTCTGGACGCGCCAAGACCGCCCCGGCTTTAAAACCGTGCTCGACGGCATCACCCTGCTCGGTATTGACAACGACTTGGGCGTCAAAGATCCGATGGTGGATTGTTTTCTGAACAACATCATGCGCGCGGACGACACCGAGGTACAGCGCTTTTACGACCTGCTTGGTTACGCTCTGGCGATGAGCAAACCAGCCAAAGGCGAGGAAGCCTATATCGCGTTTCTCTGCAATGCACGTGCCCTCACTTGCGCACTTTTTAATCATGTGACAAGACAAGACGATCTGACGCTTGTCCGTAAACGAATTGATGAATTGAAAAGCAAGGGCATCTCTGGGTACAGGCAGTTCAAATCTGCACGGCAAGATTTGGCAAAAAAAAGACAGGCATCTTCGTTGGCGAAGTTCCCTTTTGCTGCTGATCTATCGGCGTGCGCGACTGAAACAAAGAATGATGCTGGCGGGGCAACACCGCTTGAGTTATATACATCACTACGAGCCCGTGAAAGCGAACACGAATGGGCGGCCCTTATCTACGAAGAGTTTAAAAATAGTTCGCAACATAAGCGTGGGGTATCGGAAGTATGTGATCCTCAGCACGCTGCCGCGGCCATGCTTGTGAACGAATTATCCAGACAGATAGGTGGTTTGACCGCTCTATATCAAATGGCTAACGACTACCTTACTACGAATGAATTGACATCTCAAAACACGAGACATACTATAGCTGAATATGACACTGTGGATTTGATCACGCGGGCTCTAGGAGCATTGTCCAATGACCTGCCTAGAGCACATCCCGTTATCTTGGACCTGATTGAGGCTGCTGCGACGCATAACGCAGACACGCAGAGCGCTAATGTGTGTTACGAAGAGTATTTGTCCCGGAGTGGCCGGATTGATTCGCGGTTGGCTACACAGTGGATAATGTCTCGCCTCACGCATGGCGACCTCGCCGATGCAGCCAACATTGCCGTGCGTTGCCTTGAGAGGTGTGCGTCCCACAGTGACCGTGTTATGTTGGTTTTCACTTCACTGCCGCTGCTTGACTGTGGAAACAAGGACACGCTCATGCATGCGCAACGCATTATTAACAGTGCTTTTGTAGGAAATTACCTCGGCCCTAACCCGTGGTGGAATGTATCCGAGTGTTTCTCACGTTCACTTGCATTTGCCCATCGTGAAGTGCCAAGCGCAATGCTCATACAAGACAAACTCCAAGCGGCAGCATATGTTCAAGTTATAGAAATGCTCACGAATACTCCTTCTCATTCTCTGACCGTTGCGAAGTATCTTCAGATGACGCTCGCGCATACTGCCTTATCAAACACAGACGAAGCAGCCGCTAGCGCTCGCGAAGCAGTTTTGATACTCAACCGTCTGACGCGTGGCAGGATTGCTACCGCATCTCCTTGCAACGCCAGCAATATAGTCTTTGGTCTTTTCTATGATTCCGTGGCAGACGCGCATCTCTTGACGAAAGTGACGAATGTACTACTTGACACAAACAAACAAACGAACCTTATATCACAAAGCACACGTATTGACGAGAAACACTAAATGCAGTGCAATTATTGGAGATCGAGCAAGATGAGCGCTGGGTTCTGTAAATCAAAGGAATTGGCTGCGAAACAGCTTCTTATGTTATCTCTGGGCATCTCGTTCCTGTTCGTCGTCGTATCATGCAGCCCACGCAACAACAGCCGGCTGCCAAACCCCACTTCTGTTAAAACTAATGTAATGGCATCTTCCATCAGCAGCAAGCAAGCATATGCCACACATGGATGTCCTGCAGTGATCACTAATGATTCACTGGATAATGAAACTGCTGACCTTATGGAGATCGAGTCGCAGCATCGCCGGATGTTAAACAAGATAGAGCAAGACAGTGTGCCGATGACAGAAATTTTTGCGACAGCGCAACAGCTTATGCTAACTGGAACATATCAAGATATAGAAAACTTCTTGAATGATAGCTCTCTACGCCGCAATCCGTCATATGCCGCTATAATGCTGGCACTCTACAGCAACTTAGTAGCACGAGCAACCACCGAAGACGAACGACTGCGTGCGGCTGCAAACTATGCGGGCGTGATTGGATTTCAGAGCTTCGTTGCTGGTGGTGTTATAAAAGATATCACGACTGCAATCGCCATGGTTGAAGAGTTAGGCAGCCTGCTGCCAGAGAAACCCACAACAAAAGAACAACTCAGCGCCAAGGCCTCTGTGAGTGGCCAATTATTGCAGTTATACGAGCGCAATGGCAAACCGCTTGAGTTTCTGTATGACCGCTATATACTTTTCAAGAAAACTTGCTATGCGGCCCCTTGCGACGACGCAAGGTCTTGCCTCGATGAAGTTGAGAGTGTTTTCTTCCAATACGTGGTTCCTAACTACTGTAGCACTCATTTGTCGCGCGCCAATTATAAATGCCCCGATGCCATGAAACGAGACATAGCTGATTACATCAAGCGTACAGCACTGGCGGGCGATAAACGCACATATTTGGAAGCCCTGGCAAAGTGAGTCCATGTGTAATTTGACTTAGCACTAATGGACTCTTGCGATGAGATATTGCACATGTATCTCGGCTGCGTGCCGAGAGCAATTAACATAACGCCCCAACAAGGAGGCAACTATGAAGGTTAGAACTAGTGTAGCAGCTTTTGCATTGCTGACGACTTTAGCATGGGCAGCAGGCCAGTGCACTATCACCCAACCTTACCATTGCACCGAGTGTGGTCTGAATTACGGGACGAGTTCATATGAGCAGCATCCGAACACTGCTTATCCTAACTGCAATGGAGGACACATACACACACTCACGCCCACAATAGACTGTATATGCAAGAAATGTGAAGGAGATGATTAACAATCTCTATTAGTTATCATCTTGTTGTATACAGGGGCAGGCTTTGCTTTCCGTGCTGTGCACGGTGCTGCACATCGCGCTATCGTTCGTCAGAACACTGCAACCGTTCAAGTCGGGTTCGTGGATATTACTATTGCAGGAAATCCCTCGCCCCCTCTGCCTTTTTGAAAGGCAAGCCAACCAGCGGCTTTATGAATATTATGTTCAGTCTACATACAATAAGATGACGATTAGTAACTGGCTCACATTATTATATTAGAAGCGAAGCAGCACCGCCGGCTCACTTTCATCCTGATTTCAGACCTGATTTGCTATGGTTCACAACCTCTCATCCATCTCCTTGGCTCACACGGGGTGGAGTTTGCATCCCTATGGAATGCTTCTTGCAAAGGTTACGAGCCGTGAATGACCTTCCCCAAGAGAATCCTCTGAAAGTGCAAAAAGGGAGCATGCAAACATCGTTGAGTTGCTTGATTAGGACTCTATGAAGTACATCATTCTCAAATACGACGACTTCGTTTCGACCAGATTGTTAACACATCGCTATTTGGCATGTCGGCGCCCAAGTACAAGAGACATGCTCCGTGTTTGTCACGGCGAGGATTGCTAAGTGTGCCGGTGTTTAGCTGACTGTGTTGGTTGGTGATTCGTGTTGGCGTCGTGACTGCAGGTACCAGTGAAAAGGCTGATGTTGCCGCCTGCTTTCGTTTGATTGTGGCTCTCATCGACTCTTTGGATAAGAATAATGCTGGAGATGCACGACCTTTATCTGAGCCCACTGCATTTGGTGGCCGTACCAATGGCAGCAGTTGCTTCCTCGCTTTTGGTATGGCGTGAGATAGCACATGGGCCCCGGTTTGTTTGGAATGATACTGATATGCTTTATACTGTAGTGCTTGTCCTTGCTATAGTCTCTTGGGTTTTGAAGGGAATTTCCTATGAAGCTTACGGTCCAGGAGTGAGTCTGTTGGCGGGTTGGCTAGTCTATGTTTCGATGCGGGGCACGACACGTGTTAGTGCCTTTGTAACAACAATGTTGTTCCTAACCATATTGGGGGTGCTTTGGGCTTGGTGCCAGCTGCATTCGTGCGCATGGATTGACAGAGTAATGAATAACCGCAATCACTTCGCCTGCTTCCTCGCAACCGCTGCACCGTTGCTCGCAGCTGCGACCATGAGCGCAGTGACAGTTAAACCTTCACAAATGCTTCGTTCATATGTCTTTTCATACGTGCAAGCTGGCGGTGCTTTTATTGCTTTGACCATGCTTTGTCTTACTATTGTCCTTCTTGTGCTCTCCACATGCAGAACCGCACTTGCTACAGGAATCATCTCACTTGCTCTGCTTGCGATTGTTGGTTGGAAAAATACTATTGTGCGCGCGCTGTACAAGGTTGAAGGAATTCTGCCAGGAGCCGGTTTTCGCGGGAGGAAAGTGAGAATCATTTTGGCAATCGCTAGCGGTGTTTTCCTGATGTGCTGTGCTGCATGTTTTCTCCAGTTGACTGCTCCTAGATCCAAGATACTGTCGGCCCATGGCAGGATCATGATTTGGGGTGTAAGCCTGCAGATGGCGCATGAGCATTGGATAGATGGTGTGGGTTTCGGAAATCTGGCGAGTCTCTTCAATATCCAGCAAAGTTGGTATTTCACGGATGGCGCAGCGACTGCGCTCAAGAAGATGGCTGCGGACAACTTGCGACATGCGTTCAGCGAGCCGCTGGAGGCGGTAGCAGAGTTGGGATTGTTTGGCACAGTTCTGTTAACACTGCTGACTGTCTTCATTGGTAAGAACGTGTGCCGAGTGTTTGCCCGGCAGTGGCGTATGGCGCAGCATGGTGAGTGCAGCGATTACATCAGCTTAGGAATGGGATGTGCAGTTGTGGCATTTGCCTTGGCGTCGCTGGTTCATTTTCCTCGTAAGGTAGTGCCAACATTTCTGTTATTCAATTTGGCGCTGGCGTGGATCGTCAATGCTAACGACTATGAAGATTGCTTGACATTTGAAGATGCGAATGAAAGGAAAGAAGGGTCGTTTTCACGACGTTGGTGTTGGAGAGCGTTATGCCTAACCGTGTTGGCCATCTCGTTTGGCCTTTTGCCTCTGTATTGGCAGCGATACTTGGCAGGCAGAAAATGGGCCGGCGCCTACAGTAGTGTCATGGCAGGCGATATAGCCTCTGCTGTGACAGTGTATAACCAGATTGAGAGCGGCTTAGCGTGGAATGGCCGGTTCTGCGCGCACTACGGCTATGCGGTTCTCTGTGCTGCTCTTCAAACCAATATTGGCGCGGATTGCATGCTAGGCCAAGCAGCAGAGCTTTGCGAGCAGGCGAAGTATACCTATCCTGATCCATACATGTTTGAAAACTTGGCGGTAGCCTATCTGCACTTGGCAGACAGTACAAACTGGCCGGTGGTGGTGCAGACGCGCTACCGCATGGAGACACCGGCGCAAGTGCTGATGCGCAAACTCCGCGAGTGGCGATGCGGAACCAATATGTTCTTCGAGCCACCGCCGACACAATTGACACAGGGGGATTGCATTGGTCGGGCGATTCAATATCTGACGCTCGCATCGAATATCTTACCATGGCGTTTGACCTCAAAATGGTATCTGGCGCAAATATATCGCGACGTGGGTGATGTCAGCAATGCGGTCAAGTATGCGCAGCTCGTCGTGAATATTCCCATGAAAAAAGACACACCGCAAGGACGAGAGTTCAAACGCAAAGCGCAGAAAATGTTGAATGATCTCGGCGTGCAATGCGATGATCCTGGGATGGTCGTGTTCGATATTCGGGACCGGAAGACGTGGAATGAGGGGAAGTGGTAGCGAAATTTACAAATTACAATTTACGATTTACGATTTACAAGAGATTCCCCGGTGGCAGGATATTCGGTGGCGGATGAAATCCCCCAGCCGCACAGTGCGGCCACCCTACCGCCGTTGGCGGTACGGCGAAGACGCCGCCCGAGGGACGGTTGCGACCCCAGGCCTTGCGCTGCAAGTCCAGACCGATGGCGGGATCACCGCCGGTGGCGGGACTCCAAGCAGCGATTGACGAATGACGAGTAACGAGTGACTAATATGGTTTTGTTTTCAGTGAACAATCGGCATGAATGCCGGTCCACAAGGTACACAACAAAAGGGAGATGAGATGCATATGAGATGTTTGAAAGTGTTGTTGAGTGCAGGATGGCTTGGGGCGGTTGTGCTGGCGTTGCAGGCTGGAATGACTGATGACGACATGCGGGGCTGGCGCGAGAAAAGGGAGCGAGAATGGTATGTGAGCGAGTCGTCCATGTTGCCGCGCCCGGCGCAATACAATAAGGCGTTTTTCTCGAGCGCACTTGCAGTAGTACCGGAACGGTGGGTCTACACGAATGAGGCTGGCGTATGGCTGCCGTGCTTGGACGCGATTGTAAAAGAAGCTCCAAAGCCGCTACCGGCAATTTTCTGGACTTCGATGGCGAATCCGACGTGCTGGGTCGGTTATGTGCGGTTGGCATACACGGGGCCGGCACAGACGGCCGGGCGGCTTTTCTCGCCGTGGCGCTGTCTGCGGGTGAACGGAATGTGGCGGGCAGAAACGGTGGGCATCCCTGCGAGCGGCACGAATATCTTCATGACATATCTACCCCATTTGCGCACTCCGGAGGATACCAATGATGTCATGTTGTTTATTGACAGTGACAATGTCACGAATGATATACCAGTTACATTGACGGCGGGCACTGACGTGAGCGGCATGGCGCAGCGCGTCAACGCACGTCGCGCAGTGCGCTGGCGGCGTGTGGCGGCACAAGGCGAGTCGCCAGAAGGCGTCTACTGGGTTGTTGGGGAACACGCGTTGGTGTGTGCGCATCGCACATGGTGGTCGCCAGTGGCTCAGGAGGCCGTGCTGCGGGTGGGCTGCGATGACGCGGTGCGCGTATGGCACAACAACCGCGTGGTGTTTGAAACTGCGCAACGGTCGGGTTATGTTCGCGAAGAGCACGGGGTACGTGTGCGGCTCGAACGCGGCGAGAATCATTTTATGTTTGTCTTGGTCAATGGCGGCGGGCCGGCACAGTTGGGCGCGCGGCTGTATCCAAGCGTCGCGCCGATCGAGGGCGGGCTGGTGCTGAATGATGTTAGGGCGTATCATAGCGGCCAAGTGTTTTATGGCGGCGAGCCCGCAAGTGAAGTCCACCGGGTTGCGGAACGCACGCTCGATTTCCTCTGGTTGCCAGTGACAAATTTCGCCGCGCCCGATGCAGTTCGCCACATTGACCCGGGAGTGGATTGTTGGCGCCCGCAACCGATGATTGCACCATGGAAGCCGGTGTGCCAGAATGTGCGTGTTAGTCGTTTGCGGGACGGCATGACGATCTTCGCGGCGACGAATGTGACGGCATATCCGTTGCGTGTGGATATGCGCAATCAGCCGTCCGGCATGTACCGTTGTGAAGCGCGCTGGGGTGGCAGCACGCACGCGCGCAGCTTCTATCATGGCAACGCGCTCGAAGGACTTGACGCAACGCAACGCTTATGGCTGCATTTTGCGCAAACTGAAAACTTCTTCGAGCCATCAATGTTTTGCAACATGCTGGCGAAAAGTTTTCGGGATGCGCCAAGCAGCGCGACAGGCGTGACGTATACCGTCCGGGCCTTTGTATCAAGCCGCGACGGCACGATTCAGCCATATCTGCTGCGGATTCCAGAGCAGCTTGCAAGTGCAACTGGCGCGCCAATGATTGTTCAGTTGAAAATTGCGTTGCCAATGAGCATGGAGGACTGGTGCAGCGACGCTATGCGGCGGCAGGAAGGCGTTGCCGGGCAGGATCGCGCGATCGTGATAATACCGTATGCCCGTGGCGCGCGCGTCTACAGCGGTCTTGCCGAAGGGGATGTTCTGGATGCGATTGCCGATGCGTTGCGCGTGACGGGTGCGGATCGCGAACGCGTGTATCTTGTGGGCGACAGTTTGGGTGGCCATGGCTGCTGGCTGATCGGGGCGCGTCATCCGGATATGTTCGCGGCATTGATGCCGCGCAGTGGTTACGATGCGAGCGGCTGGCGCAATCTGTTGGCGCTGCCACTCTGGCAAGTACACGGCGAGTTGGACGCGCCGGAACAAGTGCAGCAATTAATCGCGGTCATGCAAGCCAACGGCGCGGATGCGCATGTGACGGTCGAATCAGGAAAACTGCACACCGAGATGAATGGGGGCACGCTTGAACAAACAACCGCATGGATGTTGAGCAAACGGTTGGCGCGGGCGCCGCAACGCGTGGTGTACGGCACGTATGGCGATGTGGATGGCGCATACTGGGTGCGTGGGATTGTGCCGCAACGCTACGGAATGGAAGCACTAGTGGATGCCAGATGGTCAGTCAGCGGGGCAACAGGCACAA
The DNA here is from genome assembly GCA_964397565.1 of uncultured bacterium. Classification (GTDB taxonomy): domain Bacteria; phylum Auribacterota; class UBA3054; order UBA3054; family JAPLST01; genus JAPLST01. The sequence continues at coordinate 15,311 of CAYNJC010000029.1, forward strand.
TTGCTGTCCACACGCACAATGTGAATTCATTGACGCTTGATTTGCGGGCGGACACATTTTCTACGTGCGGTCTTTGGCAGGTGGTGATTGATGGCACAAACTTTCTTGATATTTGCGGTGGAAGCGTCAGCACAATCGATGTGGCGCGGCAGGTGAAGGGCGCCACCGTTAGAGCAGGAAAACGCAAACTGTGTGGCGGACTGGCAAGCGTGGTGGATTACGGCTTTCTCTTTGCCTATTCAGGCGCGGACAGCACACACGCGGCCGCGAACACGGCAGACGCTTTGCGAGCAAGCATGATGGGTCGTGCCACATGGCGTTTTGATTCAGTGTTTCAGCTTGTCGAAGATAAAGACTTGACTGCGGCGCTATGCGCGAGCAACAATGTGATTTTGTGCGCGACGGCAGCAGCCCCAGGCGCGTTTCTCACGCGCGATGCCGCGGCGCTGCCGTTTTCCCTGACATCCGACCGTATTGCGATCGGCGGCAGGACAGGCACGCAAATGGTATGCCTGTATCCAAATCCCATGGCGACGAACCGCTATCTGTTAGTGGTCATGAGCACAAAGTTCACGGCGCGCTTGCTGCAGACGGCGCGCTGCGATGTGCTGCTGGATGGGATGAGCGGATCGTTTGATGCGGCATGGCGGAACGTCGTGTGGGATGATGAGCCGGCAGATCGCGAGTTTGGAAATAAGCACGAGGCTAACCACGCCGCCGCCACGCCGGCGCGTGTGGCCGAGCAGGCGCGGGCATACCGGCTGCGCTCATGGTTGCGACAGTTGCCGTGGGGTTGGATAGTGCCAATTGTCTGGCTGGCGCTTATGATTGGCTGGGGCGTGGCGCGCGTGCGCCGCGGCAGAAAATATGTGGCATAAGGTATTGCTGCACCTTAATTTATTTCGCAGCGAAAGAAATTAACGAAGAAGCAACCGGTTCCGCCGGCGGCGGGATCGCCAGATCTGGTGTCTGCGGTCCACTTGTCGCATATCAGGCAATTAGCCTACTATAGAAGGCATGACTGCATTGCCCATAAAATCTGCCTTGCCGGCCCTGCGCGCCGCGCTGCGGGCCGGCCCGCGCGCGGTCGTCTGCGCCCCGCCCGGCACCGGCAAGACCACTGGCGTGCCGCGCGCACTGCTGGACGAGCCGTGGCTGAACGGGCGCGCGATCGTGCTGCTCGAGCCGCGCCGCCTGGCCGCGCGCGCGGCGGCGTATCGCATGGCGGACTTGCTCGATGAGCCGGTCGGCCAGACGGTTGGCTATCGCGTCCGGCTTGACAGTTGTGTCTCGGCCGCGACCCGCATTGAAGTGGTCACCGAAGGCATTCTGACGCGGCGTTTGCAGCACGATCCCGAATTACGCGGCGTCGGCTGTGTCATCTTTGATGAATTTCACGAGCGCAGTATTCATGCGGACCTCGGGCTGGCCTTGACGCTGGACATGCAGCAGGCGCTGCGACCCGACCTGCGCGTGCTGGTCATGTCGGCCACGCTGGATACCGCCGCGGTTGCCGCGCTGCTGCATGACGCGCCGGTGATCACGGCCCAAGGCGTCATGTTTGATGTCGAAACGGTCTATGCGGCACGGCGTGTGACAGTGCGTGTGGAAGACGCGGTCGTGACGGCAACCCTGGCGGCCTTGCGCGCACAGCCTGGCGATGTGTTGGTCTTCTTGCCCGGCGCGCCGGAAATTCACCGGGTGCATCGCGCGCTGCGCGAGCGCCTGACCGATAAGAGCATCAGCGTGCTGCCGCTGTTTTCAAATCTGCCGCGCGAGTCGCAGGATCGCGCGATCCGCCCGTCGCCGGCCGGCCTGCGCAAAATCGTGCTGGCCACCACCATTGCGGAAACCAGCTTGACGATTGACGGTGTGCGCGTCGTGATTGACAGCGGCCTGACGCGTGTGCCGCAGTTCGACCCGCCGTGCGGCATGACGCGCTTGCTGACCGTGCGCGTCAGTCAGGCGGCGGCGGCGCAGCGGCGCGGCCGCGCGGGCCGCACCGCACCCGGCGTGTGTTATCGTTTGTGGACCGCCGCTGAACAGGAGCAACTGCCGGCGGCGGCCACGCCGGAAATCCGCGCGGCGGATTTGGCCCAATTAACGTTGGAATTGGCCGCATGGGGCGTGCGCGATCCGGCCACATTGCGCTGGCTCGATCCGCCGCCGGCCGGCGCGTATGCCCAGGCGCGTGAGCTGTTGCAGCAACTGGACGCGCTCGATGACAGCGGCGCGGTCACGCCGCACGGCAAGGCAATGGCTGAATTGGGCTTGCACCCGCGCCTGGCCCACATGATTTTGCAGGCCGACACACACGGGCACGGCAGTCTGGCATGCGATCTCGCCGCGCTGCTTACCGAAGCCGTGCCCGGCGCGCGCACCCAGCCGGATATCTGCCTTGCGCTGGACGCGCTGCATGCGCGGACATCCACCGGCGACGACGGGCTGCAGCGCGTGCGCGCCACGGCGCATGCACTGCAACGCGCGCGCCATCTGCCGAAAACCAACGCATGGACACCGCGTGATGTCGGGCGTGTCTTGGCGTTCGCCTATCCCGACCGCATTGCGCAGCGCCGCCGCGACACGCCCGGTGAATTCTTGCTGGCCAACGGCCGCGCCGCGCGCTTTGCCGCGCCCACACTGCTCGCGCAACAAGACTGGCTGGTTGTGGCCGATCTCGATGCCGGTACGCGCACCGGCCGGGTTCATCTGGCGGCGCCGTACACCCTCGATGATCTCACCAACGACTTTCGTAGTCATCTGCAAACGACAGAAAATGTCGTTTGGGACACGACCAAGAAAGCCGTCACGGCCACGCGCCGCACCTGTTATGGCGCGCTGATTCTGAAAGAAGAGCCGCTGCGCAAACCCGAGTCGGCACTAGTGTGCGCCGCGCTGCTGGCGGGCTTGCGCCAGGAAGGGCTGGCTCTGTTGCCGTGGACGCGCGAGGTGCGCCAACTGCAAGCACGGATGGGCTTTTTGCGCGCGCAGGAGCCAGAACACGACTGGCCGGATGTTTCTGACGCGGCGCTCGAACGCACCCTCGAAACATGGCTCGCGCCACATCTGCATGGCGTGATGTCTCGCGATCAGCTCGCCGCGCTCGATCTGGGTGAACTGCTGCGCGCGCAGCTTTCATGGCCGCAGCGGCGCCAGCTCGATGAGCACGCACCGACGCATATCACGGTGCCGAGCGGATCGAGCATCCGGCTTGATTACACGACCAACGACGCGCCGATCTTGGCCGTGCGCATTCAAGAAATGTTCGGGTTGCACGACACGCCGCGCGTGGCAGGTGGGCGCGTGCCGGTGATCGTGCATTTGCTGTCGCCGGCACGGCGGCCGGTGCAAGTCACGCGCGACCTGGCTAGTTTCTGGCGCACAACCTACACGCAGGTGCGCAAAGACCTGCGCGGACGCTATCCCAAGCATGCCTGGCCGGAAGACCCGACCACCGCGCCACCGACGCGCCGGCTGCGCAAGCCAGCAAGCTAAGCAAACACAATTTTGCCACGAAGTCACGAAGACACCAAGAAAACGCAGAGATATTATTAGTTGCAGCCGGCAGATAAAGAGCCACAAAAAAACAACTACAAAATGCTATAATCTCACAATGCAATTGGCCGTGACTTTATGACGCCTGACGTGCAGACAAAACAACCAAAGCTCCCACGATGGATACAACTGTGGCGGCAAGTAGGTATTATTGTCAGCCTGACCAGCCTGCCTGCTATTATGACCATGGAAACTGACCTGTCTTTCAAGGACTTAACCGAACCCATCAATTTATATTTTGTTCTGCTTGGACTACTGGTTTGTCTGCCGTGGTCTCGTATCAAAACCGCATCTGTTTGGTGGATAGCCTACTGTCTATTGATCGTGTGTGTTGGAATATTGGTGGCAACCTTTGGATGGATCAGCTGCAGCGACTTGTATGATCCGCAGACCAGCATGACATTTGGTTCGACGGCGTTCAGTGGTCGAGGCGTCGCTGTGTTTTTTATGTTGCTTTTTCTGCCGTATGAGATTGTGCTTGTGATGCAAGTCATTGTCATCTGGCGAATGCGCAAGGGCTCGCAAAAAGAAACGATGTCAGCAAGGCAGGCTGGTGATCAATGATAAGCAAGCAGTGATCGGTGCGGCGTTCATCGTTCCGCGTTCATCGTTCATCGTTCAGCGTTGTGCGTGCCATAACGGCGTATTATAGTGCAGGCCCGGTCGTTTGCGGTACCGCGCGTGTTTTTGTAGTATGACTCAACGTCAACGGCATTACATGGAAGAAACATGGCAAGCGGAAAGTACATCGGTCCTGAGGATGTTGCTGAAATCAAGGCGATCATTGTGCAGATGCTGGCGGCCGGCACGCCGCGCAGTGAGATCGTCACAGCGTTGGCGGCCCGCTATGTGCCGCATGAGGATCTTGCCAGAATGGTGGCACGCACGCCCACCGCCGACGATGCCCGGCGCTACAAGCCCATGCGCATTGGTCTGATGGTATTGGTTATGGTGTGTTTGATATTCTATGTTGTGATGCTTCTCATGGTATTTCTGGCCTTCGTGCGCAATCCAACTGTGATTTCGTTCGGCACGTATTTTTTCCCATGGATGTTCGGTCTTGCAGTAATTGGTATGACCGGGTTCAACTTGGCTTCTCTAAGGCGCGATGACGGCCTCGCTTATGCACTCGGTTGTTTTGTCGGTTTCGTAATACTATGCGATAGCTTGACGGGGCTTGACAGCGCCTGGCTCGCTGGTGTATTTGCTCTGATTGCCACGCTCGGCGCGATCATATGTATCGCCTCGCTACTGCTCTGGCGCAAGTATTTTCCGGACCTGCGGCTGATCAATCCGCCGCCCCAAGATGCGACGGGCGCCTATGTGTTCAAGCGCGACAAGCCCGGGCCATGAATTCCGGTGAGGCAAATGTCAAGAATCTGTAATTGACAAGAGCAATTGCGGTAACCATCTGCGCCATGTGCGGATGAATCTGCCGCTGCTGATTGCACACAACCAAAATCGCTGATTGTGCTGCTTGCTCCTTAACTCCTTGTTCAATGCTGCTTGCTGCGCGGCGGACGCCGCGCATCAGCGCACGTAGCGCTCCCATAAGGCGCGCGAGTCAATCGCGGTCATGCCTTCGTTGTATTTGGGATTATCGCCGGTATAATTGAAATAATTGTAGGGCTGGCCTTCGTAATAGTCGCCGCTGGCGGTGTTGCGCGTGCCCCAGCGGTCGCTGTGATAGAGCGTGCCGCCTTCCATGTCCGAGACCCAGTCCTGTTCGCCGCGAATGTAGTTGCTGCGCTGATAGTCAATGTAATCCCAACTGCGCATGCGTTCCTCGAAGGCGGCCTGCATCATGCTGTGAATCTCGCTGGCATTACGCGCGACCAGCTCGGACGTCTGGCGCTGCAGCGCGCGCAGGCGCGCCATGCCGTTGGCAATGTATTGCTGGGCGAATTGATCATTGATCCGGTACGACTCGAACATTTTCACAAAGGTGACCGCCATGCTGTCGAAACTGGCGACCGGCGCACTGGCGGTCATGTGCCAGAATTTCCAACCAATGTTGAGGCGCGAGCCGAAGCAAATGCCGAAGGTGTAGCCCTTGCAGCGCGTGCGGCCGGCGCTGAAGGTGTAGAGGAATTGTTCGACGTCAACCGGGCCGGCGGTGTAGACTTGCCCGATCTGCCGGACCAAGTCCGTGCGCGGGGTCACCTCGAGAAAGCGCATGCTCTGGGCGAGACCCTGCTGGCCGGCGAGATATTCCATGGCGCGATGCGGCACGAGATAGTCGGCGATGAATGCGCCGGGCACGTTGAGACCCAGTGACGGGCTGAGCACATCCACGCTGGCGACCATGAAACTGGTTTGCGCGGCGGGATCGCGCGCAATGAAGGCGCACGGCCCCAGCGGCTGCATCTGCCAGCCGACGGGCGTCAGGACCGAGGCCGAGTCGTCCGGCAACGTGTAGCGCTTGAGCGGCAGCGCTGCCGGCGTGCGGGTGGTGACGCGAAACGCGTCGCGCGTGACATGAATGTTTGCCAGGATGGTCAGCAGTTCCGGGCGCGCGGCGGCGAATTCTTTGGTGGGCGCGGCGATCCAGGATTGCTGGCAGACATCATTGCTGCATGAGGTCCAGCCGCGGCAGGACATGCGCCGGCCGTGCGCGCCGGTATAGCTGGCATCCACGACGATGCGCGCGCCGCGCTCCCAGACGCGGTCAATCTTAAAGTCCGGCGCGCGACGTAGGTAGTTCTTAGCGAAGCGGGCAGCCATGATGCGCGCGGCCGCGCCGGCCGGCGCAGGTCCATACGACAAGCCGACCTCGCGCGTGCCGGCGGCATTAGTGAGAATTACAGAGCGGGCCAAGCCGTCGGCCGTTTCACACGCGATCAGGTCGACCGGCGCATAGGTGACAAAATTGGCCTCGTGCGTGAGCTGTTTTTTCAGCGTGGGTTTGTGCGCAGGCTGATTGGTTTGCGCAGGCGCGGCGGGCGGCGTGGCGCAGAGCGCCTGACCGACGGCAAACACGAGACACCAGGCGCAGATGCGGCGCGGCGAAAACGTGTTCATAAGCGAATCTCCTGCTGGTCGTAGTGTTCTACGCGTAGCTGTGCAGAATGCTGCCGAGTTTGGGCAGCAGGTTGACGAGCAAAAACGTGACGAGCAAGGCCACAAAGGCACACACCTGCGCGCTGCGCGCATAGCGCCGCAAGGCGGGTGCTTGTTGGCAATGCAGATAGATCACATAGAGCAGCCAGGTAATCAGCGCCCAAGTTTCCTTGGGATCCCACGACCAGTAGATGCCCCATGCTTCCTCGGCCCAGAGCGCGCCGGAGAGCAGGCCGAAAGTCATCAAGGGAAAGGCCAGGCGCGTGGTTTGGTAACAGGCTTCATCGTAACACGCCGCGGCCGCGGCGGTCATGCGCCGCCGCTGGAAAAAGCCCGCGACGGTGATGGCAAAGGCGACGCTCACCAGCGCATAGGACAGCATGTAGGCCGTGACATGCGGCACGAACCACGGCGACTGCAGCGCGGGCATGCGACGCCAGGTCAGATCGCGCGTCATAAAGAGTGCGCCCGTCAGGGCAATTGCTGACAGCAGCACAAAGTAGCGGTCGAGCCACCACAGCTTGTTGCGCACGGCCAGAAAAAGATACAGCGGCGGGAAACACAAGGCCATGAAGACCATGACGTGATACATGCTGCCGAACGGCGGACCGCCGGCACACAACCAATTGGCGACAAACAGGCCGAGGGTCAGCAACCAGCCCAGCGCCATCAGCGTCATACCAAGCGGCCGCGTGCCGAGCACCAGCAGGACAAAGGCGCCGACATACACGGCCACGCTGGCAATCAACAGCACGCTGACCAGACTGTGAAGTGTTGCGAGCATGTTAGTTTTCCTCCTGCACTGGCAAGGGTGACCGTGTGCCGGTGTGCACCCAGCACAGCAGCGCGCTGCCGATAATAACCATCCAGATGCCGCCAATCACCAGACGCCGGCCGGGATCTTGGCGGGCGCTGAGATGCACGGTCATGCCGGCGTCGTCGTCATACGACATGAGGTAGAACTTCCAGCCTTGAAACGTGACCGGATGATTGACCGCCAGCGCTGCGACTACGGGGGCTGCGCTCCCGGTCTGCAACTGCAGGGTAGCCTCAAAATGTTTGGGCGTGCGGCGCAGACGCAGGAACCAGCCGTTATCGAGGACAAAGCGGTCTTTCCACGCGCCGCGCGCATCGTGTAGCGCGTCCACCGGAATTGCGCCCGCCTCGGCGAGGGCAAGCATGCCGGTTGCGGGCGGCACCACCGTGCGGACATACTCGTGCGGCGGCATGCCCTGCGCCGGCCGGAACAGACTGTAGCAAGGATCGTAGTAGTCAACGCGGAAATCAGTGACCCGCACGGAAAATGGCAAGGTGTAGACGACGCCCGTGGCGACAGCCGGGATGTGCGTGATGCCCTCGGCGCTGCCCACCGGCGCGGAGAACTCCGCATCCTTGCCGAACAGATACCCGAGCAGTGCGCCCAGCAGCAGCACGACCGCGCCGCCATGCGCCAGCGCATACGCCAGGCGCACGGCACGCGCCTGCCGCACGGCGGCGACCAGCAACAGCACGCATTCGGTCGCCAGGAGCAGCATGAAGACCGGCGTTTTGAAGATGATGCCGGCGTCGCCGCCCGGCACGGGCAGCACACCCGCCAGGAGAAACAACACGATGACAACCAGTAGACCGATCGCGAGCTTCATGGCCGTAGTTCTCAGGTGAACAGTCATAAGCATTTCCACAAACAGAGGGAAACTGAAATAGTATAGCACATTTTGATTGTGGCGCGCTAATACACTATACTAGATAACATACCGTTGGATAACTCCGGTCAGGAGCGCCATGCACACCATGATTGCTTATTCCAATATTGGCCGTTGGCACAGACATTGCGCGCTGTTGGCATGCCTTGGCGCACTACCGCTTGCATCGCACGCGCTCACGACTGATTGGGTGCTGGTCGGCTGGAACGACCTGGGCATGCATTGCATGGACGGCAGTGATTATTCAGTCTTCTCCGTCTTACCGCCTTATAACACTATTTATGCGCATCTGATCTACCGCGGTAAGCTGGTCACGAATACCACCGGCATCACGGTGAGCTATGAAGCCGTCAGTGATCCGGCCGGTTCGATCAACCGTTCGACCAAGGACAAGATTAATTTCTGGGAATATGTCGGACCGCTGTATGGCGCGACGCCGGCGCCCGATGTGGGGCTGGCGGGCTTCGCGATGCCGGGTGTCAGCAACCAGGCGCAGGCAATGCGCGCGGCCGGCAGCCACTTTATTGCTGAAGGCATTCCCATCTCCGTCTTTGATGACAGCACCAACAAAAATTACTATCCCATGATGCGCTTGGTGGCCCGGCAGGCCGGCACCAACATCGCCACGACGGCTATCGTTCTGCCGGTCTCGGACGAAATGGACTGCCGCGCGTGCCATGGTTCCGGTACCGGTGCGGCGGCGCAACCGGCCGGCGGCTGGGCCTGGAACTGCCAGCAGGAGCAGGACGTCAAGCTGAACATTCTGCGGCTGCACGATGAGAAAAATGCTGGCACGACGCTGTACACCAATCTGCTGAACATGGCGGGCTATCAAACCAACGGCCTGCTGGCGACGGTGGCAGGCGGTACGCCAGTCTTGTGCGCACGCTGTCACAAGTCAAATGCCCTGCCCGGCACCGGCTTGCCGGGCGTGCCGGACTTCACCCACGCCATGCACACGTTGCACGCCACGGTCGTGGACCCCACCACCGGGCTGACCTTGGATGCGGCCAATAACCGCACGGCCTGCTATCGCTGCCATCCCGGCTCCGCCACGCGCTGCCTGCGCGGCGCGATGGGCAGAGCCATTGCCACCAACGGCACGATGGCAATCCAATGTCAGGACTGCCATGGCCGCATCAGCAATGTCGGCCTGAACACGCGCCAAGGCTGGCTGCAGGAGCCGTTGTGCCAGAGCTGTCATACCGGCCCGGCCACGCACAACAACGGCCAGATTCGCTACACCAGCACCTTTGTAATCTCGAATCAGACACGCGTGGCGGTTGATCGTTTGTTCGCCTCGAACACGAATGCGCCGGCTCCCGGCCTGTCGCTCTATCGTTTTTCCGTGGGCCATGGCAACTTGATGTGCGAAACATGCCACGGTTCCACGCACGCCGAGTATCCAACGGCCAAGCGCAACGACAACTTGCAGTGCATCGCGCTGCAAGGTCATACTGGCAAGTTGGGCGACTGTTTGGCCTGCCATATCACGACGCCAAATACGGTCTCGAACGGCCCGCACGGCATGCATCCGGTGGGCTGGCTGAGCGGGCACAAGGGCCCCGGCGACACCGAGGCGCAGTGCGCGACCTGCCATGGCACGGATTACCGCGGCACCGTGCTGTCGCGCATGTTTGCCGATCGCAAACTGACCTACGAATGGAGCACGAATGCGTTCTGGCTGGGGCAACAGATCGGCTGCTACACCTGCCACAGCGGCCCCAATGACGATGAGCCGAATCCCAATCCGCGACCAGTCGCGTATCCCACGGCGGTCGTGACGACCGCGGGTGTGCCGGTTCACATTGGTTTGCGGGCAACCGACGCAAGTCCCTTGACCTTGCGCATTGTGGCACAGCCGGAGCATGGCACCGCGGGCTTGAGCGGCACCAATGCAACCTATTTTCCCGAGGCCACTTTCGTCGGCCGCGACACGTTCACGTACGCCGCATGGAACGGCTCGGCCGACTCCAATCTGGCCACCGGCAGCGTGGACGTGGCCCAGGGGGTCTGCCAGCTCACCGTGTCGGCCATCGTGCCGGATAGCGCGGCAGTGACTGCGGCCGTGCCGTTTTGGGCGTCCGCCACCATCAGCGGGTGTTCGAACACAGTCTCGTATTCGTGGAGTTTTGGTGACGGGAGTTCAACCGCCCTGCAACAAAATGCCTGTCACATCTACTATCTGGAGGGCGTCTACCAATGGGCGGTGACGGCCCATGCGGGGGTGACCAATGTGACGCACGCAGGTGAGATTACGGTGAACTACATCCCTGAAGCGGTGCCGCTCTTGTTGGGTGCGCTCTTGTTGCCGGCGTGGCGGCGGTTGCTCGCCGGGCACTGAAAACCCGGTTGGTGACCGCATGGCGTCGCCGGCATGATGCTCGTAGCCGCCGCACGGCGTGCGGCGTTCCCTGAGAGAACCAGAACGCGGAACGCCGTTCCGCGACTACGACAGCGCCGTTGCCGGATTTGGGATCATCCGTTTCTCTTGGCGGCGCAACGTCACAATCACCGCGCGGCGCACGGCGCCCCCTCTTTTCTGCACTTCGTCATTTTTTGTTCAATATTCAATATTTGATTCTTTCTCTTGATCTGTGCGCCTTGACCCTTGCCCCTTATCCCTTGTATAATCAGTGCCATGAGCATGCTGGTTGGCATTGGTGAAGTGTTGTGGGATCTGCTGCCGGGCGGCAAAGCGCTGGGCGGCGCGCCGGCAAATGTCGTGTGTCATTGCCGGGCGCTGGGCGCGGATGCGGCGCTGATTTCGGCCGTGGGCGTTGATGCGCTCGGGCGCGAGATGGTGACCCGGTTGGCAGAATTGGGCGTGCCTCACACCGGCATTGCGGACGTCACCGCGCAGCCGACCGGCACCGTCTCCGTCACGCTCGATGGCCAGGGCGTGCCGACATTTACCATTCATGCGCCGGCTGCGTGGGACTGCATTCCACTGCGCGACGACTTCCGCGCCCTGGTGCGGCACGCCGACGCCGTCTGTTTTGGTTCGCTGGCGCAGCGCGCGCCGGTGTCGCGCGCAACCATCGCCGCGCTGCTGGACGAGACCCGCCCGGACGCCCTGCGCGTCTTTGACATCAATCTGCGGCAGCACTACTACGCACGCGAGATTATTGTCGCCTCCTTGCAGCGCGCCAATGTGTTGAAAGTGAACGACCACGAGCTGCCGGTGCTGGCGCAGATGCTGGGGCTAACCGGCACGCCGCGCGCGCAGCTCGAGCTGCTTGTGCACGCGTACGTGCTCGATGCCCTTGCGCTGACGCGCGGGCAGTACGGCAGCATGCTCTACGTCCGCGGCGCGTGGTCTGAGCATCCCGGTTGCGCAGTGGCAGCGCGCGACACCGTCGGCGCTGGCGACGCGTTCACGGCGGCGCTGACGTTGGGCCTGTTGCGCGGCTGGGACGCGGCGCGCATCAGCGACGCGGCCAATTGCGTGGCGGCCTATGTCTGCACCCAACATGGCGCGACGCCGGCCATGCCGCCGGCTTTGCGCGCGTTGTTTCAATAATGCTACAATAGCAGAACTTGGACATCGTTGCTGCTTGCTTAGCCTCCACCGGAGCCGCTGTATGAAAACCATCGCCCTGACCGTCACCCTCTTGCTGTGTCTGCCGCTGGTCGCGCAGACAAATATCATCAGCCCGGCGCGGCTGCAGGCCGCCGCACAATTGCTGGACGCCATGCACACCGAGCGCCAGCTGCAGCGCACCGTCGCGAAAATCGTTGCAGAACAAACCGGCGGCGACCCGCTGATGGAAAAGACCACGGACATCATGACCGCCTTCTTTGCCAGATACATCAACTACTCGAATCTCAAGCCGCAGTTGGCCGAAGTCTACGCGACGACCTTCGACGACGATGAAATGCACGCGCTGACGGCGTTTTACCAATCGCCGGTGGGTGGCAAGCTGAGCGAGGTCGGCATTGATCTGCAGGAACAAGTGATGATGGTGACCCACCGCGCGGCGCGCGAACATGTGGATGAGTTGCGCGAGCAAATGCAAAAGCGCATGGCGGAGTTGACCAAGGCCGAACGCGCCAAAGAAAAAAAGGCTGCGAAGAAAGGGCCCAAGGTCCTGCAGCGCAAAATCGGCGATGTTGCGCCGGCCCTTGCCATCACGCAATGGATCAAAGGCGCCGCCGTTGATCTGGCCGGCGGCAAAGGCTCGAATGTGTATGTCGTTGAATTTTGGGCGACGTGGTGCGGCCCGTGCCGGCGCACGATTCCGCATTTGAGCGCGCTGCAGCGTGAGTACAAGGACAGAGGCGTAGTCATGATCGGCATCTCGGATGAAGACGCCGCCACGGTCATGCCCTTCGTCGAGAAGATGGGCACGAACATGGCGTACACCATTGCGCTCGACCGCGGCAAGGAAACGGCGCGCGCCTACCTGCAGGCGTTTGGTGTGCAAGGCATTCCACACGCCTTCGTGGTGGACAAAGCAGGCCGGATTGTCTGGCAGGGCCATCCAATGGACGGGCTTGACCGCGTGCTGGCGCGCGTGGTGGCCGGCACCTTTGATCCGACAGAAGTGCAGAAGATCGCGCGCGCCCGCGAATTGCTTTCGGCGTATCAGGGCGTTGCACAGCTTGCCGAAGAACAAGAGCTGTTGAAAGCCATGGGTGCGCGCTTGCTGGCGCTGGGCGGGCATGATCCGGCATTCTTGAACGAAGTGGCCTGGTCGATTCTGACCGACGAACTGGCCTGGCGTGACGTGGTGCTGGCTGAGGCCATGGCGGCGCAAGCATGCGCGTTGACCCAGCACAAGGAAGTCAATGTGCTGGACACCTATGCGCGCGCGCTGGCGGTGAACGGCAAGAAAGACGAGGCCATTGCCATGCAGGAAAAAGCCATTGCGCTGAACCCGGACAAAGCCGAGCAGAAAACATTGCGCCAGCATCTGAAGCAGATCAAGGCCGGAAAGCTTGGGAAGCCGTGACGACTGTCTGCGGCTGTTCAAATTCGGGGTGCCGACATGCCTCCAGCTGATGGTATTTTCGCGCCTCTTGACTTCAATCAGATAACATGCTATGATGAATGTAGCTTAATATATTGTTTTCACCCTGCTGAGTTAAAACATGCGCTTATTTGCTGTTATTGCGTGCCTGTTGGTTATCACGACCGCGTCGCTGGTCCAAGCCGTTGGTCATCTGCGGATGAAAATTGCCGCCATTGCATACAACCCGATTTTGGCCAACCGGCCCGGTTCGCCGCGCTTGAACGTCGCCACCGGCTGGGCCGATCCGCTGGTCATGGCGCGCGCCCATACCAACTGGTGGGACCGCGCCAGCGCCGGCATGGTGCGCTGCGAGCTGGTGGTCAACACCAATCTGAATATCTGGCCAATCAAAGCCGACGGCTTTCGCTATTCCAACGTGACCTATTGGGCGATTTACACCAATGGCTGGGAGGGCGCGCACTCGCCCGATACCGTGAGCTATTACGACATATTTCACACGGATGTGCCCTGGCTGTTGACCATGCTCGAGACCGGCGGCGTGGATCAAGTCTGGGTGATTGGCTTCCCCTACATGGGTTGTTATGAAACGCGCCTGTTCGGCCCGGGCGCGTATGAGTGCAATTCCGATGGCACGGAGGAATTGGGCAACCAGCGGTTGTTCCTGGCCAGTTTTCCGACGATGGAACGGGCGGACACGCCGATGGAGAATTTCGGCCATGGCTGCGAAGGCGTCTTGGGCGCGTGGTTTTGGAACTACCTCGTGAACTATCCCGGCCAGGCGGATTCGCCCTACACCAACATTAATGATTTTGCGCTGTTCACCCGCGCCAAAGCAAATGCGCCCGATAATATTCACTGTGGCAACATCCACTATGCGCCCAATTCGGTGGGCGGGTACGATTGGGCCAACACGACCTATGTCAGTGGTAATGCCGATGCGTGGTATTCGTATCCGCTGCTGACCAATGCGCCGCGCCAGATGAATTGCAGCGAGTGGGGCAATGGCGACAATCATCTGCATAAAATCTGGTGGTTCCGGCACATGCCGCAAAAAGTCGGGCTGTGGCGTGGGCACTTGATGAACTGGCTGACCATGTTTCTGAATCTGCAGCGCGCCTCCTATCCGCTGGGCAGCCATCAAACGCTGGTGCAGACCGATGTGGATTTGGCCGGCTGGTTTGCGTTTGAGGTGTATGCCCCGCCCGGCACGACCCAGGTGACGATCAATGTCAGCACCGGGCGCAGCGTCGAGTTCGGCGTGCAGAAGGACACAATCCCGCTCTACAAACGTTTCAATTGGTGGGGCGAGGATACCATGGCATATGATTTTTGGAGCAGCGCGCGCAGTAACACCCACACCCTGGCCATCAACGCCGCCAATGATTACGGCCGCGGCGTGACGGGCTATTGGTATTTCACGTTTGGTCGGGCCTATGATTTTCCGACAATCCGGCCGGAGAATTCGGCCACGAATTACAGCGTGTTCGTCACCGTCTTGCCGCAGCCGACCAACAGCACGCCCGTGGCGGTGACGGTCAGCCAGCCGGCCTTCGGTGCGCGCGTGGACGGACCGGCCACCAACATTGTCTGGACGACCGATGCGCTGCCGCAAGGCATCCGCGCAAGCTACCTGATGTACTCGACCGAGAGCGCGACCGGCCCGTGGCAGGAAATCTGCGAGGATTATCACTATCAGCTCACTGCGCCGTATGGTTGGAGTGTGCCGGCGGCAACATCCGGCCAGGCCTATGCAAAAGTGGTAGTCGAAGATGTCTATGGCGTGCACTACGACGGCGTCTCGGCCCCGTTCGGGCTGAACACCGAGTTTGTGCCGGAGCCGGGCGGGCTGCTGCTGGGCGTGGTGCTCGCCGGGCTGTGGCTGCCGCGCAAACAAGCTGGCATTTCCACGGAACGCACCTGACCGCACCACGGCTCGTTTCACTGAATCTTGACCGCGCACATCGCCTTTGCGACTTCACTCACATAAGAGTGTGCGCTACTATTTTCATCCTCTGCTGAGTTGAAACATGCGCCTCCTTGCCCTTCTTGCTTGTCTGTTGGTCATCACGACCGCGTCGCTGGTCCAGGCCGTTGGTCATCTGCGGATGAAGATTGCCGCCATTGCGTACAACCCGATCATGGCCAACCGGCCCGGTTCGCCGCGCTTGAACGTCGCCACCGGCTGGGCCGATCCGCTGGTCATGGCGCGCGACCATACCAACTGGTGGGACCGCGCCAGCGCCGGCATGGTGCGCTGCGAGCTGATGGTCAATACCAATTTGAATATCTGGCCAATCAAAGCCGACGGCTTTCGCTACACCGACGTGACCTATTGGGCGATTTACACCAATGGTTGGCAAGGCGCGCACTCGCCCGACACGATTGATTATAAAGCTATTTTTAGTAACGATGTGCCCTGGCTGCTGACCATGATCGAGACCGGCGCGGTGGATCAAGTCTGGGTGTATGGCTTCCCCTACATGGGCTGTTTTGAGACGCGCTTGTTCGGCCCGGGCGCGTATCGCTGCAATTCTTCTGGCACGCAGGTATTGGGCAATCAGCGGCTGTTCATGGCCAGTTTTCCGACGATGGAGCGGGCGGACACGCCGATGGAGAATTTCGGGCATGGGTGCGAAAGCATGCTCGGCACGTGGTTTTGGAATCAGGGGCTGAACTACCCCGGTTCGACGGATTCGCTCTACACCAATTTGAATGACTTCGCGCTGTTCACGCGCGCCAAAATAAATTCACCTAACAACATTCACTGTGGCAATGTGCACTGGGCGCCAAATTCGACGGTCGAGTACATTTGGGGCGACACGACCTATGTCAGTGGTAATGCCGATGCGTGGTATTCGTATCCGCTGCTGACCAATGCGCCGCGCCAGATGAATGGCAGCGAGTGGGGTAACGGCATCAATCATTTGCATAAGATCTGGTGGTTCCGGCACATGCCGCAAAAAGTCGGGCTGTGGCGCGGGCACGTGATGAACTGGCTGACCATGTTTCTGAATCTGCAGCACGCCTCCTATCCGCTGGGCAGCCATCAAACGCTGGTGCAGACCAATGTGGATTTGGCCGGTTGGTTCACGTTTGAAGTGTATGCGCCGCCCGGCACGACCCAAGTGACGATCAATGTCAGCGCCGGCAGCGGCGTCGAGTTCGGCGTGCACAAGGACACCATCCCGCTCTACAACCGTTACGGGGGCGGGAGCAACGCCGCGTATGATTTTTGGAGCAGCGCGCGCAGCAACACCCACACCCTGGCCATCAACGCCGCCAATGACTACGGCCGCGGCGTGACGGGCTATTGGTACTTCACGCTCGGCCGGGCGTATACCACGCCAACAACCCGGCCGGCGACGTCGGCCTGGAATTACAGCGTGTTCGTCACCGTCCTGCCCCAGCCAACCAACAGCGCACCCGTGGCGGTGACGGTGAGCCAGCCGGCCTTCGCCGCGCGCGTGGACGGACCGGTCACCAACATTGTCTGGGCGACCGATGCGCTGCCGCAAGGCATCCGCGCAAGCTACCTGATGTACGCGACCGAGAGCGCGACCGGCCCGTGGCAGGAAATCTGCGAGGATTATCACTACCAGCTCGCCGCGCCGTATGGTTGGAGTGTGCCGGCGGTGACGTCCGGCCAGGCGTATGTAAAAGTGGTAGTCGAGGATGTCTATGGCGTGCAGTACGACGGTGTTTCGGCCCCGTTCGGGCTGAACGCCACTTTTGTGCCGGAGCCGGGCGGGCTGCTGCTGGGCGTGGTGCTCGCCGGACTGTGGAACCGGTGCCGGCAGCGTTGAAGACATAGCGGGCTTCGTGGCGGGAGTTTTACACTCCCTGCCTTCTTTCGTGGCAAATCGGTTTTGTGTACAATAAGTGCATGACGTTTGCCTTTCACACACCCCACAAGATTGTCTTTGGTGCAGGCGTGCGGCACACCTTGGCGGTCGAAGCCGCCGCGCTCGGCCGCCGCGCCTGCATTCTGACCGGCGCACATCCTGAGCGCACACAAGACCTGCTTGCCAGCGTGGCGGGCGCGCTGCGCCTGACCGTGGCGGGGGAGCCGCGCGTCGAGCAAGTGCGCGCATGGACCGCGCAGGCCCGCGCGGCGCAGTGTGACCTGGTCGTCGGCATTGGCGGCGGCAGCGTGCTGGATGCGGCCAAAGCGGTCGCGGCCCTGCTGACCAATCCGGGCGATGTGCTCGACTACCTTGAAGTCATTGGCAAAGGCAACCCGTTGACGGCGCCGGCCGCGCCATGCATCGCCGTGCCCACCACTGCCGGCACCGGCGCGGAAGCAACCTGCAACACCGTCTTGCAGGCAGCCGAGCCGTGCGTCAAGGTCAGCATCCGCAGTCCCTTGTTGATGCCCACCGTTGCACTCGTGGATCCGGTGCTGACCTATTCGCAGCCGGCGCACGTCACGGCCGCGGCGGGCATGGATGCGCTGACACAATTGCTCGAGGCGTTTGTAAGCATGAGCGCCAGTCCCTTAAGTGATGCGGTCTGCCGCGAAGGTCTGCGGCGGATCGGCCCGGCCTTGCCGGCAGTGCTGCATGATGGCGCCGACACGGCGGCGCGCGCGGATATGGCTTTCGCGGCGTTATGCAGCGGTATGGCGTTGGCAAATGCGCGTTTGGGCGCGGTACACGGCATGGCCGGCCCGTTGGGCGGTCTGAGCGGCGCGCCGCATGGCGCAATTTGCGCGCGGCTGGTGCCATTGGTCACTGCGACCACCGTGCGCGCGTTGCGGGCTCGTGCGCCCGGCAGTCCAGTCTTGTCAAAATACGACGAAGTCGCACGGCTCTTGCTTGCCACACCAAATGCAACTGCCGACGCGCTGGCGGATTGGCTCGAACAGTTGTGCGCGCAGGCCGCGCTCCCGCCCCTGGCACACTTTGGCGTCACGCCCGCCATGGGCGCGGCGATTATTCCCGGCGCACTGCGCGCCAGCAGCATGAAAACCAATCCTATTGCCTTGACTAATACAGAATTGCAGGAGATCCTCGCGCGCGCCTGTGCGCCGCAGTCATCCAAAAAGAACCAGGAAGCCCAATGAAACCACACACCCAACGAACGCTGCTCAGTATGGCCGCCATGCTCATGCTTGCCGCCTGTCGCGAAGATACGACCGTGACACAGACTAGTCTGACCAGTCCGACCGGCCCGACCCAGCACGCAGAAGTCGCCGCACAAGCCACGCCTGCGGCGGCCGTGGCACAACCGGCCGTGCCCTCGCCGGAAATTTCGCCGGCCGCCGTCGTCAATGCCTACAACGATTTCGCCTTGCGCTTGCAGCGCACCCTGGCCACCCAGGACAAAGACAAGAATGTGTTTATCTCGCCGTTCAGCATCGCGGTGGCACTGACCATGACCTACAATGGCGCGCGCGGCCAGACGGCGGACGACATGGCCCGCACGCTCGCGCTCGGCGGCATCCCGCGCGACATGGTCAATCGCGTGATGATCCAGGTCACCGCCTTGCTGCACCAGCAGAGCACCGGGGTCACACTCGCGGTTGCCAATTCGCTCTGGGCCTGCGACGATGTGCGCTTCAAGCCGGGTTTTCTGGAGCGCGTGCGCACGGCCTACGCCGCCGAGCTGGCGAATGTCAATTTTCTCGCGCCGGCCACGCTCAAACGTATCAATGACTGGGTCAGCACCGCGACGTATGACAAAATCAAGGACTTGTTGCAGGCCGGCGATTTGGACAAGGACACGCTGATGGTGCTGGTCAATGCCATTTATTTCAAAGGCCAGTGGGACAAGCAATTCGACACGGCGCTCACGCGCGAGCGCGATTTCACCAGCAGCACCGGTACCAAAGCGCCGTGCAACATGATGGAGCAACACGGTGAGTTTGCCTATCTGAAAAACGAAATGTGCCAGGCCATTCGACTGCCGTATGTCGGCAAGCGCCTGGCCATGTATGTCCTGTTGCCGGCGCCGGGCAAGACCCTCGACGACGTGCTGGCCGCACTCGATCTGAACACCTGGCAGGCATGGCGCGAGGCCCTGCGCGAGCAAAAGGGCACAATCGTGCTGCCGCGCTTTCGGCTTGAGTATGCCGCCGAATTGACGCCGCCGCTCAGTCAACTCGGGATGGCGATTGCCTTTGATCGTGACCACGCAGATTTCCTCGACATGGCCACCGAGGCCGACGCGCGCGGGCGTATTTGCATCAGCAAAGTGCGCCACAAAGCGTTCGTCGAGGTCAGTGAAGAAGGAACCGAGGCGGCAGCCGCGACGGCAGTCGTGATGATGCGCGTCACGGCGGTCATGCCTGACAAGCCGCCGTTCCAGATGGTTGTTGACCGGCCGTTCGTGTGCGCCATTTGCGACGACGAGACCGGCAGCATCTTGTTCATGGGCACGATCCAGCGCCTGTGAACGGTGCGGCGGCGGCGGGTTTCAGGCTGCTTTGAGTCCCGCCAACGGCGGGATTTAAGGGTTCAGGGTTCAGGGTTCAGGGTTCAGGGTTCAGGGTTCAGGGTTCAGGCAGACCCTGGCCGCCGTCTGCCGCAGCAGAACATGACGCGTGACGAGCAAGGAGTGACGAAGGAGGAAGTGCAGAAACTTTTGCCTTCTGACTTCCGTGCTCGTCACTCGTCAATTGTTGGTTCTGCCATGTGGTTCCATTCTTCCTCTGCCCTTGGCGGTTCAGCAAAGCATGTGGGTGACGCGCTCGCGTCGCCGGATTGCGGCCACCGCGGCTGTGGCACACGCGCAACGCCGTTCCGTGGCTACGTACTGACGCACTGCCCACCGAGATCCGCGGTCCGTCTTCCGCCTTCTGGCTTTTAGGCCTTAACCCTAAAACCTAAAACTTAAAACTCGGCTCGGCCGCCGCACCGCTCACCTAATGGGTTGCCTTGCCGCACCATAAATTCTTTCGCCGCAAAAGAATTTCCTGCCCCGCCGATCACCGCGCGCCGGCGTAGCGCTTGGCCATGGCTTCGCACGAAATGCACTTGATCTTCGAAGCCCAGCCGGCCTGGCCAAAGGCGATCATGCGCGCTTTGCAGACTTCGCGCATGGCTTCGCGCGCGGGCTTGAGATAGTCGCGCGGATCGAATTTCTCGGGCGACTCGGCCAGTACTTTACGGATCGCGCCGGTAATCGCCAGGCGATTGTCGGTGTCCACATTGATCTTGCGCACGCCATGCTTGATGCCGCGCTGAATTTCCTCGATCGGCACGCCAAAGGTCGGCTTGATTCTGCCGCCGTACTTGTTGATGATGTCCTGCAACGCTTGCGGCACGCTCGACGAGCCGTGCATGACCAGGTGCGTGTTGGGCAGTTTCTTGTGAATCTGCTCGATGGTGGTCATCGAAAGGACCTCGCCGGTCGGCTTGTGTGTAAACTTGTAGGCGCCGTGGCTGGTGCCGATCGCGACCGCCAGCGCATCCACGCCGGTCTGCTTGACAAAATCGACCGCCTGATTCGGGTCGGTCAAGTGTTTCATCGCTTCGGCGCTGGAGAGGCCGGCGCCGTGGCCGTCCTCGATCCCACCCAGGCAGCCGAGTTCACCTTCAACGGTGACGCCCAGCGTGTGCGCGACGTCCACGACATATTTGGTGACCTGCACATTGTATTCGAAGGTCGAGGGCGTCTTGCCGTCTTCCGAGAGCGAGCCGTCCATCATCACACTGGTGAAATTCTGGCGCATGGCGCTGAAACAGGTGCTCGGGCCATTGCCGTGATCGAGGTGCATGGCGAGCGGGATGTCGGGATACAGCTCGGCGGCGGCCAGCATCAGGTGGCGCAGATAGGCGTCCTGCGAGAAGCTGCGGGCACCGCGCGAGGCCTGAATGATGGCGGGACTGTCGGTTTCGCGGGCAGCCTCCATGATCGCCTGGATTTGTTCCATGTCATTGACATTCAGGGCGGCGATGCCGTAGTTGTTCTCCGCCGCGTGATCGAGCAGAATGCGCATTGGTACGAGGGGCATGGGGCGTCCTTATGTGTTGGGCACAAAAAGCATTACAGTTACCGTGCGCCGGCAGCGCGCCCGTTGCGCGCCGCGGCCTGTGCCTAGTATAGCCAATTTTCACCCTGGCTGCAACACGCCCCGCATGAGATGCAACCAGATTCAGCAATACACATGGCGTTGACAGTTGGGGGTGCTTGTGCTATACTGCGGGCATCATCGGGTGTGACAACCGGCGTTGTCACAGGCAGTAGAATGGCCGGGCCGCCATTCGTCTAATCTAATTACATACCAGTGACATATGTTGACGTTATCCAAACAGCGTCTGCTGGAGATGTTATGGGGCACGGTCCCGGACGTACGCCAGATGTTGGTGAGTGCGCGCTCGTTGACGCACGCGCGCGGGCGCTTGTTTCGTTATTTGGACAAATTGGAGCGCGCGCATTTCAATGTGTTCTCGCGTCAGGCGCTGCGCGGCATGCACATCAGCGAGCGTCACATTGCAAAAGAGTGCATTCGTGTGTTGAAAAACATCATTCGCACGGAAAACGAAAAATTGTGCGGCGCGTCCGCGCTGCGCACGTTGTATGCATTGGCCCAAGAACCGCACCGGGCCCTACGGACGGTGTCCGAAGGCTTTCTATGTGAAAATGTGGCGCTGTTTCGCGGGGCAATTGGCGAGGCGCAGGTGCTGGCGCGTGACGGCTTTACGCTTAGTTTCCCGGACACACGCCAGGCGGCGCAGGTGCGCTCACGAGAGCTGGACCGTTACGCCCTGGTGGCCGAGACGTCCATGGCGCATTTTGCCAGCGGACTTGATCCGGTGCGGCGCGCGGCGCAGCGGCGCAATGCGCACCGCATTCGGCGCGCGCTCGGCGCGCGCGAACGCGATTGGCAGTCATGGCGATGGCAGCTGGCGCATGTGATCAAGGATGCCGCCACGGTAGCCCGGCTGGTGCACGTGGAAGACGACGAGCGCGCCGGTCTGGCTGCCGCTGAGGCGCACGGCATTCCGTTTCAAATCACCCCGTACTATCTGACGCTGTTCAACCGGCGCGGGCGCGTGGCGTGGGATCGCGCGGTGCGCGCGCAAGTGATGCCCTCGCCGCGCTACTGCGAGAATGTCGCCGCCAATCGCAGTGACTGTCTTGACATGGATTTTATGTGTGAAAGGACTACCAGTCCGGTTGAGGCGGTGACGCGGCGCTATCCGCAGATTGTCATTTTGAAGCCGTTTGACGCCTGTCCGCAAATCTGCGTGTACTGCCAGCGCAACTGGGAAATCAAGCCGCTGGACGTCGCCGCAATCAGTCGCCGGCATGTGCAGCGCGCCTTGCAGTGGCTGCGGCGTCATACCGAGATTGCGGAAGTGCTGATCACCGGCGGTGATCCATTCACCTTGTCGAACGAGTATCTTGACTGGCTGCTGGGCACCTTGGCGACGATCCCGCACATCACGCGCATTCGCATCGGCACGCGCACGCTCGTCACCATGCCGCAGCGCGTTGACCGCGGCTTGCTGACGCTGCTGGCACGCGTGCACCAGCCCGGGCGGCGCGTCGTCTGCCTGGTGACACATGTGCAGAGCCCGCTCGAACTGACATCCCAGGTGCTTGAGGCGGTCACGGCCGTGCGCCGCCTTGGCATCAGTGTGTACAACCAGCACGTGTACACCTATTTTTCCAGCCAGCGCTTCGCGTTGTGCCATCTGCGCACACAACTGAAACGGTGCGGCATTGATCCGTACTACACCTTTAACACGAAGGGCAAGGAAGAGACGGTTGACTTCCGCGTGCCGGTGGCGCGCATCGAGCAGGAGCGCCGCGAAGAAGCGCGCTTGTTGCCCGGCCTGGTACGGCTGGACACGCCGGTCTTCAATGTGCCGCGCATCGGCAAATCGAACTTGCGCGCGTGGCAGGATCACGAGCCGATCATGCTGTTGCCGGACGGGCGGCGGGTCTACCGTTTCTACCCGTGGGAATCGGCGCTGCGCGTGGTGGATGACTATCTCTACACCGATGTCGCGATCTACGACTACCTCCTGCGGCTGCGCGCCGACGGCGAGCCGGCCGAGGACTATGCGTCGATCTGGTACTATTTCTAGGACCAAGAGCCGCAGCGGCATGCAGTGACCGTTGCTGTTGCTGAACCGTCGCTGGTTGTACAGAACTGAATGATCCGCGCATGGATGGAGGAAATCCGGGCGCGGCCTACGAAGGTGCGGCGGTAACCGGCTTTTGACAAAAAAAAGGGTAGTTGGTATACTTCTACTCGTTTTATGCCGTATTCTTTGGCTGGCAGCCGCCCGGGTGGGTTTGTGCTGCCGATAACCTGATTGTGGAGTTTGCGGAATGCGCCGAATTATGCTGACGATACTGGGCGTGTGTGCGGTGAGTTCACCGTTGTGTGCGGCGCAGAGCGCCGCCACCTTGCACGGCTATTGGCTGATTGCGCCGCTGGGCTCGATCTTGGCGCTGATCTTCGCCGCCTATTTCTATTTTGCCATGTTGAAAGCAGATGCCGGCACGGCGCGCATGCGTGAGATCGCTGCGTATGTGCGCGAAGGCGCCATGGCGTATTTGTTCCGGCAGTATCGGGTCGTCAGCCTTGTTTTTGTCATTTTGTTCCTGGTGTTTGCCGCGCTGGCCGTGTTCGGCTTGCAGAATCCCTTTGTGCCGGTGGCCTTCTTGTCGGGCGGCTTTTTCAGCGGCTTGTGCGGCTTCCTCGGCATGAAGACCGCCACGCAGGCCAGCTCGCGCACGGCGCAGGGCGCCTCGATCAGCTTGAATCGCGGACTGCAGGTGGCGTTTCGTTCGGGCGCGGTGATGGGCTTGGTCGTGGTCGGATTCGGCTTGTTGGATATTTCAATCTGGTATGCCGTTTTGAACTGGCTGGTGTTCACGCCCGAACACCTGCAAAACGGGTTCACCCTGTTCGGCATCACGCTGGTGCGTGCCGGCACGGACACGCACACCAAGATGGTGGAAATCACGACGACGATGCTGACCTTCGGCATGGGCGCCTCGACCCAGGCGCTGTTTGCGCGCGTGGGCGGCGGCATTTTCACCAAAGCGGCGGATGTCGGCGCGGATTTGGTCGGCAAAGTCGAGGCCGGCATTCCCGAGGATGACCCGCGCAACCCGGCGACGATTGCCGACAATGTCGGCGACAATGTCGGTGACGTGGCCGGCATGGGCGCGGATTTGTATGAGTCGTATTGCGGCTCGATCCTGGCGACGGCGGCGTTGGGCGCCGGGCTGGGCGTGGTTAGCGGCAGCGAGAGTGGTTCGCTGAAATATGTGCTGGCGCCAATGGTGGTGGCCGGCGTCGGCACGCTGCTCTCGATTCTGGGCATCTTCGCAGTGCGCTGCAAAGAAGGCGCATCGCAGAAAAACTTGTTGCGCGCGTTGCTGATGGGCACCTTGAGTAGTTCGGTGTTGATCATCGTCGCGACGGCCGGGATTTGCTGGCTAATGGGCTTGGGCTGGGGCATTTTCGGCGCGGTCGTGGCCGGGCTGCTGGCCGGGGTAATTATCGGCCAAGCCACCGAATACTACACTTCGGATGAATATGCGCCGACAAGAGGTATCGCCGCCCAAGCGAAAATGGGGCCGGCCACGACCATTATTGACGGCTTGGCGGTCGGCATGTTCTCCTCGGCCATTCCGGTCGTCACGGTGGTCGTCGCGATTTTGTTTGCGTACAGCTTTTCCGGCGGCTTCAGCGACATGAGCATGGGGCTGTATGGCATCGGCTTTGCCGCGGTCGGCATGTTGGCGACGCTGGGCATCACGCTGGCGACCGACGCCTATGGCCCGATCGCCGACAATGCCGGCGGCAATGCCGAAATGAGCCACCTGCCCCCCGAAGTGCGCCAGCGCACGGACGCCTTGGATGCCCTCGGCAACACGACCGCGGCAACCGGCAAGGGTTTTGCCATCGGCTCGGCGGCGTTGACCGCCATGGCCTTGCTGGCGGCCTGCATCGAAGAGGATAAAGTGTGGGTGGCGCGCTATTTGAAGGACAGCAGCACCCATGTTTTCCAGGGCTTCACCGACAGTGCCGCGCTGGCGGCCGCCGGGCAGTATGTCAATATTGCCGGCGCCGGCATCCGCGACTTTGTGCGCGTGTTCGATATCACCCTGATGAACCCGCTGCTGCTGTGCGGCATATTCCTCGGCGCCATGATGGCGTTTGTCTTTTGCGCCATGACGATGAAGGCGGTCGGGCGCGCGGCGGGGCGCATGGTCGAGGAAGTGCGCCGGCAATTCAAAGAGAAGCCGGGCATCATGGCCGGCACGGATCGGCCGGATTACGCCCGCTGCGTCGAAATTTCCACCGCCGGTGCGCAACGCGAAATGCTGGTGCCGTCGCTGATGGCGATTATCGTGCCGGTCGTGACCGGGATCGTGCTGGGCATTCCGGGCATCATGGGCTTGCTGGGCGGCGGGCTGACAACCGGGTTTGCCCTGGCGTGCATGCTCAACAATGCCGGTGGCGCGTGGGACAATGCCAAGAAGTATATTGAGAAAGGCAATTACGGCGGCAAGAAACTGCCGGATGGTTCGAAAAATCCAATTCATGGCGCGGCCGTCATCGGCGATACCGTCGGCGATCCGTGCAAAGACACCTCGGGTCCTTCGCTGAATATTTTGATCAAGTTGATGAGCATGGTCGCGGTGGTGTTCACCCCTGTGTTTTTGAAGCTGTCGCCCATTGTGCAGCACTGGCTGGGCTTGGTGCAGAAATAGGTTTTAGGTTTTAAGTTTTAAGTTAGCATTCAGGCAGGAGAATAAGATGAGACGAATGACCGGATGGATGACCGTGCTGGCGCTGGCAGCGCAGCAGACGTATGCCATGGGCGTGCCGCAGGGTGGCGGCCAGGGCAGCAGCCCGTACACGATGATCTTCATGGTGGGCGGCCTGTTGGTGGTCATGTACTTTTTCATGATTCGGCCCGAGCAGCGTCGCCGCAAAGAGAAAGAGGATTTGCTCAAGCGCGTCGCGCCGGGCGATAAGATTGTCACGAGCGGCGGCCTCTACGGCGTCGTGCGTCAAGTGAAAGAAACGACCGTCCGACTGCAGATTGACGATCAATGCCGGATCGAGCTGGCCAAAGCCGCCATCGCCGATGTCGTTGAACGCAGCGGCGAGCAAGCCGTCGAGGCGAAATGATGCTCCGCGTCGACGCACTGAACCCTGAATTTTTTATATTTAATATTGAATATTGAATGTTGAATGTTGAACCCTGAAATGCATACCACTAACCATCAGGCGCGGCATCCCCGCGTGCATTGCTCATGAGCCGTGAACTTCGTATAAAAGGCAGTGTGATTCTGCTGGGTCTCCTGTTTTGCCTCTATTGCATCTATCCGACGATCCGCTGGTCGTGCTACTCCGAAAAGGAAAAGATCGAGAAGATCGGCGACCCGCAGAGCAACACGCTCGGCGCGTGGAAGGAGGAGCAGGCAAGCATTCCGGATGACGACCTGCTCAAACAATTTCAATTCAACGTCAAGAAATGGTGGGAAGGCGATCGCGACCGGGCCCTGAACCTCGGCCTTGATTTGCAGGGCGGCTTGTATGTCATCCTGCAAGTGGACGAGAACGACGCGGTGCGGGTCCAGCGCCAGAACGCGCGCGAGCTTCTGAAAGACGCGTTGGCCGAAAAAGATGTCGCGTTCGTCCGCATCGCCGACGTGACCAACACGGTCATCGAGCTGGTCTTCACCAACACGGCCGTAGCCCAGCAGGCGCTGACGGTGATCAAGGCCAGCACGGATTTTCAGGATCGCTTGAATCTGCCGGGCGACGCGGTCGGGCCGAGCTTCCGTGCCTCGCTCAAAGCGAGTTACATCGCCAATAATCGCCACAAAGTGCTGGAGCAGGCCCGGCGCGTGGTCGAGAACCGGATCAACGAGCTGGGCTTGACCGAGCCCAGCATCCAAGTCATGCAAGACCCGCCGCGGGTCGTGGTGCAGTTGCCGGGTGAAAAGGATCCGGGCCGGGTGCTGCGTCTGTTGAAGCAGACCGCCAAGCTCGAATTCCGTCTGACCGCACCGGAGAAACGCACGGCGGACTTATTGAACCGCCTTGACCGCGTGCGCAAGTTCAAGGACAAGTTGCTGGTGGAGTCCGGCAGCACCGACGCCGGCGTGCCCTACACGTCGTATAAGATCAGCGACGCCGACACCGAATTTTTCCGCAATCTGTTGAATGATCCGCAGATCAAGAGCCGGGTCCCGCCGGACTATGAATTGATGCTGGGGCGGCCGGTGCCGGACCCGCAGCGCGGTGGGGTCTATCGTGAGTTTGCGCTGGTCAATCGGGATATCGCGATTGACGGCATGTCGCTCAAGGATGCGCGCGTCAGCCTGCGCAATGCCAGCACCCGGGAAGTGGCCTTGAGTTTGGACAGCAGCGGCACAGCCCGCCTGCGCAAGACCTCGCGCCTGACCTCGCAGGCCTACAAGCAGAACAACGCGGTGGCACGCTTGGCGATCGTGCTCGATGAAGTGATCTATTCGGCTCCGTTGCTGCTCGAATCGATTCCGAGCGGCAACGCCGTGATCCACGGCAGTTTCACTGATCGCGAGGCGGCCGATCTGGCGCTGGTGCTGCGCAGCGGCGCCTTGCCCGCCAAGTTGGACATTGTTCAGAACCAAATTGTCGGCGCTAGTTTGGGCGCCGATTCGATCCGCAAGGGCTTGATCTCCGGGCTGGTCGGCATGCTGGTCGTGATGGCCTTCATGGTCGTCTATTATTTGTTGGCCGGCTTGATCGCCAATCTGACCCTGATGCTGAACATCATCATTTTGTTGGCCGTGCTGGCTTTCTTCCGCGCGACGCTGACGCTGCCGGGCATCGCCGGTATCATCCTGGGCATCGGTATGGCGGTTGATTCGAACGTCTTGATCTTCGAGCGCATTCGCGAGGAACAGGCCGCCGGCAAGGACCTGCACCGCGCCGTCAAGGACGGCTTCGCACGCGCCTGGGTCACTATTTTTGACTCGAATTTGACCACCATTTTCACTGCCTTGATTCTGTACTTCCTTGGCACCGGGCCGATCCGCGGCTTCGGCTTGACTTTGATCATCAGCTTGGTCGCCAACTTGCTGACGGCCGTCTTCGTCTGCCGCTATGTCTTCGAGCTGCTGGCCACGCGCGAGTCGTTCACGCGCTTGCGCATGTCCCAGTTCTTTGGTGCGACCCACATTGATTTTCTGGGCAAGCGCCATATCTGCGCGCTGGCCTCGATTGTCATTATCGTGACCGGCATGCTCGTGATGGGCATCCGCTGGGTCAACCAAGACAAGGCCATGGCGGCAGGCAAAACGCAGCTGAGCACGTCCCTGCTGCAAACCCCGATCCGGGGCGTCGAACTGACCGGCGGCGACAT
The DNA here is from genome assembly GCA_964397565.1 of uncultured bacterium. Taxonomy (GTDB): domain Bacteria; phylum Auribacterota; class UBA3054; order UBA3054; family JAPLST01; genus JAPLST01. The sequence goes on from CAYNJC010000029.1 coordinate 43,937, forward strand.
GGTGCGGCTTGACTTCACCGCCCCGGTGCAGGTCGGCCCGGTGCGCGATGCGCTGGCGCAAATCGGCCTCGCCGACAGCACCATTCAAACCGTCGGCGACGGCAAACAAGTGCTCATTCGCAGCCCATTCAATACCAGCGGCAAGGTGATTGAAACCTTGCGCAGCACCTTCACCAGCGACCCGTTTGTCGTCGGCGAACAGCAGCAGATCGGCCCGGCCATCGGCGAAGACCTGGTGCGCAAGGCGACCTACGCCATGATCCTCTCGCTGATTGTCATGGTGATCTACTTGTGGTACCGCTTCGAGTGGGAGTATGGCATCGGCGCGATGGTGGCCTTGGCCCACGACGTGCTGGTGACCCTGGCCTTCTTCGCCTTCAGCGGGCGGCAGATCTCGTTGATCGTGATTGCAGCGCTGCTGACGATCATCGGCTTTTCGGTCAACGACACCATCGTCATTTTCGATCGCGTCCGCGAGGATGTACGCCTGAACAAGGGCATGACCTTGAAGGACATCATGAACTTGGCCAACAACCAATGCTTGTCGCGCACGATTCTGACTTCGGGCACGGTCCTGTTTGTCGTCCTGTCGCAATACCTGTTTGGTGGCGTCGTGATCAACGACTTTGCCTTCGCGCTGCTGGTGGGCTGCATCGCCGGCACGTATTCGACCGTGTTTATTGCCGGCCCGGTGGTGTTGTTCTTTAACAAGTTGTTCAAGCGGCGCGCCTAAACCGCGGCGCGGAGAACCACCCCATGACACGCTATCTGGTCACCGGCGGGGCCGGCTTTATTGGCGCGAATTTTGTGCGCTATCTGCTGCGCACCTACCCGGACTGCCAGGTCGTCAATCTTGACAAGTTGACGTATTGCGGCAACCTCGACAATCTTAAAGATTTGGCCAACGATCCGCGCTACCGCTTTGTGCACGGCGATATCGCCGACCCGGCCGTCGTCGCCACCATCTTTGCGGAAGGTATTGATGTCGTTGTCAACTTCGCGGCCGAGACGCATGTCGACCGCTCGATCGGCAACCCGGCCGATTTCATTACGACCAACGTCTACGGCGCGTATGTCCTGCTCGAAGCCGCCAAGGTCAAGCCAGTCAAGAAATTCATCCAGATTTCAACCGATGAAGTGTACGGCTCGATCGCGCCCGGCTGTTCCTCGGTCGAAACCGATGAGCTGCTGCCGCGCAATCCCTATTCGGCCAGCAAAGTCGGGGCCGATCGCCTGGCCTACAGTTATTTTGCCAGTTATGCCATGCCGGTCTGCATCACGCGCGCCTCGAACAATTACGGGCCGTATCAGTATCCCGAGAAACTGATTCCGCTCTTTGTCACGAATCTGCTCGACGACCAGCCCGTGCCAATCTATGGCGACGGCAAGAACATCCGCGATTGGCTGCATGTGGACGATCACTGCCGCGGCATCGACTGCGTCATCCAGCACGGCGTCAATGGCGAGGTCTACAACATCGGCGGCGGCAACGAGCGTGAGAACATTGTCGTGGTTGACCTGATCCTGGCCCAACTCAAGAAACCGGCAGCGCTGAAAAAATACGTCAAGGACCGCCTGGGCCACGACCGGCGCTATTCCTTGAGCAGCGCAAAAATTGCACAGATCGGCTGGCAACCGGCGGTGGCGTTCGAGTACGGCATCCGCGCGACGGTTGACTGGTATGTCCAGAATCGCTGGTGGTGGGAAAAGCTGAAAGACGGGTCGTACAAGGAATATTACCAGAAGCAGTACGGCCAGCGCTGAGTCCTACCGTGCCGGGCCGGCTGCCGCCGGCACAGCGCCGGGGGTCTCTGCAAGCTCCCCGCGGCGTCTTCGCCGTCCCCGTTCGTCTGTGCCAGATTTCGTTGACTCCCGCCGCGTATTGTGCTACACTCAAGCAGTAACCACCGGCTGAGGAATCCGATGCAACGGCCGCTTGTGATCGCGCTGGTCGTCTCTTTGCGCGCACGACGCATGAGCCCGCCGGCACGACGATCACCATCATCGCGAGCGTTTTCGACAAGCGCGACACCATTGTCTAGCAGACCTTCATCTATTGAGCCCGCCGGCCGCCGGCGCCGGCACGATGCAACGCCTTGATCCACAACGCTTGCTGATCGAGCGCACTGGCGCGATGCGCCAATCCGCCCTCGTCTTTGCCGGTGAGAACACGCGTGTCGAACCCGAGGCCCTACGCCAATTGCAGAACGCCGCCTGCCTCGACCCCGACGCCATCGTTCTGGCCACCCCCGATATTCACGTCGGCTTCGGCGTGCCGATCGGCTGCATCTTCGCCACCCCCAATCTAATTTCACCCTGCGCGGTTGGCTATGACATCAACTGCGGCATGCGCCTGATGACCACGCCGCTGACCCGCGCGCAGTTCGATGCACCGACCGTCGCGCGCGCCATCGCCCGGCGCATCCCGCTCGGCGAGGGCAAGCGCAATATCGCCGTGACGTCCGCGCAGCTCGAGGCGGTGCTGCAGTGCGGCCTTGCGGCTGTGCCCGCGTTGGCCGAAGCGCATGCTGCCGTGGCCGCCGCATTTGCGCCGGATGAATTCGCGTATGACTGCGCGCGCGTCGAAGACAACGGCAGTCTGCCGGGTGACCCCGCGGCTGTCAGCGCACGCGCCAAAGAACGCGGCAGCAGCCAACTGGCCTCGCTCGGTGGCGGCAACCATTTCATTGAGCTGCAATACGTGGAGACCGTGTTCGACCGCGCCACCGCTCACGCCTTTGGCTTGGTTGAGAATCAAATCATCATTATGATTCATTCCGGCTCACGCGGCCTCGGCCATCAGGTCGCCGATGAACAGATGCGCGCCGCGCGCGCATGGGACGAGCGCCACGGCCATGCGTTGCCGGATCGCGAACTGGCTTACTTCAACCTGCGCACCCGCGAGGGCGAGGCCTATCGCGCGGCCATGAACGCCGCCGCCAATTTTGCGTTTGTCAATCGCTACCTGATGGCGTTGCTGGTGCGTGCGGTCGTGCGCGAACACTATGGCGCGGACACGCCACTGCCCGCGCTCTATGACGTGCCGCACAACATTGCCAAGTTCGAAACACATGGCGGCGTCGCGTATTGCGTCCACCGCAAAGGCGCGACGCGCGCGTTCGCGGCCGAACAGATGGCCGGCACGCCGTTCGCCGCGACCGGCCAACCCGTGCTGATTCCCGGCTCGATGGGTACGGCCAGTTACGTGCTGGCGGGCGTTGCGACCGGGGCTGCATCGCTCTTTTCGGTCAATCACGGCGCCGGCCGCACGATGAGTCGCAGCGCGGCGCGCGGCAATGCCGGTCGTGGCCGTCCGGCGGCGATAAGCGACGCGGAATTCCGTCACTCGATGGAAGGCGTCAGTTTGATTTGCGAAGATCGCGCGGCGATCAAGGAGGAAGCGCCGGCGGCCTACAAGAACATTGATGAGATTATTCAGGTCGTGGCACAAGCCGGCTTGGCAAATGTCGTTGCGCGCCTGCGCCCGCTGGCGGTTCTGAAAGGGTAAAGAGCAGACAATGGGCGATTTTGCCTGCAGAGCGAGATCCACCATCAGCGTGCGATAACTGCGCAACGCCGGCGCAGCACGGTTTTCAGCGCGCGTCGCCGGAATTGGGGTGAACAACAAAGTGGACAGCCGCGCCGCGAATAGTGTACAATGCACACGCGTTTCAGAAGCCATTGGGCGGTCCCAATGAACATGGGCCGCATAGCACATGAGCACGACATCAAGGGAACAGCACGCGCCAGTGACCATTCTGGTCTGCCATAATCATTATCAAATCCGCGCCGGCGAGGACCAGGTTTTCGCCGCCGAGGTCGCGCTTCTGCGCGCGCACGGCCAGCGGGTCATCACCTACACGCGCGACAATGCCGAGATTGCGCAGATGCCCTTCTGGCAGCGGCTCTGGTCCTTCTTTGCCGCGTTCCACAATCCGCGCACCACGCGCGACCTGCGCGCGCTGATCGTGCGCGAAAAACCCACCGTCGCACATGTCCATAATGTCTTCCCGTTGATTTCACCCGCGCTGTACTGGACGCTGCGCCGCGCCGGCGTGCCCATTGTGCAGACCATTCACAATTTTCGTTTTGTCTGCATCGATGGCCTGCTGTTTCGCGACGGCAACGTCTGTCATGATTGCCTCGAAGGCCGGCGCTGGGCCTGCGTGCGCCAGAAATGTTATCGCGACAGCCGCCTGTATTCGCTCTGGTACGCTTTGATCATCTGGTGGCACCAATGGCGCGGCACGTTCACGCGCACGATTGACCGCTACATCACACTGAATTCGTTCACCAAGAAAATCCTTGTGGACGCCGGCTTCGACGCTGCACGCATGATGGTCAAGCCCAATGCCGCGACGGTTACACCTGGTGGCGCCGCGCCGCCGACAAGTGCGCCACATGCGTTGTTCATCGGCCGGCTCTCGCAAGAAAAAGGCATCATGACGTTGCTGACCGCCGCCGTGCGCGTGCCTGAATTGCCACTGCATGTCATTGGTGATGGGCCATTAGCCGCGCCGGCTCGTGCGTTTGTCGCGCAGGCCGGCGCAACGCACATCACATTTCATGGCTACTGTTCGCATGAACAAATCGCCGCCGCGTTAGCGCAGGCCTTGGTGCTTGTGTTCCCGTCTGAATGTTATGAGAACTGCCCGATGACGGTGATCAACGCGCTGACGCTGGGCACGCCTGTTGTGGCAGCGCGCACGGGCGGTGTGCCCGATTTTGTGCCGGAGGATCGTGCCGGCTGGTTGTTTCCGCCGGGCGCGGTGGATGCGCTGGCCGCGCGCCTGGCGTGGGTCGCCACGCACGCCGACGACGTGCGCGCGTTACGGCCGCAAGCCCAAGCTTGGGCCGCAAGTCAATTTGCCCCGCAGCAGAATTGCGAGCAACTGCTGCACTTATATCAGTCGCTGGAACGGCGTAAACACTGAGTAACATGGATTGTTTCATTGGTTTCACTTCTGGCATCTGATTAGTGAGATGCGTCCCCAATGCAATTTGGTCAGTCGCTTGCATTTGACATTCCATGACGATTGTGGTATAGTTTGGCGAGAAACGTGAAGCAAGGCGGTTTCTAACACCAATGAGTAATCTTTTTGAGCACTTTAGGTGATCGGCAACAAAATGAGTCAAGAAATATTCTGATCTTATTCTCTTCACCAACCGAAACCCGAACTCTAGTTCTTTTAATCAACCTAAAACCTAACACCTGAAACCTAAAACTTAATACACATAGCCGGTGACACCGGACGGCTCGTCTCAAGAAACTGCGACATTTCTGAACTACGTGAGCTGTGACGGTCGGCACCCCCAACAGGGGTGCGGACTCGCATCACACGTAGTAGCCCGTCGCAGGGCTTTGAGACGAGGTGCGTAAGTTCGCACCTCGCTTTATTTTCTGCCGTTCCCGCGAACGACAGAATTAATGGACACCTCCAATTAAGAAATGCAAATCGAGTATCTGTGTGTCCCAGTGCAAAGAAACTTCTTCATAACATTTCGACTCTGTTTTTCAACAACTTAAAGGTTTTGTCATGAGAAGATTCCGGAATGCATCATTTTGCTTTTTGTGCGTGTTGTCGGTGATGGGTGGCGAAGCCGCGCTGCGTGTCGATGAGCAAGTTGAACCTGTCATTGTTAGCACGGTGCCTTCTTTGCAGTGGGATTACGCACATACCTCCAATACGGTGGTTCAGCCATATTGGGCTCTGTCCAACGCGGTCGTCTGCACAACTGATGTCGTAACTGCCGTGTGTTCAGCAGACGTGAATCGCGACGGGCGCAATGAAGTGGTCGTCTTCACTGCTTCAGGGACCAACTGGACCTATGGCACGCCGACAGATTTCACTACAAACGCCGTACCGTGGATAGGTCCACCGGCGGTGCGTTCTGTCGACGTGGCGGATTTCAACAACGACGGCTGGCTTGACTTTGTGGTGGGCCGGGACAACCTTACCAACATGGTCTTGTTTGGCTCGGCCTCGGGCACGAACTATTCCAGCGTATGTTTTGGCACACGTCCGCGCAGCACCGCAGTCGTCAAGGCGCGCGATATAAATCGCGATGGCTACGCGGATATTCTGGTCGTGAATGAGAGCGTTGAACGGGTGTTTGTGTACTACAACGACAGGACCGCAACCAATTGGAATGCGCGCGAAACGTTGCTTGTTGCCAGCACGGACACGCATGACATTGACGCCGCAGACCTAAATCATGACGGAATGCTCGATGTGGTTACGGTAAGCGGAAACAACTATGGCGATTTTGTCTATCTTAATGATGCCACTGGTACGAATCTGGTGCCATATTTGGTGTTGAACGGCTATGAATCTTATGGCGTGAAACTCGGCGATGTCAACCGCGACGGCAATCAAGACATTGTCATTGCCAATAGCTTCGGGCAACACGATGTGATTCTGATTGGCGATGGCAGTGGCATCAATTTCACCCTGTACGATGCGGTGCTATCCGCCGGTGACGACAGTCGCGCGGTTCAGCTGGGCGATCTTAATCTTGATGGCAATCTAGATATCGTGATGAGTGTTGCTGATGCAGCGCCGAGCCTCGTCTATATGAGCGCGGGCAGCGGCATGGTGGCCTACACCCGGCATACAATCGCGGGAACGGTCAGCAACAGCGCTGCCGTCATCCGGGATGTGAATGCCGATGGCGCGAACGACCTCGTACTCCTCGACACCATCGGCAACCTGTCGGTGCTTACCAATACGATTATCAACAATGGGCAGATCGTTCAGCAGTCAAAATACGGGCTGGCCGTGTATGACGTCGGCATGTGCGTCCGGTCGCAGATATGGAATAGCGGTGTTGTCAGTGGCACCCAGCACGGAGCATGGAATGGCGCGGTGGCGGTGTCCAACTGCACGCGCAGCAGCGAATATGAAGCAGCCCTCACAACGATTGGCACGGATGGCACCACCAACGAGACGTCAACCTATTACACGTATCGCTTAAGCAATGTGTATTGCGAGTTTAGTGGTCAGCTGCGCACCTGGACCTGGGCACAAACATGCGACACGCAGGGCTGTTCGCGTCTGACCATCAGCGGAGTCGCGTCGCCCTCCATTGCCAGCATCTTGCTTACCAATACGACCTCCCGAAAATCGCTGGCGATTCCGCCGGCCATTTCGTGGTCGACCAATGTCGGCCCGGAATTCCTGCAGGATATCACCAACCGCATCTGTGTCATTGGCCGTACTGCGGCAGGCCAGATCGCTTCAGACGCATTGACCGTGATTGTGACCAACAAGGGCGTCGCCATTGTTGCGCCGCCGAACGGCAGCTACACCAATGCGGTTACGAACCTGGTGGTCTGGACCGTACCGGTCATTGTCACCGACCCGACATGGGTAGCTTATCGCTTCAACGCCAATGCATGGGCGGCGCCACTGAACTTGACCAGTGTCGTCGTGGCTCTCCAACTGGGCACGAATCAGTTGCAAGTTGCGTACAACACACCGCAAGGCGTCACGGAGACTTCGCAGATTGCCTATGTCATGTTGGATACCAACGCACCGACTGTGCTGCAAGTATATCCTATTAACATGGGTGTCATTGCCACCAACCGGGCGGTCTTTGGCTATCGCGTTTACGATCCCTTGGCGGGCTGGTCAAATGAGGTGGCCAGTGGTGTGGAATGGGTCGGCTTCAGGTTCTGGCACGAGACGACTTTGTTTCAGACGACACTGTTTGGCTGGGCGGCGGCATCGAATATCATCAACCAATACGTAACATTTCCTCTGAATCCTCTTGAGGACGGCACCAATTACTTCTGGCAGATGTTGGTGCGTGATCGCGCTGGCAACACCAATGCATCCCCGATTACCAGGTTCATTATTGCCGCCACCCGCATTTACCATATTTATCCGCAAAACGATGTCTGGCTCAATACGCCAATTGTTAATTTTCGTTGGTCTGTCCCGGTGTTTGTGCCCAGCAATGCACAAGCGTATATTGAGCTTAACAACAATCCTTGGATGGCGACGGATAGTCTGACCAATACACTCACTTCAATTCTGCTGGGTACGAACCAATGGCGTATCAAAGTGGTGATGCCCACAAGCCAGGAATTGACCAGTGTTGCCACGCGTGTCATGCTGGACACGACACCGCCGATGGCAAGCTTGCTTGACCCGTGGAATGGCCGCTATGTCAAGCCGGGGATGCTGCAATTCTTGTATGAGGTCACAGATACGGGCAGTATCTGGCGTAGCGGCATTCAAAGTGTTCGCTTTCACTACATCGGGCCTGACCATGATTTCTGGTATGGGATAACGACATGGGTGGATGCGCCTGCAACCAGCGTGTATGCGACATTTCCCTACAATCCATTTACGAATGAAACAGCGCTGGTCTACAACTGGCAGTTGGAAGTCACTGACTGGGCCGGCAACGTGATTACGACTGGCTATTCCACCTTCGGCGTGGACGCAACGCCGCCATCCATCGCCATCATGGAGCCCTATGCCGGCATGACGTTCACCACCAACATCCGGACGTTTGTTGTCACGGGTGTTGCGGCAGACATGCACGGCGATCTCAGTGTCATCCTTTGGGCGAATCAAACCGCCGCCAGCAGCGGAATTGCCACCGGGCTTTCAGCGTGGACAACATTGGCGAACAACATGAGTCTAGCTGAGGGCACCAACGTCCTTGTCTTTACCGCGTACGACACCGCCGGCAACTTTAACAGCGATACCATGCTGGCTGTGCTTGATCTCTCACCGCCGCTCATTTGGTTCACATATCCAGCGGGTGGCGGATTGCTGCTTGCGGATGGCTATGATTTTGATCTGCAAGGCATCATCCGTGATGTCTACGCACCCGTTGCGGCTGCTTCATGGAGCAATGTGGACAGTCTGGCGCAAGGGAACCTGACGCTGGTGTCCAATGCCTGGTCCGTGCCGGGTGTCGCGCTGGCCTTGCCCTATGGCGTGACCAATACGATTCTCGTGGCGGCACAAGATATCTACGGCTGGTCCACCAGCGCGACGGTCAAAGTTGTCTTGGTCACCGGCACCAATTCAATTCCCATTCTGGCCAACTGGCCGCAACAGATCGGGTTGTATCAGACCGGTTTTCTTGAGATTGCCACCTGCAGCAACGAGGAATACACTCTGCGGTTTGGTCCCGATCCGGGCGTTGAACTTGCCGCATGGCGCGCCACGAGTGATTACTCGATGGTTGCCTTCACTTTTGCCAATCAAGGCCTGGCCGCCGGCGTGATGCCCTTGCTGCGCCTCATCAGCCTGAGTAATGGCAATGTCGCCACTATGCCGCGCCCGTTTGCACTGGTGAACGAGTGGGCGCTCGATGCGACGGGACGAACACCGTTGCGCGAAGACGGCAACGAGATATACTGCCGTATTAACGCCAAGCCGCAACCAGCCATCACTATCCAAGGCAAGAGTATCTTCATAAGCGGACTCATCTCACCCGCCAAGATATTTGTCAGGGTTACTTCCAAGATGGGGGGCGATGGTCACACCACGATTCCTTACATTGAGGCCGACGGGCCCATCCATATTATCAAGACCAAAGACTGTTCCGTTGATGAGATTCACGCCGCCGGCGGCGTGCGCTCGATTCAGTTTGACGGCGGCAGCTTGGGGTACCGGCACGACAAGCGCGCGCGGGTGTGCCACGGCTTGGCCTGTGGTGACACCGTGCTGAGTGTGGGCCTGCGGGACGTGAAAGTCAAGAGATGGCAGGGCGAATACGGCGAGATTCTTGGCCGTATCATTGCGCCAGCCAGCTTCAACGGCAAAGGGGTGAAGCTGATTGCCGCCGAGGGCACGATTCAAGGCGTGTTTGTGGCAGACTGGTTTAACGAACTGATTGCCTATGCCATCGAAGATAGCTGGGTATTTGCCACCAATGTTGGCGTGAGAGGTTACGCGATTGACTCAGTCAAAGCCGCATATCTTCGCGATAGCGGACTGACGGGAACTACCAATACATATCTGGCCCAACAAGTATTTGTGGCCGGCATGGATCCCGGAGCATTCTGGCGCGCGGCACAGGCAAGCAACAGCTTCGCGGGCATCGTGCCGCAAGGTGTGATTCGCAGGGTTAGTGGCAAGCCAGGCTGCGTCCAATCCCACGGCGTTTATATTATTGGAACGCCAACCAAGCCGGTCATCGTGCCTAACGCGGTTGATCGCCAAAAGGAATACTGGTTCATAAACGGTAATCAAGCACCGACACCGTGGAACGGGAAGACTATCCCCTGATAAGTCTTGCGTTCTGTCTGACATAATCCGCAGGTGTTTCCTGCAATGCGGAGGTGACGTATGACATTCGGAAGAATAGTTTTGCTCTTGTCGCTGTGTTGTTTGTTCGTGTCAGCCGCTGACAAGTATGAGCCAGACGACAGCTTTGATACGGCAAAGACAATCAACATTGGCGAGACACAACAGCGCTCGATTGATCCAGTCGGCGACAAAGACTACATCATGTTCAACGTCGCAACTGCGGGCTACTGCGCCATTGAATCATGGGGCGCCGCTGCGTACGATAATTATATGTATCTCTATGATTCAAACAAGTACCTGATCGCCAGCGATGACGACAGCGGTAGCGGCGCGTTTGCGATGATTACGCGCCAACTGAGCGCGGGAACTTATTGGATAGGGCTGGAAGACTACGGCAACAATAATGCTATTTTATCATACTTTGTTCGCGTCTGGAAGGAGACGCAGGTTTCTCTACAGTGTACCAAGCTCAGCTTCAAGCGCTATCTCAGCGGCAAACAATATCCGCGGCACAAATGGAAACTGGGCTTGCGGGCCGCCAACGTCAATCTTGAATCGCTGCGCGACGTGCAACTGTATGTCGCAATCTACAATAGTAATAACTACTCTAGTTATTCACTGCCACTGCCGTATGGTCGCTTCATGGAGTACGGCCGGCGCGACATGTCACTGAGATGCGCAACCATGTTCGACGTGTTGCAGGTCAAATTGACCAAGGGGCATTTGACTCTGTATGAGCGCATGAGCGACACCAGTCTGGGCGGTGTCAGCGCGCCCGATTATGTATTTTGCATGACAGACTACAAGCACAGCCCCATCGCAAACCTGACCATCCACATTGAAGCCCGGCGCGCCGGCATTCGTGTCTTGTATGGTGATTGTGCGGTGCAAGTCCGGGCAAAATACGCGCGGACCGCAATCACAGCCAGTGCGCGCAAAAATCTGCCGTAAGCAAAGGGTTCGATTGAAGGTCGATTGGGTCTAACCACGGCAAATAGCGATTGGAAACAGACCACGGCAAGTCGCTCGAAAGAAATACTATATGCTGAAGAAGGAGCTGTTTTTTAGCCTTAAAGCCGCGATCTGCACAGCAAAAATCTCTGCCGGATGCATTGGCGATCCGTGCCATCCGTGTGATCCGTGGTCAAACTGCGGCTACAGTGGCGGGCGGGGCCAGCCGTCGGGTTGGTTCAACAGTGGCGGCGCGGGTGCAATCATCGGTAGATGTCTTTCCGGTGACCTACGGCGAACACCACCACCACCAGCACGTCATCGTCAATGGTGTAGAGGATGCGGTAGTCGCCCTGCCGTACGCGATAGTGCTCGAGTCCCGAGAGCTTTTTGGCTTGTGGCGGGCGCGGATTATCGCGCAAGGCTTGTAGGGCCGCAATGATTCTCTGAAGGTCTTTTTTGGGGATTGCTGCAAAGTCCTTCAGCACGCTTTTCTTCAATTCAACGCTATATTTTCCCATTTCGTTGCAACTCCTTGAGCGCGGTTTCAAAGGAAATGGTGGGTTCATGTGCCCTTTTCTTTAAGACATCCAAGTCGTCCAGGTCTTCGCGCAGCGCGGTTGCCACCGCGTCATTGACCAAGGTTGAGACGCTCCGCGCCGTCTCAACTGATTTCAAGCGCAAGACTCGGTGCACGGATGGGTCAAAATAGATCGTTGCTCGTTTCACCGCGATGCTCATAATTGTGCTCCTGTGTTGGCTAACAGTATAGTGTTATAACGTCATGTTGTCAAGTGGTCACACTGCTGCTGCCATGGCCGGCGGAGCATATTGTATGTTGAATAAGAAATGCTGAACGATAACGTGCAGAAGCCGCGCCGATCCACGCCGCTGGCGGGACTAGCCAAGGCAGCGCCAAGCAGGCGGCGCAGCTACAACTGGCGGAACGGCGGCAGATTCGCGGCACAGAGGCCGCTCCCATGCCGCCGTTGGCGGTACTGGCCAAGCCAGCGGCAGAGGTGCGTCGGTGATCGGTGGGCAATCTCTGACAATCAGCATCCACTATCAAGTATCCAGCATCAGCTATTCACTTGTTCGCGTCTTTGCGCCTTTGCGTTGAAATCGTGCTGTGCCGCCAGTGCGCTGCGCTCAGGTGCTGGGCAACAGAATCACAATGGCAAAGCAGATGAAAATGGCGGCCGCGAGTAGGACCCCCACCACGCGCGCCACCCCGGCGGACAGCACTCCGCGGTTAATGCGCGCACAGGCGGACGCGTAGGCAACCCAGAGGATCGGCAGGGCGAACAGCCACACATAATAGTGGTCGAGGAACGCGGCAAAGGGCGGCGGCGGCGCGGGGTTGCTGGTGGCATGCAGCAGGATCTTCAGCGCCATAATGCCGAGCGACAGAAACGCGAACTGTGTCAGACTGATGACCGTGATCATACGTGCCGTTGTGGTTCGCCAGAGGGTGGTGATGAGCGGTGACCAACACTACCGGCATGCCGTGTGCGCGCCGCCGTGGCGTGGCCGCCTGCTCGACCGATGCTGAGATTATAGCATAAACGGCTCATATGCAGTTGCGAATCTCTCAATTAAAACGCAACGTATGAGAGGGGGCCCGCGCGGCTTTTTTAGCGCTGCTGATCGCGCGGATGCGCGCCCTGCGTTCTTTGAGGGTGTGCGGCTTGCCGCTGTAAAATAAGGTCTTGGCATAGACGGCGCGGGCGGCGCGGCCAGCGTGAAATCACTCCGGCAGGCGTGGTTCGGCCGGTGCGTAGAACACGCGCATGAGCGTCAGACCATGCGGCGGCGCCACTTCCGAGCGCCGCGCCGTCGGCGCCCCCACCAACAGCGCCGGCACATCTTCACTGCGCACATGCCCGCGCCCGACCGCCACCAGCAAGCCCACCAGCGAACGGACCAGCTTGTACATAAAACTGCAGCCGAGCACATCCAGGACTAGTTCTTCAGCATGCGGCGTCACGTGCACGGCAAAAATCTCGCGCACGGTTGTTTCATGCTCCTTGCCGGACTGCACGTGCAGGCCGCGAAAATCATGCGAGCCAACCAGCAGCGCTGCCGCCGCTTGCATGGCCGCCAGATCGAGCGGGCGGGCATACCACCAGTGCAGATGCCGCGTCAACGGATCGTCCACCGCTGCGGTACAAATGCGATATTGGTAATGCTTGCCGCACGCCGCCTGGCTGCGAAAGGTTTCGTCCACATCGCGCAGGGCCACAATTGCGACATCGTCCGGCAGGCGGCTGTTGAGCGCGCCGTGCAGATTCTGCGCCGGCCAGGCGCACGTGGTAATGAAGTTGGCCGCTTGCCCGCGTGCGTGCACCTTTGCGTCCGTGCGACTGGCGGCGGTCAACAGCACGGGGTGGTGCAGCAGCGCGGCGCATGCCTCGGTCAGCACGCCCTGCACGGTGCGCACGCCCGCCTGGGCTTGCCAGCCGTGAAAGTTTGTGCCGTCATAGGCAATGATCAATTGCACATTGCGCATGGCAGTAGTATACAATAAATTCTCGCGCGGCGAGAGAATTACCAATGAGAGCGCTTTCTCCTTTGCAGCGTCCTTGTAGATACGGTCTTAAAAGTCAAGCGGCAAGTAGTGGTTG